>DATAFH010000106.1:0-2406 GCA_036257565.1 Solirubrobacteraceae bacterium | reverse complement strand
CTCGGCGACCGCGGCGGCGGCCACGTCACGGCTCGTGAACGCCGCCGCCGTGCCCGCACGCGTGCTGTCCAGGGCGCTCACGAACAGCGTCAGGCTCGCGACGTCTCCGAGCGAGCCCTCGGCCGCCAGGTGGCCCAGGGCGCCCGACGTGATGATCCCGCCCGAGCACGCCGCATTGAGGTGGACCGCCGGCGCCTTCGTGATGGCGGCGACGGCGTCGCGCGCCTCGAGCACCGCGCTCACGTAGGTGTCGAGGTCGAAGTGGGCGTGCGACTCGTCGGGGTTGCGCCACGAGACGAGGAAGACCTGCATCCCCTGGGCGACGAGGTGCTCGACGACGCTGCGACCCGGCGCGAGGTCGAGGATGTAGTACTTGTTGATCGTCGGCGGGATGAAGAGCAGCGGGACCTCGTGGACCTGCTCGGTGGCCGGCTTGTACTGGATCAGCTCGAACACGTCGGTCTGGAGCACGACCGAGCCGGGCGTGAGCGCGAGGTTGCCGCCGACCTCGAACCGCGAGGTGTCGACGTTCTGCGGCAGCTGCGGCGGCCAGGCGAAGTCGGCGGCGAAGCGCTTGGCGCCACGGACGAGGTTGGTGCCCCCCTCGTCGACGATCGTCTTGAGCACGGTGGGGTTCGACCAGGGGAAGTTCGTCGGCGCAACGGCGTCGAGGACGTTGCCGGCCGCGAAGCGCGCCTGGCGCTCGGTCTGCCAGTCGAGCTCGGCGTCGGAGATCACGCCGTCGACCGCGTCGGCGGCCGACAGGTAGCCCTGCAGCACTCGCCGCAGCAGCCAGTTGTGCTGCCACGCCGGGTCGCCGAAGCGGCGGTCCCCTCTGGCGGGCGCGCGCTCGGACCGGCCCACGGCGACGCGCGCGAGGTCGTTGCCCAGCCCGGCCGCGCGGCCGATGACCCTGTGCGGGCGCCGGGCCACGCCTCCGGCCACCCCCGCGATCGCCCGTGGAGCGATGAAGCGCCGCGTGCCGTTGACCGCGGGCTCGGTCAGCAGGACGTCGAGCGACGCCGTCGCCGCGGCGCGCGGGCCCGACTTCGCCGGCGCGGTCACCGCTCGTAGACGCGGTAGAGGACGTTGGCGACGCAGACCGGCTTTTCCAGGTCCGGGCTCTCGAACCTGAGCGTCAGGTGGAGCGTGGCGCCGCCGGCGATCCGCTCGACGGCGTCGAGCCTGACTCGCAGCCGCACCGGCGCGCCGACGGGAAGCGGCGCGGGGAAGCGGAGCCGCTCAAGGCCGTAGTTGACCCCCACCGCGAACTCCTCGAGCGGCAGCAGTTGGTTGAGGAGCGCGGGGGCGAGCGCCAGGGTGAGATAGCCGTGGGCGATCGTGCCACGGAACGGGGAGGTGGCGGCGCGCGCGGGATCGGTGTGGATCCATTGCCGGTCGCCGGTGACATCGGCGAAGGCGTCGACGGTGTCCTGCGTGATCGTGACGTAGTGGCTGGCACCGAGCACCGTGCCTGCGCGCGACGCCAGCTCGTCGAGGGGTGTGGTCGTCAGCATGACGGCGACCGTACGGGCCGCCGTCCGCGCGTCCAACGGGTGGCCGACCAAGATCTCGCCGCTCGATTGTCCGGAGTTGACAAACCGGCGTACGATCGACAGTTGATGTCGGTCACCGAGCGAGGGTCGGTCTGCCAGGAGCTGGCCGCGGAGCTGCTGCCGAGCACCCCTGAGCTCGCGCGCGAGATGGCCGAGCACCTGTACGCGGCCGTCCCAGAGCTGGCGGCACCCGATGACGAGGAGATCATGGCGGAGCTCGCGGCCAGCGCCGAGGCGAACGTCCGCCAGGTGCTCTGGCTGCTCAAGCGCGGTGCCCGCGCGGACGAGGTGACGCTGCCGCCGGAGGCGGCGAGTTTCATGCGCGGCAACGTGCGGCGCGGCATCCCGCTGCCCGCTGAGCTGCGCGGCTACCGGCTCGGGCATGCCTGGCTGTGGGACCGCTGGATGCGGGCGCTGCAGGAGCGCATCCACGATCCCGAGGAGCTCATGGCGGCACAGGACGTCAGCTCGGCGTTGATCTTCGCCTACGTCGACCGCGTCAGCGACGTGCTCGTCGAGGAGTACGGCACCGAGCGCGAACGCATGATGCGCGGCGCCACGCACCTGCGTGTGGAGGCGGTGCGGGCGATCCTCGCGGGGGAGCCGGTCGACGAGGAGACGCTGCACGGCCGGCTGGGCTACGACGTCCGGCGCCGGCACGTGGCCATCCGCGTCTCGAGTAGCACCAGCGAGGTCCGAGGGCTCGAGCGCGCCGCGCGCGAGGCGGCGGCCGCGGTCGCGTCCGGCGAGCCGCTGATCGTCCCGTCGGGCGCAGCTAGCCTCGACGTCTGGTCGGGCTCCTACGAGGCCGTGGACACGACGCCGCTGGAGCGTTACGAGCCGCCCGAGG
>DATAFH010000105.1:0-1583 GCA_036257565.1 Solirubrobacteraceae bacterium | reverse complement strand
ACCAGGTCGTTCGGGCGCAGCCATGTGAACACGCCGGCGAGCGCCTGGCCGTCCAGGTAGCCGCGGCGCGCTGACTCTGCGACCGCCGCCGCCGCGACGTCGCGGCCCGCGAACGCGGCAGCGGTCCCGGCGCGCTCGTTGTCGAGCGCCACCACCATCAGCGTCAGCGATGCGATCTCACCGAGCCGATCGTCGGCCGCCAGATGTGCCAGCGCGCCGGCCGCGATCATGCCACCAGAGCACGCGGCGTTGACGTGAACCGCGTCTTGCCCGGTGATCGTGGAGACCGCTTCGCGCGCCTCGAGCACCGCCGCGGCGTAGGTGTCGAGGTCGAAGTGGCCCTGGTCGGCGTCCGGGTTGCGCCACGAGATGGCGAAGACCTGCTGGCCCTGGCGCAGCAGCCATTCGACCATGCTCCGGCTCGGGGCGAGGTCCAGCACGTAGAACTTGTTGATCGTCGGCGGCGCGAAGAGCAGCGGGACCTCGCGCACCTCCTTCGTCCGCGGGGCGTACTGGATGAGCTCGAACACCTCGGTGCGGAGCACGACCGACCCCTTCGTCGCCGCGAGGTTCTCGCCCACGGTGAACTTCGTGGTGTCGACCGTGGCCGGCAGGTGCGGGAAGTCGTCCGCGAAGCGGCGAGCACCGCGGGCCAGGTTTACGCCGCCCTGGTCCACGGTCTCCTTGATCACGGCCGGGTTCGACCAAGCGTAGTTGCTCGGCGCCAGCGCATCGAGGACGTTGCTCGCCGCGAGCCGCGCCTGGCGCTCGCGCGCCCAGTCGAGCGAGGCCTCTGAGATCAAGCCGTCGACCGTCTCCTCGATGGCGAGATGGCTCTGCATCAGCCGACGGAACAGCCAGCTCGACTCCCACGCCGGATCAGCGAAGCGCCGGTCGCGGCGGCTCGCGCGCAGTTGCGAGCGGCCGGTCGCCACCCGGGTCAGCTCGCTGCCGAGCGACGCGACGCGACGCGCCGTCCGCACGGGCCGCCGCGCAAGACCGCCGGCGACGCGAAGGGCCGGCCCCGGAGCGACGAACGGGACGCGCCGGTCGAGAGCGGCCTCTGCCAGCAACACGTCCACGGCCCCGCTCACCGCCTCGGACGCGCCCCGGCCCGTGCGACTGCCGGCGCCGCGCGGCGCCTCGGTCCGGACTGCGGGCGGTGGCTCGACTGGGGTAGGTGTGTCGGCTGAGGTCACGCGTACACCTTCGCTCAGCGCGGCGGCCATGTCACCCCCTTGGGAGAACAACCTTGCGCACGCGCCTTGTGGGCCGCCCACAATCTCCGAAGCAGAGGGCGCAGTCAGGCGGCGTCGAGAAACGCGCGTATAGGACGCGCGACGCTCTCGGGCTCGTCGATCAGGAAGAGGTGACCGCCCCCCTCGACGATGTGCAGGCGGCTGTCCGGGATGCGTGCGGCGAGCATCCGGCCGTTGCGCAGTGGCACGCTCGGGTCGTCCTCCCCCGCGACGACCAGCGTCGGCTGCGATATCCGGTGCAGCCATGGCAGGCTCGACCAGCCGCCGGCTGCGTACAGCTGGTAGGCGTAACCGAGCGGCGACGGGGGGTGCAGCAGGCGCTCC
>DATAFH010000104.1:0-11020 GCA_036257565.1 Solirubrobacteraceae bacterium | reverse complement strand
CGGCGTCCCGTTCTTCTCCATCTCGGGCTCCGACTTCGTCGAGATGTTCGTGGGCGTGGGCGCCTCGCGCGTGCGCGACCTGTTCGAGCAGGCCAAGCAGAACTCGCCCTGCATCATCTTCATGGACGAGATCGACGCCGTTGGTCGCCATCGCGGCGCCGGCCTCGGCGGTGGCCACGACGAGCGCGAGCAGACGCTGAACCAGCTCCTGGTGGAGATGGACGGCTTCGAGGCCAAGGACAACATCATCATGATCGCGGCCACCAACCGGCCCGACATCCTCGACCCGGCGCTGCTGCGCCCCGGCCGCTTCGATCGCCAGATCACCGTCGACCGTCCCGACCGCGCGGGTCGCCGCAAGATCCTCGAGGTCCACACGCGCGGCAAGCCGCTGGCGAAGGTCATCGACCTCGACACGCTGGCCGGCCAGACGCCTGGCTTCACGGGCGCGGATCTCTCGAACCTCGTCAACGAGGCCGCCCTGCTCGCCGCCCGCACGGGCAAGAAGGAGATCACCCAGATCGAGCTCGAAGAGGGCATCATGCGGGTGGTCGCCGGACCCGAGAAGAAGACCCGGGTCATGGGCGAGAAGGAGCGGCTCGTCACCGCGTATCACGAGATGGGCCACGCCATCGTCGGCCACTTCCTCGAGCACTCCGACCCGGTCCACAAGATCTCGATCATCTCCCGCGGCCAGGCACTCGGCTACACGATCTCGCTGCCGACCGAGGACAAGTTCCTCACGACGAAGGCCGAGCTGACCGACACGATGGCGATGACGCTGGGCGGGCGCGCCGCCGAGGAGATCGTCTTCGCCGAGATCACGACGGGCGCGTCCAACGACCTGGAGAAGGTCACGGCCACGGCCAAGCAGATGGTCATGCGCTTCGGGATGAGCGACAAGCTCGGCCCGCGGGTGTTCGGCCACGACCACGGCCAGCCGTTCCTCGGCCGCGAGTTCTCGGCCGAGCCGGACTACTCCGACGAGATCGCGCGCGAGATCGACGACGAGATCCGCCGCATCGTCGAGGGCGCCCACCAGCAGGCCAAGGACATCCTGCTCGAGCACCGCGAGCAGCTCGCGACGATCTCCGAGCTGCTGCTCAAGCGCGAGACGATCGAGCGCGAGGAGTTCGAGGCGCTGCTCGAGGGCAAGTCCGAGGAGGAGGTCTTCGGGTCTGAGGCGCCGCCGGCGCCCGGCACGCCCGAGCGACCCGAGCTCCCGGGCGCCGCCACGCCGGCACCGCCGAGGCCGCTCCCGCGGCCTGGTCTCGCGGGTGGGACGGCCGAGGCGCGAGGCCTCGACCGTCCCGAGAAGCCCGACTTCGCCTAGCGGCGGACGAGCCGGCGGCGGGGCCGCTCCTCGGTGAGGAGGCGGTCGGCGGACCGGCGGGCCATGAGGGCGGCGATGGGCTGGTCGAACATGGGGAGCTTCCTTTCAGGGAGCGGGGGAGGTTGAGGCACGGACGACGAGCTCGGTGGGGAGGACGACGGACTGGGCCGCGTCGCCTTCGAGCAGCAGGCGGACGGCTTCGGAGCCCTTCAGGTGGTGGGGCTGCCGGATGGTGGTGAGGGGAGGATCGGAGAGGGCGGCCTCGGGGATGTCGTCGAAGCCGGTCACGGAAAGCTGGTGGGGGACGGAGATGCCGCGCTCGCGGGCACTCTCGACGACGCCCATGGCGAGCGCGTCCGAGAGCGCGATCACCGCGGTCGGGCGCGCGGCGCGGTCGAGCAGCTCCGCAGCGGCGAGCCGGCCCGTCTCGACGCCCGTGCCCGACGAGCTCGCGACCGGGACCGTGCTCCAGTCGACCCCGGCCGCCTCGAGGCCCTCCCGCCAGCCGGCCAGGCGCTCGCGCTCGACGTGGTGCGTGGCTCGCGCCTCGGCATCGGCGCCGGTCGGGCCGTAGGTCGCGTATGGGAGGACGACGCCGAAGCGGCGGTGGCCGAGGGCGGCGAGGTGCCGCGCCGCCGCGCGGGCCGCGCCGCGGTCGTCGATGTTGACGCGCGCGAGGTCGCGCGCAGGGTCGAAGTCGACGCCCACGAACGGCAGCCCGCGAGCCCGGACTGCATCCATCCGCGGATCGTCCTCGGGCACGCAATAGAGGACGAAGCCGTCGACGAGCGCGGACTGCACGAGGGCCGCGTGACGCCCTTCGATGCGCGGCACGAGCGAGAGCCCGAGCCCGCGCGCCTCGGCACCGGCGGCCACGCCGTGGAGGAACGCGACCGTGGCCCCATCGCTGAACGCGGTCGTGAGCGGATAGTCGAGCACCAGCCCGATCGAGCCGGTCTCGCCCCGCGACAGCGTCCGGGCGACGGGATTCGGCCCGGAGTACCCGAGCTCCTCGGCCACCGCGAACACCCGCTCGCGCAGCTCGGGCGACAGCTGATCGGGCCGGTTGTACGCGTTCGAGACGGTCATCCGGGACACCCCGACCGCCTCGGCGACGGTGGCGAGGGTGACGGTGGGACGGGAATGGGACGAGCGGCGACGGGTCATCTGTACTGGTACAGACTGTACCGGTAAAGCCGCGATCCTGTCAAGTCGGCTACCGCGTGGGCTTGAGGGGGAGGGGGGAGGCGGGCTTGAGCTCCTCGAGGCGGAGGAGCGTGACGACTCGCGTGCCGCCGCGGGCGGCGATGCGGTTGAGGACGCGCTGGAGCTCGGCGACGTCGTGGGCGACGACCATGAGCATCGCGTCGACCTCGCCGGTGACCCAGTCGGCGGCGATCACCTGCGGCAGCTCGATGACCGCCTCCTTGAAGCGCCGGTGCGCGGCGTCGTCGTGGCGGGCCATCGTCGCGGTGACGTAGACCTGCAGCGGGAAGCCGGCCGCCGTGCTGTCCAGCCGCGCCGTGATCCGCCGCAGGACTCCGGACTCCTTGAGGCGCCGGACCCGGTTCAGCGTCGCCGCCGGCGACAGCCCGACGATGCGCGCCAGCTCGACATTCGGACGGTCCGCGTCGGCCTGCAGCTCGGTCAACAGACGCACATCAACAGAATCAAGTGCGACGGCCATCGTGCTGAATATTATTTCGTGAAATGCGCATACCGTCAAATTGAACTTGAAGATTTGGGCGTAACTCCGATCATATGAGTCATGAAGAAGTGGCTCCGCAACGATCTGCGCCGCGACACCGCGACCGAGCACGCCCGCGCCTCGAGCGCGGGCGGTCGTCGTGGTGCCTTCGTCGCCCTCGTCGCCGCGGGCGTGCTGTGGGGCTTGACGGTGCCGCTGACGAAGCTCGCGCTCGAGTGGCTCGACGCCGGCTGGCTGACGGTCATGCGCTTCGGGCTCGCGGCGCCGCTGCTGCTGCTCGCCACCCGGCGGGCGGCGCTGCGGCGTGCGCTGACCCCTGGCGTGGCCGCCGCCGGCGCGATCGGGTTCGGCCTGGTGATCGTGCTGCAGAACGTCGGGATCTCGAAGACGAACGTCAGCCACGCGTCGCTGATCGTCGGTGCCGTGCCCGTTCTCGTCGCGCTGATTGCCGTGGCGATCCGGCGCGGGACCGCCGGGCCGCTCGCCTGGGGCGGGCACGTGCTCGCGATCCTGGGCGTCGGCCTCGTGGCGGGCGCGGGCGGCGCCGGGTCGTCGCTGGCCGGCGACGCGATCGTGCTCGCCTCCGTGGTCCTCTCCGCCACGTTCATCGTCGCCCAGACGCGGCTGCTCCAGGGCCGCGACCCGGTGGCGGTGACCGCCGTGCAGCTCGCCGCCGGCGCGCTCGCCGCGCTCCCGCTCGCGGTCGCCGCGGAAGGCGCGCCGCCCGCCCCGGCCACCGAGACCGCCGTGCTCGCCGCCGTCGGCCTGGCGATCGCCGGCACGCTGCTCGCGTTCTCGCTGTTCGCCTACGGGCAGTCGCGAGTGCCCGCCGACGTCGCGGGTGCGTTCGTCAACCTCGAGCCGCTGGTGGGCGCACTCGCCGCCGCCGTCGTGTTCCAGGAGCCGTTCGGCGGCGTCCAGCTCGTCGGCGCGGCGGCGATCCTCTCCGGCCTCGCGCTCGGCTCGGTCCGTCGCCCGCGCGCCCGGGCGGCGCCCCGCGCCCGGCCCGACACCCACGCCCGCCGGATGCACGGCGGCCACGCGACGCACGGCGTCCGCCGGCACGAGCGGCCCCGCGCCGAGCGCAGCCGCTCGTAAGCGGTAGCGGTAGCCTCGCGCCATGAGCCGTCAGTACGTCCACACCTGCGTGCGCGTCCGCGATCCGGAGGCGTCCGCGCGCTTCTACGAGGCCCTCGGCTTCGAGCCTCGCGGCCGCCTGAACTTCTCCTCGGCCTACAACCTCTACTTCGGCCTCCCGGGCGGTGGCGACGTGCTCGAGCTCACGGTCAACCGCGGGCACGACGAACCCTACGATGTCGGCACGGGGTACAACCACATGGCAGTCGCGGTCGACGACATCGACGCCGTGCTCGCCGAGCTCGAGCGGCTCGGCGTGCGACCGGAGAAGCCGCCGTACCACCCCGGCGACCGCGAGGACCTGCCGCTGATCGCCTTCGTCGCCGACCCCGACGGCTACCGCATCGAGCTGATCGACGGCGGAGAGTTCGGGACGCCGCAGGACCCGCCCGACTAGAGCGGCCATGACGCCCTACACGATCATGGGCGTGGTCAACGTGACCCCCGACTCGTTCTCGGACGGGGGCGCGTTCGACGACGCGTCGGCGGCCGTCGCCCACGCGCGCCGGCTGGTCGCCGAGGGGGCGACGATCATCGACGTCGGGGGGGAGTCGACCCGCCCCGGCGCCGCGCCCGTCCCCGAGCACGAGGAGCTCGAGCGCGTCATCCCGGTGATCAGGGGGCTCGCGGACCGCGAGGAGATCCAGATCTCGATCGACACGATGAAGGCCACCGTCGCCGAGGCGGCCCTCGACGCCGGCGCCACCTACGTCAACGACGTCAGCGCCTTCCGCCACGACCCCGATATGGCCGCCCTCGTCGCCGAACGCCGGGTCGACTGCTGCCTGATGCACATGCTCGGCGAGCCCCGGACCATGCAGCAGGACCCTCGCTACGACGACGTGGTGGACGACGTTCGCGCCTTCCTCGAGGAGCGCCTGAACGCCGCGACGCGCGCCGGCATCGCGGAGGAGCGCATCCACCTCGACCCCGGCATCGGCTTCGGCAAGACGCTCGAGCACAACCTCGAGCTGCTGCGCCGCCTCGACGAGCTCGTCGCCATCGGCCGCCCACTGGTCGTCGGCACCAGCCGCAAGAGCTTCCTCGGCCGCCTCACGGGCCGCGACGTCACCGAGCGCGTGCACGCGACGGTGGCCACGACCGTGATCGCGTACGAGCGGGGCGCGCGCGTCTTCCGCGTGCACGACGTCGCCGCCACGGCGGACGCGCTGGCGGTAGCGGCTGCTACGTTCGCGCCATGGCGCGCGACCCCGACGAGGACTTCGACGACGACGACCTGACCGACGACGAGGACGACGAGGACGACGGCCCCGACATCGGGGTCACGGTGGAGATCGTCGGGCTGTCGCTCTACACGCACCACGGAGTCAGCGCCGCCGAGCGGGAGGTCGGCCAGCGGCTGGTGCTCGACGTGCGGTTCGACGTCGGCGAGCCTGACGCGCTGATCACCGACCGCGTCGAGGACACGGTGGACTACGGCGAGGTCTGCCAGGTCATCGCGCTGCTCGCCCAGCAGCGGTCGTACAGGACGCTCGAGCGGCTGTGCGCGGTGATCGCCGAGCGCCTCGCCTCCCAGTTCGGGGCCGAGATGGTGACGGTGAAGGCCTCCAAGCCGGAGCCGCCGATCCCGCTGCCGGTCGAGGAGGTCTCCGTCGAGGTGTGGAGGGAAGACCGCAATTGATCTCCAAGTAAGCAGTCACTAACATCAGTCCCGCGATGGCCGCTCCCGCTCGCCGCAAGTCCGCCGCGGAACGCCGCGAGGAGATCCTCGCGGTGGCGCTCCCGCGGTTCGCCGAGGGCGGCTACCACGGCACGTCGACCGAGGTGATCGCGCGCGACGCCGGGATCTCGCAGCCTTACCTGTTCCGGCTCTTCCGCACGAAGAAGGAGCTCTTCCTCGCCTGCAACGACCGCGCCTGCGAGAAGGTGATCGACGCCTTCCGCCGCGCCGCCGCCGACGCCGCCCCCGGCAGCGAGCTCGATGAGATGGGGCACGCCTATGTCCACGAGCTGCTGGCCGACCGGTACGCGCTGCTCATGCTCATGCAGGCGTACGCCGCCGTCGCCGACCCCACGATCCAGGAGCACGTCCGCGCGCAGTACGGCAAGGTGATCGCGGAGGTCGGGCGCCTCTCCAACGCCTCGCCCGACGAGGTCTGGTCGTTCTTCGGCACGGGGATGCTGCTCAACGTCATCACGGCGCTCGACCTCGAGAAGATCGCGGACGAGAACCCCTGGGCGAAGGCCTGGATCGAGCGCCACCGCTGACGCCATGGCCGCGCTCGCGCGCATGATCCACCGTCGCCGCCGCCTCGTGCTGGCGCTGACCGTGGTGACCGTGCTGGTGGCCGGCGCTTTCGGCGGCCCGGTCGTCGGCATACTCGACAGCGACGACGACTTCCAGGACCCGAGCGCCGAGTCGGTCCTCGCCCGCGACACGGTCGAGCGGGTCATGGGCCGCTCGGCGTCGCCGGACCTGGTGGTGCTGGTCCGCCTCGGGGCGCCGATCGACTCGAGACCCGCGCAGGCCAAGATCACCCGCGTTGCGGAGAAGCTCAGAGACCCCGACGTCGCCCAGGTCGTCGCAGTACGCCGCGGGCAGCCCGCCGAGCTCGTTTCCCGCGACGGCCGCTCGACCTACCTCGTCGCCTCCTTCGCCGCCGGCACCGACGAGGATGCGACCGCCGAGCGCCTGCAGGCGGAGGTGGAGCGCGAGCCCGGCGTGACCGCCGGTGGAGGCCAGCTGGCGTTCACGCAGGTCGGCGAGCAGGTGCAGGAGGACCTCGCGCGCGCGGAGATGCTCGCGTTCCCGCTGCTCTTCCTGCTCTCGCTCGTCGTCTTCCGCGGCGCCGTCGCCGCGCTCCTGCCGGTCGTCGTGGGGGCGACGACGATCCTCATCACGTTCTCGCTGCTGCGCATCGCGAACTCGATCGAGCCGATGTCCGTGTTCGCGATCAACCTCATCACGGGAGCCGGGCTCGGCCTGGCGATCGACTACTCGCTGTTCGTCGTCTCGCGCTTCCGCGAGGAGATGGAGGGTGGCCGCCCGACCGTCGACGCGCTCGCGGCCACCATGCGCACCGCCGGCCGCACGGTGGCCTTCAGCGCGGTGACCGTGGCGGCCGCGATGGCGGCCCTGATCGTGTTCGACCTGCGGTTCCTGTTCTCGATGGGCGTCGGCGGCGTGCTCGTCGCGCTGTGCGCAGCCGTCGTCTCGCTGACCGTGCTCCCGGCCCTGCTCGCCGTGCTCGGCACGCGCGTGAACGCGCTCAGCCTCAAGCGCTGGCAGGTGGCCATGCACCGCGACGCCGCGCACGTGCGCGCCGGCCCCTGGTACCGCTTCTCGCAGGCCGTGATGCGCCGGCCCGGCCCGATCGCCGCCGGCACGGCGGTCCTGCTGATCGCAATGGGCCTGCCGTTCCTGCGCATCGACTTCACCGGCGTGGACGCGAGCGTGCTGCCGACTGAGCGCTCGGCCCGCGTGGTCGAGGACGCGCTCGATACCGAGTTCCCCCGCGGTCCCACGTCGCCGATCATCGTCATGGCCGGCGCCGGGGAGCGCGGCCGGCCGGCGGCCACCGCCTACGCGAGCGAGCTCGCGCAGCTCGACGGCGTCGCCTCCGTCAGCGCGCCCGAGCAGGCCGGCGGCTACTGGAGGATCGACGTGGTGCCGGAGCAGGAAGCGCTCTCCGGGTCCGCGAAGCGTCTCGTCGAGGACATCCGCGACGGGCCGGAGCCATTCCCGGTGCTGGTGGGTGGGGCGACGGCCGGCTTCATCGACCAGCAGGCGTCGCTCGCCGACTCGCTTCCGCTTGCGCTCTTCCTGCTGATCAGCAGCACGCTGATCATCCTCTTCCTGATGACCGGCTCGGTCGTGCTGCCCGTGAAGGCGCTGATCATGAACCTGCTGACGCTGAGCGCCGCGTTCGGCCTGCTCGTGCTGATCTTCCAGGACGGCCGCCTGGAGAGCGTGCTCGACTTCGAGGCCCAGGGCGCGCTCGAGTCGACCCAGCCGATCCTCCTGTTCGCCGTCGCCTTCGGCCTATCCACCGATTACGGCGTGTTCCTGCTGACGCGAATCAAGGAGGCCCGCGACGCGGGGGCGGGCGATCGCGAGTCGGTGGCCATCGGGCTCGAGCGCACCGGGCGCATCGTGACGTTCGCGGCGCTGCTGTTCTGCATCGCGATCGGGGCCTTCGCCACGTCGGAGGTCGTGTTCATCAAGGAGCTCGGGGTGGGCACCGCGCTCGCCGTGCTGATCGACGCGTTCCTGGTGCGCGCGCTGCTCGTGCCGTCGCTGATGGCTCTGCTCGGGCGCCGGAACTGGTGGGCGCCGCGGCCCCTGGCTCGGCTGCACGCTCGCATTGGGCTCAGGGAGGCGTCGAGCTGAACCTCGGCTACCTCGGGCTCGGGTCCAACGTCGGCGACCGCCGCGCGAACCTGCAGGCCGCCGTCGAGGACCTGTGGGCGCATGGCGTCGCCGTGCTGGCCTCCTCCTCGATCTACGAGACGGAGCCGGTGGGCGAGGTGCTCGACCAGCGGCCGTTCTTCAACGCGTGCGTGCGCGTGGAGACCGCGCTCGAGCCGGAGCCGCTGCTCGACGTCTGCAAGGCGGTCGAGCAGGCGCTGGGCCGCGAGCCGGGCGGCGTCCGCCACGGGCCGCGGCCGATCGACGTCGACATGCTGCTGTTCGATGGCGTCGAGTACGAGTCAGACCGGCTGCGGCTGCCGCACCGCGAGGTGACGTCGCGCCGCTTCGTGCTCGTGCCGCTGCTCGAGATCGAGCCTCGGTTGGACGTTCCCGGCTTCGGGCCCGCCGCCCGCGCGCTCGAGCAGATCGTCGGCCAGGAGGTCCGGCGCGTCGAAGATCCGCTCGACGTGCGTGGTTGAGGTCGCCCGGACGGCGACCTTCTGGTCAGAGCGTCGACTGGACGGAGACGCAGGCATTCTATGTGGATGCTGCTGGTCGTCGACGTCGGCAACACGCAGACCCATCTCGGGACGTTCCGGGACGGCGTGCTCCACGAGCACTGGCGCTTCGCCACCGTGCGCGAGTCCACGGCCGACGAGCTGGGCGCCGCGCTGCGCGCGCTGCTCGGGCTGCGCGGGGTCACGTTCGACCTGCTCGACGCGTCGATCGTGTCCTCCACCGTTCCGGAGCTGGGGCCGGAATGGGCCACGATGGCCGAGCGCTATCTCGGCCACAAGATGCTGGTCGTCGGCCCGGGCGTGCGGACCGGCATGCCGATCCGGATCGACAACCCGCGCGAGGTGGGCGCCGACCGGCTCGTCAACTCCGTCGCCGCGCACGACCGGTTCGGAGGACCCTGCGTCGTGGTCGACTTCGGGACCGGCATCAACATCGACATCGTCTCGCGCGCGGGCGAGTACATCGGCGGGATGATCGCGCCGGGAATCGAGATCTCGATGGACGCGCTGACCGCGCGCGGCGCCAAGCTCCTGCGGGTCGAGCTGGAGACGCCGCGCGCACTGATCGGCAAGTCGACGGTCGAGGCGATCCGCTCAGGCGTGGTGTACGGCTACGCGGGAATGGTCGACGGCATCCTGCGCCGCCTGCGCGCCGAACTGGGCGAGGACACCGCGACGATCGCCACCGGCGGGCTGGCCGGCTACGTGGTCCCGCACTGCGAGCTGGTCGACGAGACCGACGACCTCTTGACATTGCAGGGCCTGCGGCTGATCTGGGAGCGCAACGGGCACCCCTAACCTGTGGGCCGTGCGATCGCTCCACGATTCCTGGCAGCTCGGCGGCGTCATGATCCCCAACCGGGTCGTGCTCGCGCCGCTGGCCGGGATCGGCAACTGGTTCGTGCGCCTGCAGGCGAAGCGCTACGGGGCCGGGCTCGCGGTCAGCGAGATGGTGTCGAGCTTCGCGATCCACTACGGCAACCGCAAGACCCACGACGAGCTGCTGACTATCGACCCGCGCGAGCGCCAGGGCGGCCCGGTGGCCATGCAGCTCTTCGGCCAGGACCCCGAGATCATGCGCAGCGCCGCGGCGCACGTTGCCGGCCTGGGCGCCGACATCATCGACCTCAACATGGGCTGCCCGGTGCCCAAGGTCATGAAGACCGGCGCCGGCGCCGCCCTGCTGTCGGATCCCGAGACCGCGGTGGCCGTCGCCCGCGCCGCCCGCGAGGGCTCCGGTCTGCCGGTGACCGTCAAGCTGCGGGCCGAGGGCGTCGAGGTCGCCCGGCGGCTCGTGGAGGAGGCCGGCGTGGCCGGGATCACGTTCCATCCGCGCACGATCGAGGTCCGCCACAAGGGCAACCCCGACTACGACCTCGCGGCGCGCGTGGTGGAGGAGCTCCCCGTGCCCGTGATCGTCACCGGCGGCATGGACGATCCCGAGCACGTCCAGTGGGTCTTCGACCACACGGGCTGCGAGGCGGTCATGCTCGCCCGCGGCAGCCTCGGCAACCCATGGCTGTTCGAGCGGGTCCTGGGCACCCGCGACGAGGACCCGAGCCCCGACGAGATCGTCGCCGAGTGGGAGTGGGTGCTCGATCGCGCGGAGGAGCACCTCGGCCCCGATCGCGCCGCCCGCTACCTTCGCAAGTTCCACCCGTGGTACCTCGAGCGACTCGGCGCGCCGAGGGTCGCGCAGGACGCGCTGCAACGCGCCGGGACGCTCGACGAGCAGCGTTCGATCATCGCCGGCCTCGGTGCTACCATCCTCGGCCGCGCCGCCGTCTGAGCGCGTCAACTCGTCCGCCTGTGTGCGGGCGTTTTCTTTCTCCGGACCCCACCCCAAGGACGACGAGATGCAGAAGGACGTCATCCTCACCCCCGAAGGACTCGAGAAGCTCAAGCAGGAGATCGAGTACCTGTCAGGCGACAAGCGCCGCGAGGTCGCCGAG
>DATAFH010000103.1:0-2265 GCA_036257565.1 Solirubrobacteraceae bacterium | reverse complement strand
GAGGCCGCCGAAGGTCGGCGAGGTGAGGAAGGCGCTGCGCGAGGAGAAGCCGGCGGCCCGCAGCTGCGCGGCGCCCCGCTCGAGCGCGGCGTCGATCCGGGGCGAGAGGGACGAGTCCTGGACCGCGACCCTCCCGTAGCTTTCGACGAACACGACCAGGACGTCCTTGCCCAGGAGGCCTGTCAGCAGCCGGTTGCCGGGCGTGGTGCGGAAGCGGTCGTGCGCGATCTCGCGGGCGAGCACCGCGCGATCCGCCAAGCCCTCCCGGACCGCCTGGACCTCGTCGACGGCCAGGGCGGCCGCGCCCGAGGAGGCGGCCGGCGCGCCGACGACTCGCAGCGCCAGCCAGACCACGCCCAGCGCGGTCGCCGCCCGAAGCGCCCAGTTGCGGTGGCCGGCCGCGACCCGCGTCACGCGCAGCAGCGCCAGGACCGGGACGGCGAGGAGGGCGACAAGGAGCACGGCCGCGACGGCGACGACGAGGTTCGCGCTCGACCCGCCGATCGCGTTGCGCAGCGTCTCGATCCCGATCCCCACGTAGCCCGAGTCGTCGATGGGGTTGAACGGCCGGTCGAACGCGGTGAAGAACCCAATGTCGAGCACCTTCACGACAACCAGCACGCTCAGGACCGCTCCCGCGACCATGGCCAGCACGCGGCGCGCGGTGGCGGGCAGCAGGGCGGCCACGGCGACGACGACGAGGAGCTCGAGGGGGAGCCGCGCGAACGCGCCGAGGTTGAGGTGGCTCGGCTGGTTGGGCGCGACGAGGGCGACCCAGACGAGCAACAGGGCGAGGACCGTGACCGCCACTGCGAAGCCGGTACGTAGCGGCCCGCGCTGGGGCTGACCGACGTCGAGGTCCGGCGCTTGCTCCTGTGCGGCCTGCCGGCGGCGCCAGAGCCACCACGTGCACTGGCCCATCGACGCCGCGAGCAGCGCGAGCGCGACGCCGAGGAGGGCCTGCGTGAGCGCGAGGGGCAGGACCTCGGCGGCCGCGACCGTCAGCACCACGGCCTGTGTCGCCGCGACGACCTTACGCCAGCGACGCGGCGGCAGCGGAGCGCGCATCCATGGCAGCAGCCACTCGCCGGCGAGGAAGAGGTAGCGGGCCGCGCCGATCGCGAGCACCCACGCGCCGCACGCGGGGGCCACGTAGACGCTGAGGGCGAGGATGAGGAATGCGTCGACCTCGCCGTCGAAGCGCCCCCCCAGCGCGGTCACCGTCCGGGTGCGCCGCGCCACCCATCCGTCGACCGCGTCCAGCACGAGCGCGACGGCCGCGAGCGTCACGAGCAGGGCGACCGGCGTGCCGCGGACCAACGAGTCCGCCGCCAGGGCGGCGACTCCGACGGCGAGCGTGCCCCGGGCGAGCGTCACCCAGGACGCCGGCCCCAGCCGCTCATCGGGACCGCGCGCGAGGCCGCGTGCCAGCGCCGTCGCCACGGTCACGGCGCAGGCGATGCCGACGGTCCAGCCCACCGGGCCGAGAGCGGAGGTCGCCGCCAGGACGGCCAGCAGCAGCACCTGGGCGATCAGCCCGGCGGCCGGACCCGTCTGAGTCGCTCGCGTCGTGGTCATTCGTCGCGGAATCGGGGTGAGAGCGCGTAGCGCAGCAGCACGACGTCGCCGATCTGGCGCACGTCGGCGAGCGTCGCGCGCCGGTCGGCGTTCCACGGGAAGCGCCCGTCGCTCACGAAGCGCGGGGCGCTCGAGTCGCCGACGAAGAAGGGCGCCACGACGAGGTGCAGCTCGTCGACGAGGTCGTCGGCCAGGAACTGCGTGTGCACGATGCCGCCGCCCTCGATCATGAGCCGCTCCACGCCGCGGTCACCGAGGTCCTCGGTGAGCCGGCGCATGCGCACTCGCCGGCCGCCGTCCACGATCGTCGCCGCCCGCGCGAGCCGCGCGCGGGCGTAGGCCACCCGCGGGCTCGGGGTGTAGACGAGCTTCTCGGCCTCGCCGGCGGTGAAGAAGTTCGAGCGCGCGTCGAGGTCCACCCGGTTTGTCACGGTGATCTTCTTCGGAGACGACGGGAGCCCACGAGCCGTGCGCTCCTCGCGGCGGGCCTGCGAGCGCACGAGCAGCCGCGGGTTGTCGGTGCGCACGGTGACCGCGCCGACCAGGATCGCGTCGCAGGAGGCGCGCACCTCGTCGACCCGGTCGAAGTCGGCCTCGTTGGAGAGCGCGAGGCGGGGCGTCCGGTCGCCCAGGTAGCCGTCGAGCGACACGCTGCAGCTCAGCAAGGTGTATGGGCGGTCAGACACC
>DATAFH010000102.1:0-2121 GCA_036257565.1 Solirubrobacteraceae bacterium | reverse complement strand
CGTGCGGCCAGTCGCGCGCGGCCTGTGCATGGCGGATCGCGTCGACGACGTGCCCGTGCTGCTCGTGCCAGTGGGCAGCGGCGCCGTGGAGCGAGCGGATGAGCGTCGGGGTGGCGCGCCGCAGCTCCAGGCGGAGCAGGTCGGCGAACAGGGGGTGGAAGCGGAACGACGAACGCCCGACGTCGAGCGCGGTCACGAACGTGTTGGCGCTCTCGAGCTCCTGCAGGATCCGCTCAGACCCCGAGCCGCCGATCAACGCGTCGGCGAGTGGGCCGCTGATGCGTTCGAGCACCGACGTGCGCAGCAGCAGGTCGCGCACCTCGGGCGGCTGCCGCTCGAGGACCTCGGCCAGCAGGTAGCCCGCGACCGTACGCTCGGTGCCGCAGAACTCGCGCACGAACGCCTCCGGATCGAGATGGCCGGCCAGCGAGCCCGCCGCCAGCCGCAGGCCCGCCGCCCAGCCCTCGGTGCGCTCGTGCAGTGACTCCACGGCCGCGTCCGACAGCGCGATCCCCGACACCTCGAGCAGTTCCCGCGCCTCCTCCACCGAGAAGCGCAGATCCTCCGCCCGCAGCTCGGTCAAGCTCCCCGTGAGACGCAGCCGATGCAGGCCGAGCCCGAGCGCCGCGCGGGTCACCAACACGACGCGCAGGTTCTCCGGCAGCCGCGTCAGAAAGAGCTCGAGCGACGCCAGCGCGTCGTCCGAATGCAGCTCGTGCAGATCGTCGATGACGAGGACCGCGGGCTCGCTGAGCGACCGAAGATCCGAGAGCAGGCGCTCGACCAGCATCTCGCTGCCCACGCCGACCCCCAGGCCGGCACGGGCGGCCAGCGCACCGCCGCCCGTCACGCCGGCGAGCGCGTCTCGGACCGACCGCCAGAACCGCTGCCCGTCGCGCTCGTCGCGCTCGATCGTCGACCAGCCGGCGTGCTCGCCCAGCCCCGCGTCGCCGATCCAGGAGCGCACCAGGGACGTCTTCCCGCTCCCCGCCGGAGCCGAGACCAGGGTCACGGTGCCGGCCGCGGCAAGCCGGTGGAAGAGCCGATGCCGGAGGACCACCGGTTCGCGGCCCGTCCGGCCATGGCGGTCGGCGCCGCGGATCAGGGGCACGACGGTCGCGGAGCCGTCGGCGGCGAGGTCGGATCCCGCGCCGCGGAGCGGCTCGATATCCACGGTGAGAGGGAGGGCGCTCATGCGTTCCGTTCGTCGCTGACAGGGGTCGGCAGCGACCATCGCACGCCTCGCCGGCCGCCGGAATGACCATGTGCCGCCATTCGGCGGCCGGGCGCGCATGACAAGCAATGTCGGGTGTTCCCTACCCCAACGCCGCGTCGCGCGCGCGATCATTGTTTCCATCGCTCGCTCAATTCTCGTGGTGGATGACGATCCGACGTTCCGCCGGCTGGCGCGCCTCCTGCTCGCCAACCTGGACTTCGTCGTCGTGGCCGAGGCCGGCTCCGTCGCTGACGCGGTGTCAACCGCGCGGCGCGTCAAGCCCTCAGCCGCGCTGGTGGACGTCGAACTGCCCGACGGCGACGGCTTCGAGCTCGCCGGCCGGCTGTCGGCCATGCCATGGTCGCCGCGCATCGTCGTGACGTCGGTGCAGTCGGGCGCCGATTTCACCGCCGAAGCCCACCGGGTCGGCGCGGAGGCGTTCGTGCTCAAGGCCGATCTGGCGCGGGCGCCGCTGAGGAGCTGGCTCGCCGCCCAGTAGCCCCAGCCGGCGGACGGCGGTACGCTCGCTCCGATGACTGCGCCGCGGCGCGTCGTGATCGGTGAGGACGACGCCCTCCTCCGGGAGGGCATCGCGCGGGTGCTTGCCGTGGCCGGGTTCGAGGTGGTGGCTCGGGCCGGCGACGCCGACGACCTCCTGCGCAAGGGCCTGGCCCACCGGCCGGACCTGCTCGTGGCCGACATCAACATGCCGCCCGGCCACGGGGACGACGGGCTCGTGGCGGCGCTCGAAGTGCGGCGACAGCGGCCCGAGACCAGCGTGCTGGTCCTCTCCCAGTACTACGAGGAGCGCTACGCCGCGGAGCTCCTGGCCGACGGTGCCGACGGCGTCGGGTATCTGCTCAAGGAGCGCGTCGGCAAGGTCGAGGAGTTCGCCGAGGCGGCCG
>DATAFH010000101.1:0-11996 GCA_036257565.1 Solirubrobacteraceae bacterium | reverse complement strand
CGGCTTCAAGGGCTCCCGCAAGTCGACTCCCTTCGCCGCCCAGGTGACGGCCGACGCGGCCGCCCGCAAGGGCATCGAGCAGGGCATGCAGAAGGTCGAGGTCTTCGTCAAGGGCCCGGGCTCGGGCCGCGAGACCGCGATTCGCTCGCTCCAGGCCGCCGGCCTCGAGGTCACCGGCGTGAGGGACGTCACCCCGCAGGCACACAACGGCTGCCGCCCCCGGAAGCGGCGGAGGGTCTGACACACCGAATGGCTCGCGATACATCCCCCCAGTGCAAGCAGTGCCGCCGCGAAGGGCAGAAGCTCTTCCTCAAGGGCGAGCGCTGCCTGACCGACAAGTGCGGCGTCGAGCGACGCTCGTATCCGCCCGGCGAGCACGGCCGCGGCCGCCAGAAGCAGTCCGAGTACCGTGTGCAGCTGCGCGAGAAGCAGAAGGCGCGGCGCTACTACGGCGTGCTGGAGAAGCAGTTCCGGACGTACTACGACAAGGCCTCCCGCCAGCCCGGCATCACCGGCGAGAACCTGCTGCGCATGCTCGAGTGCCGCTTCGACAACGTGCTCGTGCGGCTCGGCTTCGCAGCCTCCCGGCGCCAGGCCCGCCAGCTCATCCGCCACGGCCACTGGGCCGTGAACGGTCGCCGTGTCGACATCCCGAGCTACCAGGTGCGCGCGGACGACGTGATCACCTTCAAGCCGGGCTCGGACGCGGAGACCGTCATCCGCGACGCGACCGAGCTCGTGGCGCAGGTGCCGGCGTGGCTGCAGGCGGACCACGACCAGCTCACGGCGAAGGTGCTCCGTAAGCCCGAGCGCGCGGAGATCGCCGCGCCGGTGCAGGAGCAGCTCATCGTCGAGCTGTACTCGAAGTAGGACCCCGGCGTCCCTCCCCAGGCGCCGGTCCCACCCGCTCCCCCGAGAACCTGAGACGACGTTAGGACCCTGATGCTCGACTTCCAGATCCCCCGAATCACCGCCGAGTCCGTCGAGGACAACCGCGGCCAGTTCGTGGTCGAGCCGCTCGACCGCGGCTTTGGCTACACGTTCGGCAACTCCCTGCGGCGGGTGCTGCTCGCCTCGCTCGCCGGCGCCGCCGTCACCTCGGTGCGCATCGAGGGCGTCGCGCACGAGTTCTCGACCGTCAAGGGCGTGACGGAGGACGTGACGGACATCGTCCTGAACCTCAAGGGCATCGTCTGCCGCATGCACTCGGACGCCACTGAGATCGAGGCCCCGCTGGTCGTCACCGGCCCGGGCGAGATCACTGCGCGCGACATCGACCTGCCCTCCGGCGTCGAGATCCTCAATCCGGACGCGCACATCGCCACGCTCGAGAAGAAGACCAAGCTCGAGATGTACCTCACGATCGGCCGCGGCCGCGGCTACCGGCCGGCCGAGGACAACAAGTCGCCCGACCAGCCGATCGGGGTCATCCCCATCGACTCGATCTTCTCGCCGGTGCGCCGCGTCGCCTACTCGGTCGAGCAGGCCCGCGTCGGCCAGCGCACGGACTTCGACAAGCTGACGATCGACATCGAGACCGACGGGTCGATCGACCCGCAGGCCGCGCTGCGCGAGGCCGCCGAGATCCTCATCTCCTCGCTGTCGATCTTCACCGACGAGGAGCGCATCGAGGAGCTGCGCGCCGGCCCGGGCGGCATGACCGCGCTGGACAACGGCGCCGGCGTCGGCTCAGGCGCGCTGGCGGCCGGCGGGCGCGCCGGCGGCTCGCCGATGGACGACATCCTCATCGAGGAGCTCGAGCTCGGCGTGCGGTCGTACAACTGCCTCAAGCGTGCGGGCATCCAGACGGTGGGTGACCTCGTCTCAAAGTCCGAGGGCGAGCTGGCGGCGATCCCGAACTTCGGCAAGAAGTCGATCGACGAGGTCATCGAGACGCTCTCCCAGCGCGGGCTGACGCTCCGCAACGACTAGTGCGATGCGCCACCAGCGGAATCGACACAAGCTCTCGCGCGACGCCTCGCACCGCAAGGCCCTGCTCGCGAACCTCTGCATCGAGGTCATCGACCACGAGCGGATCCGGACCACCGAGGCCAAGGCCAAGGCGGTCAAGCCGGAGATCGAGAAGCTGATCACGCTTGCCCGGCGGGGTGACCTGCACGCCCGCCGGCAGGCGATGTCGATCCTCCAGCACCCCGACAAGGGCGTCATCTACAAGCTGTTCGAGGAGATCGCGCCCCGGTACACGGAGCGTCCCGGGGGCTACACCCGGATCCTCAAGCTCGGTCCGCGTTCGAGCGACGCGACCGAGATGGTTTATCTCGAGCTCGTCTGAGCACCGCGAAGCTCACCTTGGCGTACCACGGCGGCCCGTTCGCGGGCTGGGCCGTCCAGCCGCGGCAGCGCACGGTGGCGGGCGAGCTCTCCCGCGCGCTGCGGACCGTGCTGCGCCAGGAGGTGGACCTGGCGGTGGCCGGCCGCACGGACCGCGGCGTGCACGCGCTGGGCCAGGTCGTCTCCTACGAGGGGCCGCTGCCCGTCCTGCGGTCGATCAACGCCGTGCTGCCCGACGAGATCGCCGTCCTCGCCGCCGAGGAGGCGCCGCCCGGCTTCCACGCCCGCCACGACGCCAGGAGCCGCTCGTACCTGTACCGCGTCCTCGCCCGCCGCGCCCCGTCGCCGTTCGAGCGCGGCCGCGCCCTGTGGTGGCCGTATCCGCTCGAGGTGGCTGCCCTCGAGGCGTGCGCCGCGGCGCTCGCCGGCACACACGACTTCACGGCCTTCACGCCCGCCGAGAGCTACCACCAGCGCTTCGACCGCCACGTGCTCTCCGCCTCCTGGACCCGCGACGGCGACGTACTCGCCTTCCGGATCGAGGCCGACAGCTTCATGCGGGCGATGAACCGGGTGCTGGTGGGGACGATGCTCGAGGTGGCTACGGGGCGGCGCAGCCCCGAGGCGTTCGTGCGCCTGCTCGAGGGCCGTCCGCGGTCGGAGGCCGGTGCCACGGCGCCGGCGCACGGCCTGTACTTGACCGGCGTGCGGTATTGACCACTGAGCTCCTCGACAGTAGCGTCGCGCCATGGATCGGCGGACGCTGCTGGCCCGGGCGGCGGACATCCTCGCGGCCTGGAATCGCCGGGACTCGGACGGGATCGGCGCGCTGGTCGCGGAGGACGTGATCTGGCGCGACGTGGCGCTGAGAATGCCTCTGCACGGCCGCGAGGCGCTCGTGACCGCCACCCAGAAGTACATGAACGCGTTCCCGGACCTGCACGTCCACGAGACCTCGTCGACGCTCTCCGGGCTGCGCCTGGCGCAGGAGGTGACCGCCGTCGGGACGCACCGCGGCAGGCTGCTCGGCGTCGAGCCCACCAACCGCTGGACCGAGACCTACGCCGCGGTGATCACCACGTTCGACGAGGACGGGATGGTCATCGAAGGGGCGCTGTACTGGAGCCCGCTGGCGATGTTCCAGCAGCTCGGGATCCTCGCCGGCCTGGCGCCCGCCGCGGCGTGAAGAGGTCGCCCGCCGCCACGTAGACGGCCGCCGCGGCGAGGGCGATGGCCGCGACGTGCAGCATGAGCAGCGGCAGCTGGAGCGCGAGCGCGGCCACCGCGAGCAGGGCGAGCGCCCGCGCGGTGCGGCCGAGCGGCTGCGTCGGCGACCGTCGCAGCGCCGGTCGCGGGTGACCGGTGGCCGCGGCCGCCACCAGCCCGATCCCGCAGGCGGCGAGGCCCCACAGGCGCAGGTCGGCCAGGAATGCGTTCCAGACCGCGGTGACCACGGCGTCCCCGTAGCGGGTGTCGAACTGCGCCATGAGCAGGTCGTGGGCGCCGGTCACCCCGGCGGCGACGAGGCCGCCCGCGGCGGCGACCGCCAGCCCGGCACCCCAGACGGCGTGCCGGCGGTCGCTCGCGACGGCCACGGCGACCAGGAGGAAGACCAGGCCGGCGAGCGCCAGGGCGGCCGTGACCGGTCCGGCGAGTGCGGCGGCCGGGGGCGCCAGCGTCCGCAGCGTCCCCTCGGGGCCCGAGCGGCGCACGGCGAGCACCGGCGCGTCGGCGATGCGCGGTATCCGAGGTGCCAGGAACGGCAGCCGATCCACCAGCTCGGCGCGGAGCGCGGCGCCCGATCCCGGGGTGGTGAGCTCGGCCGGCGCGTCCCGGTCGTCGAAGATCGCCCGGTGCATGCGGGCGGCGGCCGTGCGGAAGGCGGGGGCGAACGACGGGTCCTCGATCACGCCCGAGAGGACGGCGTCCTCGATCGCCGCCTCCGCGACGGCCAGCTCCGGGTGCTCGGCGACCGCCCGGTCGGCGATCCGCGCAGCGGCCTCGCTCTGCACCTCGTCGGAAGCGAGCGACTGCGCCGCCCGGTCGGCGAAGGCCTGTTCGTCGAGCACGGCGTAGCGCGCGTAGGCCCCGACGGCGGCCGCCAGCAGGCAGGCGGCGGCGACCGCGAGCAGGGCGATGATGCCGCGACGGGCCATGCCCGTCAGGCTATGTGGGACCGCGGAAGACCCACCTGGCCAGAGGTCGGGGACCTCTATCCTCACCACCCGCCGATGCTGCGCGTGCTCCTCACCAACGACGACGGGATCCATGCCGCGGGCCTCCAGGCCCTCCGCCGGGCGCTCGTGGCGCTCGACGACGTCGTGCTCGCCGTGATCGCGCCCGACGCGAACATGTCGGCGACCGCCCGGTCGATCACCACGCGGCGGCCGCTGTGGGTGACCGAGGTGCCGTTCGACGACGGCACGCACGGCTTCTCGTGCGACGGCACGCCGGTCGACTGCGTGCGGCTCGCCTCGCTGGGCCTCGTCGACGACTTCGAGCCCGACATCGTGGTCGCCGGGATCAACCACGGCTCGAACCTGGGGGACGACATCACGTACTCCGGCACGGTGGCGGCGGCGCTCGAGGGCGTCGTGCTCGGGGTGCCGGGAATCGCGGTCTCGCAGCAGTCGCAGGCACGCGAGATGGACTTCCGGCTCGGCGAGGCGTTCGACTTCGAGACGGCCGCGGCGTTCACCGCACGGGTCGTCGATCGGCTCGACGACGTCCCGCTCCCGGACGGCACGCTGCTCAATATCAACGTCCCCGCGGGCGACGCCGACGTCGTGGAGGTCGCCCGGCTCGGCAAGCGCATCTACCGTGACGCGCTCGAGCAGGTCGACACCGACGAGGATGGCCGGCGGCGCTACCGCATCTACGGCGACTCGCCCGTCCACGACGACGAGGAGGGCACCGACCTCGCCGCCGTGTCCGCGGGGCGGATCGCCGTCACCCCGCTGCACTTCGACCTCACGGCCGAGCACGGGCTCGACGAGCTGCGCGCCTACGACCTCGCGCGACTGCTGGCGCCGGCCGCGGAGGAGCTCGCGGAGTGAGCGCCCCGGCCAACCGCGCGGCTGCGCTACGCCGCGAGCTGGCCGAGCACAACCACCGCTACTACGTCCTGGACGACCCGATCATCGGGGACGACGCCTACGACGCGCTGCTCGACGAGCTGCGGCGGATCGAGGCCGAGCACCCCGACCTGCGCACACCGGACTCGCCGACCCAGCGCGTGGGCGCCGAGCCGGTCTCCAAGCTCGAGAAGATCCGGCACCTGCAGCCGATGCTCTCGCTGGCCAACGCGCGCTCGGAGGAGGAGCTGCGCGCGTGGGTGGGGCGCATGCGCTCGCATCTGGCGCGCGAGGGGATCGAGGACCCGAGCTTCCGCTTCGTGGCCGAGCCCAAGATCGACGGAGTCGCCATCTCGCTCGTGTACCGGGACGGGGTGCTCGAGCGCGGCGCCACCCGCGGCAACGGCGAGGTCGGCGAGGACGTGACCCACAATCTGCGGACGATCCCGTCGATCCCGCTGCGGATCGAGGACGCCCCGCGCCGGCTCGAGGTGCGCGGCGAGGTGTACATGTCGCTGCCCGACTTCCAGGCCCTCAATGAGCGGCGGGCGGAGGGCGGGCTCTCGACGTTCATGAACCCGCGCAACTCGGCCGCGGGCACGATCCGCCAGCTCGACCCGCAGCTCGCCGCCGAGCGGCCGCTGTCCATGTGGTGCTACGGGATCGGGGCCACCGAGGGGCTCGAGTTGGGCTCGCACTGGGAGTCGCTGCAGTGGCTGCGCGAGCACGGCTTCCGGGTCAACGGCGACGTGGAGGTGCTCGACACCGAGGACGAGGTCGTGGCCCGGTGCCTGAGCTGGCAGGAGCGCCGCGGCGCGCTCGACTTCGAGATCGACGGCGTGGTCGTGAAGGTCGACGACGTCGAGCTGCAGCGGCGCCTGGGAGTGGTCGGCCGCGACCCCCGCTGGGCGATCGCCTGGAAGTTCCCGCCCACGACGGCGGTCACGAGGCTCAACGTCGTCCAGTGGAACGTCGGCAAGTTCGGCGACCTGCACCCGTTCGCCGAGCTCGAGCCCGTGCACGTGGGCGGGGTGACGGTCAAGCTCGCCACGCTGCACAACGAGGAGGACCTGGCGCGCAAGGATGTGCGGCCGGGGGACGACGTGATCGTCCTGCGGGCGGGCGACGTCATCCCGCAGGTCGTCTCGCCCGCGCCGCACACGGTCGAGCGCACGGACCGCGCTCCCGTCCCGGGCCCGCCCGACCGCTGCCCGTTCTGCGGTACGCCGACGGTCAGGGGCCCGGGCGTGTTCACCAGGTGCCCGAACCGCGACTGCCCCGAGCGGCGCTGGCAGCTGCTGAAGGCGTTCGCCGCGATCATGGACATCGACGGGCTGGGCGAGAAGCAGGTCGCCACCCTGCTGCAGGAGGGCCTGGTGCGCACGGCCGCCGACTTCTACCGGCTGACCGAGGAGCAGCTGCGCGCGCTGGCCGGCTACGGCGAGGTCAGCGCCCGCAACCTCGTGACCGCGATCCAGGCGTCGAAGGCGCAACCGTTCGACCGCGTGCTCTTCGCGCTGGGCATCGAGGGTGTCGGCTATGTGACCGCGCGCAACCTCGCGGCGCAGTTCCGGTCGATCGACGCGCTGCTCGCCGCGTCGCCGGAGCAGATCGCCGAGACGCCGGGCATCGGCCCGGTGGTCGCCCAGCTCATCCACGACCAGCTCGCGGACGAGCAGATGCGCGCCCAGATCGCCGATCTGCGGGAGGTCGGCCTGCACTTCGAGCAGGAAGGACCGCCGCCCGGCGAGGGCCCGCTGCGCGACCAGACGTTCGTGCTCACCGGCGCGCTCCCTGAGCTCACGCGCGAGGAGGCCCAGCAGCGGATCACGGCCGCGGGCGGCAAGGTCACCGGCTCGGTGTCCAAGAAGACGTCGTACGTCGTGGCCGGCGACTCGCCGGGCTCCAAGCTGGCCAAGGCGGAGCAGCTCGGCGTGCCGGTCATCGACGAGACGGGCCTCCTCGAGCTGCTCGACGGCGTCTAGCCGTCCCTGTATGGTCGTCCGCAGGGCGACCGGAAGGAGGACCTTGGCTGCCTTCTTGACTCGAACGCGGCAGGTCTGGCCCCTGCTCGCCCTCTACGGTGCCGGGGCGGCGGTCGCTTCCCTGTTCGTCAACGAACCGCCCGACGAGCGCGACTGGACACTGCTCGCCGTGCTCTCGGTCACGTACGTGAGCTGCGGCGCGATCGCGTGGCGCCGCGAGCCGCTGAATCCCGTGGGGCCGCTGATGATCGGCTTCGGGAGCCTGCGGGCGACGGCGCTGCTCGTCCTGCCCACGCTCACGCCGCTCGGGCTGACCATCGGGATCATCGCGCAGGACTTCGCGATCGCGGTCTTCGT
Source organism: Solirubrobacteraceae bacterium (assembly GCA_036257565.1). GTDB lineage: Bacteria > Actinomycetota > Thermoleophilia > Solirubrobacterales > Solirubrobacteraceae > DASSUW01. Next base: position 4,288 of record DATAFH010000101.1, on the reverse strand, counting down.
GATGCTCATGCTCTACTTCCCGACCGGGCGGCTCGGATCGCCGCGGGACATCTGGATCGCCGTGCCGGTGCTGTTCGCGCTCGGCCCGCTCGAGCTCGTCTGGATGGCCTTCCTCCCCTCCGAGGGGCCCGGCGTGCCGGAGAACCTGTTGGCGTTCTGGCCGAACCAGGAGACGGCCGACCACATCGACACCGTGCAGCGAACCCTTCTGGCGAGCTGCCAGCTCGCGCTCGCCGTGCTGATCGCGCGCCGTTGGTGGCGGGCGAGCTCCGCTCGCCGGCGGGTGCTCATGCCCGCTCTGGTCGGCAGCTTCGCGCTGTTCTTCTTCACGGCCATCTTCATCGTCGACAAGATCGCGGAGCAGATCCCGCGGAACGTCATCTGGCTCTACGTCGGGGTGTTCACGACCGTGCCGATCGCGATGCTCACGCAGATGGTTCGGGCCCGCCTCGCCCATACCGGCATCGGGGACCTGCTCGTCAGCCTGCGCGGCGACGTCGCTCCCGAGCGGCTGCGCGGCGCGCTCGCCCGGTCGCTGCACGATCCCACGCTGCGGGTCGCCTACTGGCTCCCGGAGTATGGGTCCTATGCGGATGCCGACGGCCAGCAGGTCGAGGTGGTTCCCGCCCCGGGGCGGGCGGTGACGCCGATCGACCGCGACGGGCAGCGGATCGCCGTGCTCGAGCACGACGACGCCCTGCTCTCCGACCCGGGGTTGCTGGACGCGGTCACCGCGGCGGCCGCCTTCACGCTCGAGAACGCCCGGCTGCAGACCGAGCTGCGGGCCCGCCTGGAGGAGCTGCGCGGCTCCCGTGCGCGCATCATCGAAGCCACGCAGGACGAGCGGCGGCGCCTGGAGCGCAACCTGCACGACGGCGCCCAGCAGCGGCTCGTCGCCCTGTCACTCGAGCTGGGCATACTCGAGGCGCGCTACGGCGACGACCCGGAGGCGCGGGCGCAGATCGCGGGCCTGCGGGGCGAGCTGGCCGACTCGCTGGCCGAGCTGCGCGAGCTGGCGCGCGGCCTGCATCCCGCGGTGCTCAGCGACCACGGGCTCCAGGTCGCGCTCGAGGGGCTCGTGGCGCGCGCCCCGCTGCCGGTGAGGCTGCATCTGCAGCTGAAGGACCGGCTGCCGACCGCGCACGAGGTCGCCGCCTACTACCTCGTCTCCGAGAGCCTCACCAACGTGGCGAAGTACGCCGACGCGACGGCGGTCCAGGTCGAGATCGCGCGCACGAACGGCGAGCTCGTGGTCGAGGTTGTCGACGACGGCTGCGGGGGCGCGACGACGAGCACGGGCTCGGGCCTGCGTGGGCTCGCCGACCGCGTGGAGGCGCTCGACGGGCGCCTGCGCGTCTGGAGCCCGCAGGGCGGCGGCACGCGGGTGCGCGCCGAGATCCCCTGCGGCTAGCGGTAGCGCGCCAGGGCCGCGGCCATCCGGTCCTGGAGCGGGTGCGCGGTCCAGACCGTGATCCCGTTCATCAGGAACGCGAACGCCGTCCGGCGGCCGGTGGGTGAGGTGCAGTAGCCGGCCAGGTTCGAGACGCCGTAGATCGTGCCGGTCTTGGCGCGGCAGCGGCCGCGGGCGGCCGTGCGGCGCATGCGGTTGGAGAGCGTGCCGGCGCGGCCGGCGATCGACAGCGAGAGGCGCATGGGGTTGGCGGTGCGGCGATTGCCGGCCATGCCCGCGAGCACCCGGACCACGTCCCGCGGGGAGGTGCGGTTGGCGCGGCTGAGGCCCGAGCCGTCGACGATCGTCGGCCGGGCGCCGTAGGCCGCGGCCTCGCGGCGCGCCACCGCGGCGCCGGCCGCGGTGGTCCCGCCGCTGCCGTGGTCGGCCCCGAGCGCCTTCAGGAGCGTCTCGGCGTAGAAGTTGTCCGAGGGCCGGTTCGTGGCGCGGGCCAGGCGCGCCATGCGGGGCGACGCCCATTCGCCGAGCGGCTCGGCCGTCTGCGGCGTGACTCCGGCGCGCGCCGCGACGCGGATGCGGACGCCGAGGTGGCGCAGCTCCTGGCGGAACTTCTCGGCCGCATAGCGCGGCGGGTCGGTCAGGAAGCGGCGGTAGCGGTCGGCCGTCACCCCGTGGTTGAAGGCGAGCGCGCTGAGCGGCCCGACCCAGTAGTCGGTGCGGTAGCCGGCGGAGGGCCCGCCGCGCAGCCGGTCGAAGTGCGACTCGTCGCCGATCACCGTGCCGGTCACGCGCGTGAGCCCGCTCCCCACCAGCACGCGAGCGAGGCCGCGCGCCTCGGTGGGGCCGAAGCTCGGATCGCCGCCGCCGCGCAGGTACAAATCGCCGGTGACGACGCCGTCCTCGTCGGGCACCGTGTCGCCCAGGACATCGGTGGTCAGCTGGCCGAGGCGGCCGTAGCTGCGGATCGCCGCCGCGGTCGTGAAGAGCTTGTTCACCGAGGCCGGGATCCGCGCTGTGTCGGGCGCTCGGGCGTACAGCTGGCGGCCGGTATCGAGGTCGACCACGTAGGCGCCGGAGGCCGCGCCGGCGCGCCGCATCTCGCGGTCGAGCGCGCGCTTGGTCCCCGCCGGGCCGGCGCCCTGGGCGGCGGGGGAGAGGAGCGCGGCGAGCAGCGCCGCGAGAAGCGCGATCCGGACCATCGGTTCGTTGAAAACCCCGCAGGGCGGCGGAAGTCGCGCCGCCGCTCGGGCGGCACCGTACACTCCGCTGGCAGCGATGGGCAACGTCGTTGAGCTCGATGGGCCAGGTCAGGGGCCGCGCCGTCGTCGGCGCAAGCGGTCCAAGACCGCGCTCGTGCTGGGCGGAGGCGGGTTCACCGGCGGGGTGTACGAGATCGGCGCGCTGCGCGCCCTCGACCTCCTCGCGGTGGACCGCACCGTCAACCAGTTCGACGTGTACGTCGGCACGAGCGCCGGCGCGCTGATCGCCGCCCTGGCCGCCAACGGCGTGACGCCGGAGCAGATGATGCGGGTGGTCAACGACCAGGGCTCGGGGCTGTTCAACGACGTGTCGCTCGACATGCTGCTGCGCCCGAACTACCGCGAGTTCGTCGCCAAGGGCGTGCGGCTGCCGTTCCACCTTCTGGGCGTGCTGCGGGAGGTGGGGCGCTCGCTGCCTTCTCTTTCCCCGGTCGATCTCGTGCTCGCGCTGGCGGATCTGCTCCCGTCGGGCCTCTATACGGGGGCGGGCATCGAGGAGTACATGCGGACGGTGCTGTCCGACCCCGACCGCACGGACGACTTCCGCAAGCTGTCCAGCGAGCTGTATGTGGCGGCGACCGACCTCGACACGTGCGAGCGGATCGTCCTCGGCGGGCCGGGCTGGGACGACGTGCCGATCTCCGCCGCGGTGCGCGCCTCGGCGGCGCTGCCGATGGTCTATCAGCCAACCCAGGTCAAGGATCGGGAGCTGGTCGACGGTGGGATCGTGTCAACGACGAACCTCGACATCGCGGTCGAGGCGGGGGCCCAGCTCATCATCGTCGTCAACCCGCTCGTGCCCTACGTGAACGACTTCACGAAGGAGATCCCGACGCTGTTCGGCAGGCGGACGCGCCGGGTGTCGGACATGGGGTTCCCCAAGATCGGCTACCAGACGTTCAAGCTGCTCGGCTACCAGCGGCTCCACGAGGTGGCCCGTGGCTGGCGGGAGCGCTACCCGGGCGTCGACATCATCCTGATCGAGCCCGAGCCCGACGACCAGCTCATGTTCCAGACGTCGATCATGAACTTCGCCAAGCGCGTCGAGATCGCGCGCCACGGCTTCGAGTCGGTCACGCTGCGCCTGGCCGAGGACTACGACCAGATCCGCGAGGTCGCCGCCCGCCACGGCATCGAGCTGTCGGCGACGCGCGTGCGCAAGGTCATGCGTCACTTCTCGGCCGAGAAGGAGAAGACCCGCGCCTGGCGCAAGATCCTCGAGCAGACGACCGGCGCGCTGCTGCGCCAGTCAGCGGACGAGCGCGCGTAGCGCGCGCCTACAGGGGCAGCTTGCCGCGGCCCTTGCGGCCCGCTGAGGCGCTCTTGTTGGAGGCCTTCTGCGAGTTGCTGAACGGCTTGCGCAGCCAGCGACCGAGCGGGCCGGGGGCCTTGCCCGCCACGTTGCCGCCGGTCCCGAAGACCTTGTTGACCCCGGACTGCGGCTTGGACGAGAGCCGCGGCGCCAAGAAGGCCAGGACGAGCAGGATCACGCAGATGACGATGACGGCGGCGATGAGCATGACCAGCATCTACCCGCCGCGCGGGCTTCTCAGCCTCGCCCGTCGACGGCGCGTGTCAGCGCTCCGACGAAGCGGTCGCCCGCCGCGCGATCGCGCAC
>DATAFH010000100.1:0-2240 GCA_036257565.1 Solirubrobacteraceae bacterium | reverse complement strand
GCCGTTGTACGAGGACGCGCTCGAGGTCTGGGGGCGGTGGCTGTTCGTCGACATCCACGCCCAGGACGAGGTCCTGCGCCAGGTCGGGGGACCGGACGCGATCCGCTTTCTCGACCTGGTGTCTCCGCTTTACGAGCCTCTGCTCGACGCCGATGGGTTCGTCGCCGCCTTCGCACAGCGACGGGCAATCCACCGCGCTTGGTCGGAGTTCATGCTCGAGTACCCACTGATCGTCAGCCCGGTCTGGTCGCAGCCGCCGTTCCCGCACGGCTGGGACGCGGAGAGCGAGTCCAACGCCGCCGAGGCGATGGAGCTCTTGCGCCCCGTGGTTCCCGCGAACCTGCTGGGCCTGCCCGCCGCCGCGGTGCCGGCCGGCACGGCGGCCGGGCTCCCGGCCGGCGTTCAGCTGATGGGTGAGCGCTTCCAGGAGCTCGCCTGCCTGGAGGCGGCCGAGGCGATCGAGGTTGCGCTGGGCGTCGCCACGCCCGTCGAGCCGGTGCTCGAGGCGGCTCCCGCGTAAGGAAGGAAGCGGGACGCTCAAGCGTCCTGCCTCGCCGTTACGGTCCGCGCGTGGTGGATCCGCCGCCGCACCGCGTCGAGGTGATCTTCCCGGTGCGCACGCTGCTTGTGCTGCTCGCCTTCGGTTCGGTGGTGGTGCTCGCTGTGTTCTCGCTTGGGACGCTGCTGTCGATCTTCGTCGCCGCGGTGCTCGCGCTCGGCCTCGACCCCGTCGTCGCCGCCCTCGAGCGCCGTGGTTGGGGGCGGGGACGCGCCTCGCTGGCCGTGTTTGCGGCGCTGTTCGCCGGCGCGACGACGATCGTGGTGTTCACGGCGGTGCCGTTGTGGGAGGAGATCCAGGAGTTCGCCAACGCCCTGCCGGGCTACTGGGACGACCTGACCCAGACGGCGGCCTTCGAGGACCTGACTCAGACGGCCGGCGCGGACGACACGATCCGCAACGCGCTCAAGAACCTCGCCGCCGGACTGCCGGATGCGGCAAACGCGCTGCTCGGCATCGCGGCCGGCGTGTTCGGCTCCGTCCTCGCGCTCGTCACGCTCACGTTCCTCTCGCTCTTCCTCCTGATGGAGCGTGTGACGATCACGAACTGGTTGTTCGGGTTCGCGACGCCGGAGGTCGAACGGCGCTGGCGGCCGGTGCTGGAAAACTCGATCAGCGCGGTCTCCTCCTCGCTGATCGGCAACGTCGCGATCTCGTTGGTCGCCGCCACGGTCGCCGGACTGTCGGCCTGGGCGTTTGGGCTCCCGTTCCCGATCGTGCTGGCGGTGATCACCGGGTTCCTCGACCTGATCCCGCAGGTCGGCGCGACGATCGCCGCGGTCATCCTGGTCGCGGTCGCGCTGACCGTGAGCACGCCGGCCGCTATCGGGATGCTCATCATCCAGCTGATCTACCAGCAGGTCGAGAACTACATCGTCTATCCGATCGTCTACCGCCGGGCGGTCGAGATCTCGGCCTTCACGACCATAGTCTCGGTGCTGATCGCGAGCTCGATTCTCGGCGTCGTGGGCGCAATCCTCGCCGTGCCGTTCGCCGCGGTGATCAAGATCGTGCTGCACGAGGCGGGCGCGCCGCGCCGGGCGCGGATGGCCGCCCTGCGCGACCCGCAGGCCACCGGGTGAGCTGCAGGCGGCTCACAAGAATTTAGTGCTTCTTTGTCGCCGGAGGCCATGCCCCCCGGAGCGGGGTGATGGACAATCACCGCCATGCCTGCTCCTTCTTCGGTCAGCGAAGGCGTGCGCATCCCACGATCGGTGCGCCGCGCTCCGGACGCCGCGAGCGCCGGCCTCGATGTCCTGCTCGCCGAGGCCGCGGTCGATCAGGGCGGCACCGCGCGATTCGTGCGACCGACCGCGGCGGCCAGTGTCCTCGCGGGACTGGCGCGGCGGCCGGCGCGCCCGGTGCGCCGGATGGGCGGCCTCGCTATCGAGCTCGGCCGTGTGGCCGCCGGCCGCTCGGCGCGCCGCCCGGCGAAGGGGGACCGGCGTTTCGGCGACCCGGCTTGGGAAGGCAACTGGCTGCTGCGGCGCATCATGGCCGGGTACCTCTCGATCGGGGAGACCGTCGACGCTTTGATCTCGGACGCCGAGGTCGACTGGCGCAACGAGCGTCAGGCGCGCTTCACGGCCGGGAACGTCCTCGATGCGCTGGCGCCGACGAACTTCCCGTGGTCAAACCCCGCCGTGATCAAAGCGACCGTCGACGAAGGCGGCGCGAATCT
>DATAFH010000099.1:0-3622 GCA_036257565.1 Solirubrobacteraceae bacterium | reverse complement strand
GTTCCGAGCGCGCATTTTCGCCTCACTCGCGGAGCTTCCCGAGCGCGAGTGGGGACTTTGTCGCGCATAGCGTGCGTTTCGCCCCACTCGCGCGTCCGGGGGCTGCGAATGGGGACTGATGCACGCTGGCAGGGTGCATTTCGTCGACCTCGCGACGTTCCGGCCCGCGAGGTCGACGTTAGTCCCCTAGAGGGAGCATTTCGTCGACTTCACGAGGCCCGCCCCGCCGAAGTCGACGTTATGCACCCTCCTCGCGGCCGATCTCCTCACCCTCCCTACCCAGCCGCAGTTGAGGTTCGTCGAGGGTGCCACCGCCGCGAGGTGCCACGACTCCGCAAAGCAACCGTCATAAACCTGCGCAACCACGCCACCACGCGCCCGATTCCGTCGGGGACCGACCGTACGCTCCGGCGACCGTGGGCCGACAGGAAACACGCTTCACCATCCCTCCGTACGACTACGCGGCCGCCGAGCGGCTGCGGGACGCGCTCGGGGTCTCGCACGTGCTCGCCCAGGTCCTCGTGCGGCGTGGCCTCGGCGACGAGGGCGCGGCGCGCGCGTTCCTCGCCGCGGAGGAAGCCCATCCGCTCGACGCCTTCGGCGGCCTGCGGGCGGCCGCCGCGCGCATCCTCGAGCACGTGACCCGCCGGTCGCGGATCACCGTCCACGGCGACTACGACGTGGACGGAGTGACCGCCACGGCGGTTCTCGTGCGGGCGCTGCGCACCGTCGGCGCCGACGTCGACTGGTACCTGCCGAGCCGGATCGACGACGGCTACGGCCTGGCGGCAGCGACGGTCGACCGGCTCGCGGCGCGTGGAACCCACCTCCTGATCACCGTCGACTGCGCGATCACGGCGGTCGACGAGGTGGCGGCCGCGGGCGCCGCCGGGCTCGACGTCGTCGTGACCGACCACCACTCGCCACGCGCCGACGGCGCGCTGCCCGACGTCCTGATCGTCCATCCACGCCTCGGCGGCTACCCGTGCGCCGAGCTGTGCGCGGCGGGGGTCGCGTACAAGCTCGCCGGCGCGCTGCTGGAGGAGGCGGGGGAGGACCCGAGGCCGGCGGACGAGGACCTCGACCTCGTCGCGCTGGCCACGGTGGCCGACGTCGTTCCGCTGGTGGGCGAGAACCGCCGGCTCGTCCGCCACGGCCTGCGCGCGCTCGCCGCCACGCGCAAGCCCGGCCTACGGGCGCTCATGGAGGTCGCCCGCGTGGACCCGGGAGCAGTCGACGCGAGCGCGATCGGCTTTCGCCTCGCGCCGCGGATCAACGCGGCCGGGCGCCTGCACCGCGCCGATGCGGGGCTCGAGCTGCTGCTCACCGAGGACCCCGCGCGCGCTCGTGCGATCGCCGCCGAGCTCGACGCGGTGAACACCGAGCGGCGGGACGTCGAGACGCGCATCCGCTTCGCGGCCGAGGCGCTGGTGGCCGAGCAGGGGCCGGCAGCCGCGTACGTCCTGGCCGCGGAGGGCTGGCATCCCGGCGTGATCGGGATCGTGGCGGCGCGCATCGCCGAGCGGCACCACCGCCCGGCGGTGCTGATCGCGCTCGAGGGGGAGGAGGGCACAGGGTCGGGACGCTCGATCCCCGCCTTCGACCTGCTCGGTGGCCTGACGGCCGCCGGCCGGCACCTCGAGCGGTACGGCGGCCATCGCGCCGCGGCGGGCCTCACGATCGCGCGCGCCGACGTCGACGCGTTCCGCGAATCGTTCACCGCCCACGCCGCCGAGGTGCTCGCGCCCGAGGACCTGATGTCGGAGTGCCGCGTCGACGCGGTGGTCCAGGGCGACGCTCTCACGCTCGGGCTCGCTGAGGAGCTCGAGCGCCTCGCGCCCTTCGGCCAGGGCAACCCGGCCGTCTCCCTACTCGTCCCTGCCGCACTGCTGGCCGACCCGCGGGCAATGGGGGAGGGGCGCCATGTCGCGTTCACGCTCCACGCCGGCGGAGCCCGATCCCGCTGCGTCCAGTTCGGCGCCGGCAACCGGCTCCCGGCCGAGCCGGACGAGCCGGTCGACGCCGCCGTCCGTCTGGAGGCCAACCGCTGGAACGGCGCCGTCGAGCCCCGGCTCGTCCTCCGCCACGCCCGACCGTCCCGCCCCGCGCCGATCGAGATCCTCGGCGAGCCGAGCTTCCACCACGGCCTTCACATCGAGCTCACCCGCGACCTCGTGCCGCGGGGCGACCCGGACAGCGGCGGGCTCCACGCCGCCGCCGACGAGCTGATCCACGGCGCTGCCGTTGACCTCGGCGCCCATCCACGCGTCCACGACGCGCGCGGGTCCGGGATCGCCGGCCTCCTCTCCGACCTCGTGGCGGCCGGCGAGCGGGTGCTCGCGGTGGTCGCCCACGCACCACATCGTGCGCGCAAGCTGCAGAGCCGCGTCGGGGGTTTCGCCGTGTGCTCGTGGGCGGCGCTGGACGACGATCCCTCGTTGGCGGGCGGCTTCGACCACGTTGTGGCCATCGATCCGCCAGGCGACCCCCGGGCGCTGGCCTGCCTCCAACGTGTGTCCGCACCGCCTCGAACCCATCTGGCGTGGGGTGAGCCTGAGCTACGCTTTGCTCGACGAATACATGAGTGGGACTTCGCCCTTCGCGACCCGCTGGCGTCTCTCTACCGCGCACTGCGCCGGGCCGGAGAAGTCCGCGGTGAGGCCTTCGAGGCCGTGCTACGGGGCGAGGGGCCGCAACCGAGGTCGGCCGCGCTCGCGGGGCGCCTGGTGCGGGTCCTCTCCGAGCTCGACCTCGTGGTCCTCGATCGTGACGGGCCGGCCCTGCGGCTCGACGAAGCGCCCGCGCGCACCGCGCTCGAACGCTCCGCGGCCTTCCAGGCCTACCACCGACGCCTCGAGGACGGACTCCGATTTCTGACGACCGACACGATCCGACAAGCGGCCTGAGCCCCGCCCAGCAGGGTGGGCGGCCGCCGATCGGCGGCGGCGCGACGGATCCCGAAGCGCCGGTGGCGGTCGCCGGTCACCGCCCGGTCGACCGTGCCATGCACGCGCCAGGCCCCGTCGGCGACCTTCCGGCCGACCTCACGCCCGTCGAGCGCGAGCTGCTCGCCGACCTGTTCGCGATCGTCGAGGAGCACGCTGACGAGGTCGCGCTCGATATCGACCGTGATCGTGTCGTCGGCGCGTTCACCTTCGCCTGCGAGCACCACGCCGACCAGCGCCGCCAGTCGGGCGAGGAGTTCATCGTGCACCCGGTCGGCGTGGCCAAGATCTGCGCGGGCATGCGGCTCGACACCGAGACGCTGTGCGCCGCCCTGCTGCACGACACGGTCGAGGACACGTCGGCCTCCCTCGAGGAGGTCCGCGAGGCGTTCGGGGACGAGGTCGCCGGCCTCGTCGACGGCGTCACCAAGCTCACCGGCATCACGTTCCAGTCGCGCGACGAGGCGCAGGCCGAGAACTACCGCAAGATGATGGTCGCGATGGCCACGGACATCCGGGTCATCCTCATCAAGCTCGCCGACCGCCTCCACAACATGCGCACGCTGGAGGCGATGGCCAAGCAGAAGCAGATCGAGAAGGCCAAGGAGACGCTCGAGATCTACGCGCCCCTTGCGCATCGGCTCGGCATCCACGCCATCAAGTGGGAGCTCGAGGAC
>DATAFH010000098.1:0-1805 GCA_036257565.1 Solirubrobacteraceae bacterium | reverse complement strand
CAACGCGTGGGCGAAGCCGAGGCGCTGGCGCATGCCGAGCGAGTACTTGCCGACGCGCCGCCGGGCCGCCGTCGCGTCGAGGCCGACGAGCTCCAGCAGCGCGTCGACGCGCTGCGCCGGCACGCCCAGGGTGTGGGCGGAGACGGCGAGCGCCTCGCGGCCGCGGCGCCCGGCGTGCTGGGCGGACGCGTCGAGCAGGATGCCGACGCGCCGCCCGGGGTTGGGCAGGTCGCGGTAGCGCCCGCCGAGGATCTGGGCGTGGCCGCTGTCGGGCTCGGAGAGGCCGACGAGCATCCGCATCGTGGTGGTCTTGCCGGCGCCGTTGGGGCCGAGAAAGCCTGTGACGGTGCCGGGCTCGCAGCGGAACGAGACGTCGGAGACGACGGTGCGCCCGCCGAGCTGCTTGGTGAGTCCGTTGGTTTCGATCATGCCGGCAGACTCGCGGCCCGCCGGGTTTGCAGCTACGGTCGGCGGGCTATGCTCGCCGAGCCCAGCGGCGGTGGCAGGCAGCGACTTTGGTAGGGGGTCGCGGCCGCCGCGCTGGCCTAGGCTTGACCATCGAGCGATGGCACGCCAGGCGACAGCCCGCTTTACCGATGGCCTGTCCGGCTGGTTGCGCTCCGCGCTGCCCGGCGTCGTCATCGAGGCCCGCGACGAGGAGCGCGCTCACCGCGACCGCGTCGTCGACGCGGCGGTCTACCTGGTTGCGTTCGCGATCGGCGCCGCCACCCTCGCGGGCACTTGGGAAATGCACCCGCCCTGGCTGCGCGTCGTGGCCGTCGTGGTCGGGATCGCGACGCTCGTCTCGCTGCACTGGCGGCGCACCCATCCAGCCGCCGTCGGGATTGGCGTCGGGGCGGTCTCGCTCGTGATCCTCCCAGCGGCCGGCGCGAACCTCGCTGCCGCCTTCAACGCCGCGATCCGGGCTGGTGGCCGTGATCTGGCCGTCATCGTCGGGCTCCTGATCGCCTGGGCCTTCGCGAGCCCGCTGCTCTACCCACCCGCTGGCAGCTACTGGGTCAACGCAGGGGTCTGCGTACTGGTGACGGGCGTCGTCCTCGGCTGGGGACTCTTCGTCCGCGCGCGGCGAGAGCTCGTGCGGTCGCTGCGGGCGCAAGGCGATCGCGCCGCGGAGGAGGCCCGCGCGGCCGAGCGGCGGCGGATCGCCCGCGAGATGCACGACGTGCTCGCCCACCGCCTCTCGCTGCTGTCCGTCCACGCCGGCGCGCTCGAGTTTCACCCCGACGCACCGGCCGAGGAGGTCGCCGAGGCGGCCGGCGTCATCCGCCAAAGCGCGAAGACGGCGCTCGAGGAGCTGCGCGGCGTGATCGGCGTCCTGCGCGAGGACGGCGGCGAGAGCCTGACGCAACCGCCCCAGCCAACGCTCGCCGACCTCGCTGCCCTCGTCGAGGAGTCGCGGGGGGCCGGGATGCGGGTCACCGCCCGGATCGAGCTGGGCGACGCGGCGCCGCCCGCCGCCATCGGGCGCACCGCGTACCGGATCGCGCAGGAGGGCCTGACGAACGCGCGCAAGCACGCGCCGGGAGCTGCGGTGACGCTGACCGTCCGCGCGCCCGACGGCGACCTGCAGGTCGAAGTCCGCAGCCTCGCGGCGGTGGCCGCCGCCGCGGCCGCGTCGCTGCCCGGGGCGGGGACCGGCCTGATCGGGCTCGCCGAGCGCGTCTCGCTCGCCGGCGGCACGCTCGAGCACGGCGTCGACCCCGACGGCGCGTTCGTCCTGCGTGCGAGCCTGCCACGATGATCCGCGTCCTGCTCGTCGACGACGACGCGCTCGTGCGCTCCGG
>DATAFH010000097.1:0-6457 GCA_036257565.1 Solirubrobacteraceae bacterium | reverse complement strand
CAGGCGTTCGGATCTCATCACACCGCAATGCGACACTCGGGCAGCTGCTGGGAGACGCCGCGAACCAGCTCTCAACCGCATGCTCGGGAGCGAAATCGGCCCGTGAACCGCGAGGCGCCCCGGAGGAATGAGGCGGCCCCCGACGAAACCGATGTTCCCCTCATGTTCCCCCGTCTGTCCCGGAATCCCGTGACGCCGAAGAGAAATCCCTGCAAATCCCTAGAGCCCTCTGCCGGACTCGAACCGGCGACCCCTTCCTTACCATGGCAGTCCGGCGACGCTCGCGAACGGCCCCGCGCAGAGCCAAAGTCCCTGCACAGGCCGCGCGAGTCGCGTCTGCAACCGACAGCACCGATCCGCATCGTTCGGCATCCTCCGGTACCGCGTGAGTACCTTGAGTTCGCCGGCGCCGACGCGTTTCTGGCTGTCCGCTAATGGCCTCGCCGCGTGCCCTACGACGCGGTGCACTTGAGGCACTGTCGGCGGCGCGGCGGTCCGGCGCGAGCTCGCGCCGCTCGCCTGTCCGCGCCGACCGCTACCGCGAGGATGCGATGGCCGGGCGCGATGAGAAGGTGAGCCTCGAGCTCGATGCGGAGATCGTCGAGCGTGCGCGCGTTCAGCTCGGCCTCGACCGCGCGAGCGACGCGACGGTCGTCGAGCGCGCCTTGAACGCGTACCTGCTCGGGCGCCTGCTCGACGCCACGCAGTCGTCCGCCGGGCTGACCGAGCACGACGCGGAGCGCATCGCATACGAGGAGCTGCGCAGCTCGCGCCGCGAGCGCGGCGCTGCGTGATCCGCGTCGTCATCGATCCAGGCGTCTTCATCTCGGCGCTCATCGGCAGCCGCGGGCGGCGCACCCGACCTCGTGATGCGAGCGTTCGTGGACGACCGCATCAAGGTCCTCGCCAGCCCACTGCTGCTCGCCGAGCTCGAACTGGTGCTGGCGGCGCCCGAAGCTCGCCGCCTAACGTCGACGAGCGGACCGTTCGTGAGCTCGTCGAACGCATCCGGCGACACGCGACGATCGTCGACGACCCAGTCGAGCCGCCGGTGGTGACACGAGACCGCAAGGACGGCTACCTCGTCGCCCTCGCACGCAGCGAGAATGTCGACGCGATCGTCAGCGGCGATCGCGACCTCGTCGATGCCGGGCTCGCGGATGGCGTGCCGGGACGGCTCCCACTACTGCCGCGGGCTCGAATCGTTACGAACGGCGCTGACGTCGAGCGGTTGTCAGCAGCTGTGGCGCTCGGGCAGGTCGTTGGGTGTGTTGGTGAGGTCGATGAACTCGGCGGCGAAGTCCAGGAAGCGCTGGACGTCCGGGAGGTTGGACGCCAGCCCGAGGGACACGCGGATGGCGCCGCCGGAGGGCAGCCCGATCGCGCGCATGTAGTCGTCGAGGCTCATGCCGTGGCCGAACTCGCCGCCCACGAGCGTCTCACGCGAGATCGTGAAGGCGACCTCGCCCGCCCCGGGATTGCAGAAACAGCCGGTGCGCAGCGAGATGTTGTGCCGGCCGGCGACCCGATCGACGTAGCGCTCGTCGACGACGCTGCCGTCCGGGTGCAGGAAGTTGAACGCGATCGTCGCGCCGCGGCCCTGCCATGACGTGGGGCCGTAGATCGTCGTGGCCGGCGAGCCGTCGCCGTGGCGCAGGGCCGCGAGCCGGTCGAGCAGCCAGGCGCCGAGCGCGCCGACGCGCGTGTGGATCGTGTCCATGCCGATTCGGTCGAGGAACCGCAGCCCGATCTCGACGGCGGGCAGGTTGAGGTAGTTGACCGTGCCGTCCTCGAAGTGCGCGGCGCCGGGCGCGAAGTCGTAGTACTGGCGCTGCACGAACGCGGCGACGATCGTGCCGCCGGAGAACCACGGCCGCTCGAGCTTGGCGAGCGCGTCGCGGCGGGCGATCAGGCAGCCGACGCCGGTCGGCCAGCCGAACATCTTGTAGAACGACAGCGCGACGAAGTCCGGGTGCCAGCGGGCGAGGTCGAGCCGGTTCGTCGGCACGTACGCGGCGGCGTCGAGCAGGACGTCCCAGCCGTGCTCGTGCGCCTGCTCGATCCACTCGAGCGGGTGCTGGACGCCGGAGAAGTTCGACTGCGCCGGGTAGGCGAACAAGTTGTGGTGGTCGCCGGTCGTCTCGGTCAGGTACCGGGGCAGCAGGCTCGCGTCGACGCGCAGGTCGGGCGCGACGCTGGGCACGTAGGTGGTATCGGCGCCGCGGGCGCGGGCGAACTCCCGGATGCCGTTGACCGAGTTGTGGTTGTCGAACGTCAGCAGGAAGCGGTCCCCGCGGTGGAAGGGGTACGCCTCGCCGACCAGGCGGAGCGCACCGGTCGCGTTCGGGGTGAAGATCGCGACGTACTCGTCCGGCGAGGCGTTGAAGAACTCGAGCACGTACGCGCGGGCGCGTTCGATCAACTCCGTGCTCGCCGCCGACGTCGGGTTGATCGAGTGCGGGTTGCCGAACACCGTGCGCTCCAAAAGCGCCACGTGCTCACGGAGCTGCGATGTGGCGAACATCCCGCCGCCGGTGTAGTCCAGGTACACGTGCCCGCCATCGTCGAGGCGCGCGTAGTCGGTTGCCCGAAGCTCGTCGAGCACGGCCGTGGCGGCGTACTCGGGATGGGCCTCGAGGAAAGCTTGCGGCGCGACGGGCCCGGCGCTCATGGCAGCACCGGAGTGCGGGCGACCGCGGCCGCGACGAAGATCATGTGCACACCGGGCGGCCGCGGACCGCGCTGGGGCGGGTCGGTCGCTGTATAGGCGGCGTGCCGGTCGAGCAGCTCGCGCACCGACGCGGCAGCGTCGGCATCCGGGTGATCGCTCGGCAGCTCGCAGGCGAGGCGCGCGAGCTCCAGGTACTCGTCCGCCGGGTAGCCGCCGGTCAACCGCGCGGCTGCCGCGACGAGCAGCGTGTGGATGCGCTCGAGCAGCGGTCCCGGCCCGGGCACGGTCGTCGCCGGTGCCGGGCCGAGGTCGCGCGGCTCGGCGCCGGCGAGCAGGCGCTCGAGCTGGCCGCCGGCGACCGACGCGATCTGCTCGCGACTGAGCCCCGCGGCGAGCGCGGCGCGCAGCACCACCGCGGCGGCGGCGACAGTGCGCCCATACGGCGTGTCCGATGCGAAGAGGATCTGCCCGGGCGGGATCAGGGCGAACAGCGCGAGCTGGTCGGCCGTGTTCCACCACGCGGTGTCGAAGAACAGGTTGCGCCGGCCGGCCGCGTCGTGCCAGATCCAGGCCAGGTCCGCGATCGCGGCGTGCGCGAGGATGAGCGGCGCGCCCGAGTACGCGCGCGCAACGTCGAGCGCGTCACGTCCGAGCGACGGGATCCCGCGCCCCGCGTGCACGATCACCGGCAGCCATCGCTCCTCGGCGAACGCCATGATCTCGCCGACCTGGGGGTCGGCGAGGCTGAAGTGCTCGGCGCGAGGATGGAGCTTGATCCCCGCCGCGCCGAGCCGGACGGCGCGCTCCGCCTCGTGCAGGCCGCCGCGGTGCGGATCGACGCGGCAGAACGGCACGAGCCGGCCGTGCGCGAACTCGGCGGCGGCGAGCATGCGGTCGTTGGCCGCCCGGTAGGAGCCGGGCTCGGCGAGCGGGAACACGACCGCGCGGGCGTCGACGATCCCGAGCGCAGCGCGCAGCTCGGCGGCGCCGAGGCACGAGCCGTCGGGATCGGCGCAGCCGAGATGCGTATGGGCGTCGAAGAGCCGGATGTCCCCGAGGTACGGCTTCAGCGAGGAAAACCACGGCTCGAGCAGCGCGTCTGCGGTGAGCGCGCCGCGGCGGCGCCGGCGCCGCGCCGGCGCGACGGGGCCGTCGCTGTGGACCGCGGCGCGCACGGCTAGCCGGCGGGGACGCGGGGACGGAGCTCGACTCTTGTCGCGACGGGCAGGTCGAGCGAGACGGTGACCAGACATCCCTCCTCGGCCTTCGCGACGAGCGTCAGTGCGGCGTGCTCGTCCGCGGCGTCGACGTCGATGAACACTGTCTGCTCGAGGCGCACGAAGCCGAAGCGGCCGTCGGGTCGGCGCCCGACGATGCCCTCGGCCTCCACGGAGAGGCCGTGGAGCGTCAGTTGCTCGCGCTCGGCCAGAGCGGCGATCGTCACCGCCAGGCATGACCCGGCGGAAGCGACGAAGGCGTCCTCGGGGCTCCAGAGCTCGGGGTCGCTACCGCGGAATACGGGAGGCGTGGCGATCGCCAGCGGCGGCTTGCCGTCGACGCGGGCGGTCGTGCGGCGCCCGCCCTCCCAGCCGATCTCGACGGGGAAGCGGAATTCCTTGTGACGTACCTGGGCTGGCATGGCATCACGCTGCCTGCTCGGAGGACTCGGCGAGCACGTGCTCGTCGAAGAAGCGGCTGATCGCCTTCGCCGGCAGCGCGCCGATGAAGCCGGTCACGGGCTCACCGTCGCGGAAGACGGCGACGGTGGGAATGCTGCGGATCCCGTAGCGCGCCGCGATCTCCTGCTCAGCGTCGACATCGAGCTTGACCAGCTCGAGCCGGCCGGCGCGCTTGCCGGCCTCGCTCACGAGCGCCGGCCCGAGCATGCGGCAGGGTCCGCACCAGGCGGCCCAGAAGTCGACGACGACAGGCAGCTCGCGCGAGCGCTCGATCACGTCGCGGTCGAAGGTCTCGGTCGTCACATCCATCGGTATCACTCCATCTGTTGCAGGGTCAGCGCGACCGGTCGGGCCGCGAGGTCGTCGGCCAGCGCGGCGAGGCCGCGCAGCTCGTGCTCGAGCGAGCCGCACATCTGCTCGCAGAGGGCGAGGACCTCCTCGTCGCCGATCCGATATTGGACACGGGTTCCGTCCTTTCGCCGCGCGAGGATCCCGGCCTCGGCCAGCATCCCGAGGTGCTTGGAGACGTTCTGCTGCGAGGTCTCGAGCGCGTCAGCCAGCTCCTGGACGGTCGCGTCGCCGTCGCGTAGCCGATCCAGCAGCCGGAGCCTCATCGGCTCGCCCAGAAGATGGAACCGGTGGGCGATGAGCCTGAGCAGCTCGTCGGAGATCGGATGCGGAAGCGGCACGTCTCATACTCTACAAGATAACAACCACACAGTTGTAGAGTAGTTACTACGGTTCTCGTTGCGCTTAATCCAACGCCGCGCGGGTGTCAGGGCAGCTTCACGTAGCCGTTGCGCGTCTTCCACAGGAAGTAGCGCTCGAACGCGAGCTTGGCGAGGTGCGACTGCGGGCCGGGAATCATCAGCGCCCGCTTGCGCGGCGGCAGCATGCGGTCGGCCAGGATGACCACGCCGTTGTTGCCGGCGTCCATGATGCAGACGGCCGGGATGTCGGCGAAGTCCTCCTCCCGGGTCGGCTCCTGGCCCCGGATCTGGCTGGCGATGTTCGCGGCCGCCACGCGCGCCATCGTCTCGACCGGAAAGCCTGTCTTAGGCACGCCGAGCGCGTTCGCGCTCTCCCACGGCGCGTTGACCGCCGTGGCGATGCCGACCGCGTAGACGTTCGTGTGCGTGTGCGTCTGATAGGTCGGCTTGACCTCGATGAACCCCTTGGCGTTACCCAGGCCGGAGGCCTTGACCACGTCGGCGCCGACGAACGGCGGGACGACCATCGCGTACTTGAACGGCAACGTCCGGCCGTCGCCGAGGTGCAGTTCGCCCGGGGCGACCTCGTGGGTGGCGACGTCAAAGACGCCGTCGATCCGCTGCATCCGGAAGAACATCCCGAGCAGCTTCTCGCCGCCCGGCAGGCCGCCGATCCCGAAGTGCCCGGCAAACGGTTCGGCGCTCACATAGCTGAGCGGGACCCGGAGCCGGTGCTTCTTGAGTTGGTGCGCGACGTTGAAGACGAACTCGTAGGCGGCGCCGAAACACGCCGCGCCCTGTGTCGCGGCCACGACGACCGGACCCGGGTCGTTGAGGAAGCGCGACCAGCCGACGGCGGCCTCGACCGCGCCCTCGAGATCGGTGATCGCGTGCGCGTTGCCGCCAGGCCCCAGGCCCGGCACGACGTCGTAGTCGTTGAGGTAGCCGGTCGCGATGACCAGGTAGTCGTAGTCGTAGGGTCCCCGCGACGTCTCGACCCGGCGTCCCTCGACGTCGATCCTCGTCGCCTCGGCGTGCACGAAGTCGACGCCGCGGGCCTCGAACGTCGCAGCCACCGGGAAGGTCAGGTCTCCTCGCGTCCGCTTGCCGAACGGCACCCAGATCAGCGAGGGATTGAACTGGAACCGGTCGGACTTCGAGACGACCGTGACCTCCACGTCACGGCCGAGCTCGTGCTTGACGCTGAGCGCCGCCGTCAGCCCGGCGAAGTTCCCGCCGAGCACCAGAACCCGGTTGTGTGCCATGGCGATGTTGTCCTTTCTCGGATCGATACGACCGGCGCCGCACGACAGTCCAGCACACCACCCGATCCGCCCGATCTCGATGCCGTTTCACATGACCGTCGCGTCGATCGCACATCCGCCGCCGATCATGAG
>DATAFH010000096.1:0-39438 GCA_036257565.1 Solirubrobacteraceae bacterium | reverse complement strand
ACGAGCCCTCGAGCAGGATCGAGTGCTCGACCTCGGCCCGCTCGATCACGCAGTTGCGCCCCACGGCGGTGTAGGGCCCGATGTAGGCGTCGCGCACCACGGCGCCCGCGCCGATGATCGCCGGCCCGCGGACCGTGGCGTTCTCGAGCCGCGCTCCCGGCTCGACCACCACGCGCCCGTCGACCCGCGCCTCGACCAGCTCGCCCTCGATCGACCCCACCACGGTGTCGAGAATCAGCCGGTTGGCCTCCAGCATGTCGTCGAGCCGGCCGGTGTCCTTCCACCACCCGCGCACGATGTGCGGCTCGACCCGCTTGCCGCCGTCGACGAGCCACTGGATCGCGTCGGTGATCTCGAGCTCGCCGCGCGCGGACGGCTCGATCGCCCGGGCCGCCTCGTGGATCTCCGGCGTGAACATGTAGACGCCGACGAGCGCGAGGTCGGTGGCCGGCTCGGGAGGCTTCTCGACCAACCGCACGACCCCGCCGTCCGCGCCCAGCTCCGCCACGCCGTAGTTCTGGGGGTCCGGGACCTGGGTCAGCAGGATCAGCGCATCGGGGCCGTGCTCGCGGAACGCGTCGACGAGGTCTTCCATGCCGCCCTGGAGCAGGTTGTCGCCGAGGTACATGACGAAGGGCGCATCGCCGAGGAAGGGCTCGGCGGTCAGCACCGCGTGCGCCAGTCCCGCGGGCTCGTCCTGCACGACGTAGGTGATCGAGACGCCGAACTGCGAGCCGTCGCCCGCCGCCGCGCGGATCTCGTCGCCGGTTTCCGGCGCGATGATGATCCCCACCTCGCGGATCCCCGCGGCAGCCATCGCCTCGATGCCGTAGAACAGCACCGGCTTGTTGGCCACGGGCACGAGCTGCTTGGCCGACGTGAAGGTGATGGGGCGCAGGCGCGTTCCGCGCCCGCCCGAGAGGATCAGGCCCTTGAGTTGCTCCATCGCGCGCGGAGCCTAGCCTGACGGCGCCAGCAGGCGCTCGGCGGCCGCCAGCACGGCGTCGCGGGCGTCGGCGGGCTCGAGCACCGCGGCGTCGCCCGCCTCCTTGAGCACTTCCTTCACGAGGAAGTCGATGCCCTTGAACGGCAGCTCGACGACCACGGCGCCGTCCTCGAGCTCGGCGACCACCGTGCGCTTCTCGCGCGCCCAGCGCGCCTGCTCGGGCGAGATCCACACGCGCGCGACCCGCGACCCCTCCACCGTGCCGGTGCGCGGCCAGCCGCCGACGTCGGCGATCGGGTCGAGATCCGGGCGGCGCTCGAAGTGCTCGTCCAGCGCCGTGGCGCGCTTGATGCGGTCGAGGCGGAAGTGGCGCAGCTGCTCGCGGTCGAGGTCGTAGACTGCGACGTACCAGGCGTCCTGCCCGTTGAACAGCGCGTAGGGCTCCACGCGGCGCTCGGAGAAGCGCTTTTCGTCCCAGTACTCGAGCTCGAGCAGGCGGCTGTCGTGCACCGCGCGCTCGACCGTGTGGGCGACCTCGTCGGCCACGGTCGGCGACGCGATCTGCAGCCCCTCCTCGACCGGGTCGTGCCCGAGCGCCTCCACGACCTTCTCGCGGGCCGTGCCGAGCTCGGGCTGCGCGAGATTGAGCAGGTCGATGGCGGCCACGAGCGCCTTCGCTTCGATCGGGAGCAGGCGCGCCGGGCGGTCGAAGGTGTCGGAGTACGGCTCGGGGTCGACCTCGATCTCGCCGCTCGCCAGCACCTCGGCGTAGATCACGTAGGCGCCGCCGCCGAAGTTGACGACGTTGAGCACCGAGATGTCCTCGCGCAGCTCCTGCGCGGTCATGTTGAGCTGCCGGCAGACGTCGTCGACGGGCAGGCGGCGGTCCTCCCGCCCGGCGGCGATCAGCACCGAAGCGAGCGTGACGAGGCGCGCGAAGCGCTCCGGCCGGATCGTCCCTTCGGGGCTGCGCGTGCGGACCTGCGGCTCGCCGTCGGCGGTCGCGGCCGACGGCGCCGCGGTGATGGCCGGCGGATCGCCGCGGTGCAGCTCAACGATGCGGTCGATCCGCTCACGCGCCTCCTCCGCCAGCTCGGCGGGCCCGTCGACCCGTGCGTGCTCGCGCAGCCCGAGCGCCCAGGAGATCAGCAGCCGCGGGTTCGCGAAGCGGGTCGTGAAGACGTTGTCGTGCAGCTCGCCGTAGGCTCCGAACTGCCGCTCGACGTACCACGAGACGTCGTCGGACACCCAGATCTGCGCGCTGCCGACGGGCTCGCCGAGCTGCCACGGCACGCGCCCGGCGTACTCGCGTGGGTCGAAGTCGGCGGGGCGCTGGAAGTCGTGCTCGGCCTTGGTGGCGTACGCGACCTTGCCGCGGATGCGCGAGAGGCGGAACACGCGCACGTCGCCGCGCTCATGAGAGAAGCCCACGAGGTAGAACTGGCCGCCCTCGAACAGCAGGTGGTACGGGTCGACCTTGCGCGACGCGGTCGCGTCGCTCTGCATCGTGTAGTAGTCGAACTCGATCCGCTTGCGGCGGTAGATCGCGGTGTCGATCTTGGCCAGCCGGGCCGAGAGCTCGGCGCCGCCGGCCGAGGCGGTGATGCCGAGGCCGATCGTCTGCCGCAGGTCGGACCCCAGCGGGCTCGGCCGGCCCCAGGTGATCTGCTGGAGCGCGAGCCGCAGCGGCTCGGCGTAGGCGAACTCGCCGTCGAGCAGCGTGAGCGCCGTCTGCAGCGCCGCGCGCTCGTCGTCGGTGAAGGCGATCGCCGGCAGGTGGAACGCCTCGGGCGCGAGCGAGTAGTTCTCCTGCTCGGAGAACCCGTCGGCCGGCTTGTCGACGGTCAGGTGGATGCCGAGCGCGTCGAGCTCCGCGCGGTCGGCGTAGAAGCGGCGTGCGAAGGCGTCCTCGGTCATGTCCGAGTAGCCCTCCACGTCGCGGCGGATCTCCGTGGCCGTCACCGGCCGCCGTTCCGCCATCAGGTAGGAGATCAGCGAGAGCTGCCTGATCAGCTTTTCGGTGTCCTTCGCCAAGGCCACACCCACCTTAGTCGTGAGCGCGTTCCTCGCTGCCCACTCTCCGCGGTGCGGGGCCGGATTTTCCGCGCTTACGCGGCGCGGCGGGCGGCGAAATAGGCGCCGCCGCCCAGGGCACGGTCGTACGCCGACCAGGCGGAGCCGTGCGGGAGCTCCTTCTCGAGACGGTCGAAGGAGCCAAGCCGCCCGCCCAGGTTGTCGATCATGTGCACGAGCGTCGCCTCGCGCGTGCAGGGCACGACGGGCGACCCGTGCTCGAGCTGCCCGTGGTGGCTGAGGATGATGTGGAGCACCGCGGCGGCCAGCGGCTCCGGGAACCCCGGGATCTCCTCGATCAGGCGCCGGATGCGGTAGTAGCCGAGCGGGATCTCGCCCTGCAGCTTCCCGAGGTCCGTGAGGTCGATGGCCAGCGGGTCGCTCGTGTAGGCGTCGAGCTTTCCGACGTCGTGAAGCAGCGCTCCGGTGATCGCCACGTCGCGGTCGATCCCCGGGAACGTGGTCGAGATCACCGCGACCGCCTCGCCGACCGAGAGCGAGTGCTCGAGCAGCCCGTGGCGGTAGGCCTGGTGATAGCGCTTCGCTGCGGGAGCGTCGCGGAACGCGGGCCACGTCGGCGCCTCCGGCCCGAGCACGCGATCGAGCAGGAGCCGCAGATGCGGGTTCTGGACCTGGCCGACGAGCTCGCTCAGCGCCTCCTCCATCTGGTCGACCGAGCGCGGCGGGCCGTCGAGCAGCTCGCTCCAGTCGACCTCGTGCGGCTCGGCGGGGCGCAGCGCGGCGAGCACCAGCTGCGCGCCGTGGCGCGGGTGGACCTCGAGGCGGCCGTTGATGTGCACGCAGGCCCCGGGGTCGGCCGCCGTCTCGCCGGCGTCTCCGGTGATCGCAGCCACCGTGCCGGAGCGATCGCCGAGCAGGAGCTTGAGCAGCCGCGAGCCGTCGTTGCGGCGGAGGAGATCGCGCTCCTTGACGAGCAGCACCCGCTCGATCTGCTGGCCGTCGACGAGGTCGCGCACGAACATGGCGGCAACGGTAAGGCGGGCGGCGGACGGCACCCATGGCAAGATCTCGCCACATGGCACGCACGGTGGTGGTGACGGGAGCGGGCGGCGGGATCGGCCCCGCGGTCGTCGGAGCCTTCCTGGCCGACGGCTGGCGCGTGGTCGCGCCGTACTTTCCGGCGGCCTCGCGCGAGCGCGTGCCGGACGGCGCGGAGCCGATCGAGGCCGACCTCACCGACGCCGATGCGCTGGCTCGCGTGGTCGACCTGGCGACAAGCGATGGGGCCGCGCCGCTCGGCGCGCTGGTGAACATCGTCGGGGGCTTCGCGGCGGGCCAGCCGGTGATCGACACGCCGCTCGAGGCCTTCGAGGCCCAGTTCGCCCTGAACGTCCACCCGACGTACCTCGTGACGCAGGCGGCCCTCCCCGTCCTGGTCGCCGCGGGCGGCGGCGCGATCGTCTGCTTCGGCTCGGCGGCGGCGCTCGAGCCATGGGCCGGCGGCTCGGGGTACGCGGCCTCGAAGGCGGCGGTGATCGCGTTCGCGCGCGCCGTGGCCAAGGAGCACGCTGGCGACGGCGTGCGGTGCAACGTGGTGGCTCCGTCGATGATCGACACGCCGGCGAACCGCGCGGCGATGCCGGACGCCATCGACCGCATGGTCCCGCCCGAGCGCATCGCAGCGGTTGTGCGATTCCTCTGTGGGGACGAGTCGGCCGCTCTGAACGGGGTGGTGCTGTCGGTCTGAGCGGAGTCGGCGGCGGCTCTGCGGCCTGCCGTGCGGTGGTGCCGGCGTGGTCAACGGCGGCTGGGGAGGGAGGGTGAGGGCGCAAAAGCGGACACGCGGTCCCTCGGCGGGCGGGGCGTGGCCGGTTATGCACCGCAGTGGTGCATCAGGGGCCAAACGCCGCCGAACGCGTCGCCAGTGGCCACTTGTGCACCGCCGCGGCCGGCTCCCTCACCTCCCTACCCAGCGCAGTTCGCCGTTCAAGACCCCCCGCACCACGCCCCGGGCCGGCCGCAGAGCCACCGTCGACGTTCGCCCGCGTCACCACGGCCGCCGAGCACGCTCACCCGCCGTAGAACCGCGCGGCCCGGTCGGCGAGTTCGCGGGTCTCGCGCTCGTTGGCCACCGCGTTGAACGCGATCGCGACTCCGGGGATGAGCCGCCGCGTCGCGCCCGTCGCCATGCGCTTGCCCGCGAAGCGCAGCAGCCGCGACATCATCGCCTGCTCGCGGGCGCGCTCGAGCTTGCCGGTCAGGTACGACTCGGCCACCGTCTTGCCGATCCCGTCGAGCGCACGCCGCGCGGTCTGCGGGTCGGGGTAGAGGTCGCGGAGGACGAGCAGCTCGGCCGGGCGCATCGGGTCGCGCGGGTCGAACCCGAACGCGGCCGCTGTGAAGAACACGAGCCGCGACTGGATCCAGGCGAGCAGCAGGGCGTCGGGCACGATCGTGATGAAGCCGCCGACGCCGGTCGCCGCACCCTCGAGGCGCGCCATCGACGCGTGCCGGCGCTTCGCCATCCTCGCCAGCTCGCGGCCGGAGACGGCGAACCGCTCGCGCTTGGCCGCCGCCCACTCGGCTGCCGCCGGCCCGTGCCAGTCGGCTGCGGCCAGCGCCACGTGCTCGGGGGCTCGCGCCGGGTCGGCCCGCACGCGTGCCCACAGCGAACTGGGCACCGAGGGGCGTTCGGACGAGGAGCTCACGCGCGGGCAACCTACTCCGCGCGCGAGCTCCGTACTCCCGGTCAGCTCGGCGCACGGTCCGGGAGGCGGCGCACGGTCCGGGAAGCGGCGCGCGAACCTGGTACTCACCCCGCTCAGCTCAGCGCGTCGTCCAGGAAGCCGATCACGCGCGCCTCGTACTTCTGCGGGTGCGTGCGCAGCCCGCCGGTGTGGCCGGCGTCCGGGATCGCCCACAGGTCGACGCTCGAGCCGCCGGCGTCGCGGTAGCGCTCGTTCGTCTCCACCTCGCCCTTGGCCTGGCCGCCGGCGATCAGCAGCGTCGGCCGCGGCGCGATGCGCGGGATGAGCGGGAACAGCGACGGCGCCGGGCGCATGCCGGAGATCCCGCGGATGGCCTGCGTGGCGGGCCACAGCATCGCGCGCTCGAGGGCCGATGTGTCACGGACGTCCATGCCGTCCTCGGGCCGCATCGCGCCGTCGGAGACGACGGCCCGCAGGCGCTGGTCCCGCGCCGCGGCTTCGAGCAGCACCTCGCCGCCGAGCGAGGTGCCGACGCCGGCGATCCGGGACGGGTCGACGTCAGGCCGAGCGACGAGATAGTCGAGCGCGGCGTCGATCGCCGGCTGCGCGTTGTCGCCGAGCCCGTTCGAGTGGCCCTCGCTCTCCCCGTTACCGGGGTTGTCGAGCGCCAGCACGCCATAGCCGTTCGCGGCCAGCATGCGGATGTGGTTGACGACCCGACCGCGGCTGCCGCCGGAGCCGTGGCTCAGCAGCACGGTGCCCCCGTTGCGCGAAGGCACGAACCAGGCCGACAGCTCGCGGCCGTCCGGCATGGCGATGGCGACCTCCTCGTGAGGGGTCGAGAGCTTGGACTCCGGGATGGCCCACCGCGGCGCGTGCGTGACGAGCAGGACCATGTACGACTGCATCGCGACGAGGTTCACGAAGATGAAGGCGCCGGCGAGCCAGCCGACGACGTGGGCGGCGCGCCAGCCGAGGCCGGTCCGCCGCGGCCGGCGCCCCGGGGCGGCGATCGCCGCGAGACCGGCGGCCACGAGCAGCAATCCGCCCACGATCAGGCCGACGCCGGTCAGGTCGCGCCAGTCCGGATCGGCGAGCGCGTGAAGGCCGTGGGACACGATCCCGAAGCCGAAGGCGAGCATCCCGATGACCACGCCGAGCCCCAGGCGGGTCGGGCGCGTCACGTGCGGCTGGGCCGCGAACCAAGCGAGCGGTGCCGCGATGATGGCGAGCACGCCGAGCAGCGCGGTGTCCGGCCCGGAGAACGCGAGGTCGAGCAGGTGGAGGGCGACGAGGGCGAGGCCGCCCGCCAGGAGCGGGCGCTCCAGGCGGGCGATCCGCCCCCGCACGCCCCGCCCCGTGGGCGGCGGGGCGGGTGCCGGGGTGGCCGTCATCACTCGTAGTGCAACGCGTTGAGGACGTTGAGCCGCGACGCACGCCGGGCGGGCAGGATCGCCGCGCCGATGCCCGCCAGCAGGGCCACCACCGTGAAGGCGGCGAGCATGCCGATCGGGATCGACATGACCACGCCGTAGTCGGACAGCGCCTCGGTCAGCAGCGCGGCGAGGAACACGCCGAGCGGAAGGCCGAGGGCGGCGCCGATCAGCGCCGTGATCACGCTCTCCTGCCGGATCATGCGGCGCGCCTGCCGGCGGGTCATGCCGATGGCCCGCAGCATCCCGAGCTCACGCGTGCGCTCGAACACCGAGAGCACGAGCGTGTTGACCATGCCGAACAGGCTCACGACCACGGAGAACGCGAGCAGCACGTAGATCATGCTGAGGAAGGTCGCGAACGACTTCGTCCGGTCCTTCCCGAACTTCGCCTCCGTGCTGAGCTCGGCGCTGGGGAAGCCGGTCGCGGCCTCCTCGATCGCCGCCGGGTCGGCTCCGGGCTCCGTGTCGACGAGTGTCAGCAGGTTCCTTGGGGCCTCGTAGGCGGCGTCGAACGCCCGCTGGCCCATGACCACGTCACCGAGCAGCGAGTCGATCCGCGGCGGGTTGTAGATGCCGCGCACGACCAGCGCGTGCTCGTCGCCCGAGGGCGTCGTGATCGCGAGCTTGCTGCCGACCTTCAGCTCCTCCTTATCGGCGTACGCCTCGCTGACGATGGCGCCCTCGCCGCGGAGCTCCTTCAGCGTGTCGGCCGAGCCGTCGGTCCACTCGAACTTGTAGAAGTGGCCGATGGTCGCCGGGTCGACGCCGGCGATCATGCCCTCGTTGCCGTCGATCAGCGCCTCGCCGGACCGCACGCCCGTGGTGCCCGACACGCCCTCGACCTGAGCCAGCGTGTCGTCGGCCTTGGCGGCGAACGTCTCGCCGTCCTTGCCCGCGAGCACGTAGTCGGAGTTCTGCAGCTGCTTGGCCGCCGCGTCGTTGACCGACGCGCGCAGGCCGTTGCCGAGCACGGCGACCGCAGTGACCAGCGTCAGGCCCACCATCAGCGCCGCGGCCGTGGCGGCCGTGCGCGACGGGTTGCGAACGGAGTTGGAGCTCGCCAGTCGCCCGGCCGAGCCGCCGGTCCGCCGCGCGGGCCAACCGACGAGCTGCGCGAGCGGCTTCACGAGCCGCGGCGCCAGCAGGGCCACACCGACGAACAGCGAGAGCACGCCGCCGCCCAGCAGCAGCGCGACCGCGCCGCCCGCCAGGCCGTTGGCGAACACGCCGGCCGACATCGCGGCGATCGAGGCGCCGATGACGCCGAGCGCCACCTTCGTCGAATGCTGCTGCATCCTCGAGGCCGGCAGCTCGGAGCCCTCGCGCACGGCCGCGATCGGGGGCACGCGTGTCGCCCGGCGGGCGGGCACGACGGTCGAGAGCAGCGTGATCACGGTGCCCAGGAGCAGCGACACGATGATCGTGCGGGCGCTGACGACCGTGCCGGCGCTCGGCAGGTCGATGCCGAACGCGACGAACAGCGCGTTCATGCCCTTGGCGATGCCGATCCCGAGGATGAGCCCGACCAGCGAGGCGAGCAGGCCGATCACGAGGCCCTCGACCTGCACGGAGCGCAGGACCTGCCTGCGCGAGGCGCCGAGCGTCCGCAGCGTCGCGAACTCCCGCGTGCGCTGGGCGACCGTGATCGACAGGGTGTTGAAGATCACGAACGCGCCGACGAACAGCGCAATGCCGCCGAAGCCGAGCAGGAAGATCCGCACGAAGCTGAGGCCCTCGTTGGTCTCCTTGGCGGCGTCCGCGGCCTCGTCGGCCGCGAGCTTGACGTCGACGTTGGCGCCGGCCGCCTTGGCGACCGCGCCGCGCAGCTGCTCGGGCGAGGTCCCGTCCTTGGCCGTGACCGAGATCTGGTCGTACTGGCCCTCCTGCTGGAGCAGGGCCTGCGCGGTCGGGACGTCGAAGACGGCCATCACGGCGCCGCCCAGCGAGTCGACCTCGCCGAACTTCGCGATGCCGGTGATCGTGTACTGCTCCACCGGCCCGTTGGCGGACACGCCGATCTTGTCGCCGATCGCGTAGTCGTGCTTGGACGCGGTGCCGGCGTCGATGACGACCGTGCCGGAGCCGCGCGCCCAGTCGCCGCTCTCGAGCTTGAACGGGCTCAGCTCGGGATGGTGGTAGTCGAACGCCGACGCGAACGTCGGGTTCTGGCCGGCCAGCGACTCGCCGTCGCTGCCGACGACCTGCGCCGTGACGTCGTCCTGGATGCTGCCGGCGGCCGCGCCGACCTCCGGAAGGCCGCGTACGTCTTCGAGCACGCTGGACGAGATCGTCGGAACATCGGCGGTCTCGGTGTCGACCACCTGGTGGCCGCTGACGATCACGTCGGTGTTCTCGTACGACGTCTCGAAGATGCCGTCGAACGACTTCTGCATGGTGTCGGTGAGCACGAACGTGCCGCTCACCATCGACACCCCGATGATCACCGCGAACGCGGTGAGCAGCGCGCGGACCTTGCGGCCCGCGAGCCCCTTGAGTGCGACCTTGATCATCGCTCGGTGACGCTCTCGAGGGTGGAGAGGATCTCGTGGGCGCTCGAGCGCGGGATGTCGCGCACGATCTCGCCGTCGGCCAGGAAGAGCACGCGGTCCGCGATCGCGGCGGCGTGCGCGTCGTGGGTGACCATGACCGTGGTCTGGCCGAGCGCGTCGACGGACTCGCGCATGAGCGTGAGGATCTCCTCGCCGGTGCGGGAATCCAGGTTTCCGGTCGGCTCGTCGGCGAACATCACCGTCGGGCGCGAGACGAGCGCGCGGGCGACGGCCACGCGCTGCTGCTGGCCGCCGGACATCTCGGACGGCCGGTGGCTCAGGCGGTCCCCGAGGCCAACGCGCTTCACCAGCTCGTCGAGCCACTCGCGGTCGGGGCGGTCGCCGGCGAGGTCGAGCGGGAGGACGATGTTCTCCTCCGCCGTGAGCATCGGGAGCAGGTTGAAGAACTGGAAGATGAAGCCGATGTGCTCGCGCCTTAGCTTGGTCAGCTGCGTGTCGTCGAGCACCGTGATGTCGGTGCCGGCGATGGCCGCCTCACCGCTCGTGGGCCGGTCGAGCCCCGCGAGGATGTGCATCAGTGTCGACTTGCCGGAGCCCGATGGCCCCATGACCGCCGTCAGCTGGCCTTCGGCGATGTCGAGCGACACGCCGCGCAGCGCGTAGACGCACGTCTCGCCCTCGCCGTACGTCCGGACGAGGTCGCGGGCGGATACGGCGGATGCCGGAGTGGCGGCATAGTCTTCGTTCTGGACGACGACTGACTCCATGCGGAGAGCTCCTGTGGGGAGGGGGAGACGGACACCGCGAGCCTCCAGGTCGGGGGCAGTAGGCGATAGGAGGCCTCCCAGCCGACCGCGCGACGGTCGGCTGGTGTCCGGCCTCGGCCAGAACGCCCCGCGGGGGGTGCGGCTAGCCGTACCGTCTCAGGAGCGCAGGTACGTGAGCACGGCCAGCACGCGGCGGTGCTCGAGCCCAGTCGACGGGAGCCCGAGGGCGGCAAAGATGCTCGTCACGTGCTTCTCGACCGCTCGGAGGCTGATCACGAGCCGGTCGGCGATCGCCTGGTTCGACGACCCTTCCGCCATCAGCTCGAGCACCTCCCGCTCGCGCGGCGTGAGGTCCGCGAGCGGGTCGTCGTCGCGCTTGCGCGAGAGCAGCTGGGAGACGATCGTGGGATCGAGCGCGGTGCCGCCGCTGCCCACGCGACGCACGGCCTCGGCGAACTCGCCGACGTCGCTCACGCGGTCCTTGAGGAGGTAGCCGGTCCGCTCCACGGAGTCCGCCAGCAGCTTGAACGCGAGGCCGAGCTCGACGTACTGGGAGAGCACGAGCACGCCCGTCCCGGAGTGGTGCTCGCGGATCTCGGCCGCCGCGCGCAGGCCCTCATCGGTGTGGGTCGGCGGGAGCCGGATGTCGACGATCGCGACGTCGGGCGCATGCTCGCGCACGACGGCGAGCATGTCGTCCGCGTTCTCGCAGCGGCCGAGCACCTGCATGCCCGCGTCCTCGAGCAGGCGGGCGACGCCCTCGCGCAGCAGCGTGTTGTCCTCGGCGACCACGACCCGCATGACTACGGCGATCCTCTCGCACCGCTGCACCGGTGGCAACTCGCCCGAATCGGGTAACGAAGATGGATGGAGCCACTGCACGAGCACTCGATGCCGCTCGACGGCCACCGCACTCGCGTGCTCGAGGTGCAGGGCGACGGCCCGGGCATCGTGCTGCTGCACGGCTGGGGCGACTCCGCCGACACCTGGCGGCCGCTGCTCGCCGAGCTGGCCTCGATCGGGCGGCGCGCGATCGCGGTCGACCTCCCGGGCTTCGGCAGCGCATCCGCCCTGGCGCGCGGCCCGCTGCTGCCGCAGCTCGACGCCTTCGCCGCCGCGCTCGTGCTCGAGTGGGGCGGCGGCGAGCCGGTCGTCGTGGCGGGAGCCTCGCTGGGCGGGGCCGTCGCGCTGCGGCTCGCGGAGCAGGGCGACCTGCCGATCGCCGGCGTCGTGCCGGTCTCGCCGGCCGGCCTCGAGCGGCCCGGGTGGTTCGACCGCGTCGAGCGCGACCCGATCGTGCGCCGCCTGCTCGACCTGCCGATGCCGGTGCCGAGCGCGCTCATCCGCTCGCTCGTGGGAGCCGACGCGCGGCTCGACCCGCGCGCCGCCCAACGCGACGTCGTGCTCGCCTTCGCCACGCACCACGGGGCACGGCGCAGCGCCGCCGCCCTGCTCGACTCCGGGCGCAGCCTGCTGCCGGAGCTGGCGACCGCGCCGTTCGACCTCGCCGCGGTCGCGTGCCCGGTGCTGCTGGTGTGGGGCGCACACGACCGCCTGGTGCCCGACAGCGGTGCCCGCGTGGTGCTCGACGCCCTGCCGGCCACGCGGGTGGAGCTGATCGAGGGCTGCGGCCGAGCGCCCCAGGTGGAGGCGGCAGACCGCCTACTCGAGCTGCTCGTCGCCTTCCCCGCCTGAGGGCGCGTAAAGGAATAGCTGACGGCGCCGTTGCAGCGTCTCGCGCCGCGCCGACGCGCGGCTACGCTGCGCCCTCGATGCGCCGCCTGCTGCTCGCCCTCGTCCTCGTTCTCGCGCTGCCGGCCGGCGCCGCCGCGCAGGCGCGGCCCGAGAAGGTCATCGCTCCCGGGGCCCGGGCGGCCGGCCTCGACGTCGGCGGGCTCACGCTCTCGGCCGCCGCCGCGAAGCTCGAGACGGCGTTCGCCGCGCGGCTCGCCGAGCCGATCGAGGTACGCGTCGCCCGCCATCGGCGGACGCTGCGGCCGCGCGCGGCGCACTTCGCGTTCGACGCGCCGCGCACCGCCCTGCGTGCGTACAAGCGCGCGCGCAGGGTGCCGCCCGAGGCCGACGGGACGCGCCCCGTCGACGTCCCGCTGGCCGTCACCTACAACTGGGAGCGGGTCCGCGAGTTCGCCCGAGCGATCGACCGGCGGACCCACATCGGGCCGCGCAACGCCTGGGTGCGGCTCTCGCTGCGGAAGATCCGTCTGCGACGCGCGAAGATGGGCCGCTCGGTCGACGCCGGCAAGCTCGTCGTCGCCGTGCGCGAGCGGCTCGAGGGCCCGGATGCGCGGCGCGTGTTCCGCTTCTGGCGCGCACGCGTTCATCCGCAGGTTCACAGCCGCGAGCTGCGTCGGCAGTATCGGACCGTGATCACGATCGACCGTGTCCACTTCCGGCTGCGGCTGTTCAGGCGGCTGCACTATGCGAAGCGCTACGGGATCGCCGTCGGCGCGCCCGGCTTCCCGACGCCCACGGGGCGCTACTCGATCACCAACAAGGCGGTCAACCCGGCCTGGAGTGCCCCCGACCAGCCGTGGGCGGGCGCCTACCGCAACGAGGTGGTGGCGGGCGGCTCGGCGGAGAATCCCCTCAAGGCCCGCTGGCTAGGTATCGTCGGCGGCGTGGGCATCCATGGCACGGCCGCGGAGTACTCGATCGGCACGCGGGCGTCGCATGGATGCATCCGCATGCGAGTCGCCGACGTCATCGACCTCTACCCCCGCGTGCCGGTGGGCACGCCGGTGTTGATCCGCTGACCGTGGGGAGGCCGTCCCGCGCCGTCCTCGTGACGGGGTGCTCGTCGGGGATCGGCGCCGCCACAGCGGCGCGGCTTGCGGAGGCCGGCTGGACGGTCTATGCCACGGCCCGGCGGCCGGAGACGCTCGCCGACCTCGAGGCCAAGGGCTGCCGGGCGCTGGCGCTCGACGTCGACGACGAGGCGTCGCGGCGGGCGGCCGTCCAGGCGGTCGTCGGCGCCGAGGGCGCGGTCGGCGTGCTCGTCAACAACGCCGGCTACAGCCAGTCGGGCGCCGTGGAGTCGGTGCCCGAGGACCGCGTGCGCGCCCAGTTCGAGACCAACGTCTTCGCGCCGCTCGCGCTGTGCCGTGAGGTGCTGCCCGGGATGCGCGAGCAGGGCTGGGGGAAGATCGTCAACGTCTCCTCGATGGGCGGCCGGTTCACGTTCCCGGGCGGCGGGATCTACCACGCGACGAAGCACGCGCTCGAGGCGCTCTCGGACGCCCTGCGCTTCGAGGTCGGCGGCTTCGGTGTCGACGTGATCCTGATCGAGCCGGGGCTCATCCGGACCGGATACGGCGCGCGGGCCGCGCGGGAGATCGGCGCGGCCTCCGACGGCCCGTACGCGCGCTTCAACCAGGCGGTGGCGGACGCGACGACCGGCGTCTATGAGCGCGGCGCGCTGAGTCGCCTCGGCGGCCCGCCCGAGGCGGTGGCCGAGCGCATCGAGCAGGCCATCGCCGCCAAGCGCCCGCGCGCCCGCTACACGGTGACGCCGTCCGCCCGCGTGCTGATCGGCCTCCACTCCGTGCTCCCGGACGCGGCGTGGGACGTCGTCATGCGGAGCTCCTTCCCCCGCCCCGGCAAGCGCTGAGCATGACCGACGTCGACGTGGCCGCCATCGCGGCACGGGCCCGCGAGGCGGGGTTGCTCGGGCTGGACACCGAGTTCATGCCCGAGGGTCGCTACCGGCCGCTGCTGTGCCTCGTGCAGGTGGCGGTGGAGGACCAGGTGTGGGTGCTCGATCCGCTGACCGGCATCGACCCCGGCCCGCTCGCCGAGGTCCTCGCCGATCCCGCGATCGAGGTCGTCGTGCACGCCGGCCGGCAGGACGTCGCGATCCTGCGCCGCGAGTGGCAGACCGATGTCACGCGGGTGTTCGACACCCAGGTGGCCGCCGGCTTCGCGGGCTTCTCCGCCCAGGCCGGCTACAGCGGGCTGCTGCACGACGTGCTCCGCATCCGGCTGCCCAAGACCGCGAGCTTCACGCGTTGGGACGCGCGGCCGCTCACCGAGGAGCAGCTGCACTACGCCGAGGGCGACGTGAAGGACCTGCTGCCGCTGGCCGCCGAGATCCGCCGGCGCCTGGAGGCCAAAGGCCGGCTCGAGTGGGCGCGCGAGGAGTGCCGGGCGGTCGAGCAGGCGACCGACGAGCGCGACCCCGAGGAGGTCTGGCGGCGGCTGCCGCGCGCCACGGGCCTCGCGCCGCGCGAGCGAGCCGTCGCGCGGGAACTGGCGGCCTGGCGCGAGCGGACCGCCGAGGCCGAGAACCGCCCCGTCGGCTCGGTGGTGCGCGACCCCACGCTCGTCGAGCTGGCTAAGCGCACGCCGGCGACCCGCGGCGACCTGGCGCAGATCCGCGGCGTGAACCCGGACGTCGTGCGCCGGCGCGGCGACGCGATCCTGGCGGCGGTCGAGCGCGGCCGCGCGGCCGAGCCGATCCGCCTCGCGGAGAGCGAGCGCCTGCCGACCGAGCCGCAGGACGGCCCGGTGATCGCGCTCGCCGAGTCGCTGGTGCGCGGCCGGGCACAGGAGGCGGGGCTCGCGTACGAGCTGATCGCCGCCCGGGCGGACCTCGCGCCGATCGTTGTCGCCGCGCGGCGCGGCCTCGAGGAGCCGGGCGTCCGCACGTTGCGGGGATGGCGCCGCGAGCTGGTCGGCGACGAGCTGCTCGAGCTGCTCCGCGGCCGGCGGCGCCTCGGCGTGGGGCCGGGCGGCCGCCTCGCGGTGGTCGACCAGGCGGCGGGCCAGGTTTAGTACGCGAAGTCGGCGGCGTCGACGAGCCCGCGGCGCAGTGCCTGGATCATCGTCTCGACGTCGGCGGCCATGCGGTGGCTGTCGAGCCGGTGCAGCGCGCGACGCACGATGTCCGCGCGGCGGTCGAGCTCGACGTCGAAGCGCTCGGCCAGCTCGTTCGTGGTCGTCAGCTCGCGCCAGGTGTCGCAGGCGCCGCAGCGGAGCAGCATCCACCAGTGCGTGTCACCGACGGGCTCCCAGTCGACCGGGTTGACGAAGTCCTCGTGGCAGACCGCGCAGCGCTCGAGATGCACGTCGGGATCGGGGCGGTTCGACTTGCGGCGAGCGCGCGAGAACATGGTCGGCCAAGTATTCGGCCGTCGCGGCCGAAGCTGTACCCGGACAGCCCCCTTCTTTGGGTGCGGTCGGCCGTACGGTCCCGGGTCAGTGAACCCGACTACCGGCCCAGAGCATCACCGCGAAGATGAAGACGGTGCCCAGGGTCAGCACCACGGCGGCGGTGTCGGTGAGCAGGTCGGACATGGCAGCTATGCTCGCGCACGCTCCATAACGCCGGCTCAGCACGACCTCAAGGGAGCCTGAGTCCTGCGCGTCCGCGTAGCATCCGGCCGTGGTCTTCCGCCAGATCACCCATGACGACCTGGGCTGCGCGTCCTACCTCGTGGGCGACGAGAAGGCCGGCGTCGCGGCGGTCGTCGACCCGCGCTTCGAGGTCGACGAGTACCTCGAGCTGGCCCGCTACATGGGCCTGCAGATCGAGCACGTCTTCGAGACCCACAACCACGCGGACCACGTGTCGGGACACGGTCGGCTGGCCGCCGCCACGGGCGCCGCGATCCACATCCACCGCGCGGCGGAGCCGGCCTACGACCACGAGCCGTTCGACGACGGGGACGAGTTCGCGCTCGGCGCGCTGCGCATCCGCGCCCTGCACACGCCCGGCCATCGCCCCGAGCACACGGCGTTCGCGCTGGTCGACACGAGCCGCGGCGACGAGCCGTGGGCGGTGCTCACCGGCGACAGCCTGTTCGTCAACGACATCGCGCGGCCCGACCTCGCGATCGACAAGACCGAGGGCGCGCGCGGCATCTTCCGCTCGCTGCGCGACCGGCTCCTCCCGCTGCCGGCCGAGGTCGAGCTGTGGCCGGGACACCTCGGTGGCTCGATGTGCGGCGGCCCGGGCATGGACATGAAGGTCTCCTCCACGCTCGGCTTCGAGCGCGAGCACAACCCGGCCCTGGCGATCACCGACGAGGACGAGTTCGTGGAGCGGGCGCTGGCCGGCCTCGGCCCGCAGCCGCCGAATTTCCAGGCGATCGTGGAGCTCAACCGCGGCCCGCTGCTGACCGACGGCGTCGAGCTGCTTCCGCTCGCGCCGCGCCAGGTCGAGCAGAAGCGCGCCGCGGGCGCGATGCTCGTCGACGTGCGGACGGACCAGCAGTTCGACGACGCGCACGTCCACGGCTCGACCTGCAACCCGATGCTGCGGGCCGGGTTCGGATCCAAGCTCGCCTGGCTCGCCGACCGCGAGCAGGAGATCGTGTTCGTTGGGCGCGACGACGAGGACGGGCGGCGGGCCGGCCGGCTGGCCGTCGCGGTCGGCATCCGGCGGCTCGGCGGGTTCCTGCACGGCGGCATGACGAGCTGGCGGCAGGAGCGCCGGGAGGTCGGCCGGATCGAGCGACTGGCCCTGGAGGCGCTGCCCGAGCGGGTCGCCGCCGACCCCGATCTCCAGCTCCTCGACGTGCGTGAGCGCAGCGAGTGGGACAAGGGGCACATCCCCGGCTCGGCGTTCGCGCCGTGGCACGACATCGATGGGATCCCGGACGGCATCGACCCGGGCCGGCCGGTGGCCGTCCTCTGCGCGTCGGGTGAGCGCGCAGCGACGGCCGCCAGCCTCGTGCGCCGCTACGGCGCCGAGCAGGTCATCCACGTGGTCGACGGCGGCGTGCCGGCGTGGGGTCGCCTCGGTCACCCGCTCACGGGCAGCGCAGGATGACGCCCTGTCCGGCGGCGAGCGTGTGGCCGTCGAACGCCGGCTCGGTGGAGAGCAGCAGGTCGGCGCCCGCCGGGGGTCCCTCCAGGCGCCGGGGCTCGGTGGCGAAGCTGAGCGCCGCCAGCACGCGCTCACCATCGTGCTCGCGTGCGCCGGATGCCGCGTAGCCGCGGGTGGATCGTCTCCCAGTCCTCGTCGTGGCGGTGGGGCGCGGAGCCGTGGCTACGCAGGAGCGGGTCCTTGGCGATCTTGTGGATTGCGTCGAGTCGCAGCCCGTCCACGCCGCGGTCGAGCCAGAAGCGGATCACGTCGTGCATCGCGTCCTCGACCTCCGGGTTGTCCCAGTTGAGGTCGGGCTGCTCGGAGATGAACGAGTGCAGGTACCACTGACCTGTCGCCTCGTGGAACGTCCACGCCGGCCCGACGGCCTCGAACTGCGACGTCCAGTCGTTGGGCGGGCCGCCATCAGGCGCGCCGTCGCGCCACACGTACCAGTCGCGCGTGGGGTCGTCGCGGCTCGAGCGGCTCGCCTGGAACCACGGATGCCGGTCCGAGGTGTGATTCGGAACCCAGTCGAGGATCACGCGCACGTCGCGCGCGTGGCAGCGCTCGATCAGCTCGTCGAGGTCGGCGAGCGTCCCGAACAGCGGGTCGATGTCGCAGTAGTCGGAGACGTCGTAGCCGAAGTCGGCCATCGGCGACGGGAAGATCGGCGACAGCCACACCGCCTGCATGCCGAGCGCGGCGATGTGGTCGAGGTGCTCGATCAGGCCGCGCAGGTCGCCGACCCCGTCGCCGTCGCCGTCGGCGAACGAGCGGGGATAGACCTGATAGATCGCGCCGCGCTGCCACCAGGACGCCCTCAATCGGTGCTCCCCGAGCCGGGCCTGGTCATCACGCGGAGCCGCGCGGCCTTCGCGCTGTCGGGCACGAATCGGCTCGCTCGCGCCTGCACCCGGGCCGAGAGCCACGAGGCGACCGCGCGCTCCTTGCCGGCCATCATCGCCTCGAAGCCCGCCCGGGCGACCTCCGCGGGATCGTCCTTCTCGCTCGAGCCGACCCTCGTGTTCTCCATGTCGGCGCGCTCGACGAACGTGGTTTCGGTCGGGCCGGGCATGAGCGACGTCACGGTCACGCCGGTGATCGCCGCGGCTCGAGGACGAAGATCTCAAATGCCCGCGTTGGGTGGAAGAGGATCTGGCTGTGGTAGGTGAGGACCCTGCGGCCTGTGAGCTCGGCCACGGCGCCCATCGTCTCGTCCCGTACCGTCTCCTGGAACGCGAGGCGGTAGCTGCGGACCACGTCCTCCTTGCCATCAGCGAGCAGCGTCTCCTCGTTGCGAGTCAATCCGTCCTCGAGGGCCACGACCACGTAGTCGTCGAGGATCCATGCCTTCGCGCCCGTCGGGCCCTTGCCGTAGTACTGCTTCATCAGGCCGACGAGGGCGTTCGCCAGGGCCGCGCGCACGGAGCCTCCCGGCTCGTGCGGCAGTCGGCCCTCACCGGCGCGGACCAGCTCCTCCGCCGCGCTCTCGTCCTTGTGATGTTCGCTCCTCATTCATGCGTTGTACCCTTCTCTGCCGGCCGACAGCGTTTCGGCCAGGAGCTC
This sequence comes from Solirubrobacteraceae bacterium, assembly GCA_036257565.1. Taxonomy (GTDB): domain Bacteria; phylum Actinomycetota; class Thermoleophilia; order Solirubrobacterales; family Solirubrobacteraceae; genus DASSUW01. Next base: position 20,642 of record DATAFH010000096.1, on the reverse strand, counting down.
GAGGTCTGCGGTCGCGGGCGCTCGGGACGGAGATCTGGCGGGCGAGAGGTCCCCGGGCCATTGTGGTGCGGATGCCGGTCGCCTATCGACATCCCACACCGTCCTAGGAGCCGCCCTTGTCAGCACTTGAAGCGCAGCGACCTCACCTGAACGGCTCGCGCGTGGAGCGACTGCTCGAGCTCGACCACGATCTTGGTGCGCAGCTGTCTGCCGATCGTCGGGCCGCGGCGTCGCGCCTGCTCGTCACCGTGTACCAGCTTGCGCCGACCGCCGACGCGCTCGCCCGCCTGCAGTCCGCGTCCTCGGGCCACGTCGGGCTCCTGGTCGTCGACGGCGTCCTTGCACGGGAGCTCGTGCTCGGCGACACGGTGAGCACCGAGCTGCTCGGGCCAGGCGACGTGATCCGGCCTCTGGCCGCGGAGCATCCGGCCGAGTTGCTGCGGGTCGAGGCCCGCTGGAGCGTCCTGTCGGATGCCGCGATCGCCCTGCTCGACCGGCGCATCGCCCTCGAGCTCTGCCACTTCCCGGAGCTCTACCTCGCGCTCATCGACCGCTGCGGCGAGCGGATCTCGCGGCTGGCGACGACGCAGGCGATCTCGCAGCTGACCCGCGTCGACCGGCGGCTGCTCGCGTACTGCTGGCACCTGGCCGAGCGCTGGGGACGGATCACGCCCGACGGCGTCCATCTTCCCTTGCGGCTCTCGCACCGCCTGCTGGGCCAGCTGGTCGGTGCGCGCCGGCCGACCGTCTCCTCCGCGCTCGGGTCGCTCGCACGCAGCGGGGAGCTCGTGCGGCGCCACGACAGCACGTGGCTCCTGCGCGGCGAGCCGGTCGAGCTGGCGACCGGAGCGTCGCACCACCGCGTCGAGCCCCGGCTCAAGCTCATGGTCGGTCGCGCTTCCGTGCATGGAGCGGTTGCTAGCCGTTGATGGAGGACGCGCGCGGCCACCTCCGACCGCTACACGTCGATCCCGCGCACGGCGTGCACGACCTGGCCGGGAGTCCGAAACGACTTCGCGAGGTCGCTGAGCTCGATTCCCCCGGTGTGATTTGCCTGCATGAGCAAAGGCTGGCGCGGGCATGCTGCGGCGAGCTAAGAGTTGCGGCGATGAGGCGGCGGCGAACGTCAACGGTGGCGTCGGCGAACGTCAACTGAGGTACACGAAAGCCCCCATCACCCCCGCACGGCCAGCGACGCGCCCTACCCAGCGTCGTCGCCTGGTCGCTGTGGCTACTGCGTTTCGTTGTGCGCGGCGCCGTCATTCCCGATGATCGGCTCGACGGGGGTGCGCATGTCCTCTGTCATCCCGGCCCCCGCTGGCCGAACCCCGCCGAGAGCCGCGATCAGGTCGTCTCGGCCCACGTCGCCGGGACGTCGGCGCCGCCCTCCTCGGCGACGCGCGCCCCGAACCGGAGCAGCGCCGGGTGCGATGAGAACTTGCCGGCGACGACCGCCTCGCCGAGCCGGAAGGTGGCCGAGCGGCCGACGAGCGCCGGGGGCACGAACGAGAAGACGCCCTGCGCGAACGCGGCGTCGGCCGACGAGTTCAGCCGCATGAGGACGAGGTTGTCGGCCTGCGAGATCACGTTCTCGTGCACCTTCTGCGGGCGCTGCGTGGACACGAGGAGATAGAGGCCGAACTTCCGGCCCTCGGCCGCGATCCGCACGACGGTGTCGGTCGGGAGCGCGGTCAGCGGGTCCTGCGGGTCGCCGGGGCACACGTTGTGGGCCTCGTCGATGACGATCAGCATCGGCGCGCGCCGGGTGCGCCGGCTCCACAGTCGCCCGAGCACGGCGGCGGAGGCGAGCGCCTGCTCCTCCCGGGTCGGCAGCGAGCCGAGGTCGACCACGAGGCAACGCGGCCCGTCCTCCTCGAGCGCGTCGAGCAGCGACCCGGGCTCGCCACGCGACCAGATCCCCCACTCGTACGCACCGAGGTTCCTCACCCGCAGCCCCAGCCGTCGCACCCCCTCACGCTCCGCGCCCAACATGGAATCGAGCGACGGCATGCCCTCCTCCTCGAGCAGGCCGACGAGCTCGGCGTACTCCTCGCGGTCGGCGATCGGGTCGAGTCGGAGGAGAGCGGCCTGCTCCGCCGGCTGCAGGTCGCGCAGGGCGAGGCGCAGGCGGTGCCCCGCCGCGCCGTTCGCGGAGTGCACCTCGACCCCGCCCGCCACGCGCGCGTAGCGCGAAGCATCGCCGGCGTCGGCGCCCTCGCGCACGTTCCCCAGCCGCACGAAGTCGGAGTTCGGGTCGAGGATCACCAGCCGCAGCTGGGTGTCCATCAGCAGCCGCTCGAGGATCACCCCGAGCGAGTAGGTCTTGCCCGAGCCCGACTGGCCGCAGAGGAACGAGTGGCGGTCGAACCCGCCCGCGTCGAGCTCGTGCTCGACGCCCGGAGCAAGCGTCAGCGAGCCGATGCGCAGGCGGGCGCGGCGGGGCGCGATGCGCAAAGCCCAATCGCGCACCTCGTCCGCGGTCGCCGGGCGCACGAGCGCGTCGTGGAACGGATGGTCCGGGCCGTCGAGGATCGCGCCCTCGCCCCGGGCGTGCCGGATCGCCACCATGGACCCGTCGCCGCCGGCGACCTCGACGCGCCCGAGCCCGAGCTCGAGCGTCTGCCCCAGCCACGTCTCGCCGTCGGCCTCGAGCACCACGTAGCCGCCGACCTGCAGCTCGAGGCCGGGGAGCGGCGCCTGGAACGAGAACTGGCGGCCGTCGAGCGAGGTGGCGAGCGCCAGGATCGCGCTCTCGAGCTCCCGGCGGTCGGTCCGGAACGTCTCCAGCCGCTCGCGCACCGACGTCCGCATCACCCGCGCGCCGCCGCTGCCGCCTCGCGCTGCGCGCGGTCGACGGCATCGACCACGCTGGCGGGGTGCGCGATCCCGACGAAGCGGAACTCGCTGTCGTCGGTCCCGGCCGTGTCGAAGTCGACCGTGCCCACCCGCAGCAGGCGCTCACGCACCGACTGCTCGGTGTTGACGTTCTGCACCCTGTCGATGCGGGTCTGCTGCACGCGCTTGGAGAGCAGCCCGCGGCGGATGTAGAGCCGCTGCGTGCTGACGAGGTACGTCGTGGCCGTGCGCTTGAAGAGGCCGAAGGCGAGCACGAGCGCCACGAGGGCGGCGCCGACGAGGATCGCGATGAAGACGTCGGTCAGCAGGGCGACGACGACGGCGACGGCCACCGCCCCGGCCACGCCGCCGAGGTAGAACGCGAGCAGGGCCCGCCAGGACGGGTGGCCCTCGAACACGACCTGCTCGCCGGGATGGAGATCCACGTTTCGCATGCTGCTCGCCGCGGGGGTGAGCCGTCGTCACCCGTAACGGGTGAACGCCACGCTGTGTTTCCCGCCGGGGCCGGCGCGGAACGCCGAGAACCATGGAACTCGCAGGAGCCACATGCCTGGTCACCGGCGCCAACCCGGGGATCGGGCTCGAAATCGCGAAGCGGTTGGCGCAGCGGCTCGGCCGGCTGTTGGCCGTCGTGCGGGGGCTCGACCGCTACACGCCGATCGCCTCACAGGGCGCCACGGAGATCAAGCCCGTGCGCATGAGCCTCTCCTCGCGCGCCGGCAGGGCAAGACCGTCAACAACTCGAGCGTGGTGGCGTACCTCCACGTTCCCGGCATCAGCACCTACTCCGCGGCCAAGGCGGGCGTCGCCGGGTTCACCGAGTGCCTTCGGCTGGAGCTCACGGACACGCCGCTCAGCACGCTGCACGTCGTGACCGGCGGCATCGACACCGACATGCTCGACACCGCCAAGGACGATCTCGACGCCAGCTACGCCCGCGCGCAGAGCTGGGACGACCACACGCCCGAGCAGTGGGCGGAGAAGATCGTCGGGCGATCGAGGCCGACGACGAGATCCTCGACCCCCGCGGCAAGGCGGCGCTCGGGAAGCTCGCGAGCCACCTGCCGCCGTTCGTGCTCGACAAGCTCTCGGAGCGCGCGTTCAACCGGGTGGGCGACGCGTAGGGCGGTGATCCGCGCGCCGCGCAGCGGCGTAGGAAACGGCGACCATGACCGCGACTGGCCGACCATGAAACTCGCCGTCGTCGGCGCCGGGGTCTCGGGCCTCGTCGCGGCCCACCTGCTGCGCCCCGAGCACGATGTCTGGGTGTTCGAGCGGAACGACTACGCCGGCGGGCACACGAACACGATGCGCGTCGAGACCGATCACGCGGCCTACGACGTCGACACCGGGTTCATCGTGTTCAACGACCGCAACTACCCGCGCTTCGAGCGCCTGCTCGGCGCGCTCGGCGTGGCCTGGCAGCCGTCGACCATGAGCTTCTCGGTCGCCGACGAGCACGGCGACTTCGAGTACAGCAGCGCATCCGTGAACGGGCTGTTCGCGAACCGCCGGCACGTCGTGACCCCGTGGTTCGGTGCCATGGTGCGCGACGTCGTCCGGTTCCAGCGCCAGGCCCGCCGGCTGCTCCACGGCGACGAGGATCCCTCCCTGGCCGAGTGGCTCGCCCAGCAGCGGTTCTCGCGTGCCTTCGTCGACCGGCTGATCGTGCCCCAGGCCGCCGCCGTGTGGTCTGCCGACCCGGCGCAGATGGCGACGTTCCCGGCGCGCTTCCTCGCCGCCTTCTTCGACAACCACGGGATGCTCGGCCTGCGCGACCGCCCAAGGTGGCGCACGATCGCCGGCGGCTCGCGCCGCTACGTCGAGGCCCTGGTCGCTCCGTGGCGCCAACGCCTGCGGCTCGAAACGCCCGTGCAGGCGATCGCGCGCGGCGACGACGGCGTGACGATCACGCTGCGCGGCGGCGAGCCGGAACGCTTCGACCACGTGATCATCGGCGCGCACGCCGATCAGGCACTGGCGATGCTCGCCGACCCCACCGACCGCGAGCGCGAGATCCTCGGAGCGTTCGCGTACCAGCCCAACGAGGCTGTGCTGCACACGGACCGCGGGCTGCTCCCCCGGCGCCGGCGCGCATGGGCGAGCTGGAACTACCACCTCACCGACCGGCCCGCCGGGAAGGCGACGGTCACCTACCACATGAACCGCCTGCAGTCGCTGACCGCCGACCGCGAGTTCTGCCTGACGCTGAACCGGACCGAGGCGATCGACCCCGACGCGGTGATCGCGACGATCCCGTATGCCCACCCGGTGTACACCTCCGCCGGCCAGGCCGCTCAGCGCCGGTACGCGGAGATCGGCGGCCATCGCCGCACGCACTTCTGCGGGGCGTACTGGGGTTGGGGGTTCCACGAGGACGGCGTCGCCAGCGGCGTGCGCGTCGCCGAGGCGCTCGGAGGACGGTCGCTGTGAGCGCCAGCGCGATCTACGTCGGGACCGTGCGCCACCGGCGCTTCGAGACCGCCGCGCGGGAGTTCCGGCACCCGCTGGCGTTCCTCTACCTCGATCTCGAGGAGCTCCCGCGCCTGCTCGGCGGCCGCCTCGTCCGCCGCCGCCCGGGCTGGGTGCGCGTGCGGCGGCGTGACCTGCTCGGCGATCCGTCGGTGCCGCCCGCCACCGCGGTCCGGCGGCTCGTGCGCGAGCGGACGGGCGCCGCGCTCACCGGGCCCGTGCGCGTGCTCTCCCAGCCGCGGACGCTCGGCCACAGCTTCAACCCTGTGACCTTCTACTTCTGCCTCGATGCCGCCGCGGAGGTGGTCGAGGCGGTGGTGGCCGAGGTCACGAACACGCCGTGGGGCGAGCGCCACGCGTACGTGCTGCGGCGCGAGTCGCCGGACGGGATCCTCCGCGGCTCGTTCTCCAAGGCCCTGCACGTCTCGCCGTTCATGGGCATGGACCACCGCTACGAGCTGCGGGCGACCGAGCCCGGAGAGGCGCTGTCCGTGCACATCGAGAGCCACCGCTCAGGCCGTCGCGCATTCGACGCCACGCTGGCGCTCGACCGCCGCCCGCTCACGCGCCGCACGCTGGCCCGCGTGAGCGCCCGCTGGCCCGCGGCCTCACTGCGGACGCTCGCGCTCATCTACTGGCACGCGGCGGGCCTGAAGCTCGCGGGCGTGCCCGTCCACCGGCATCCGAGGGCGTCGTGATCGACCGCGCCGCCCGCAGCGTCGTCTGCGCCGTCCTCGAGCGCATCTCCGTCGGCGAGTTGACGATCGTCGACGGACCGGAGCGCCTCATCTTCGGGAGCGGGACGCCGCGCGCGACGATCCTCGTGCGGTCCTCGCGGACCTGGCCGGCGCTCCTGCGGGGAAGTCGCGGGCTCGCGGAGTCCTACCGCGACGGGCTGTGGGAGTCGCCGGACCTCACGGCCGTGATCCGCGTCGCCGCCCTGAACGTCCACGGGCTCGACGAGTGGCGCCGCCGCCTGACCGTGGTGCGCGAGCCGTGGCAGCGCGCCCGCGGCGCCTTCGTGCGCAACACGCCGCGGCGCAGCCGGATCGACATCGCCGCGCACTATGACCTCGGGGACGAGCTGTTCGACGCGATGCTCGACCCGACGATGATGTACTCCTCGGCGGTCTTCGACGGCCCGGGCACCGGTCTCGAGCAGGCGGCGCTGACAAAGCTCGAGCGCGTGTGCGCGATCCTCGACATCGGGCCCGACGACCACGTCGTGGAGATCGGGACGGGCTGGGGCGGCTTCGCCGTCTACGCCGCGATGACCCGCGGCTGCCGCGTCACGACCACGACGCTCTCCCGCGACCAGCACGCGCGCGCGGTGGCGCGCGCCCGCGATGCCGGGCTCGGCGATCGCGTGACCGTGCTGCTCGAGGACTACCGCGACGTGCGCGGCCGTTACGACAAGCTCGTGTCGATCGAGATGATCGAAGCCGTCGGGTGGAAGGACTTCGGCACCTTCTTCGCCCGCTGCTCCGAGCTGCTGCACCGGGACGGCACGATGCTGCTGCAGGCGATCACGATGGACGACCGCGCCTATGCGGTCGAGCGTGCCTCCAAGAGCTTCATCCGCACGTTCATCTTCCCGAGCGGCTGCCTGCCCTCGCGCGAGGTCATCGCCCGCGAGATCGCCCGCCGCACCGATCTGACGATGGTCGCGCTCGACGACATCACCCCGCACTACGCCGAGACGCTGATGCACTGGCGCGCGAACGTCGAGCGCTCGGCCGCCGTGCTCCAGCGACACGGCTACGACGAGTGCTTCCGGCGGCTCTGGCGGCTGTACCTGTGCTACTGCGAGGCCGGGTTCGCCGAGCGGCGGATCGGCTGCGTCCAGGCGGTGTTCGCGAAGCCGGGCTGGCGCGGCGAGGTCCGCCGGCCGGCAGCCGCGTCCGCAAGCGAGCTGATCCCGCTACGGGCGGCGCGCCGTACCTGAGGAGATGCTCCGCCGCCACCGCACCTCCGCGCGCTCAGCCGCCGCCGTCGTCCTCGCGCTGCGAATCGTCTACGGGCTCGGCCTGGCCGCCGCGCCGGTCCGGCTGACGAAACGCTGGTTGGGCCCGTCGTCGAGCACCGGCCCGACGCAGGTCGCGCTGCGGGGCCTTGCCGCGCGGGAGATCCTGTTGCACGTCGGCGGGCTGTCGGCGGCGCTGACCGGCGCGCCGGTGCGCCCGTGGCTCGCCGCCAGCGTCGCGGGCGACCTCAGCGACATCGCCGCCACAGCCGGCGCGTCAGGGCTGCCGGCGGGCGCCGCGAAGGCGACCACCGCCGTCGCGGGCGGCTCGGCGCTCCTGAGCGCGGCGGTCGCCGCCGCCGTCGACTCCTAGATGCCCGACGCCCGCGAGCTCGCGGACCGCGTGGTGGCGACCGGCCGGCGGAGCGCGCCACCGCTGGCGTGCGACCGCCGCGGCTCAGGGCCGCCGCTGGTGCTCCTGCACGCGCTGGGCGCCGACCGCCGCGCCTGGGACCCGGTGCTGGACCGCCTGGCCGCGGAGCGCGACGTCGTCGCGATCGACCTCCCGGGCTTCGGCGGCTCGCCCCCGCTCGAGGCCGGCACTCCCGACCCGCCGGCGCTCGCCCGCGCGGTGGCGGCGTTCGCGCGCGACGAGCTCGGGCTCGACCGCCCGCACGTCGCCGGCAACTCGCTGGGCGGCTGGGTCGCGCTCGAGCTGGGCCTCGCCGGCGCCGCGCGCTCGGTGACCGCGATCGCGCCGGCCGGCCTGTGGCCGGAGCCACTCATGCCCAAGCGCGGGGTCGCCCGCACCGCCGCACGGCTGCTGCTGCCCATCGTGCCTCCGCTCGTGCGCAGCGAGCGCGGCCGACGGGCGTTGCTCGCCGGGACGGTCGCGCGGCCCGACCGCATCCCGCCGGCGAGCGCCGCGCACCTCGTCCGCGCCTACGCGACGGCGGCTGGCTTCCGCGAGGTCAACGACGCGATGCGCGCCGGGCGCTTCCGTGGCCTGGGCGAGATCTCCGTCCCGGTTACGCTCGCGTGGTGCGAGCACGACCGGCTCGTGGCCCCGCCGCGCCACGTGCCGCTCGGGGTGCGCAGCGTGCGGCTGCGCGGCTGCGGGCACGTCCCGGCCTGGGACGAGCCGGAGCAGATCGCGCGCGTGCTGCTCGACGGCTCCTCGCGCGAGTTCACCCGCGGCGGGTGATGCCGCGGACTCCGGTCAGGTGCGAGCATCGTCGTCTTGACGATGCAGCGCGGCCGTATCACCTGGCTCGGCCATGCCACCGTGCTGATCGAGCTGGGGCCGCTGCGGCTGCTCACCGACCCCGTGCTGCGGTCGCGGATCGCCCACCTGCGGCGGCACGTGCCCCCGCCGGAGCCGCCGGAGCGGCTCGACGCCGTGCTGCTCTCCCACCTGCACCGCGATCACGCTGACGGGCCGTCGCTGCGGCGGCTGCCGCGCGACGTGCCCGTGGTCGCCCCGGCCGGGACCGCGCGCGTGGTGCGCGGCCTGGGCCCGGGGAAGGTGATCGAGTTGCGTGCGGGCGAGAAGCTGCTGCTCGAAGGCGGCACGGTGTTCGCCGTGCCGGCCGAGCACGACGGCCGCCGCAGCCCGCTGCACCCGGCGGTCGACGCGCTCGGCTTCATCGTGGAGCGCGGGCCGCGCGTCTACTTCGCCGGCGACACGGACCTGTTCGAGGGCATGGCCGACCTGCGCCCGCTCGACGTCGCGCTCGTGCCGATCTGGGGTTGGGGTACCTCGCTCGGGCCGGGACACCTCGATCCACTCGGGGCCGCGAGGGCGGTCGCGCTCCTGCAGCCGCGGGTGGTGCTCCCGATCCACTGGGCGACCTACCTCCCGATCGGGTATCGAAGCGACCATTCGCTGCTGCGCGAGCCCGGGCCCGCCTTCGCCGCGCACGTCGCCGAGCTGGCCCCCGCGACCCGCGTGGCGCTCCTGAAGCCGGGCGAGGCGCTCGACCTCTAGGCGTCCGCCGCAAGGTCCACCATCCGGGGCATGCCCTCCGGCTCCAGCGGCGACCGGCCGCACCTGATCTCCGGGCTGGGGCTGCCGCTGCGGGCACTGGTTGCGATGGCACGCCATCCGGAGGAGCGCGGGCCGCTGCTCCTCGTCTTCTCCCTGCTCGTCATCGGGACGGTGTTCTACGCGCTGGTCGAGGGCTTCACCGTGATCGACGCCTTCTACTTCAGCTCCATGAGCCTCGCGACCGTCGGCTTCGGCGACCTGGTGCCAACGACGCACGCCGGGAAGATCTTCACGGTCGTCTACGTGCTGTCCGGGATCGGCATCCTCGTGTCGTTCTTCACGGCCCTGGCGGCGAAGACCCTCGCGCTGCAGACCGAGCGGAGGCGCCGGCGGTCGATGTCTCCGTGACGCTTGTGGTGTGATCCCCCGGCATGCTCGCCGTGATCGAGGCCCACCTGGGCTCGCGGCAGGTTTCGCGGGTGATCTACGGCTCGATCATCGGCTTGGCGCTCGTGGTCGCGCTCGAGGCCCATCCGCCGGGCGCCGGCGCCGTGCTCGCGTCGCTGCTCGCGACGGCGGTCGCCGTCGCCCTGGCCGAGCTCTACAGCGACGTCGTCGGCACCGAGACCCGCCTGCGCCGGCGCGTCGCGCGCGAGGAGCTGCGCCACATGCTCCGCGACATCGGCGCCGTGGCCTTCGGCATCGCGTTCCCCGCTGTCTTCTTCCTCCTCGCCGCGGCCGGCGCGATCGAGGACGACCTGGCGTTCACGCTGGCCAAGTGGTCAGGGCTGGGCCTGATCGGCGCGTACGGGTTCCTCGCCACCCGGCTCGCCGGCGAGAGCGTCGGCGCCTCGCTCCTCCGGGCGCTGCTCGTCGGGCTCGTCGGCGCGCTGCTGATCGGTATCAAGGCGCTCGTCCACTGAGCGCAGCGCCGCCATCCTCGCGCGCCGGGGAGCCGTAGCCTCGCGCAGCACGATCTTGATCGTCGCGGCGAACGGCACCGCGAGGATCGCGCCCACGACGCCGAGCAGCGAGCCGGCGACGAGGACGGCGACGATGGTCGTGAACGCGGAGAGCTCGACCGCCTGCCGGTAGACGATCGGGTAGACGAAGTAGTTCTCGACCTGCTGGTAGATCAGCTGGATGACGAGCATGATGACCGCCGCCTCGGTGCTCACGGTCAGCGCCACGGCGACGAGGATGATCGACGCGATCGTGGCGCCGACCTGGGGGATGAGGTCGAGGAACCCGGCGATCACCGCGAGCACGATCGGGAACGGCAGCCCGAGCGCCCACGCTGACAGGCCGGCAACCGTCGCCGCCACGACGGAGATCGCGACGTTGCCGACGAGCGAGGAGGAGATCGCGCCGATCGACTCCTCGACCACGGGCCGCCACCGGCGGTCGGTGGCCGGGCTGGTGAACCCGAACAGCCAGTCGGTGATCGCCGGGCGCTCCATGAGCAGGAAGAGCGCCAGGAAGGTCAGCGTGACGAGCGAGAGAAACGAGCCGAACACGCCGCCGGCGATGCCGAGCAGCGCGCTCGCGGCGTCCGGCAGGCCTTCGGCGAGCTCCTTGAGCGCGTTCCGGATCGTGTCGTCGGCGCCGGCCGTCGACACCAGGTCCTGGAAGACGGCGGTGTTGGTCAGCTCGTCCCAGTACGCCGGCAGCTCGTTCACGAACTCGGTGATCTCGCTCCACAGCGGCCCGGCGGTCACGAGCACGATCGCCAGCACGGCGACGAACAGGCCGGCGAACACCGCCAGCGCCGCCGGTCCGCGACGCCAGCCGCGGCGCACGAGCGCGGCGACCACCGGGTCGAGGCCGAGCGCGACCACCGCGGCGACGAGGATCGAGAGCAGGGTGCCGACCGACAGCACGGCGAGCACGACGAGCAGGCCGACGGCGAGCAGCACGAGTAGCGTGCGCACCGGGACGACGATCTCGACGCGTTGCGGCGAGCGGTCCATCGCGTGGCGAACGCTAACCGGCCGGGCGGCGGGCTCCATCACCCGCGCCGGGTGAACCGAACATGCTCCTCCACTGCATCTGCGGCGACCCGTAGACGGCGGCGATCACGAAGACGATCCCGAGGCCCCACAGCCATGTGAGCATCGCCAGGGCGACCCCGATCCCGCCGTACGCCGAGGCCGACGACTCGATCGCGCGAGGCATGTAGATCGCGCTCCAGATGCCGAGCGCCTCGAGCCCTGCCGCGGTCAGCAGGGCCTGCGGCATCAGCCGCCGCCACGGCAGGCGCCGGCCGAGCAGCACGTACGGGGTTAGGAAGCCGACCAGGAGGGCGCCCGCCAGAGACAGCGCGAGGCCCGGGAGCCCGCCGACGACCTCGTCGAGGACCGGATGCAGGCTCCCGTAGAGCGCGATGAACGCGATCCACGCGAGCCCGGAGCCGGTACCGCGCACGCCGCGCTCCTCGAGCTCCCAGGTTCCCTCGTAGAGCCGTTGCAGGCGCCGCGTGAACGACAGGACCGAGACGATCAGGAGCACCACGCTCAGCGAGGTCGTGGTCGGCTCGTCGGTCGGCGTCGCGAATACCTCCCTCACGGTGTCCGCCGCATCGCCTTGGAGGTCGAATCGCTCGATCAGGTCGCTCGCCACCGAGCGCGTCCCGGGCTGCGCGGCCTCGAGCAGGATGAGCAGCGGGATCAGCCCGCCGAACGCCTGCGAGCCGAGCGCGAGCGAGCGATCGAGGAAGTTGAACCGCACGAGCGGGTCGACGAGCCACCTGACGAGGCGCGTCGCCTGCTCGAGCAAGGGCGATCTACCGGCTGCCCGCGGCGGCGAGCGCCTCGGAGAGGCGCTCCTCCTGGGCGTCGTCGAGCGACGTCCGCAGGACCCGGCCCTCGATCTGGATGTTCGGCAGCACCTTGTCCTCGGTCATCTGGCGTACGAGGAACAGAACGGCGGCGCCGCCTGAGTCCAGCTCGGCGCCGAGCTCCTTCATGAAGTTGTCGTCGATGCCGTAGTCGCTCGCGGCTCCCGCGGCGGCGCCCGTAGCGGCGCCGATCGCCATGCCGAGGAAGGGCATGAAGAAGATGAGGCCGATCAGGCCGCCCCAGAGGGCGCCCGTCGCGGCACCCGCGCCGGCCAGCGACGGCTGGTGGAGCTTGACCTTCCCGTCGGGCCGCCGCTCGATGATGACCATGTCGTCGAGCTCGAGCTCGTGGGCCTGCTGCGCACGCGCGGCATTGGCGGCCACCTGCTGGGCGGTCGCGAGGTCCGGATAGGCAATCGCTACGAGATCGCTCATGGGCCGTCCTTCTGTCGGGGCGTCGATGATCACCAGTGGCCGGGTGAATTCGCCTCATCCGCTGCGGGTGACTGGACACGCTCCGGTAGGTTCTGCATTCCAACCAAGCGGTGAGAGAGGTCCGAGGCCACGACCACGTTGCCGGCCACCAAGTTCGCGCTACCGCCCGAGAACGCCGGCATCATCCCGCGCAAGCGGTTGATCGACGCACTGGATTCCGGGCTTCGACGACCATTGACCCTGCTCGCCGCGCCCCCCGGCGCGGGGAAGACAGCACTGCTGGGGAGCTGGGTCGCCCACGGCCGGCCGCCGGGACCGGTGGCCTGGCTGTCGCTGGATGCCGCCGACGCCGAGCGGGGACGGTTCTGGCGCGCCGTGCTCGAGGCGCTGCGACGCGCCCGTGCCGGCGGGGCGATCGCTGAGCTCGCCGCCCATCCGCACGGGCGCGTCGAAGCGCTGGTGTCCACGCTGACGGCGGCGCTGGCCGAGCGCGACGACCCGCTGGTGCTCGTCCTCGACGACTTCCACGAGGTCGGCGACGCCGTGATCGCGGATCTCGACCTCCTGCTTCTGCACCCGCCGCCGGCGCTGCGGCTCGTGATCGCCACGCGCGCCGACCCGCCGCTGCGGCTCGGGCGGCTGCGCGTCCAGGACCAGCTCATGGAGCTGCGCGAGCCCGACCTGGCGCTGACGCTCGAGGAGACGACGCGGATGCTGGCCGCCGCCGGCCTGGGCATGGCCGACGGCGACGTCCGCCGGCTGTGGGAGCACACCGAGGGCTGGGCCGGCGCCCTGCGGCTCGCCGCGCTTTCGCTGCGCGACCACCCCGACCCGGCCGCCTTCGTCGACGACTTCGCGGGCGACGACCGTGCGATCAGCGACTACCTCATCACCGAGGTCATGTCGCGGGTGTCGGCCGAGGAGCGCCGCTTCCTCCTGCGCACGTCGATCGGCGGCGCGACCACCGGGGAGCTCGCCAACGCCCTCACCGGGTCCGACGACGGTCACCGGCGCCTGGCCGAGCTGGCGCGGAGCGGGGCGCTGCTCGCGCCGCTCGACCGGCGCGGGGAGTGGTACCGCTACCACGCGCTCTTCCGCGAGCTGCTGCAGGCCGAGCTGCGCAGCGAGTCGCCGGCGCTCGTCCCGGAGCTGCACCGGCGCGCCGCGCTGTGGCTGGCCGAGCACGGCGACGACGCCCGCGCGCTCGTGCACGCGGTCGAGGGCGAGGCCTGGGACCTGGCGGCGCGGATCGCGGGCGAGCGCTGGCTCGACCTCCTGCTGCGCGGGGAAGTCGAAACGCTACAGCCGCTGGTCGAGCGGCTGCCGGGCGACTGGACCGCGCGCGACCCCGAGGTGGCGCTCGCGTTCGCCGGTGCGTTGCTCGATCGCGGCGACCACGCCGAGGCGGAGCGCATGCTCGCCCGCGCGGAGGCGGGCGTCCAGCACGTGCCGCCCGAGCGGCGGCCGCGTTTCATGGTCTCGTTCAGCGCGCTGGCGCTGTACGTCGCGCGCCTACGCGGCGACCTCGACACCGCGCTGAGGACCGGGCGCGAATTGGCGCGCCGCGGCGAGCTCGAGCCGGGGGTGGTCGACGCCGACCTGCGGGCGCTCGCGCTCGTCAACCTCGGCATCGCCGAGCTCTGGACCGGCGAGCTGGACGCGGCCTCGCACCATCTCGACCGCGCCCGCGGAGCCGCCGCGGAGGCGGGCCACGACTGGGTCGTGCTGATCGCCGTCGCCCACCTTGCGATGCTGGCCGGCACGGTCTTCGACCTCCCGCGCTCGGTCCGCCACGCGCGCGAGGCGATCGCGCTCGCCGAGCGCCGCCGCTGGACGCGGACCTGGCCGGCCGGCGCGGCGTTCCTCGCCCTCGCCGCCGCCGAGTTCCTGTGGGACCGTGCCGACGACGCGGCGCAGACGCTCGAGCGTGCGGAGCGGGCGCTGGCCGGCACGCAGGAGCGACCGCTGCGGGCGGGGCTGGCGCTGCTGCGCACCGCGCTGCTGTCGCGCGGCGGCGAGACCGAGGCGGCGCTTGCCGCGCTCGAGGCCGGCGCCGTCGAGCTCGGGGACTTCCCGCTGATCCCCAGCGTCCGCGAGCACTTCGTCGTCGGCGAGGCGATGCTGCGCGCCGAGCTCGGCGAGCGGGAATGGGCGACGCGCAGGCTGGCAGGCGAGGCCGGTCCGCGGACGTGGGCCGGCGCGGTCGCGCTCGCACAGCTCCGGCTCGCCGCCGGGGAGCCGGAGCTCGCGCGCGAGACGCTCGCGGCGTGGGCCCCGCCGCTGGGCGGCGCGCCCACCCCGACCGGCGTGCGGGGCTGGGTCGTCGACGCGCTGGCGCTCGACGCGGTGGCCGACCACGACGGCGCGGCCGCCTCGCTTGAACGCGCGCTCGACCTCGCCGAGCCCGGCGGGCTGCGCTCGTCGGTTCTGGGGTTCGGCCGCTCCGTGCGGCCGCTGCTCGCGCGGCAGCTCCGGCGCGGCACCGCCCACCGGTCGCTGGTTGGCGAGCTGCTCGACGCGCTGGACGGGACGAACGGCCGCAGCCGGCCGCACGTGCCGTTCGTGGTCGAGCCGCTGAGCCCGCGCGAGCAGGCCGTGCTGCGCTACCTGCCCACGATGATGTCGAATCAGGAGATCGCGTCCGAGCTGTTCGTCTCCGTCAACACGGTCAAGACGCACCTGAAGGCGATCTACCGCAAGCTCGATGTGCCGGACCGGCGCGAGGCCGTCCGCCGCGCCCGGCGGCTCGAGCTGCTCGCGCCCTAGCCCGGGAGGCGGCGGACCTCGAGCAATTCGAGGCCGAGCGCCTGGATGCGGTCGAGCAGGCCGTGGAGCTCCGCCTGGTCGCGGACCGGGCCGTGGAGGATGGTGTCGACGGGCTCGAGCGCGCTCGACATGCCCTCGAAGCTCTCGAGCAGCGCACCGGTGACGCGGCCGCGGACCCGGATCTCATAGGTCGCGTCGCGTGCCGTGCCGGCCATGGCGCAACCATGACCGAACATCGGGTGAGCCCGCTTCACCCACAGAGGGTGAGCCGCCGGCGCGCCGCCGTGACCTCTACGGTCGCGCGGTGGGCGAAGCGCTGTTCTGGGGCGCCGCGGGCAGCTCCTCGCTCCTCACGTTCTTCGTCGGCGACTCCGTCATGACCGCAGGGGCGGCGCCGACCGCAAGCGCTCGGGAGGCGGCCAGGCGAGCGGCACGGCGCTCGCGATCGTCCTCGGGACGGTGCTCGACGGGGCTCGCGGACACGATGATGCCCGAGGCGTTCGACCACGGCGGCCGCTACGTCGGGCTCGCCACGACCGCCGGGTTCGGGCTCGCGTTCGGGATCAGCGAGCTCGAGTAGCTCAGGTCCTTATCGCACCCGGGCGGGTCAGCGCCCAGATCACCCAGATGTCGAGTCCGATCAGCACCAGCGCCCAGATCGGGTAGTAGGGGATGAAGAAGAAGTTGCTGAGCGCGCTCAGCATCGCGAGCATGATCGCGGTGATCCCGGCCCACGTCTGGCGGGCGAACAGGCCGAGACCGGTCACGAAGAGCGCGATGCCCAGCAGCAGGTGGATCCAGCCCCACGCGGTCACGTCGAGGTCGAACGTGTAGTTGCGGGCGACGACGTAGAACTCGTCGTTGAAGAGGGCGACGAGCCCCACGATCGCCTGGAAGATCCCGATCAGCGTCAGCAGCGACGCTGCGAATGCGATCGCGCCGAGCGCCCAGCCCGAAACGTCGTCGGTCCGCGGTGGATCTGGCCTGGTCTCGTACGCTGCCATGGAACGCCTCCAATCTCGGCTGCACCCGATTGTCCGGCCGCCTAGGGTGAAACGGCATCACCCGCAGCGGGTGAACCACGCGGGTGCGCCCGGGGGTTAGCCGAACGGCGTGAGGGGTGCCATCCCGGCGAGCGCGTGCGGACCGCCCCTATGGGCGGCGCGCCCCCACGCCCGTACGGTCCAGCGACCGACCATGCGCCCGGAGACCGTCCTCGACCCCCGCCCCGCACCGAGCACCGCGCCGCGCCCGGCGGTCCCCCCGCGACCGGCTCCGCTCACCGTCGTCGGGCGGGACGTCGCGCTGCTCGTGAACGGCAACGCGAGCGGGGCGGACGGCGTCGCCGAGCGCGCCACCGCCGAGCTGCGCGCCGCGGGCGCGCACGTGCACGCGCGGGTGACCGCGAGCGAGGCCGAGCTGGCGGCCGCGGTCCGCGAGGCAGGCGACCGCCGGGTCGTGCTCGTCGGCGGCGACGGGACCGTGCACGCGTACGCCAACCTCGACCTCCCCGGCCTCCCGCCCGCCGCGCTGCTGCCGGCCGGCCGCGCGAACAACATCGCGCGGGCGCTCGGCATCGCTGTCGAGTGGCCGGCCGCAGCGCAGCTCGCCGTACGCGGGCGCGCCGCCGACGTCGACCTGCTGCGCGTCGAGACGCCGCAGCGCACGCTGTTCGCGGTCGAGGGCGTGAGCGCCGGCTTTCACGCGGCCGCGCGGCATCGCTATGCCGGCACGAACTCCGCCGACCTGGCGGCCGGCGTGCGGGCCCTCGTCGCCGAGCTCGGCGCGTTCCGCCCGCACCCGGTCGCGCTGCGCGCCGACGGCGCCCCGCTGTTCGCCGGCCCGGCGGCGCAGGTATTCTTGTCCAACCTGCCGTACTTCGGCTTCGGCTTCCACGTCGATCCGGTCGCCGACCCGTCCGACGGCCGGCTCGAGGCGATCGTGCTCGAGGCGGCGACGCGGCGCGACGTGGTTCGCATGCTGGCTGCCGCTCGCGACGGTCGTCATCTCGGGCGGGCGGGCGTGACCTGGGGCCGGGCCGTGCGTGTGCATCTCGAGCGGCCCGTGCCGCTCGTCGCCGACGCGCAGCCGCTGGGCGTCACCACCGCGGTCGTCACCGTGGCCGCCGGCCGGCTTCGCCTCGTCGCCCCGGAGGTGCGCGCATGAGCGCGATCGCCGTCCCGGTCCGGCAGGCCGCGCCGCGCGCGGCCGCCGCCGCGCTGTGGACGTTCGCGGCCGTGGCCGTTGCCCTCGGCGCCGCGCGCGCCGTCACGACCGCCTACGTCCCCGTCCTGCTCGAGCGCATCGCCGACCGCCCCGGCCTGATCGGGGCCGTGATGCTCGTCAATGCCGCGGCCGGCTTCGTGGTGCCGCTGGCCACTGGGCTGTGGAGCGACCGCCGCGGCAGCCGGGCACCGTTCATCCTCGGCGGCTCGATCGTCACCGCCGGCGGCCTCCTGGCCGTCGCGCTCGGGACCGCCAGCTCCTACCTCGTCCTCGCCCTCGCCGCCGCCACCGTCTACATCGGGCTCAACGCGGCCAGCACCGTGCACCGCGCGCTCGTGGCCGAGCGCTTCGCGGAGGACCGCCGGGCCGCCGCCACCGGTGCGCAGGAGGGCGCGATGCTCGTCGGCGCGCTGGTCGGCACCGTGGTCGGCGGCGCGCTGATCGACGGCTCGCCGGCCGCCCTGTTCGCGATGTGGGCGATCGCGATGCCGCTGCTCGCCCTCCCGACGCTGGCGTGGTACCGCAGCGCACCCGCGCCCCACGCCGCTGCCGCCGAGGCCACCGACAGCTCCCCGTGGCGGCTCCTGACCGAGGTGCTGCGGCGCGACGGCGCGCGGCACGTGCTCGTCGCCCAGGTGCTGTGGGTCGCCTCCTACGCCGCGCTGATGCCGTTCATGGTCCTCTACGCCGAGGAGGTGCTCGAGCTCGAGGCGTCTGCCGCCGGGATCCTGCTCGCCGGCTTCGGGCTCGTCACCGGGCTCGGCATGCTCGCCGGCGCGCGCATGCCTGCCACCCGCCTGCGCGCCACGCTTCTCGCCGGCGTGGCGCTCCTCGGCGGCGGCCTGCTGACCGCGACGGGCGCCTCCAGCGTCGCGCAGGCGGCCGTCCCGTTCACGGCCGCCGCCCTCGGCGCGGGCCTGGTGAGCGCCGTCGGGTTCCCGTACTTCTCGCGCTTCGTCCCCAGTGGTCAGGCGGGCCGCTACGCCGGGGTGTTCTTCTCGGCGCGCGCGATCGCCTCCACCGCCGCGCTGCCGGCCGCCGGGCTGCTGATCGCGACCACCGGGTCCTACCGCGCGCTGCTCGCGATGGGCGCCCTCGGCCTTGCCGGGCTCGTGCCGCTCGCGCGCGCAGAGCGGCGCCGCGAGACAGTCGCCGTGCCCGCCGCGCGTCCGCCGGTGCGCCGGCTCGCCGCGGTGATCCCGGTCTACCGGTCCGACCGGGTCGCTGCCGTGACCGCCGAGACGCTGCGGCACGTGGACGACGTGGTGCTCGTCGACGACGGCGCGCCGCCGCCGATCGCGGCCCTCCTCGACGGCGCAGCGAACGACCCGCGGGTGCGGATCGTGCGGCTCGGCGCGAACCAGGGCAAGGGAACCGCGGTGGCGATCGGCGTGCAGGCCGCGCTCGAGCGTGATCCCGACGCCGTGATGGTGCTCGATGCCGACGGCCAGCACCCGCCCGGGCTGATCCCCGACTTCGTCGCTGGGGCGGCGAACGCCGACGTCGTCATCGGCGACCGCCCGCGGGACCGCGACATGCCGGCGGTGCGCCGGATCGGCAACGCCGTCTCGAGCGCGGTGCTCAGCCTCGCCGTCGGCCGGCGGATGCGCGACAGCCAGAACGGGATGCGGCTCTTCCGCGCCGAGGCGCTGCGCGATGTACCGCCCTCACCCGGCCGCTACGAGGCCGAGACGCGGCACCTGAAGGCGCTCCTGCGCAGCGGCCGTGACGTCGGCTGGGTGCCGATGCCGGCGATCTACGATGGCGAGGACAGCTCGTTCCGCCCGGTCGTCGACACGCTGCGCGTGACGCGCGCGGTGCTCGCCCCCGCTCGCGTGCCGGCCGCCCGTGCCGAGACGCTGCGCGGCGTGCTGCGCGAGTGGGCGCCGCGGATCGGGCTCGGCATGGTGCTCGCCTGGACCGTCGCCGCGTTGCTCCCGCTGCTCCAGGGCGCGGACGAGGCGCTCTTCCTGGCCATCAACGGGCTCGGCGACGGGCCGGAGTGGCTCTACCAGGCGCTCGACCCGCACAGCCGCAACTACCTGATCCTCGCGGGGGCGGCCGTGGTCGTCGTGCTGCTCAGCACGCGCCGCCCGCGCTACGCGCTGGGCGCGCTGCTGGCGATGGCGTTCGCCGGCGTGTTCGCCGACCTCGTGCTCGAGGTCATCCAGCTCGCGGTCGACCGGCCGCGTCCCGAGGAGGCGACCGGCGCCGAGGTCATGCGCAGCCACGGGCGCCACTGGAGCCACATCCCGTCGTTCCCGTCAGGGCATCTGATCGTCACGACAGCGCTCGTCGTCGCCGCGGCCACGATGGCGCCGCTGCTGCGGGTGCCGGCCTTCGCCTACCTGGCTTCGATCGCCGTGACCCGCATCACGTTCGGCGCTCACTTCCCGCTCGACGTGATCGTGGGCACGATCGTCGGCTGGCAGGTGGGGCTGTTCTCGGTGGCGGTGATCCGGGCCACGCGGCTGCTCCCGGCCCGTGCCGCGAGCCTGCGGAACGCGATCGCGATCAGCCCGCCGATTGCGATCCCGAGCGCCGCGCCGGCCAGCACGTCGATCCAGAAGTGAACGCCCAGATAGACGCGCGAGAAGCCGATCAGCGCGGCCAGGGCCAGCACGGGCCAGCGTAGCCGCGGGGCAAGCACCGCGATCGCCGTGGCGACCGCGAACGCGCTCATCGCGTGCCCGGACGGGAACGACGGCGAGCCCGGCACGGCGCCGACGGCATGGAGGCCCATCTCGCTCGGCGGCCGGCTCCGGTCGACCGCCGCCTTGATCCCCGCGTTGAGCCACGAGGCGAGCATGAAGCTGACCGTCGCCGCGAGCGCCACGAGTGGGAACACGCGCCGGTTGCGCAGGTCGGCGCACCAGCCGGCGGCCACGAGCAGCGGCCCCTTCACCCACCACGCGGAGACCAGCACGAGCACCGCGGTCGCGGGGTTCCAGCGCAGCTCCGCCGTCGCCCGCATGGCGTCGTGATCGAGGTCGACCAGCAGTTGGAGCGCGTATCCCATGAGACCCGGCCGCGGTTCCCACGCGGCGCCCCATCACTGTACCGCCGCCGCGGTGAATATCGGGCGGAGCCGCGGCGTCTCT
>DATAFH010000095.1:0-9469 GCA_036257565.1 Solirubrobacteraceae bacterium | reverse complement strand
AGACGAAGGCCGACTTGACGAGCGCGGGGACGACCTCGTCGAGGTCGGCGTCGGAGTCGACGATCACGCAGTTCTTGCCGCCCATCTCGGCGATCACCCGCTTGAGGTGCTTCTGGCCGGGCGGGACCTCGGCCGCGGTGCGGACGATCTCGAGCCCGACCTTGTTCGAGCCCGTGAACGCGATCGTGTGCACGCGCGGGTCCTTGACGAGCGCGGCGCCGACGTCGCCCTCCCCGGGCAGCAGGGCGAACGCGGTGGGCGGCACGCCGGTTTCCCGGAGCGCTCTGGCGAGCATGAGCGCGCAGCCGGGAGACTGCTCGGCCGGCTTGAGCACGACCGCGTTGCCGGTGGCCAGGCCCGCTGCCGTCATCCCGCAGGCGATGGCGACGGGGAAATTCCAGGGCGAGATCACCGCCACGACACCGCGCGCGTCCCAGCGCAGCTCGTTGCGCTCGCCAGGCGGCTGGAGCAGCGGCGCACCTTGCGCGAGGTCGAGCGCCCCGCGGGCGTAGTACTCGAGGAAGTCGATCGCCTCGCACACGTCCCCGTCCGCCTCCGGCCACGGCTTCGCGCACTCGCGGACCTCGAGGGCAGCGATCTCGAGCCGCCGGTCGCGGAACCATTGCGCGGCCTTGAGGAGGACCTCCGCGCGCTCTTCGGCGGGAGCGTGCCAGCGGCGGGCAGTGGCGAGGGCGGTGTCGACCTCGTCTTGCGTTGCCGCCGCCGCCTCAGCCACTACCCGGTCCGGCCGCCCGGGGTCGGTCGAGACGATGTCGGCGCCGTGACGCACGTCGTCGCCGATCCAGACCGGCACCCGGATCGTCCCGCGAGTGTCGTGCTGTTTCAGCGCGGCGGCCAGCCCACTTCTCACGGTCGCGCGGCGGAGCTCCAGAATCGGTTCGTTGGCGAAGACCTTCACGGCGCTTGACGATATCTCCGAGCGGTGCAGGGGGTCGGCGGACCGCAACGGCGCACCGAGGGAGCGCGCGGTGCCGGGCACGCACCTAGACTGACGTCGTGACGCCGGAGGAGCTCGCCAACCTCGCGCATCTGCGCCGCGCCCGCGATCTGATGGACCGCGAATACGCGCGCCCGCTCGACGTCGCCGCGCTCGCCCGCGCGGCGTTGATGTCGACCGCACACTTCTCGCGGCAGTTCCTCGCGACGTACGGGGAGACGCCCTACGCCTACCTGATGACGCGGCGAATCGAGCGGGCAAAGGCATTGCTGCGCCGCGGGGACCTGTCGGTCACCGAGGTCTGCCTGGCGGTCGGGTGTACGTCGCTCGGCTCGTTCAGCGCACGCTTCACCGAGCTGGTGGGTGAGACGCCGACGGCCTACCGGGCCCGTGACCACCGCGCGCTCGCGAGCGTGCCGGGCTGCGTCGCCAAGGACGTCACCCGCCCGAGCCGCAAGCCGAGCAGGATCGGAGAAGCGCACTGGGCCCCGGCTCCCTAGCCTTGCAGGCATGGATCTCACTCTTGCCCGTTGCTTCGTCCAAGTCCATGACCCCGACCTGGCACTGACCTTCTATCGCGACGCACTCGGCCTCGAACTGCGCAACGACGTCGCCCGCGAAGACTTCCGCTGGATCACCGTCGCCCCCGCCTCCCAGCCCGGCGTGGAGATCGTCCTCACGAACTACGTGAACGGCGGCCCGACCGACGGCGACGCGCTCGCCGCCCTGCTCGCCAAGGGTGCCCTGAACGGCGTCCACTTCCACTCCGACGACCTCGACACCACCTTCGAGAAGGTGCGCGCCTCAGGCGCCGAGATCGTGCAGGAGCCGGCCGAGCAGCCGTGGGGGGTTCGCGACGGCGCCGTCCGCGATCCTGCAGGCAACCTGGTCCGCATCGAGGAGCGGCGCTGAGTCCGGTTCGGCTGAGGCTGGGCCGCACCGGCATGGAGACACGATGAACACGGCCACGAGGACGGACACGCAGTCGCCGTCGCTGCACGTTGCCGACAGCCACGAAATGATCCGCGTGCACGGCGCGCGCGTGAACAACCTCAAGGACGTCAGCGTCGAGATCCCGAAGCGCCGGCTGACGGTGTTCACCGGCGTCTCCGGCTCGGGCAAGAGCTCGCTGGTGTTCGGCACCATCGCCGCTGAGTCGCAGCGGCTGATCAACGAGACTTACAGCGCCTTCGTGCAGGGCTTCATGCCGACGCTGGCCCGGCCCGAGGTCGACGTGCTCGACGGCCTGACCACGGCGATCCTCGTCGACCAGGAGCGGATGGGGGCCAACCCCCGCTCCACGGTCGGCACCGCCACCGACGCCAACGCGATGCTGAGGATCCTCTTCAGCCGGCTCGGGCAGCCGCACATCGGCGCGCCGAACGCGTTCGCGTTCAACGTCCCCTCGGTGAGGGCCAGCGGTGGGATCACCATCGAGCGCGGCGGCAAGACGAAGACCGAAAAGGCGACCTTCACTCGTCTCGGCGGCATGTGCCCGCGCTGCGAGGGCATGGGCTCGGTCACCGACTTCGACCTGTCTGCGTTCTACGACGACAGGAAGTCGCTCAACGAGGGCGCGCTCACGATCCCCGGCTACAGCATGGACGGCTGGTACGGCCGCATCTTCCGCGGCTGCGGCTTCTTCGACCCGGACAAGCCGATCCGCAAGTACAACAAGCGGGAACGACACGACCTGCTCCACAGGGAGCCGACCAAGATCAAGGTCGACGGGATCAACCTGACGTATGCGGGGCTGATCCCGCAGATCCAGAAATCGTTCCTGTCCAAGGACGTCGACGCGCTGCAGCCGCACATCCGCGCCTTCGTGGAGCGGGCGGTGACGTTCACCACCTGCCCCGACTGCGACGGCACTCGGCTCAGCGAGGAGGCCCGGTCGTCGAAGATCGACGGGAAGAACATCGCGGACGTCTGCGCGATGCAGATCAGCGACCTGGCCGACTGGGTCCGGGGCCTCGACGAGCCGTCGGTCACCCCGCTGCTCGCCGGGCTCCAACACCTCCTCGACTCATTCGCGGAGATCGGGCTGGGGTACCTCTCGCTCGACCGGCCGTCGGGCACGCTGTCGGGCGGCGAGGCGCAGCGCACCAAGATGATCCGCCACCTCGGCTCCTCGCTCACCGACGTCACCTACGTGTTCGACGAGCCCACCATCGGCCTGCACCCGCACGACGTCCAGCGGATGAACGACCTGCTGCTGCGGCTGCGCGACAAGGGCAACACGGTGCTCGTCGTTGAGCACGAGCCGGAAACGATCGCGATCGCCGACCACGTAGTCGACCTCGGCCCCGGCGCCGGTAGGGCAGGCGGCACCATCTCCTTCGAGGGCACCGTCGAGGGGCTACGGGCCAGCGGCACCACCACCGGCCGCCATCTCGACGATCGGGCCACCCTCAAGGAGACGGTGCGGACGCCGGTCGGCACGCTGGAGATCCGGGGCGCCAACACGCACAACCTGCAGGACGTCGACGTCGACATCCCCCTCGGGGTGCTCTGCGTCGTCACCGGCGTCGCCGGCTCCGGCAAGAGCTCGCTCCTGCACGGTTCGATCCCCGCCGGCGACGGTGTGGTGTCGGTCGACCAGGGCGCGATCCGCGGCTCGCGGCGGAGCAACCCGGCGACGTACAGCGGGCTGCTCGACCCGATCCGCAAGGCGTTCGCAAAGGCCAACGGCGTGAAGCCGGGGCTGTTCAGCGCCAACTCCGACGGCGCCTGTCCCAACTGCAACGGCACCGGCGTCATCTACACCGACCTGGCGATGATGGCCGGCGTCGCCACCACCTGTGAGGAATGCGAGGGGAAGCGGTTCCAGGCGGCGGTGCTCGAATACCACCTCGGGGGCCGGGACATCAGCGAGGTGCTCGCGATGTCGGTGACCGAGGCCGAGGAGTTCTTCGGCGACGGCGAGGCGCGCACGCCGGCCGCGCATAAGATCCTCGAGCGGCTCGCCGACGTGGGGCTCGGCTACCTCAGCCTCGGCCAGCCGCTCACGACCCTGTCCGGCGGCGAGCGGCAGCGGCTCAGGCTGGCCACCCACATGGCCGAGAAGGACGGCGTCTACGTCCTCGACGAGCCGACCACCGGCCTGCACCTCGCCGACGTCGAGCAGCTGCTCGGCCTGCTCGACCGGCTCGTCGACTCCGGCAAGTCGGTCATCGTCATCGAGCACCACCAAGGGGTCATGGCGCACGCCGACTGGATCATCGACCTCGGCCCCGGCGCCGGCCACGACGGCGGCCGGATCGTCTTCGAGGGCACACCGGGCGACCTCGTCGCCGGGCGGGCGGGAACCCCATCCCTCACCGGCGAGCACCTCGCGGCCTACGTCGGCATCTGACCGAGGCTACACGGCCGCCGAGGAGCCGACAGGCCGCGCCAACAGCTTGTCCAGAGCCACGCCCTTCGCCTGCTCGGCGAGGAAGGACTCGTTGGACGTGTTCTCGAGCAGCCGCCGCACGAGGTAGGCCATCCCGGCCACGAGATCGCCGACCGGGCAGTAGGCGCGCACCCGCAGACCCTGCCGCGCGATCGCCGTCTGGAGCGGGTCGCCGAGGCCCCGCAATACCTGCATCTCGAGATCGGTGTCCGACCCGCCCGAGAGCCGGCTGTAGGCGATCGCGTGGCTCACCGAGCGGAGGTTGTGCGAGGCGATGGCGACCCGGACCGCGGGCCGGGCGTCGAGCAGCCGGCGCGTCAGCAGCTCGAAGTTGAGGTCGCAGTCGGCCTTGACGCCGAACACCGGGCTGTCCCAGCCGTGCTGCCGCGCCTGGACGATCTCGTGATCCCAGTACGCGCCCTTCACGAGCCGCACGGTCAAGGGATGGACGCGCTCGACCCGGCCGAGCCACTCGACGATCGTGTCGAGCGTCGCCGGCGAGTCGCGCAGGTAGGCCTGCACGACGAGCCCCGCCGAGGGTCCCTCCCGAAACTCGTCTTCGGAGAGCAACTCCAGGACGAGTTCCAGGACGGCGTCACGCGAGTCCATCGACTCCATGTCGATGTGCAGGTGCGCGCCCAGGTCGCGCGCGCGCCGCAGCAGCGGCCGCAGCCGGTCGGCGGCGTCGCGCTTGCCCCGCTCGGGCGCGTCCGGCCGCAGCAGCGGCGTCAAGGCCGACACCTTCACCGACAGGTTCGCGCGCGGCAGCTCGCCCGCGGAGTCGCGCTCGAGCTGCGGCCGCTCCGGCCACCGGCGCGTGGCCTCGGCCAGAGTCTCGAGGGCGTCCGTGCATCGGTCGGCGTAGCGCTGCGCCTCCGCCAACGTGACCGTCGCCTCGCCGAGCAGATCCACGGAGGAGGCCACGCCGTCCTTCCAGAGCTCGCGGAGGACCCCGAGCGCCGCCCGCGGGTCCTCGCCGACGATGAACCGGTGCGCCATGTGCCGCACCCCCGCCGCCGAGGCGGCACCCAAGGCGGTGCGGCCCGCCTTGGTGTTGCCCATCCGCATCGCGACGGCGATCGGCGCGGGCGGGCGGGCCTTGTCCACCTCGCCGAGGAACCCGGTGAGGTGCCGCGCCAGGTCGTCGAGCGACCGGCACGCGGGGACGACATCGACGAACCGGAACAGCGCGGCCTTCAACTCGGCGTCCTGCGCGGCCAGATCCATCGCCTTGTTGTCGAACGCCTTCAGCGGGTTGCGGGTGACCGGCATGGCTCGGGCCAGTCGTGCCCCGACCTCATGCAGGTCCGTCTCCAAGGCGCGCTCGTCCACCATGTTCGGGAACATAGCGGTATGGCCCGCGAGCCGACACTGCTGTCCGTCGCCGCGCCGATGCACGACGAGGAAGGGACGATCGAGACCTTCCACGCCCGCGTGACGGCCGCCCTCGGCGACCTGCCGTTCGAGCTGGTGATCGTCGACGACGGCAGCCGCGACGCGACCGCGGCCAGGCTCGCCGACCTCGCCGCCGCCGACCCCCGCGTGAAGGTCGTCACGCTCTCGCGCAGCTTCGGCCACCAGGCCGCGCTGACCGCGGCGCTCGAACACGCGCGCGGCGACGTCGTGGTCATGCTCGACGGCGACCTCCAGGACCCGCCGGAGGTCATCCCGGAGATGCTCGACCGCTGGCGCGAGGGTGCCGACGTCGTGTACGCGGTGCGCAGCGAGCGCCGGGGGGAGACCGCCTTCAAGCGCACGACCGCGAGCTGGTTCTACCGGCTGTTCCGCAGCCTGGCCGACATCGATCTCCCGCGGGAGTCGGGCGACTTCCGACTGATGGACCGCAAGCCGCTCGATGCCCTGCTCGCGATGCCCGAGCGCAACCGCTTCCTGCGCGGGATGAGCGTCTGGGTCGGCTACACGCAGACCGCGGTGACGTTCGAGCGCGAGGCCCGCAGCGCCGGCCGCACGAAGTTCTCGCTCGGCCGCATGATCCGCTTCTCGTTCGACGCGATCACGAGCTTCTCGCACCGCCCGCTGCAGTTCGCCACGCTGCTGGGCTTCGCGTTCTCGGCGCTGGCCTTCCTCGCGATACCCCTCACGGTCGTCGCCCGCTACACCAACATCTACGACCGTGGCGTGCCGTCGGCGATCGTGATCATCCTGCTCCTCGGCGGCATTCAGCTGATCTGTGTCGGCATCATCGGCGAGTACGTGGGGCGGATCTACGACGAGGTCAAGCACCGGCCGCTGTACGTCGTGCGCGACAAGACCAACCTCGAGAAGTGAGGATCGCGGTCATCGGCGCGGGTATGGCCGGGCTCGTGGCCGCGCACCGGCTCACCGCGCAAGGCCACGCGGTCGATGTCTACGAGCGCTGGCCCGGCCTCGGCGGCCAGGCCGCGACGCTCGACGTGGGCGGCGGACACCGGCTCGAGCGCTACTACCACCATCTGTTCACCAGCGACCGCCACATCGCCGCGCTGTACGACGAGCTGCGCCTCCAGATCGAATGGCGGCGGTCGAGTGTGGCGATGTTCGCGCACGGGCGCCAGTGGCCGTTCACGTCACCGCTCGACCTCCTCCGCTTCGGCCCGCTGCCGCCCGCCTCCCGCATCCGCATGGGCGCTGCCGTCGTCGCGCTCCAGCGGCTGGCGAACGACCGCGCGCCGTTCGAGCGCGTGACGGCCCGCGCCTGGATCGAGCGCTGGATGGGCCGCGCCGCCTGGCGTGAGGTCTGGGGCCCGATGCTGCGCGGCAAGTTCGGAGAGCGCGCGGACGAGATCGCCATGGTGTGGCTGTGGAGCAAGCTACGGCTGCGACGCGGCGAGGATGCGCGCGAGGAGAGGCTCGGCTACCCGACCGGCTCGTGGGAGCCGATGTTCGAGGCGCTGCGCGACCGGATCGAGGCCCGCGGCGGGCGAGTGTTGATCGACCGGCCGGCGGTCCGGATCTCCCCTGACCTGGAGGTGACGTTCGGTGCGCCCGGCTCGTTCCGCTCCGGGCACGACCCGCGCGACTTCGAACCGGCCGGGTCCGAGGGGTACGACCGCGTGCTCGCCACCGTGCCGAACGACGTCTTCGCCCAGCTCGTCGACCTGCCCGAGCCGGCGATCGAGTACTTCGCCGCCCTCTGCCTGCTGCTCGAGCTCGACCGCCCGTTCAGCCGCTACTACTGGACCAACGTGGCCGATCGCGAGCTGCCGTTCGTGGGCCTCGTCGAGCACACGAACTTCGTGGAGCCGGAGCGCTACGACGGCCGCCGCTTCCTCTACGTCGCCAACTACCTCGAGCACGGCCACGAGCTGCTCGCGCTCGACGCCGACGCCCTGCTCGACCGCTACCTGCCCGGCCTCAGGCGCGTCAACCCGGGCTTCGACCGCTCCTGGGTCCGCAACGCCTGGCTGCACCGCGAGCCGGCCGCGCAGCCGATCGTCACCGTCGGCTACCACGAGCGGATCCCGCCGCTCCAGACGCCGATCCCGGGCCTCGTGCTCGCCAACACGACGCAGGTCTATCCCGAGGACCGGGGCACGAACTACGCCGTGCGCCTCGGCGACGAGGCGGCCAGGGCGGTCCTCGCATGAACGCTCTCGGCGTCGATGTCGGCGGCACGTTCACCGACGCGGTCCTTGTCGGGCCCGAGGGGATGGTGACGGCCAAGGTCCTGAGCACCCGCAGCCAGGAGGAGGGCGTCGTGGCCGCGGCGGGCGAGGTGCTCGAGCGCGCCGGCGTCGCGCCCGGCGACGTCACGCACTTCGTCCACGGCTCGACGGTCGCCACCAACGCGCTGCTCGAGCGCCGCCTGGCGCGCACCGCGCTCGTGACGACCAAGGGCTTCCGCGACCTGCTCTTCCTTGGCCGCCAGGCCCGCCCGAGCCTCTACCGGCTGCACGAGGCGCCGACGCCGCCGGTGGTCGAGCGCGAGCTGTGCGTCGAGGTCGACGAGCGCATGGGCCCGCATGACGTCATCCGGCCGCTCGACGAGGCGAGCGTGGAGCGCGCCGTCCGCCGGCTGAAGCGCGCCCGCGTCGAGGCGGTCGCCGTCTGCCTGCTGTTCGCGTTCCGCGACCCCGCGCACGAGGCACGCGTGGCCGAGCTGCTGCGCGACGCACTGCCCGGCGCGTTCGTCGCGGCCTCGCACGAGGTGGCGGCCGAGGTGCGCGAGTTCGAGCGCGCGACGACCGCGACCATCGACGCCGCGCTCGGCCCGCCCACCGGCCGCTACCTCGGGCGGCTGAAGGCGGCGGCGGAGCAGGCCGGCCTTCCCGAGCCGCACGTGATGCTCTCCTCGGGCGGGGTGGCCACGCTCGAGCAGGCGGCCCGCCACCCAGCCGCGATGCTGCTCTCCGGGCCGGCCGGTGGCGCCGTCGCGGCCCGCATCGTCGGCGAGCCGCCCGCCCTCGGCTTCGACATGGGCGGCACGAGCTGCGACACGTTCTTCCTCGCCGAGGGCGGTGGCGAGTCCGACCTGACCGTGCAGCGGCAGGTCGCCGGGTTTCCGGTGCGCCTGCCGATGGTCGACATCCACACCGTGAGCGCCGGGGGCGGATCGATCGCCTGGGTGGATCCGGGCGGCGCGCTGCGCGTCGGCCCCCAGAGTGCGGGCGCCGACCCCGGGCCCGCCTGCTACGGCCGGGGCGGCAGCGAGCCGACTGTGACCGACGCGAACCTCGTGCTCGGGCGGTTGCCGGTCGAGTCGCCGATCGCCGCCGGCCTTCGCCTCGACCGCGACGCGGCGCGGGCTGCCCTCGAGTCGCTCGGCATCGGAAGCGCGGAGGAGGCGGCCCAGGGGGTCGTCGCCGTCGCGGTCAACGCGATGGTGCAGGCGCTCCGCGTCGTGTCGGTCGAGCGCGGCCACGACCCGGCCGCCGCGTCCCTGATCGCGTTCGGCGGCGCCGGGCCGCTGCACGCCTGCGAGCTCGCCACCCAGCTCGGCGCCCGGCGGGTGCTGTGCCTGCCCGCCAGCGGCGTGCTCTCGGCGGTCGGGCTCGCCGCGGCCGAGCGCCGCCGCGACGCGTCGCGCAGCCTGCTGCGCCCGCTCGCCGAGGCCGATGGCCTCGAGCGCGCCGTCGCCGAGCTGGCCGCCGCCCGCGACGGCGAGACCGTGCGCGCGG
>DATAFH010000094.1:0-4590 GCA_036257565.1 Solirubrobacteraceae bacterium | reverse complement strand
GCCGACCCGCACGTTCCCGGCGCCTGGTACCCGCTCTGGTGGCCGCCCGCGAAGATCGCCGGTCGCTATCTCGCGCCATATCTCTTGGAGCGCAGCGAGGTGGAGGGGTTCGGCCGTCCCGACGAGGGCTTTATCGACCTCGACATCCCGCTAACGGCGGCCACTCTGCCCGGCTGACGGTCATCGGCAGTCGCGCTTGATCCTGCTCGAGCGCGCTTGACTCGGGCTGCCGCGTTCTTCGCTGGCGAAGAGCCGATACCGTCGCCCGATGGGGCGCACGCGGCGCTTCTGAGCAGGCGGCTAGTCAGTATGGACGCGGAGGCCGGCTGGCCCTCGGCGTTCGTATCTGTTCGCGGGTTAGCGTCGCGGCTGTCACTGACCGCTGCGGCCAGTGCCGCATACGAAGGAGGACCAGCCATGCCGGACGTTAGCTCGACCGCTCCCGCCCGTGTGCTCGGACGCAGCGATGCGGTCGCGGTCTTTCGCCGCGATCCGCGCTCTCTCGACGTGAGGCCGGTGACGCGCTGAACAGCCGGCGGAACGAGGCCGCGTCCTCGGAGCCCACCGCCCAGCTGATCTCCTCGATCGGCGCGCTGCCAGTCTCGAGGGCGCGCTTCGCCCGTTCCACCCTGATCCGCTGAACGTAGGAGATCGTCGTCTCGCCGGTCGCCGCCCTGAAGCGGCGCTTGAAGGTGAGCGAGCTGAGCCGGGAACGCCGGACCATCTCAGCCACCGGGGCCGCGACCGCGTGCTCGCTGCCGTGGGCGCGGCGCTCGGCCGCCAGCGGGTCCTGCTCGACGGCGAGCTCGTCTGCTTCGCGGATGACGGCATGCCCGACTTCGCCCGCCTGCAGGTTTCAGCCGCCACGGCGTTTATCCACGCGGACCGCTCCCCGGCCAGGTTCCTCGCCTTCGAGGGATTATCCCGTGATTGACGAGAGTGCGGTGAGGTGGGTGTGCCGAGGTCCGTAGTCGAGAGACGACAGAGGAGGCGGCGGGTGGCGATTTCGCTGCTTGGTCTGAACCTCAAGGACGGTGGGGCCCGAGCTGTGCAGCGGAGCCCGTAGGGCGCGGAGCGGAGCAGCTCGGGCGCATGTCATCCCAGTTCGGCGGTGCCCGCCGTGGAGCATGGGCCTAGGAGCTGGGGCGCGAACGCCCATCCCGGGGCCGTTGCGGCGGTCGAAGGCCTAAGGTCGGTCCCAGAGGTTCGTGCACCTGGTAGGCCGACACGCTCGCACGTCCTAGAAAGTGAGCGCGCGCTCGCGCCGATCCGGACGACTCCGTGTCGTCCAAGGCGAGCGTGACCGGCGGTGCGACACACGCGCTCGCTGCTCCACGAATGCAGGCGTCGTCTGCCCGATGCCGCGCCGGCATAACAAGATCGCTGACCGCGTTCGTAGCCGGCGCCGGCGCGACTGCTTGGCCATGCCCAGCGTTGGTTCTCGTTACGGCGCGGGACACGTCCCGAGAACCCGTCCGGTGCGAGCGGTGCGGACCCTTGTTCGATATGGGCTCTCGATCGGGCGCATGTCCGGGAACGGGCAATCTCGGACGTGTCCCGCGCATCGGCCCCGTCACCGCCACACATCACGGGGCGGGTCCTACGGGATAGCTGCGCGGCAGCGATGGCCAAGAGAGGTCGCTCTGTACCTCCACGCGCCGCTGGCGGGGCCATCGGCTCCCGGCGTCAGTCGCGGGGACTGCTCCG
Source organism: Solirubrobacteraceae bacterium (assembly GCA_036257565.1). GTDB lineage: Bacteria > Actinomycetota > Thermoleophilia > Solirubrobacterales > Solirubrobacteraceae > DASSUW01. The sequence continues at coordinate 2,883 of DATAFH010000094.1, read as the reverse complement.
CGGACGCAGCTATGCGCCGCGCTCGATGGTGTCGAAGGCGAGCGTGCTCGAGCCGGGGCCGCGGCCCGGGCCTTGCGACGGCCGATTCACACGTGCAGCCGCCCGTCCGGCCCGCGCGTCGACTGGAAGCGGCGCACGACCCGGGCGCCCTCGTATGGCACCTCCTCCTCGTTCACGATCAGCCGCCGCTGCGGCTCGAGCGCGCGGCCGAGCGCGCCGCGCGAACTGGCGCCGCTCGCCACGCGCCCGCGCTGGAAGGCGATCGCGCCGGCGGCGCTGACGCGGACCGGGACCAGCGGCACCCAGTTGTCCGGGGCGGCGGTGGAGAGCACGAACCGCGGTCGCCGGCCGCCGGCGAGACGGCCTGCGCCGGCCGGCGTGCCGCGAGGTCCACGGGCCGGCCGGTCGCGCTCTCGACTCGGTGCTCGACCGCCCAGGCGAGGTTGGCGGCCTCGTCGCGCACGAAGCCCACGTCCTCGAGCGGGCGGGCGGCGTCCGTGGTCTCGACGGTGGGCGGGATGAGCAGCAGCGGGGCGACGGGCGGCGCGGCATCCGGCCCGGGGTCGCCGGTGATCTCGAAGAAGCGGAAGGCCCGCTCGGCGCCGTCGGCGACCGCGGCGGCGGGGACTGGGGTGCGGCGCCCGAAGTCGTCTACCACGGTGAGCTCGAGCACCTGGGCGAGCGCCCCGCCCTCGAGCCGGATCGGAATGAGATACCAGTCGTCGCCGTACAGGGTCGCGTAGCCGGCCACCGCGATCCGGCCGAGGTCCTCCGGGGCGGCGTGGATGCCGCCGTAGTACACGGCGCCGTCCTCGAACTCCCAGAAGCGCGCCGCCGGCATGCCGCGGAATCGCAGCGGTGCGGCCAGAAGCTCGGCGTCGTGCGTCGCGGCAGCGGCGTTGCTTGGCGTGAGCGACGGGTCGCCCGCCCAGTCGAAGTGGAACCACTCGAGCCGGCCGCCGCGGTAGCCGTCGGCACTCAGCTCGATCGCGCCGGCGCCGGTCGTGGCGCCGACGCGGAAGCTGTACTCCATGCGGCTCGGGTCCCACGCGCCGGCGCCGGCGGGCTCGCTGAAGGCGGCGCCCGCCCGAGCCAGCCAGGGGCCGCCGGCCGCGTCGATCCGCCGCTTGACGGCCTGCTGCACGCCGGCGAAGGCGGGCAGCGTGGAGAGGTCGCCTGTCGGCCCGAGGGTGCGCGCGACGGCGACGCCGTCGAGGCTGCCGTGCGCCAGCAGCTCGAGCCGGGGGCGGCCCGGCGGGTCGAGGCCGTCGTCGGCCTGCAGCGTGACCGGGAACGCGTGCGCAGCTTCGTGAGCATCGGGCGCGGGACGGCCGCTCCGGCGAGCGCCCGCAGCAGCAGCTGGCCCAGCTCGGCCGCCACGCGCGCGCCAGCGGGCCCCGCGCGAACCGGCTCGCGCTCCACCAGCGGCTCGAGCGGCGCGTCGACCGCGACCGCCGGCCGGTCGCCGATGCGCATGCTGTCGAGCGGCACGTAGCGGCCCTTGATCGACATGAACAGCGGGTTGGCGGCGTCCTCGCCGCCGAACTCGCCGTTCTGCCACTGGCGGCGAGCAGCCAGTAGGCGTCGGCGACGCGCGCGTGCAGGCCCTCGCCCAGGTCGGGATCGACGGTGCTCGCCTCGAGCCGCAGCCAGGTCACGAAACCGGCTCCTCGCTCACGCGCGCATTATCGGGCAGGAACACGCCCGGCAGGTACTGGCCGAGCGCCTCGAGCGTCTCGGTCCCGATCGCCCGCGCCCGCGCCATCGACAGCGTCTGGTCGAGGATCCTGACCACCTCGTCCTCGGTGAATCCCGGCTTGGGCGGCACGGTCATCAGCAGGATCGCCTGCGGCGGCCGCGCGCTCGGGCTGTCGAAGTGCACGGCGACCCCGGTCATCACCTCGCGCCGCGGCACCGGCTCGACCCAGCCGTCGAACAGCAGGCCGCTCATGGCCGTGGCGGCCAGCGGCCCGCGCCAGTCCGTGACGCTGACGATGCACGTGCGGCCGCCCGGCGGCCGCGCGACCGCCGCCCACGGCTCGTCCGGCAGGCTCGGGAGCTGGGCCAGGCCGTACACGGCGCGCACGCCGCCGGCCACCAGCTCCAGCAGGCCCAGGCCCTCGTGCAGCAGGCCGGCCGCGGCGTGCACACGACCGACCTGCAGCAGCCATGCGGGGCCGGATGAGCTCGGCGACGAGCAGGTCCTGTTCTTGGCCGACATCCTTCCCACCGCCTACGAGGTCGGTGTGCTCAACGGCATGGTCTCGCCTGGAGACGTCGTGGCGATCGTCGGCGCCGGGCCGATCGGGCTGGCGGCGATCCTCGCCGCGAGGCTCTACACGCCTGGGCGGATCGTGGCGATCGACCTAGCCGACAGCCGGCTCGAGAGCGCCGTGCTGTCGGCGCCGACACGACGATCAACGACGGTCGTGAGGACGCATGCGCGCAGGTCATAGACCTCACCGATGGCCTCGGCGCGGATGTCGCGTTCGAGGCGGTGGGCGTGCCGGAGACGTTCGGGCTGGCGACTGAGATGATCCGCCCCGGTGGGCGCGTGGCGAACAAGGGCGTGCACGGCCGACCGGCGACACTTCACCTCGAGAAGCTCTGGATCCGCGATGTCACGGTGACGACCGGGCTGGTCGACACCCACACGATTCCGCGGCTGATGAGGCTGGCCCCCAGCGGTCGCCTCGACCCGACGATCTTCGCCACGCATCGGTTCGCGCTCAGTGACAAGATGGCGCCTATGACACGTTCGCGGACGCCGTGTCCACCAAGGCGCTGAAGGTCGTCCCCGAGGGCAGCGAGCGCGCTCCCGGCTCGGACGATCGCGTCGTGGCCGCATCCGAATGACCCCGTGCGGCCTGCGCGCCGCCATCG
>DATAFH010000093.1:0-2473 GCA_036257565.1 Solirubrobacteraceae bacterium | reverse complement strand
CAGCAGGCGTGGCGCGAGCCCGTCGCGCTGCTCCAGCAGCGCGAGCAGCAGGTGATCGACATCGACCTCGGTGTGGCCGTACCGCAGCGCCATGGTCTGCGCCTCGTGCAGCGCCTGCTGGCTCTTCTCGGTCAACCTGCTCGCGTCCATGCTCTCCTCGATTCGTAGCGGCGCAGGCGCGCCTCCAGCTCGTCGATGCGCTCCAGCAGCTCGCACGCCAGCACGGCGCCGGCGTAGCTCAACCCGAGGTCGCGCCGCAGCCTCGCCGCACGGGCGAGCCGCGCCGCCGCCGCGCGGGCGTAGAGAGGCGCCGCCACCGTGCCGCCGGCGCGCTCGAGCAGTCCGAGCGCCACGAGGCGGCGGACCAGCTCCGGGTGCATGCCCGCCTCGCGCGCCAGCGCGTCGAGGCCGACGAGCGGTACGCCGCTCAGGCGTTCGCGGCGGACGACGAGCGCGGGCATCAGCGGCGCTCCGTGCGCGGGTCGAAGGAGGAGGCGGCGGCGAGCTCCTCGAACAGCTCGCGCTCGCGGCTGCTCAGGTGCGCGGGCACCATCACCTTGACCGTCGCGTAGAGGTCGCCGTGCCCGCCGCGCGGCCCAGGGAAGCCCTGACCGCGCAGGCGCAGCCTCCGCCCGCTCGACGACCCCGCCGGGACGCGCACGCGCGCGCTCCCGTCGAGCGTCGGCACCGCGACCTCGCTGCCGAGCGCAGCCTCCCACGGCGTCACCGGGAGGTCGACGTGCAGGTCGCGCCCGTGCAGGCGGAGACGCGGATGGGGCTTGATCCGCACGCGCAGGAAGAGGTCGCCGGAGGGGCCGCCGCCGAAGCCGTGGCCGCCCTCGCCGGCGAGCCGGATGCGCTGGTCTTGGGGGACACCCCTGGGGATGGCGACGTCGTAGCTGCGGCCGTCGCCGAGCGTCACGGACCGCCGCCCGCCGCGCGCCGCCTCCTCGAGCGTGAGCTCGACCACCGCCTCGTGATCGGCGCCCCTGCCGGGAAACTCTGAGCGCCGGCCGGCTCCGCCGAGGAAGGTCTCGAAGAGATCGCCGAGGTCCCCGGCCTCGAAGCCGCCGAACTCCGGACCGCCGTCGGCCGCGCCGCCGAAGCGGTCGTACCGCTCGCGCTTCTCGGGGTCGCTGAGGACGTCGTAGGCCTCGGAGACCTCCTTGAAGCGCTCCCCGGCGTCGTGGTCCTTGTTGACGTCGGGGTGATATCGGCGCGCCAGGGCGCGGTACGCGCGGCGGATCTCGTCGGCACTTGCGCTGCGCTCGACACCGAGGACGTCGTAGAAGTCGCGCGTCGCCGTGGCCATCAGCCGGTCGGCCTCTTCGACACGATCACCCGCGCCGGGCGAAGCACCCGGTCGCCGATCCGGTAGCCGGCGCGCACGACCTCGACGACCGTGTTCGCGGGCGCCTCCCCGGTATCCCGCACGCCGACCGCCTCGTGGCGCTCGGGGTCGAACGGCGCCCCCATGGCCTCGATGCGCTCGACGCCGTGGCGGGCCAGCACGCCGTGCATCTGCTTTTGCACTGGTCGCAGACCGGGGTCCGCCACGCTGCCGAACCTCAGTGCCCGATCGATGTCGTCGACGACCTCGAGCCAGTCGAGCAAGAGCCGATCGCGCGCGTCGCCGACGCGGCGCTCCACCTCGTGATCGGAGCGCTTGCGGTAGTTCTCGAGGTCGGCGCGCGCGCGAAGCCAGCGGTCGCGCAGGCGCTCGAGCTCGGTCGCGTCATGCTCGGCCTCCGGGGCCGGCGCCCGTTCGTCAGCCACGGGTGAACTCCGCGTCGACGACGTCCTCGTCGCCGGCCGTGCCGGCCGTCCCGTCCGCGGAGGTGGGCAAGCCGTGGATCATCTGCTGCAGGTCCGCGCTCAGCGAGCGTACGCGGTCCAGACCAGCTTGCTCCTCGACGGCCGTGCGAGCATCGGCGATCAGCTGCTCGGCGCGCGCCTTCTCGTGCACGGGCAGGCGGTCCTGCAGCTCGGTGACGAGCCTGTCGGCCTGGTAGGCGAGCGTGTCGAGCTCGTTGCGCGCGTCGATCTCCTCGCGCCGGCGCTTGTCCTCGCCGGCGTGCTGCTGCGCCTCGGCCACCATCCGCTCGATCTCCGACTGGTCGAGGTTGGTGCTCTCGGCGATCGTGACCTGCTGCTCGGCGCCGGTCTCCTTGTCGCGCGCGGACACGTTGAGGATCCCGTTGGCGTCGATGTCGAATGTCACCTCGATCTGCGGCATCCCGCGCGGCGCCGGCCGGATGCCCTCCAGCCGGAACCGCGCGAGCTGCCGGTTGTCGGCGGCCAGCTCGCGCTCGCCCTGCAGCACCACCACGTCGACCGCGCTCTGGTTGTCGTCGGCGGTCGAGAACGTCTCGGTGCGCCGGGCGGGGATCGTCGTGTTGCGCTCGATGACCTTCGTCATGACGCCGCCGAGCGTCTCCAGCCCGAGCGACAGCGGCGTGACGTCGAGCAGCAC
>DATAFH010000092.1:0-9807 GCA_036257565.1 Solirubrobacteraceae bacterium | reverse complement strand
GCGAGGGCGTCTGGCGCCCGAGCCCCGGCTCGGTCTACCCCGCGCTCCAGCAGCTCGAGGACGAGGGGCTCGTCCGCGCGGACGAGTCCGACGGCCGCAAGGTCTTCCGCCTCACCGACGCCGGCCGGCAGGCCGCGGAGGAGGCGTCGGCCGGTGGCGCCCCCTGGGAGGCCGCCAGCGAGGCCGTCGACTCCGACGTGTGGGAGCTGTTCGGCGTCGCGCGCCAGGTCGGCATGGCGATCTTCCAGCTCGCCCAGGCCGGCAGCCCGCAGCAGCTCGCCGAGGCGCGCGAGATCCTCACCAACGCTCGCCGCTCGCTCTACGGCATCCTCGCCGAGGACGAACGGCCGCCGACCGACGACGTGTAGGACCGGCGGTCCACTGAACGCGGACCGCGTGAGGACCCGTTGTCGCGGTCCGCGTGCCACCCTCCAGGGTGTCGTGACCGTCGCCCCCGCTCCCGCGCCCGTCGCCGCGCTCGATCGCGACACGCAGCTGCTCTCCGGGCTGCTCGAGGAGACGATCGCCCGCCAGGGCGGCGAGGCGCTGCGAGCGGCCGTCGTGCGGCTCCACCAGGCGGCGGCGAGGGCGCGCGCCGGTGAGGGCGACGCCGAGGCGGCCGCGCTGGTGGATGAGATCCTGGCCGGCGACTCGCTCGACGTCATCCGCGCCTGCTCGATGGAGCTCCACCTGGCCAATCTGGCCGAGACGCGCGAGCGCGTGCGCCGGCGGCGGACCTACGAGCGCACGGGGGGCCCGCCCCAGCGCGAGTCGCTGGCCGAGGCCGCCGGGCGCCTCGCCGCCCGGTCCTCGAAGGCCGCGGCCCGCGCGCTCGACGACCTGCGGCTGGAGCTCACGTTCACCGCCCATCCCACGGAGGCGACCCGCTGGTCGGTCATGAACCACGCGGGCGACGTGAGCGTCCTGCTCGCCCAGCTCGACGACGAGCGCCTCGGCCACGCCGCCAAGGCGCGCGTGGTCGACCGCATCCGCGAGTCGCTCGCCCTCTGGTGGCAGACCGCGGAGGTGCGGAGGGAGCGCCCGCAGGTCGACGACGAGGTGCGGCGCAACCTGCACTACTTCGACCGCGTGCTGTTCGATGCCGTGCCGGAGCTGGTCCGGGAGCTCGAGCGCTGCTTCGGCCCGCAGCCGCTCGACGCGGCGCCGCTGCGGTTCTCGAGCTGGGCGGGCGGCGACATGGACGGCCACCCCGGCGTGACGGCCGGCACCTTCACGACCACCGTCGACCTCCACCGGCGCGTCGCCGCGCGCCTGCTGCGCGAGCGCGTGGAGCGGCTGGGCTCGCGCTTCTCGCAGAGCGACGCGGAGATGGGCGCGGGCCGCACGGCGCTCGACGCCAGCCTGCGCCGCGACGGCGCGCTGATGCCGGAGGTCACGCGCCGGCTCGGCGAGCGCCGCCGCCACGAGCCCGTGCGCGCCAAGCTCAACTTCATCTCCGAGCGCCTGCAGGTGACGGGCGACGACCCCGGAAGCCCGCTCGCCTACCGCGACGCCGAGCAGCTGCGGCGCGACCTCGAGATCGTGCGCGACGCGGCCGGAGCCGGCCCGGTCGCCGACGGCGCGATTAAGGACGTGCTGCGCCAGGTGAGCGCGTTCGGCATCCACCTCGCGCGGCTCGACATCCGCCTGGCGGCCGACGCGGTCAACGACTCTGTGCAGCGCGATCTGCCGGAGCTCGACGGGGCGGGCGAGGTCGGCCGCCGGCGGATCCTCGGTGCGCGGCTGGCGAACGTCGCGGCCGATCGCTTCGGGCCCATCTGCCCTCCCACCGAAGCGCTGCACGCGGTCAGCACGGCGGCCCGGCGCTACGGGGCCGCGGCGACCGACACGCTGGTCATCTCGATGGTCCACGAGGTGTCCGACGTGCTCGGCGCCCTGTGGCTGGCGCGCCGCGCGGGCCTCGCCGGGCCGGGGGAGCCGCCGCTGCACCTGACACCGCTGTTCGAGACGCTCGACGCGCTCGAGCGCGCGCCGGACACGATGGCCGCGCTCTACGGCGACGCGGCCTACCGCGAGCACCTGGCCCGCCACGGCGACCGCCAGGAGATCATGCTCGGCTACTCGGACTCGGCCAAGGACGCCGGCTTCCTCACCAGCCAGTGGGCGATCTACCGCGCTCAGGAGCGGCTCGTGGCCCAGGGTCCCGAGCACGGCGTGCAGGTGACCTTCTTCCACGGCCGCGGCGGCTCGCCGTCGCGCGGAGGCGGTCCCGCCCACCAGGCGATGCTCGCGCTCCCGCCCGGCACCGTCGAGAGCGGCGTGCGGATCACCGAGCAGGGCGAGGTGATCTCCGCCAAGTACGCCGACCCGGAGCTCGCCGGGCGCTCGCTCGAGCAGCAGGTGTCGGCGCTGATCCTGCACCGGGCGGCGCCGGCCACGCGCGTGCCGGACGCCTTCCGGGACGAGATGGACCGCACGTCGGAGCGCTCGCGCGACGTCTACCGCGCACTGGTCGACACCGGGGAGTTCGTGCGCTTCTTCCGGCAGGTGTCGCCGGTCGACGAGCTGGCCGAGCTCACGATCGGCTCGCGGCCCGCGTCGCGCCGGGAGGGCGGCGGGCTGCAGGACCTGCGCGCGATCCCGTGGGTGTTCGCGTGGACGCAGAATCGCATCCTGCTGCCGTCGTGGTACGGGGCGGGCACGGCCCTGGAGGCCGGCGACCTCGAGGCGCAGCGGGAGATGTGGCGCTCGTGGCCGTTCTTCCGGATGGCGTGCTCGACGCTCGAGATGGCGCTCTTCAAAGCCGACCTCTCGGTGGGGCGCCGCTACCTGGCGCTGGTCGACGACGACCTCGTCGCGCGCTTCTGGCCCGAGATCGAGGCCGAGCACTCGCGGGTGGTGGCCCGCCTGCTCGCGATCCGCGACGCGGAGAGCCTGCTCGATGCCACGCCGTCGCTGCGCGACCGCCTCTCGCACCGCAACCGCTGGGTCGATCCGCTCTCCCATATCCAGGTCGCGCTGCTAGCCCGTGCGCGGGCGGGCGACTCGAGCGTCGGCGACGCCCTGATGGCCACCATCACGGGCATCGCGGCAGGCCTCAGAAACACCGGCTGAGCAGGGCTTTTGCGGGGCCGGTGCGGGTATCCGCACCGGGGTGGTGGCTGTCCGAACTCGGCTGGTGGCAGACCGCACACGCAGACGCAGGGCAGCGCGATGGAGGCAGATGGCACATGGTGGGAGATTTCCGTCCATGAGCCCCACCGACATCACCATCGTCCACGCCTCGGCCGTCCACAGCGTCCGGGTCAACACGCGCCGCGGCGGCCGCCGCAGCTAGGAGTCCACCGTGACTGTCACCGTCACTCCCCGCCCGCCCGTCGCCACCGCCTCGCACGCGTACACGCTCCCCACCGTGCGCGAGCTGCCGCCGGTCTCGCGCCCGGGCACCTTCGACTCGATCTGGTGACCGGCGCGCCGGCTTCGCCCGCGCCGGCGCCCCGAGATCGAACGACCCTTTGATCCTCCCCCCGCCAGACGCCCGCCGGATTCCCCTCCCGGCGGGCGTTTGACGTTAAACCGCCAGTCGGCGGCCGGCCGCCACGGCCTCGTGCTCGAGCAGCCAGCGCTTGCGGTCGAGGCCGCCGCCGTAGCCGACGAGCGAGCCGTCGGCGCCGATCACGCGGTGGCAGGGGATGACGATCGAGATCGGGTTGCGCCCGTTGGCGAGGCCGACGGCGCGCACCAGCCTGGGGTCGCCGAGCCGGCGGGCGACCTCCGAGTAGGAGATCGTCTCGCCGAACGGGATCTCGAGCAGCGCGTCCCAGACGCGCCGCTGGAACGGCGTGCCGTGGGGGTCGAGGTCGAGATCGAACGTCTCGAGCTCGCCCGCGAAGTAGGCGTCGAGCTGCTCCCGCACGGCGTCGAACGGGCCGCCGTCGGGTGCGGCGGTCTCGTCGTGGCGCAGGTAGAGCTCGGTGAGGCGCCCGTCGGCGCCGGCGCGCAGAAGGATGTCGCCGACCGGGCTGGGATGAAGAGTCGTGTAGGTCACGTAGGTGGAACGTCGCAGGGGCGGCGGACGTGAGGGTCAGACCTTGAGCGACATCCACAGCGGCCGGTGGTCGCTGAGGTAGTACTGGACGTAGGCGAAGAACCGCCGCTGGTCGCGCTCGGTCCCCGTTCCCCACAGCTCGCGGAAGATCGCGCCGTCGAAGTCGAAGATGCCGACCTGCTCGATCGCGTCCTTGATCGGGCCGGGGAAGACCGCCATCTGGTCGTAGTCGGCGTCGTCGCGGGTGTTCGAGCCGCCGACCTTCGTGGCGTGCTCGGGGAGGACGAGGCCGCGGTGCACGAGCGCGTCGTACACGCGGTCGCCGCGGCGGCGCTTGGGCAGGTTGAAGTCGCCGAGGGCGACCACGTCCTTCGCGAACGCGTGCTTGGACCCGCGACGCAGGTCGGCCCAGCGAGCGACCGCGTACGCCTCGAGCACCCGGCGGTCCATCCCGGCCGCGCCGTCGTCGCCGAAGTACAGGTGGACGTTGGCGAACGTCAGGCGCGTGCCGCGGACGCCGAAGGTGGAGATGAACGGGTTGCGGTCGAAGCCGTTGAAGCCCGACGCCACGTCGGCGAGCCGGACGTCGCTGAGGCTCGAGGCCGCCACGGTGAGCTCGCCGATCTCCTCCAGCGGCTTGAACTTCGTCGAGTCGAAGAGGAACGCGAAGCGCTCCTGGTTCCCGCCCGCGTCGTTGAACAGCACGCGATGCTTCTTGGGCAGCAGGTCCTGCACGGCGCGCAGGCCGGCGAGGTTGTCGTGCACCTCCTGGATGGCCACGAAGTCGAACCAGCCGAGGACCTCGGCGATCAGACGGTGGTCGTCCGGTCGGCGCTCCTGGAGCCCGAAGTTGGCGATGTTCCAGGTCGCGAGGAGGATCCGGCCGGCCTCCTTGCGCGGGATCGCCCGGTCCTCCTTGCCGGGCTGCGAGCTGTAGCCGCGGAGCGCCTTCAGCTCCCTGTCGACGTCGTAGTCGAACGCGAACCGCGGCTTCTCGAAGGCCGGCACGGCTCAACCATACGGGTACCACCAATCCTTGACCTCGAGCTTGGTCTCGATGTGGACGTGCTTGGTCTCCTGGAAGGCATCGAGGCCCTCTTGGCCGAGCTCGCGGCCGAGGCCGGAGCGCTTCATTCCGCCGAACGGTCCCGCGTCGTTGTCGGTCAGCGGGTCGTTGATCCAGACGGTCCCGGCGCGCAGCTCGCGGGCGCAGCGGATCGCGGTCTCGAGGTCGCGTGTGTAGACGTTGGCGCCGAGGCCGTAGGGCGACGCGTTGGCCAGCTCGATCGCCTCCTCGAGGCTGGTGACCGGCACGATCGGCGCGACGGGGCGGAAGGTCTCCTCGCGCAGCAGGTCGGTCTCCGCGGGTGCGCCGGTGACCACGGCCGGGGCCAGGTAGTGGCCGCGGTCGTGCCCGGCCCCGTCGCCGCCGACCAGGATCTCGGCGCCGGCCGCGACGGCGCGCTCGAGCTGGGCGCGAACCTTGTCGCGCTGCGCGGCGCTGACCATCGGCCCGATGTCCGTCGCCGGGTCCATCGGGTCGCCGACCCTGAGCGTCCGCGTGTGATCGACGAACGCCTCGAGGAAGTCGTCGTAGACCTCGCGCTGGACGTAGAAGCGCTCGGCGGAGGTGCACACCTGGCCGGCGTTCAGGAACGCGGCCCACGCGCCGCCGCGGGCCGCGATCTCGATCTCGGCCCCGACGTCGGCGCAGACGATGAACGGGTCCTTGCCGCCGAGCTCGAGGTTGACGCGCGCGATGCGGCGCGCGGCGCGCTCGGCGATTCGGGTGCCGGTGGCGACGCTGCCCGTGAAGGCGATGCCGTCGACGCGCTCGTCGTCCACCAGGCGCTCGCCGACGTCGCCGCCGCCGGCCAGCAGCGCGACGAGGCCGGCGGGCAGGTGCTCGACGCACGACGCCAGCGCGAGGGTGGAGAGCGGCGTCAGCTCGGACGGCTTGCAGAGCGCGGCGTTGCCGGCCGCCAGCACGGGGGCGAGCTTCCAGGCGAGCAGGAGCAGCGGGTAGTTCCAGGGGACGATGCAGGTGACGAGGCCGAGCGGCTCCTTGAGCACAATCGCGAGCTGCGAGGACTCGACCGGCGGGATCACGCGCCCCTCCGAGGTGCGCGCCAGCTCCGCGTAGAAGTCGAACGCGCTCGCGGTCCAGGCGACCTCGTCGCGGTTCTCGATCAGCGGCTTCCCGCCCTCCCGGGTCATCAGCTCGGCCAGCTCGTCGGTGCGCCCCCGCAGCCGGCTCGCCACCTCGTGCAGCGCCTCGGCGCGCTCGGCGGCCGGCGTGCCGGCCCATTCGCGTTGCGCACGCCGGGCGGCCTCGATCGCCGCGTCGAGCTGCGAGCCGTCGGGCGTGCCGACCTCCGCCAGCTGCTCCTCGTTGGCCGGATCCTCCACGGCGAGGACCGGCCCGTTCCCGGCCACCAGCTCCCCGCCGATCAGCAGTCGCGTCTCCATGACGCGCAATGGTGTCAGGCGCTGAGCGTGACGCTGACCGAGCCGAGTGGGCCGAGGTCGGCGGTCACGTGCTGGCCGGGCTCGACGGCGAGCGCCGGCACGACGGAGCCGGTGATGATCACGTCGCCGGCCCGGAGGGTCTCGCCGGCCGCGCCGAGGTCGTCGGCGGCCATGCGCACGACGGCGGCGAGCTTGCCGGTCATGGCCTGCGGGTCGTCGGTCCGCGCGGTCTCCTCGCCGTCGCGCACCAGCCGGCCCGTCACGCCCTCCGCGGTCGTGCGCTCGTGATCCACCGGTCCCAGGACGAAGTGCCGGTGGAAGATGTTGCCCGCGAGGATCGACTCCGGCTCCGACGGCGGCGGGTGGATGTCGACGAGCTCGATGGCCGCCGAGAGCCCGCCAATCGCCTCCTGCACCTCCTCGTCGCTCGCGCCGCCGCCGACGTCGCGGGCGAGATGGACCGCGATCTCCGGCTCGAGCGTCGGCTTCGTCCAGTCGCCGATCGCGACCGTCGCGGCGTCGGGCAATCCGGTGCGGTCGGTGAGGAAGCCGACGAGCGGGCGGTCGGTGCCGAGCTGCTCGAAGGCCGCCGGCGTGCCGAAGCCGAGCTTCCAGCCAACCGGCCGCGCGCCGTCCGCCAGCGTCGACCGGCGCAGCTCCAGCATCGCCGTGGTGCCCCGCTCGATCCGCTCGTCCACGACCCGCGATCCTACGTGGTGAACCCGAGGATCAGCTGCGCGGTCTCGAGCGGCACGTCGAGCTGCGGCGCGTGGCCGACGCCGTCGAGCTCGACCCAGTCGGCGTGCGGGAGCCAGTCGCTGCGGTAGCGGGCGGCGGCGGAGGGCCAGGGGAGGAGCCGGTCCTCGGTGCCCCAGACGATGCGGACAGGGCACGCGATCCGCTCGGCGTCGAGGGTCCACTCCGTGCGCAGCGCGTTGTCGATCATCGCGAAGCCCCGCTCGCAGGCCGCCGCTCCGCGCAGCTGGTCCGGTGGTCGTGAGGGAGCCCAACGCATGTATCCACCCGCGCGCCGACGGCATCCGTCCCTTCGTCCCGCGGAAGTGGTGGCCCGGCTCGAGGGGATCGAGCAGCGCGCGGCGTACGCGAGCCTTGACTCGGGTACTAGCCGGTGCTAGGTAGATCTCGTCCCACACATGAGCCAAACCGCAAAGCGCCATCGCATCGGTGACGCGGACCGGTACCAAGCGGTGACCGCAGCGCGTGAACGGTTTCTCGCCGGGGATGACCGCGTTCGTGGGGTCCGACCCGAGGTGGCCACGTCTTGGTATCGCTGCCGCGAGCAATACCACGTCGACCCGAGTCTGACGAAGGCACCGCCTGCGTCCGCGCAGGACGAGTCATCGGCCGAGCAGACGCTCGAACACGAGATCGTGTTCGCCCAGCTCGGCGGCGCCGCGACCTCGATCGCGAGCGAGGTCGAGAGCCTCGGCGGCGTCGTCACCGTCACCGACGGTGCGGGTCGGATCCTGAGCGTCCAAGGCGACAGGGCGACACTCTCCCGCGCGCGGGACAGCAACATGGCGCCGTGGTCGTGCTGGTCGGAGTGGGCGACAGGCACGAACGGAATGGGCACGGCGCTCGAGGCACCTGGACCGGTGCTGATCAGTGGGCCCGAGCACTGGTGCACGGGCTTTCACGAGTGGGTCTGCGCGGGCGTGGCCGTTCGCGACGCCGTGACTCACGATCCCGTTGCGGTCCTCGATGTCTCGACCTGGCGCGCCAACCTTCCGCCGCAGGCGGCCGGGTGGCTGTCCAAGGCGGTGGGTGGTGCACGCGCGATCATGCGTCAGCGCGCGCGGGACAGCGGCGCCGAACTGGCCGCGGCATTCACCCAGACGCGAGCGCAGTCCGGGCATGGGCTCGCGGCGCTTGACGCACGCGGCAGGGTCGTGATCGCCGACGAGGCAGCAAGCCTCTTCCTCGGCGTCCCCGCGCGGGTGCCGGCACTCGACCCCGCAGTCCGCTGGCAACCGGGCCTGGACCTCGGGCGCCTCGCCCGTCACGCCATCAAGCAGGCTCGTCACGACCACGGCTGGGTCGGATCGACGCAGATCGTGACCGAGCCCAGTAGCGAGCCCTGCCGGATAACGCTGCGCCCGGTCTTCCTCGCCGGCCAGCCGATCGGGACGCTCGCGATCTTCGGAGCGCAGCACGGTGAGGCGATCGAGCGCGAGTGGCCGGAGCCCGCGCTGAGCCCTCCCCCGCGCATCGTGGGCGTGAGCGGCGAGCGCATGGTCCTGCTGCGCCGGCCCGAAGTCCATTTCGCGCAGGCGGACGGCAACGACGTCTGGCTCGTCACCGACGAAGGACGCCTCCAAGCCGCGGTCCGTGGCATCGACAAGCTCGAGGAGGAGCTCGCCGGAGGCGAGTTCCTGCGCGTGCATCGGCGATTCCTCGTCAACCTGTCCTGCGTGCGCGCCGTCGACCGCGGGCCGAGGGGCGAGCTGCTGCTGATCATGGAGGGCGCGGCCAACGAGCGCGTCCCCGTGTCTCGCCGCAACGTCCCCGCCGCACGCCGCGCGCTGGGGCTCTGACGAAGTCAGACGCGCGCGGGCCGCTTCATCGTGCGATAGAGGAGCTGCTCGGTTCGCGCCGGCTCGCGCGCCGCGACGACGCGGTGGTGATGGGGCGAGAACCGGCAGACCGGATCGGTGGCCGCCGCGTCGCCCGCAAGCCGCAGCGCCTGGCAGCGGCAGCCGCCCCAATCCACCTCCTGCCGTCCGAGCGGGCACGTGCGACATGGCTCCTGCATCCAGTCAGTCCCGCGAAAGCGCACGAAGGCGTCGGACTCGCGCCAGATCGACTCCAGCGGCTGGTCGCGGACGTTGGCGAACTCGAGCCCCGGAATCGTCGACGCCGCCTGGCACGGCAGCACGTCGCCGTTCGGAGCAACCACCATCGCCGTCCGGCCCCAGCCGCCCATGCACGGCTTCGGCAGCTCCTCATAGAAGTCGGGGAGCACCCAGAGCACGTCGACCGTGGGGCCGACCTGCTCACGGAACCGCTGGACCGCCTCCTCCGCGCGCCGGAGCTGCTCCCACGACGGCATGAGCGCCTCCTGATTCGCGACCGCCCAGCCGTAGTACTGCGTGTTGGCAAGCTCGACCCGCTGCGCGCCGAGATCGAGCGCGAGATCGAGCAGCGCCTCGATCCGGTCCAGGTTCTGCCGGTGGAGGACGCAGTTGATCGTCAGCGGGAAGTCGAGCTCCTTCGCGTGGCGCGCGGCCGCGATCTTCTTCTCGAACGACCTGTTGCCCGCGATGCGGTCGTTGTCCTCGGCGTCCGGGCTCTGGATCGAGATCTGCACG
>DATAFH010000091.1:0-17745 GCA_036257565.1 Solirubrobacteraceae bacterium | reverse complement strand
GGGGCCGACTGGATGGATCGCCAGAGCGCCCTGTGGGGCCGCGTGGTCGATGTCGACGACGAGTACCTAAGGAGGAGAAGGCTGATGGACACACCCCCGATCGTCTCGCCGGAGGAGTGGATCGCCGCGCGGGAGAAGCTGCTCGTGAAGGAGAAGGAGCACATGCGGGCCGGCGACGCGCTGGCCGCCGAGCGCCGCCGGATGCCGTGGATGGCGGTGGAGAAGGAGTACAGGTTCGACGGCCCGGATGGCGCCGCCAGCCTGCTCGACCTGTTCGACGGCCGCCGCCAGCTGGTGGTCTACCGCGCCTTCTACGCGCCGGACGTGACCACTTATCCGGAGTCGGGCGGCGCGTACCCGGAGCGGGCCTGCGTCGGTTGCTCCTTTGTGGCCGACCAGGTCGCGCACCCCGCCCACCTGAACGCGCGGGACACGACGCTCGCGTTCGTCTCACGGGCCCCCCAGGCCGAGATCCAGAGCCTGAAGGAACGGATGGGCTGGGAGCTGATCCCCTGGTACTCGATCATGGACGACTTCGACGCCGACTTCGGCGTGGACGAGTGGCACGGCCACAACGCCTTCATCCGCGACGGCGACAAGATCTTCCGCACCTACTTCATCGACGCCCGCGGTGACGAGGCCCTGGGGACAACCTGGAGCTACCTCGACATCACCGCGCTCGGCCGCCAAGAGGAGTGGGAGGACTCGCCGAAGGGCTACCCGCAGAGCCCGCCCTACGGGTGGTGGAACTACCACGACGCCTACCCCAGGGCCACGCGCTCCGCATGACTGAGAGACCACCCCCGAGGCACAGGTCGATCTGCGCGTGGGCGGCGACGTGCGGGTGCTCGACTGACTTCGAGGAGACCGACGGGATCAAGTACGGCTCGCGGCGTGTCGCTCGACTCAGAAAGAAGGACCGGCCCCGCAGTCGATCCCGTTCGCCTCAAGGGTGCGTCGCCTCGTCGCGCTGGTGGCGCGTGTCGGCGTAGAACCGCTCTCGGGCCGGGATTGTTGGCCGCAGGGCCAGCCTCGAGCTGCACCCTACTCCTCATCGGGTCAGCGCGAGCGGATTTCGGGACGCCGCGTCCGGCGAGATCTGCGCGCCGCCTGTCGCAGACCGCGGGGGAAGAAACCGGGCGTTCCGGCGTCGGAGGCATTATGACCCGACGCCCACCGCGCACGCGCCCAGAGCCGACGATCCTGTGGATGGAATGCGGGGCGTGCAGCGGCGAGTCGATGGCCATTCTCGGCGCCGAGGGTCGCGGCAGGCCCGGCCACACGCTGCCGGCATTCCTCGACGACCACGACGCCCGGCTGCTCTGGCACCCGTCGCTCTCGCTCGAGTCGCCGCGCGAGGCTGCGGCGATCATCGACCACATCGTCGCGGGCGAGCAGCCGCTCACGCTGCTCTGCGTCGAGGGCAGCATCATCCACGGCCCGAACGACACGGGCCGCTTCGACGTGTTCGAGGACCAGCCCAAACGCGACATCGTCGCCGCGCTGTGCGATCGAGCGCAGTACGTGCTGGCCATGGGCAGCTGCGCAAGCTTCGGCGGGATCCCGGCGGCCGCGCCAAACCCCTCGGAATCCACGGGCCTGCAGTACACGAACAGCACCCCCGGCGGCCTGCTCGCTCCGGAGTGGCGCTCGGCCGGCGGCCTGCCCGTCATCAACCTCAGCGCCTGCCCCGTCGACGCCACGACGATGATCGAGACCATGAGCGCGATCCTGACCGGCCGCGACCTCGGGCTCGATCGCGTCGGGCGCCCGTCGATGCAGAAGCCGTGCCTGTCGGATCCGGGCGAGAAGCGCTGCCGCACGGTGGACAAGGTCGGATACGCGTGCTACGGATGCATCGGCCCGAAGTTCCCGCTGCCCAAGGCGCTCTTCAAGCATCGCGTCCCGGCTGCCGCGAGCGCCTGAGCACCACGACCAAGGCGGCCCAGCATGGCGACCGAGCGACGTGTCATCCGAATGGAGCTCAACCGGGTCGAGGGCGACATGGAGGTCAAGCTCGAGCTCGACGGCCACACCGTGACTGACGCGTGGTGCGTCGGAACGATGTTCCGCGGCTTCGAGCAGATCCTCGTGGGACGCGATCCCGCCGACGCGCTCGTCATCGCGCCGCGCATCTGCGGGATCTGCAGCACGTCGCAGCTCTATGCGGCGGCCTCGGCGCTCGAGACCGCCTACGAGCAGCCGATCGCTGTCAACGGGACGCGCATCCGCAACCTCTGCCTCATGGCCGAGTCCGTCATGAGCGACGCGCGCCACAGCTTCCTCATGTTCGCGCCCGACTTCTGCAACACCGCGTACGCCGGGCACCCGCTCCACGACCGCGTCGTCGAGCTCTTCGCACCGCCCTTCAGGGGCCGACTGGCGCGCGAGACGGTCGAGCACACAAAGCGGATCCTCGCGATCGTCATCGCCTTCGGCGGCGCGTGGCCGCACTCGACCTACATGATGCCGGGCGGCGTGACGTGCGAGCTCGACGAGATCCGGCTCGCGGAATGCGACGCCGCGATCGACGAGTATGAAGCCTGGTACGAGCGCTCGGTGCTCGGCTGCCAGAGCGAGGAGTGGCTCGCGCTCGAGACGGCCGAGGACCTCGCGGTGTGGCTCGCGGAGCCCGCCCATCGCGACGGCGCACTCGGCGTGTTCGCGACATTCGCCACGTCGGTCGGCCTCGAGACGCTCGGCCGGGGCACGCCGCACCTGCTGAGCGCCGGGTGCTACTACGACCCCGAGCGCTGGCAGCCGCCGTTCGAGGAGCGCCCGTGCCTGCAGCCCGGCGGCTTCTACGAGGGCGAGACCGGCACGATCACGCCGTTCTCGCACTGGGAGGTCGCCGAGCACATGCGCTACTCGCGGCTTGCCGATCCCGGTGCGCCCCGCCACCCGTGGGAGAGCGAGACGCGCCCCGACGACACTCGCGAGGAGGCCTACAGCCTCGCGAAGGCCACGCGCTACGACGACCGCGTCGTCCAGCTCGGGCCGCTCTCGGACCTCGTCCTCGCGGGCGACCCGCTGACGCGCTCGCTGCTGGAGGTCCAGGGGCCGAGCACGTGGCTGCGCCAGTTCACCCGTTTGCATCGCCCCGTGGCGGCGCTGCAGGAGATGCGCCGGACGGTCGGCGAGCTGCGCGCCGATCTCGCCGAGCCGACCTACGCGGCCGCCGAGCCCCGCCCGGACGGCGACGGGTTCGGCGCCATCAACGCCGCGCGCGGAAGCCTCGGCCACTGGGTCAGGATCCGCGACGGCAAGATCGCCAACTACCAGGTCATCACGCCCACCGCGTGGAATGGCTCCCCGCGCGACAACTCGGGCCGGCGCGGGCATTGGGAGGAGAGCTTCGTGGGCCTCGAGATCGCCGACCTGGACAACCCCGTCGAGCTCTTCCACGTCGTGCGCTCGCACGACGCGTGCCTCGTCTGCACCGTCCACCTCGCCCGCGGCAGGGACGCGGCATGGACCTTCGCGGTCGCATGACCGCGGCCGCCATCCTGTGCCTGGGCAACCGGTGGCACGGCGACGACGGCTTCGGCCATCACGTCTTCCGGCTCATGCATGTTGAGGGCGCCCTGCCTGCGACCGTCGAGCTCGTGGACGCGGGCGTCGCCGGGCTGAACGCCCTGCCGTGGCTCGACGGCCGCGTCAAGGTCGTCATCGTCGACGCGGTGCGCATGGGAGCGCCTGTCGGCGTTGTCCAACGTCTCGCCGCGCGCGAGCTCGCGCCGCCGGGCGGCGAGCTGAGCCTGCACGAGCTCGGCCTGACGAGCCTGCTCGCTGCCCACGCGGCGATCCGCGGCGATGCCCCGGAGGTGGTCGTCATCGGCGCGCAGGTCGGCCGGATCCACGCGTTCACCGAGGCGCTCAGCGCCCCGCTGCGCGCCGCCGTGCCGGTCGCCGCGGCGATGGCGGCGCGCGAGGTCGCGGCCGCGTGAGCGCCATGCGCTGCGCGATCGTCGGCGCCGGGCCGGGCGGGCCTCTACGTGGCCCAGCAGCTCCTCGAGGAGGGCTTCGAGGTCGACCTGCTCGACGCACTGCTGCCGCAGTCGCCGGTCGCCACCGCGCGCGCTCGCCGAGCTCGCGCAGCTCGGGGTTCGTGAACGCGGCCTGCGCCGGCCCGCGGCGCCCGAGTACGACGACCTCCTCGACCGACGCCGCCTTAGGTATCTGTGACCAATGCAAGGAGGCCGGGCCTGTGTCGGGCGCCGCGCCAGCGAAATCGCCGGTCCGGAGGGCGGGCCTGCTGGTCCGCAGCATGAGTTCCCGTGATCCGCGTCGCCGTACTCGCGGTCCGGGCTACGCCCACCACCAGCGCCGCGAGCGCGACAACGTGACGGATGTGCATGCGAACGCGACGCAGGACCCCGAGGGGCGAAGCTATGCGCGCTGACATGCCCGTCCGGAGCGGCCGCGACCGCGAGCTGCACGCGGAACCGCCGGAGCCGGCCCCCGGCCGCGAGTCGGCCCCGCCGGACCGGCCCGCCGACGGGCGGACCGACGCTGGGGGGCACGTCCGCAGCGCACTCGAGCTCATCGGACTGGTGGCGGCGCCGACGACGCTCTTGGCCGCGTTTGCATTCTTTTTCGGCTGGACGTTCACCAACGCGCGCACGTCCTACTTCGGCATCGACCCGAGCACCCTCCGCTTCTCGACCCAGGACTACCTGCTGCGCAGCACCGACGCCCTGTTCGTGCCGGTCGGCGCCGCCCTCGTGCTGGCGCTGTTCGCGGTCGCGATGCACTCCCTCGTGAGCCGCGCGCTGGGGGATGTGCGGCTGCATCCGGCGCTCCGGTGGGCGGCCGGCATCGCGGTGATCGCGGGCGCCGCGCTCTTCGCGGTCGGCGTCTCCGCCGTATTCGACCCACTCCCGTTCTCCCCGCACTACCTCTTCCCGTCGGCCAGTCTCGGCATCGGCATCGCGCTGCTCGCCTACGGGCTCCACGTGCGGGGCCGGCTGGACGCCCTGCGTGCGTCACGGCCCACCGAAGATGCGGGAGGCGGTCCCTCGAGGCCGTCGCCTGCCGCGGCCCTCGTGGCTCTGCTGGTCGTGCTCAGCGGTTTCTGGACGGCGTCCGAATACGCCGAGGAGCTCGCGCTCGGGCGGGCGAAGACGCTCGCAGCCACGATCGACTCCAGGCCGAGCGTCACGGTGTTCGCGCCTCAGCGGCTTCACATCAATGCCCCGGGCGTGGTCGAGCGCCGGCTCCGCGGTGCGGACTCGGCCTACCGCTACTCCGGGCTGCGGCTGCTCGTTCGCAGCGGCGGCAAGTACTTCCTGCTGCCGAAGGACTGGCTACACGCGACCGGCGCAGCGATCGTCCTCAGGGACACCCGCGAGCTCCGTTTTGAGTTCGAGGCGGGACGATGAAATGACGCACGCCGCAATGATCGCCCGAGTCCTCGTCGTGGTGATGGCCCCTGCTGGCCTGTGGCGACGAGGGGTCGGAGGGCGGTGACGGCGGCGAGACGACGGCGCCGAGCGACGGGGGCGGCGGGGGCGGTGGCGATGGCGGGGGCGGCACCACCAACAACGTGCCGCTGGGGGCGAGCTTTCATACCGACCCGCTGCAGTTCCCACCCGCTGCCGTGGGTTCCTCGAGCACGATGTCGCTGACGCTTCAGAACGGGCACGACACCGCGCGCCGCGTCGTCAGGTTGACGATCTCGGCCGACCCGCCGGACTTCCAGATCGCCGAGCATGATTGCCGGCAGGAGCTGGCTCCGGGCGGAACCTGCTCGGTGCGGCTGATCTTCACCCCCAGCGCGAGCGGCACCCGCAGAGCGACGCTACGGATCGACACAGAGCCGCAGCCTGGTGTCAGTGTTCCCCTCGAAGGCGGGACCAGGCCCTCAGCCGGCGGCCTCCCCCCGGAAGATGCGCCGCTCGATCCGGACGACGGCACGCTGGTCGACCCCGACACCGGCACCTCGTCCGAACCCTGAGGCCCGCCCCCGAGGTCCGCGTCCGAACTCGGCGGCACCTCAAGCGCTGGCAAGCGGCTGATCGCGGGTGGGTTCGGATCACGCTGCCGGCCGACCAGGGACCGCCGGCGATAGCCTCGGTCGACGACCGGCGCCAGGAGTGGGCTGGCGCCGGTCGACATCTGCTTCGCCTTTAGTGCCCCGCCGTGGCGGCTCCTCGGGTGTCATCGGACAGCAGCTCGCGCCAGCTCGCCGCCGAGCGTCTCAGGCCGCCGGCTCCGCTGGGGCGCGCCTAGAGGTCCTGGCTGTGGAGCCAGTCGATCATCACGTCGTTGAGATACGTCGGCACCCAGGACCAGTGGGCGCTGACCGGTGTCGTGGCGGCGGTGTAGGTCTGAACAGCGTGTGGCTGCCGTTCGCCTCGGCCTGCGCCCAGAGTCTCAGCGCCTCCGCCTCAGCCGCCCGCTCGGACAGGTTGCCCGGCCTCTGGCCGCGCGTGACCAGAGCGCCCGCCGCGTCGAGCGCGTTCATCAGGGCGAGCGTCCCGGTTGTGTAGTCCACCACGGGATCGTCGATCGAGTGGGTCGCCCACACCGGCACGTCGCGCATGAGCGGTGTCCGGCTCGGGTCTCCCTTCGCCGCGATGAGCAGGGCGCCGGCAAACCGTCCGGGTACTTGGGAAGGATGTCGAAGCCGCCGATCCCGCCGAGGGACAGTCCCGTGAGAGAGGCGGTCCTCGTCGATGGGGAAGCTCGACGCGACCTGGTCGATCAGCTCGAGGAGGGCGGCTTGGATGGCCGGCGTCGTCCAGGAGCTGCCGACGGGGACCTGCGGCGCCAGGACGTAGCTCGGATCGCTGTCCTGCCGCTCCGGCTTGACGAAGGCGACCGCGCCCTGGTTGGCGGTGATCTGCGTGATGTTGTTCGCCCCTCGCTCGCCGCCGCCGTGCAGGAAGACCACGAGCGGGAAGCCGTCGCGACGACGCTCCACCCGTGCCTGCGGCTGGAACAGGCGGAGGTTCATGCGCCTGCCCGCGCTGTCCGTGTAGGACAAGCTGAGGAAGTCGTCGACGATCGGGTTGATGACGCCCTGGTTGCTGATCGCGAAGGGCAGCGGCCGCAGCCGCACACGCCCCCCGGTCGTCGACCACGTCGGCGTCCTGTGTGACCGAGTAAGCGCCGACCAGCGGGATCGGTTGTTGATGCCGCCCGAGAATACGAGCGCCCCCGCGTCGGGATCGTCGGGGCTCAGCTCGATGATGAGGTAGCGGCCCGGCGTGCCCCTCGGCCCGCGCCTGTCGAGTTCGGGCGCGTTATTCGTGTAGACGTCGACCACCGTCCGGTTGGCGGTCAGGTTGTTGATCGTCGCTGCGACGGTGAACGCCGAGGTCGGGATGTCGCGCTCAATGCGTACAGGCCAACACAAGCGCGGCGACGTCATGTCCTCGACGCTGGGGTTCCCGGTGCTCCGGACGCCGCCCAAGAGGTTCGAATTCTCTCGGCGCGCTTCACGACTCGGTAGGGGCGTCAGCTCGTCTGGGCGGGCGCCTCGTGATGCGTCATGCGACAGAAGCAGGACGACTTGATCGGGACGTCGGCGCGGGCGAGGGCGACGTCGAGCTGCTGCTTGACGATCCGCGCCGGCTCGCTCTTCCCCAGCCGAGCGAGGCACTCGTGATAGCCGTGCAGGCTCCACACGTTCCCGGGGTGCCAGGACGAGCGCGGGATCGAGGGGTCGTAGCCCAGATCCTCGGCGTAGACGGTCTCGGCATCCTCGACCCGACCCTGCTCGAGCAGCAGCGCGCCGTACGCGTGGCGCGTGGGCTGCATCCAGCCCCACGGCTCGTCGTACGGCAGCGCGTCGTCGAGCGCGATCGCCCGGCGCAGGTGCTCGAACGCCGGGTCGAACCGGCCGCGCCGGTACTCGAGCTCGCCGTCGAGCATCGCGCCGGCGACGGCGAGGATGTCCTGGCACGTGTTGTTGAACAAGTAGCGCGAGTCCGGTACGCGAGCGACGGCGGCGAGGAACGCTTCGCGCGCCTCCTCGGCTTCCTCCGTCCGCCCGGTCGCCGCGTTCGCGACGCCCTGCGCGTAATGCGTCATCGCCGTCGTGGTGCAGTAGAGCCCGGGGTCGGCGGGCAGCGGCAGCGCGAGGATGTCCTCCCACATCCCGAAGCGGATGAGCACGTGCAGGCGCATGGGGATGAACGCCTCGAGGTAGTCGGCCATCGGCGGCTGCTCGATCCGCAGCAGCTCCTCGGGCAGCGAGGCCTCGAGGTCGGCGGCGACGCGCAGCGCGACCTGCGAGAGGCCGAGGAACATCGCCCCGTAGATCGCGAAGTGGCGATCGTGCGCGTGATAGAGCGCGTAGAACCCGACCCGGCCCTCCTGCGCAACGTACTTCTCGTTGACGGCGATCGCACGGAGGTTCGAATCCAGCGTGCTCTTGTAGTCGCCGCACAGCACGTCGATGTGCGTCGGCATGTGCACCAGGTGGCCGGCGTCGGGGACGAGTGAACGCAGCTCGTCGGCGACCGGCAGCGCCCGCTCCGGGAACGGCGACATCTCCATCAGGTGCACGTAGAGGTGCACGAGTCCAGGATGCGTGCGGCCGCCGGGCCCGTCGAGCGCGCGCTCGAGCACCTCCTTGGCCTCGAGCGTCGCCGCACGGTCGGACGGCAGGCCCGTGTAACGGTCCCACAGCGCCCACGGCGTCAGGTTCATGAGCGCGTCGGCGAAGAGCGCCGCGACGTCGAGATCGCCGGGATGCCCGCTGTACACGGCACGCATCGCGTCGGCGTAGTCGCCGTTCCACTCGACGAGGTCGGCCGACACGTCGTTGTGCTGGTAGCGGCTACTGAGCGCCTCGATCAACGCCTGCTCGACCGGCGCGGCGCGGTCCGCGCATGCGCGCGCCGCCGCCACCTCGTCGCACGCCTTCTCGAGCGACGCCGCGAGATCGACCGGGTCGAACGCCTCCCACTGCTTGTTGTAGTTCGGCCCGATCGCGTAGGCGATCGCCCAGTGCGCCAGCGCGAAGCCGGGATCGTGCTCGACCGCGCGCTCGAAGCACCGGATCGCCTCCTCGTGGTGGAACGCGTAGGACCACACGAGCCCGCGGTCGAACCACGTCTGGGCGCTCGTCGAGGCCGTCGACGTGCCGCGCCTGTAGCTGCCGAGATCAAAGTATGGCTCCATCGGTGCCGCTCCCGTCCTGGACTCTCCTGCGTTTCTACGGCCTCTGGCGCTACTGGGGTGCCGAGCATGAACCACGGTGGTGGAGCTCGTCTCCAGGCGGTGACCGCTGAAAACGGTGTCAGAGGTTCGAATCCTCTCGGACCGCGTAGTTTCCCGCCGGTGACGGCTGGCATCCGGCTCTCCGCGGCGCTGCACGGTCTGGTCGTGATCGCGTGCGGCGGCTCGTCCGAGAGCACGGAGCAGGCCACGCCGGCACGGTCCGGGAGCGCGGCCGACGCTTTCATCGGCTCGCTCGCGGCCGATCCCAGGCACGGCATGCTCTTCCTCGGCACCGGCCGCGGGCTGTTCCGCCATCGCCCTGAGGAGGCCGCACATGAGCTGCGGCGTGCGCGATCCGCTCTCAGCTCTCTCTCGGCTCCCGCCGATCTCGAGCGGTGGGTAGCGGCGGTTGCCGCTGAGCACCTCGGGCGTTCGCACTGACCGATGCGAACGCTGTAGCGCGGGCACGTCGAGCGGCGTGCCCGGGACCGGCTCGACATGGGACGGATCGCGCTCGATGACGACAAGCTCGAACGCCTCCTCGCATTCGCCGAGTCCGAGTCGACGGCCGCCGTGATCGCGGTCGACCGTCTATCTCGTCACCGTGGACGGCCGGGCGACGTTGCTCGCACCCACCGACCGCCACGAGCCGCCCTCGACCTGGAGCCGTCGATCGAGCCGCGCCCGTGGAGGAGGTCACACAGGCCGTCAGGTAGCCCGGTCGTCGCGCGCCCGGACGCGCGGGCTGTCGGTGACAAGCCGCCGGCGGCGCAGGGCCGTGAGGCCGCGTCCGCCCGGGTCGAAAGTGATCAGCGTGGCCACGCCGGCCTCGAGTGTGAGCCGGAAGCTGAGAGCCGCCAGCGTGCTGCGGACCCCGTCGATCTCGACGGCGAAGCCGGCGTGGCCCGGCGTCACGTCGACGGTCATGGTGGCGTCGGCCGGGACCACCAGCGGCGGGGCGCTACCGCCGTGCATCGCGAGCGGTGTGCACACGAACGCAGGCGTGCCGGCGGCCAGGAGCGGCCCGCCGGCCGCCATCGAGTACGCGCTCGAGCCGAGGGCCGTGGCGACGATCACCCCGTCGCCGGTGAACCGCACGTACGGCTCGACGTCGACGGTCACCGCGGCGCCGACCTGGCCGGCCCCGCGGCGGACGACCACGAAGTCGTTCAGCGCCCGGTCAGTCGTGCCGTCGTCGGCCGCGATCGCCAGCGACGGAACCGACCGCGGCATCCAGTCCCCGGCCCAGACCCGATCGAGCGCACCGTCGATCTCGTCGCCGGTCACGGCGCTCAGCGCGCCGAGGCTCCCGCATGCCACCCCGAGAACGGGGCGGTCCGCCGACGCCGCCGTGCGCAGCGCGCTCAGCACCGTGCCGTCGCCGCCCACCGCCACGACGAGGTCGCCGGGCTCGATGTGCGACGGCTCGACGACGCGCCGCGCCATCTCGCCGCGGTTGGCCAGTTGCACCAGCGCGACACCGCGCGCGCGGGTCCAGCGCGTCAGCGTGGCGAGCGCGGCGTCGATCGGCCGCGTCGGGTGAACCATCAGGGCGACGCGCCGGAAGCCGGTATGAGCCGTCACCCCTCCAATGATCGCGGCCCGTGCCGGTGCGCGTTACGTGACGCGCCCCGCTGAGGTCCGCGCCCGGGGTGGGGCGCCCTATGAACCTGGCGGGCGGTACGTTGCCGCCGCGGCCTTCCGCATCGCGTCCTGGGCCTCGTCCATGTCGAGCAGAACCGTGGTCTCGACGTCCGACAACGCTCCGCCGGCGCCGACGGCCATGGCCAGCGCCGCCGCCGACGCGTTGTCGGGCGCCTCCATCAGGAAGACCCCGTCGAACTCGCCGAAGGCGAACCAGAAGCCCAACAGCTTGCCGCCGAGCGACTCCGCCACTTCCCTCGCCGCGGCGCTCCTGTCCTGTGGCTGGTCCATCAGTGCCCGCATGGCGTCCGTCGTGTAGCTGAAGCGGCCGAGGTAAAGCGGCATGTGTGAGGCCTCCGCCCGACTGGAAGGGTTAGGACGGAGCGATCCTCGCGTATCGCGGATGAGAGAACAAGAGCCCGCCCGGCCGAATCACGCGGCCCGCATCCGCTACAACTCGCGCATGCGCTGGGCGGCGGCGAGGGCGTGCCCGCCGTTGGCGAACATCAGCCGGACGGTCGCCGCCTCCGCCGCGAGGCGGCGCACTCGCTCGGCGAGCTCGGCCAGCTCGTCGTCGGAGTATTCCCACGCGAACCGCTCGCCGGCGGTGCGGCCCCGCACGTAGCCCTCGGCGTTGCGGCCGTGGGCGCGCAGGTACGCGAGGTCGTCGCGCGTCACCGCGTCGAACGGCGGGAGGACGACGGGCACGTGCACGTCCGGTGCGTCGACGCACACGAACGCCGCGCCCTCGGCCCGGAACCACGCGAGGGTGGCGTCGGGGTCTCGCAGCCAGTCGCGGTGGCGGAGCTCGACCGCGACCGGCACGGGCGCCAGCGCCTGCACCACCGGCTCGAGCTCGTCGAGCGAGTGACGCCCGGGCTCGAACGCGGGGGTGAGCTGCAGCAGGAAGGAGCTCAGCTTGCCCGCCTCGTGCAGCGGCTCGACGGTCTCCAGCGTGCGCCGGCAGACCGCCGCCTCGAGCTCCGGGGTGAGCACGACCCGCCCGCGCCCGGTGACCTCGACCTCCGGCCGCAGGTCGGTGGGCAGCGTCGAGAGCGGCGCCGCGTGGCGCGAGAGCAGCCGGTGGAGCTTGATGTCGAACGTGAAGCCGGGCGGCGTGATCGCGGCCCAGCGGGCGACGGTCCGGCGCGCCGGAAGCGCGTAGAAGGTTGAGTCGACCTCCACGCCCTCGAAGCGCTCGGCGTACCAGGACAGCCGGTCGCGGGCGGGCAGGTCGGCCGGATACCACTCCTCGGCGGACCACCCGCCGGTCCCGACGACGACGCGTCCGGCCATCCCCGCGTTCTAGCGCGTTTCGTGAGCCGCCACTGGGGAAGGCCACGAATCATGGCCCTCGGCCGACTGCTGGTTCGCTCACGATCGGCGGGTCGTTCTTCGTCCACGGCACGCAGAAGCTGTTCGGCTGGTTCGGCGGCTACGGCCCGGACGGGACCGGCCAGTTCTTCGAGTCACTCGGCCTGCGGCCGGGGCGGCGGCACGCCGTCGCCGCGGGCTGCGCGGAGACCGGCGGGGGCGTCCTGATCGCCCTCGGACTGGCGACGCCGGCTGCCGCCGCGGGGCTGACCGCCGTGATGATCACCGCGCTGCGCACCGCCGTCTGGAAGGAGGGCATCAAGCCCGCGACCGGCGAGCACGAGGTGCTCCTGGCGACGGCGGCCTGGGCGTCCGCGAGATCTACCACCCGACCTACCACGGCGCGTTCGTGCTCGACCCCGACGGCAACAAGTCGAGGCCGTCTGCCACACCCCGGCCCAGGGTCTGCCGGAATAGGCATTACACCATCGGTACTCGTCCGCCGCCGAGATCGCGCAGTTGGCCGGGACGTCGGCGGCGACCGTGGTCCGGTCCGCGCAGGAGCTCGGCTTCCAGGGCTTCCATGACCTCGAGCTGGCGCTCGGCCACGAGCTCGCGGCCTTCAATCGCGTGCAAGCCGACGAGACGGACTCGCGCGCGGGCCGGGTTCGCTCGCCGCCTCCCCGGCATCGGCCTACTGTGCCGGGCCGCGGATGTAGCCGCCGACGGTCAGCGCCGGGATCGTGCGGTGCGTGATGGGACCGATCGCCAGCGCGTAGAGGACGGTGCCGAGGCCGACGGTCCCGCCGAGCAGGAAGCCGGTCGCGAGCACGGTCGCCTCGACCGCCGTCCGCACGACGCGCATCGAGTGGCCGCGAGCGGCGATGCCGGTGCTGAGGCCGTCGCGTGCCCCGGCGCCGAGGCCGGCGCCGATGTAGAGGCCGGTCGCGATCCCGTTGCCGACCACCCCGCCGACAAGCAGGGCGATCCGTGCCCACAGCGCCTCGGGCTGGTCGGCAAGCCAGAGCACGATGTCGATCACGACGCCGACGACGATCGCGTTGGCGACGGTGCCGATCCCCATACGCTGGCGCAGCGGCCACCAGCCGAGGAGCACGACGAAGCTGATCAGCACCGACCATGTCCCGATCCCGAGCCCGAACGTGCGCGACAGCCCTTGGTGCAGGACGTCCCAGGGTGCGAGGCCGAGGCCACCGAGCACCATCATCGCGATCGTCACGCCGAACAGCACGAGGCCGACGGTCAGCTGCACGCCGCGGAGCGCGGGCCGGTCGCGGGGGATCGGGAGGAACACGGGGAGCACTGGACGGCGAATACTTCCGGAGCGACCCCGACAGGAGAGCCACGTGACCCCCGAGACACTGCGCGCCGCCGACGGCGAGACCATCACCCAGCTCCAGCGGCGCGACGTCGTGATCCTCGTCGAGAGCGAAGCGCTCACGATCACGTGGTCGCGCTACGCGCCCGGGGAGGTCGGGACCGAGCTGCACGTCCACCGCGAGCACACCGACGCCTTCTATGTGCTCGACGGCGAGCTGACCTTCGGGCTCGGTCCCGACGGCGAGCCGGTCAGCGTGGCGACCGGCGGCTTCGTCGCCGTCCCTCCGAACGTCGTCCACTCGTTCCGCAACGACAGCGACGCCGAAGCGTGCTGGCTCAACTTCCACGCGCCGGACTGCGGGTTCGCCGCCTACCTGCGTGCGGCGCGCGACGGCGTGCCCGACACGCGCTTCGACAGCTTCGACCCACCGGCGGACGGCGGCGTCCCGCCCGGAGCGGCGACTATGGCGGCCTCCATCGGGAGCGCCGCCGTGCCGGGCCTCGGCGTCGTCGTGCGCCGGGCCGGTCCCCCGGCCGAGGACGCGAGCTTCAGCTTCGAGCTCGGCGACGGCCGCGTGCTCGACATCACAGCACGGCGCTGAGGCGCGCCAGCGCCGAGCTGTATGCGTGCTCGGGCGGCGTGCCGTAGCCGATCACGAGCGCCGGCGCTCGCTCGTGGCCGGCCGCGGTGAACGCGCCGAGGCCCTGCAGCGCGAGGCCGTGCTCCCGTGCCGCCCGTGACACGACCTCCTGCTCGTCGCCGCCCGGCAGGTGCGCCACGGCGTGCAGCCCGGCGGCGATGCCGCTGAGCTCGACGCGCCCGGCGAGCGTGGCGAGCAGGCGTTCGCGGCGCCGGGAGTACGCGAGCCGAGCACGCCGCACCTGCCGGTCGAAGGCGCCGGCCGAGAGGAACTCCGCGAGCGTGAGCTGGTCGAGCGTGTTGGCGAACGCACCGCGGGCGCGCTTCGCCTCGACGACCTCGTCGATCAGCGTCGCTGGCGGCACGAGCCATCCCAGGCGCAAGCCGGGCGCGAGGCTCTTGGCGGCGGTCCCCGCGTACACGACATGCCCGGGCGCGAGCGACTGCATCGCGCCGACCGTCTGCCGGTCGTAGCGGAACTCGCCGTCGTAGTCGTCCTCGATCAGGATGGCTCCGGTGTGGGCCGCCCAGGTGACCGCCTGCCGCCGGCGGTCGGGCGCGAGCGCGACCCCGAGCGGGAACTGGTGTGCCGGGGTGAGCAGGGCCGCCCCGGTGTCGTCGAGCGCGGCGATCACGGCGCCGTCGCCGTCGACCGCGAGGTTCCTGACGGCCAGTCCGCTCGCCTCGGCGATCCCGCGGTGGAGCCGGTGGCCGTGGGCTTCGACCGCAAGCGTCCTCGCTCCCCGCGCTCGCAGCACCGCACACAGCAGCTCGAGCCCCTGGGCGAAGCCGGCCACCACGACGATCCGCTCGGGGCTCGCGACGACGCGCCGGGCGCGTACGAGGTACTCGGCGAGCGCCTCGCGCAGGACCGGCAGGCCGCGGGGGTCGCCGTAGCCGAACGCGTCGTGGGCCGCCACCGCCAGCGCGCGGCGAGCCGCCGCCAGCCATGCCGAGCGGGGGAAGGCGCCGAGGTCCGGGACGCCCGGGCGCAGGTCGAACCGCATCGGTCGCGGGTCGCCGGCGCGCTCGGCGGCCGCCTCGGGCCCCACGCGGTCGGCCACCCAGGTGCCGGCGCCATGGCGCGTCACGAACCAGCCCTCCGCGACGAGCTGGCCGTACGCCTCCGCGACGCTGTTGCGCGCGATCCCAAGGTCCTTGGCCAGCGTGCGCGAGGACGGCAGCCGGGTGCCGGACGCGAGCCGGCCCTCACGCACCGCCTCCCGCAGCTCGTGCTCGAGCCCTGCTCTCTTCGGCCGCCCGGTCAGATCGACCGGCAGCTCGACGCCGAAAGTGGCCCGCGATCCCGCCATCCAAGTGGACCTTACTAGCGGGCCAATCTCCGGATACCGTCCCCTCATGACGCAGACGACCATCGCTCCCCGCCTCGACTTCGAGGCCCTCGCCCCGCACGTCAACCGCGCCGTGGCGCACCTGGACCATGCGGTCACGAAGGAGCTCGACGCGGTGGACTTCGACGCCCGGCTGCGCGAGCTCGTCCGCATCCGCGCCTCGCAGCTCAACGGCTGTGCCTACTGCGTCGACCTGCACACGAAGGACGCCCGCGCGGTCGGCGAGACCGAGCAGCGGCTCCACGGGCTCGCCGTCTGGCGCGAGGCGCCGTTCTTCACGGGCCGCGAGCGCGCCGCCCTGAGCTTCACCGAGACCGTCACCCGCCTCGCCGACACGCACGTCCCCGACGCCGCCTTCGACGAAGTGGCGGCCGAGTTCGCGCCGGCCGAGGTCGCCGCGCTGGTCAGCCTCATCCTGGTCATCAACGCGTGGAACACGGCGAGCGTCGCCACGCGCGCGTGGACGCCGAGCGCCGACATCGGCGCGTGAGCCGCCCTCCCGGCGCGTAGGGTTCGCCCATGCGCCGTGAGGTCGCACTCGTCGTCGGGATCGTGCTCGGCTTCGCGGCGCCCGACCTGTTGCGCAGCAGCCCGCAGCCGGTGCGCGAGGCGGTGGCCAGCCTCCCGCCGAAGCCCGTCGCGCTGGACATGGGCACGGCGCCGGTCCCGCCGCTCGCGACCCGCGCGAGCGTGCGCCGGGCGCGGCGGTGGGCGGCCCGTCGGCAGGGCGAGGTCGGGTTCGCGGTGCTCGACGACCGCAGACGCCTGCGGGGCGACCGCCGTGACGTCGCGATGCCTTCGGCGAGCCTGTCGAAGGCGATGCTGCTGCTCGCGGTGCTGCGCCGCGAGCGGGAGCTCGACGCGCCGACGCGCTCCGTGCTGAAGAAGATGATCACCGCGTCTGACAACGACGCCGCGGACGCCGTCTACGCGCGCGTGGGCAGCGCGGGGCTGACCGACGTGGCGCGTGCGGCGCGGATGACCCGCTTCGGAGCGGACTACTGGTCCGAGGCGCACGTGACCGCCGCCGACCAGGCGCGGCTCTTCCTGCGCCTCGACCACGTGGCGCCGTCGCGGCACCGGCGCCTGGCGCGATCGCTGCTGTCCTCGATCGTGCCGTGGCAGAGCTGGGGGATCGCCCGCGTGGCGCGCCGTCATCACCTGCGCGTGTGGTTCAAGGGCGGCTGGCGGACCGACGTGGTGCATCAGGCGGCGCTCGTCGAGGGCCGCGGGCGGCGCGCGGCGCTCGCCGTGCTCACCCGCGGCAGCCCGTCGTTCAAGTACGCGGTGGCGACGGTCGAGGGCGTCGCCCGGCGGCTGCTGCGCTAGCGCGAGCCGTACCAGGCGAGCGCGTTGTCGTGCAGCGCCCGGCGCCCGAGCTCGGGCCCGAGCGTGGCGGTCACGAGGTCGACGTCGGCGTCGGAGAACGGGCGGGGCGCTCGGGTCGAGGGGAGGTCGGTCCCGAACAGCAGCGCGCCCGGGTCGACCGCGGCGATCGCGCGCAGCGTTGCCGCCACGTCGAGGTCGACGCGCCCGAAGCCCGTCGCCTTGACCTTGACGCCTCGCTCGACCAGGCGCAGGAGCGGGGACAGGCCGTCGCGGTGCAGGCCGAGGTGGTCGATGCTGCTACGCCGCTTCGACGACCGCCCGGATCGTGGTCGCGCCGCGGGCACGGGCGACCGATACGCGGTGATGACCATCGCGCAGCGCGTAGCCGCATCCGGTGTGGAGCACGGAGATCGGCGGCAGCGGCGTGCCGCGCTCCTCGGCCTCCCAGACGTGCTGCCAGCGGTGGCGCGTGGTCGGCGCGGGACGGAAGCTGCCGTCGAACTGCGCAGACCGGTTGGGCTCGGTGGTGGCGCAGATCGAGTTGACCGGGATCTCGCTCACTCCACGCTCGCCCGACTCACTGGCCCGCCGGCGGAGCGGCTGGTCGAAGACGGGGAGCTTGCCGCGGCAGTGGCGCCGTAGCCGGGCCACGAGCTCGGCGCGCCGGCGCGCCCGCGAGGCGGCCGTGAAGGCGCGGTCGGCCTCGAGCTGTGTCCAGGCGGACACGTGCTCGCTACAGGCCCTTGGCGACCGGGCGGTGCTTCGCGCTGGGCCGCTCGGCGCACATCAGCACGGCGAGGCGGACCAGATCACGCTGGGAGGTGTTGGCGGGGAGAAGCATGCGAGAAGCATCGCCTTTTCGCGGCCGGCGGACGATGGGGCGGCCCGGCGAATGGCCGGGGGGCAGGCTCCCGACCGCGACGAGGGGGAAGCCGTACCCCGTAGGACGGTCAG
>DATAFH010000090.1:0-53704 GCA_036257565.1 Solirubrobacteraceae bacterium | reverse complement strand
TCGCCGAGCTCTCGCAGATCATCGAGGACGAGTACGGCGTCCAGCTCAAGGGCGACGACGTCGGCAAGATCAAGACCGTCGGCGACGCGATCGACCTGGTGGTGAGCCGCGCAGGATGAATCGCGAGATCGTCGTCACCGGTGTCGGCGCCGTCTCCCCGCTCGGGGTGGGCGCCCGCACGCTCTACGAACGTTGGCGGGCCGGCGAGTCCGGCATCAAGGACGGTGTCGGCGCCGCAACCGAGTTCGAGCCCACCGAGTACCTCACGGTCAAGGAGGCTCGCCGCTCGGACCGCTTCGCCCAGTTCGCCATGGTCGCCTCCGACGAGGCGCTCGCCGAGGCGGGCTGGAAGGACGAGCTGCCGTATGACCCGAACCGCGTCGCCACGCTGATCGGCACGGGGATCGGGGGCATCGGCACGCTCGAGCACAACCACAAGCAGCTGCTTGAGAACGGCCCGAAGGCGGTCTCGCCGCTCTCCATCCCGCTGCTCATGGGCAACGCGGCCTCGGCCGCCGTGTCCATGCGCCACGGGCTGCGCGGGCACTCGTTCGCGACGCTGTCGGCCTGCGCGGCGGGCGCGCACGCGATCGGCACGGCAGCCCGCATGATCCAGACCGGCGACGCCGAGGCGGTCGTGACCGGCGGCTCCGAGGCCGCGCTCACGCCGCTGGCCACGTCGGCCTTCGCGGCGCTCGACGCGCTGTCCGACCTCGGCATCTCGCGCCCGTTCGACGCCCAGCGCGACGGGTTCGTGATGGGCGAGGGCGCCGCCGTGCTCGTGCTGGAGGATGGCGAGCGCGCGCGTGCGCGCGGGGCCAAGATCCTCGGCCGGCTGGCCGGGTACGGCGCCAGCTCGGACTCGTACCACCTGACCGCCCCCGAGAAGGACGGCGGCGGGGCGATCGAGGCGATGCAGGGCGCGCTGCGCGACGCCGGCTTCGGCCCGCAGGACGTCGTCTACGTCAACGCGCACGGCACCTCGACGCCGCTCAACGACCGCGCCGAGACCGTCGCCATCAAGAAGGTCCTGGGCGACGGCGTGCCCGTCTCCTCGCTCAAGTCGGCGATCGGCCACCTGCTCGGCGCCGCCGGCGCCGTGGAGGCGGTGGCCACGATCCTCGCCATGCGCGATCGGGTCGCGCCGCCGACGCTGAACTACGAGCACCCCGACGAGGGGCTTGACCTCGACTACGTGCCCAACGAGTCGCGCACGCTGGACATGAACGGCAAGCCCGCCGTGGCGCTGTCCAACGCGTTCGGCTTCGGGGGCCACAACGCGGTCCTCTGCCTGGAGGTCGAATGAGCGTCGATCTGGTCCGCGAGGACGTCGAGCGTCTCTCGCCCGTCGAGCGCCTGGAGGCGCTCTGCGACCGCGGTTCGCTGACGCTGCTGCGCTCGGACGTGCGCTCGCGGCGGATGGGGGAGAAGGCTCGGCCCGGCGACGGCGTGATCGCCGGCGCGGGCCGCGTCGACGGCCGTCCCGTGTTCTGCTACGCCCAGGACCCGTCGTACCTCGGCGGCTCGCTGGGCGAGCAGCACGCGGACTCCATCGTCAAGGTGCTGCGGCTCGCGGGCCGGGCTGGCGCCCCCGTGGTCGGCTTCATCGAGTCCGGCGGCGCGCGCATGCAGGAGGGCACCGCCGCGCTGGCCGGCTATGCGCGGATCTTCCGCGAGCACGTCGCGCTCAGTGGCAAGATCCCGCAGATCTCGGTCATCTGCGGCGCCTCCGCGGGCGGCGGCTCGTACTCGCCCGCGCTGACCGATTTCGTGATCATGACCGAGCGGGCCAACATGTTCCTGACCGGCCCGGCCGTGGTGCGCGAGGTGATGGGCGAGGACGTGGACGCGTTCGAACTCGGCGGGCCGAAGGTACACGAGCGCAACGGCGTCGCCCACTTCGTCGCCACCACGGACGCCGACGCGGCGCTGCTCGCGCGCGACCTGCTCGACCACCTGCCCGCGAACTCCGGTGAGCGGGCGCCGCAGTGGCGCCCGGTCGGCCCCGTCGGCTACGAGGCCGGCGAGCCGGTGCCGGAGGACGAGCGCAAGGTCTACGACGTGCGCGACGTCGTGCGCGGGATCGTCGACGGCGGCCGCCTGCTCGAGTGGGGCCCCAAGTGGGCGCGCAACATCGCGTGCGGCTTCGCCCGCCTGGACGGGCGCCCGGTCGGCGTGATCGCCAACCAGCCGCGCTACCTGGGCGGCGTGCTCGACGCCGAGTCGGCCTCCAAGGGCGCGCGCTTCGTGCGCACGTGCAACGCGTTCGGGCTCCCGCTCGTGGTACTCGTGGACACGCCCGGCTTCATGCCCGGGACGCGCCAGGAGCAGTTGGGCGTCATCCGCCACGGGGCCAAGCTCGTGCACGCGTTCGCCGAGGCCTCGGTGCCGAAGGTGACAGTCGTGCTGCGCAAGGCGTTCGGCGGCGCGTTCATCGCCATGAACGCGCGCGACCTCGGCGCCGACTACACCTTCGCCTGGCCGCAGGCGCAGCTCGGCGTCATGGGCGCCAAGCAGGCGGTGACGATCGTCAACCGGCGCGACATCGCGGCGGCCGACGACCCCGCCGGTGCGCGCGAGCAATTCGCCGCCGAATATGCCGACGAGCATCTCAGTGCATCAACTGCGGCGGCTGAGGGGTACATCGACGAGGTGATCCTTCCTGGCGACACCCGGCGGCGGCTCACCGAGGCCCTGTCGACGCTCGATGCGATCGCCCACCCCGCTCCCGGCGTGAGGAACATCCCTCTATGACGTTTCTCGAAGGCAAGAAGCTGGTCATCACGGGCGTTGTGAACCGCGAGTCGATCGCGTACGAGGTCGCGCGCCAGGCCCAGGAGGCCGGCGCCGAGGTCGTGCTCACGTCGTTCGGCCGCGTGCGGCGGATGACCGAGCGCTCGGCGTCCAAGCTCGACGGCCCGCCGGACGTGCTCGAGCTCGACGTCAACAGCCCCGACGACCTGACCGCCATCGCGGACGAGCTGCGGTCGCGCTGGGGGAGGGTCGACGGCGTGCTGCACGCGATCGCCTTCGCGCCCGAGGACGCGCTGGGCGGCAACTTCCTCGAGACGCCGCCGGAGAGCGCCGAGGTGGCGTTCCGGACGAGCGCGTACTCGTTCAAGGCGCTGGCCGTCGCGCTCGCTGACCTGTACCCGGAGGAGGGTGCGAGCATCGTCGGGCTCGACTTCGACGCCACGGTCGCCTGGCCGGTCTACGACTGGATGGGGGTCGCGAAGGCGGCCCTGGAGGCGACCTCGCGCTACCTGGCCCGCGACCTGGGGCCGCGCGGGGTGCGGGTGAACCTCGTGTCCGCCGGTCCGTTGGGGACGCTGGCCGCGCGTGGCATCCCCGGCTTCGGCGACCTCGCGACGGCCTGGCAGCGCCAGGCGCCGCTCGGCTGGGACACCAACGATCCGGCGCCGGTCGCCGGAGCGATCCTGTTCCTGCTCAGCGACCTCGCGCGCGGGGTCACGGGGGAGATCCTGCACGTCGACGGTGGCTTCCACGCGATGGGCACCGCGCTGACCCCGGTGCTGGAGGAGGCGACGGCGTCATGAAGCCGCCCGTCTTCCTGACCGGCGCGACCGGCTTCCTCGGCATGGAGGTGCTCGCGCGGCTGCTCGAGGCCGGCGACCGCCAGGTCGTCGCGCTCGTGCGTCCCGGGGCCGAGGCGTCGGCCGAGGAGCGCCTCGACGCCGTGCTCGCCCAGCTGTGGCGCGATCCGGAGCCCTACCGCGACCGTGTGCGCGCGGTGGCGGGTGACGTCACCCGGCCCGGCCTGGCGCTGGAGCCGGCCGAGCGCACGGCGCTCGCCGAGGAGGTCGGCGCGGTGCTGCACTGCGCGGCCTCGATCGCCTTCGACCTGCCGCTGGACGAGGCACGGGCGATCAACGTCGAGGGCACGCGCGAGGTCATCGGCTTCGCACGCGAGTGCAAGGCGCTGGGGCGGCTCGAGCGGTTCCTGCATGTGTCGACCGCGTACGTGTCCGGCCGGCACGGCGGCACGTTCAGCGAGGAGGAGCTCGACGCCGGGCAGGACTTCCGCAACACATACGAGCAGACCAAGTGGGAGGCCGAGCACGTGGTGCTCGAGGCCACCGACCTGTCGCCGGCGATCGCCCGGCCGAGCATCGTCATGGGCGAGTCCGACACGGGCTGGACGCCGGCCTTCAACGTCCTCTACTGGCCGCTGCGGGCGTTCTCGCGGGGCCTGTTCCAGGAGATCCCGGCGCTGCCGGTCGCCCATGTTGACGTCGTGCCCGTCGACTACGTCGCCGACGCGCTCGTGCACCTGCTCGACTCGGACGAGGGCGGCGTGTTCAACCTCGTCGCCGGCCGTCAGGCGCCGTTCGCCAACGACGTCGTGGCGATGGCCTGCGACCGCTTCGGCCGCCCGCGTCCCGCGGTCGTGCCCGAGGCCCAGCAGGAGCCCGGGGACGAGCACGGCGCCGTGTACCTGCCGTACTTCGACATGGACGTCGTGTTCGACGACAGCCGCGCCCGCGCCACTCTCGGCCCGGCAGGCATCGACTCGCCGCGGTGGGCGGACTACTTCGACACGCTGATGGACTACGCGGAGGCGGTGCGCTGGGGCAAGCGCACGATGACCCGCGAGGAGGCCCGCGAGCGCCTCACGCGCACGCCGGCCTAGCCTCGGGCCGAGATCTGCTGGACGGCCCAGCCGTTCCCGTCCGGATCGCTGAAGAAGACGAAGCCGACGTTGTCGAGCGGGTCCGGTTGCGGCGTCGGGCTGGCGCCGAGGACCTGGATGTCGCTCACCTCGACGCCACGCTCGACGAGCTCGGCGCGGGCGGTCTTCAGGTCGGGCACGACGAGCTGCAGCCCTTTGAGCGATCCGGCCTCCATTGGCGGCACCAGGCCCTCGCCGATCACGATCGAGCAGCCGGAGCCGCGGGGCGTGAGCTGGACGATGCGGTTGCCTTCGCTCACGGTCGTGTCGTGGTCGACCGCGAAGCCCAGCTGATCTGCGTAGAACACCTTCGCGCGGTCCACATCGGAGACGGGGACCACGACGACCTCCAGTGTCCAGTTCATCTTCGCTCCTCGGGCTCGGATCGTGCGCGTGCCGTATGGACCGCGACCGGCGCGGAAACTCAGCGCCGTGCGAGCATCTAGACGTGCTGGACGTCGATGCCCGAGCGCTCGAGGCGGTCGTCGAGCGGGCGCTCGGGACGAAGCCGGTGGAGCTCGGGCGGTGGTCGCCGGAGGAGATCTTCGCGGTGACGGCGAGGGGCTTGGCGTGTTTCGCTTGAGCGCGAGCGCTCAGGCGGGCGATGAGCGTCGGGAGTGGTCGGGAGCAGTCCGCCTTCAACGCGTAATTTCAGGGGCTGGCGGACGCTGGATGGCGCGGGCCGCGGTTCGGCGTTGCCGCTTCGTCGGCGCTGCGCTACTGGCCGGGCGTCGTGCTACCGACGCTGCTCGACGAGACCGCGCAGCGCCGGGCCGAGGAGGTGCTCGGCGCGCCCTGCGATGGGATCATCGACATCTGGGCCGACATCGCGGCCTGGCAGGCCCGGCTCGCGGACAAGACGTTGGCGACGCTGCGCGCGACGGGATCGGACGTCCTCGTCGCGCCATACGGCAAGCTACGCAGGATGGACGCAGCGACGGTCAGAGCGATGCTCGAGCAGCACTTCTCCAGCAGCGACCCCGACGTCAGCCACGCCATGTACCACGACGACGCCGTTCTGGAGTTCCCGCAGTCTGGCGAGCGGTTCGTCGGAGTGGAGAACCTCCGCGAATGGAGGAGCAATTATCCCGCGTCGACGGCCGTCGAGTTCCGGGAGATCCGAGGCGGCGGTGACGTCTGGGTCGCGGAGATCTCGATCAGCTACGACCAGGGTCCGCCGAACCTCGGCGTCAGCATCCTCGCGCTGCGCGGCGACAAGATCGCGCGTGAGTCGATCTACGTCACCGAGGGCTGGGACGCACCCGAGTGGCGGGCCAGGTGGAGGTCTGCTCCGTAGCCGCGGGTCCTCACCCGAGCAGCTCCTCCAGCGTCCGGCCGCTGATGACCGACTCGCGCCGCTCGGTGACGATGTCCACGCCGGCGCGCGCCGCGTCATCGCGGCGCTTGATCAGCAGCCATTGCGGCCTGGCGCCCGGTCGCGTGCGCTGCAGCGCGAAGCCGCCGTGCAGCTTCTCGCCATGCAGGACGAAGACGGCGTGGCCGCGGTCGAGCGCCTCGGGCCAGGCGACGCGGCCGCCCTGCTCGTACGTCCCGCGGTCCCACACGATCACGCCGCCGTCGCCGATCGCGCCCTCGAAGTCGTTGTGGTCCAGGCTGTGATCCTCGACCTCCACGGCGAGGCGCCTGGCGGCGGGATCGAGCGACGGCCCCTTGGGTACGGCCCAGGACCGCATGACCCCGTCGACTTCCAGGCGCAGGTCGTAGTGGTGGGCGGTCGCCTGATGCTCCTGGACGACGAACACCCCTGCACTCACGCCGCGAATCGCGAACTGCTCGTGACCCTCGACGCGCGCGGGTTCGGTCGCCACGCCGTCACCGAGGAACGCGATCAGCGCCTGCACCGCGTCCGCCGCCCCCTCGGCATGGATCTCTCCCGTCGGGCGCACCCAGCCCACGACGCCCAGCTCAAGGGCCTCGGCGACCACAGCCTCGGCGTCGATCCAGCTCCCGGCGGCCGCGCGCAGCGCCCGGTTAGGAGCGGATGGCGTCACCGCCCGAGCGTAGCCGCAGCCGCCGCGGCGGCGCGAGGGCGCTGGTCGGCGCCGAGGTCGGCCTCGAGCGGGGAGTGGTCGCTGAGGCCGTCGTCTCGCCAGGCGTGGTGGTAGGCGGCGGATTCAACCCTGAGATCGGACGCGAAGATGTGGTCGAGGCGCCAG
Organism: Solirubrobacteraceae bacterium; assembly: GCA_036257565.1. GTDB lineage: Bacteria > Actinomycetota > Thermoleophilia > Solirubrobacterales > Solirubrobacteraceae > DASSUW01. The sequence continues at coordinate 46,837 of DATAFH010000090.1, read as the reverse complement.
CCCCCTCCGTGGCTCCAGACCCAGCTCGGGGAGCGGTCCGCGTAGCCGTGGACGGTGCGGAAGGCGTCGGCGAAGCCGAGTGCGCGGAGGCCGGGGACGATGCCGAGCTCGGCCGCGTCCCAGGGCTCGCCGCGCTCGGGGCGGAGCCTCCCGCGGGAGTCTCGCGCGAAGGAGATCACCGACCCGTCGGGCGACTCGCGGCGGGGTGTGTTGAAGTCGCCGCACAGGACGCGCGGGCCGGAGGTGACGGCGAGGCCGGCGCGCAAAGCCGCGAGCGTGTGCGGCTTGGTCCAGCCGTTGGCCGCGTTCGGCACGTGGGCGGTGTGGACCGTCACCTCGCCCACTCGAGCCGCGAGCGTCGTCTCCGGCCACGGCACGGCGAGCGGCTCGGCCGTCTCGAGCGGCTCCCGCGAGGCGAGCACGACGCCGGTGCGGCGGCGCGTCGCCGGGGTCCGGGCAGGGTCGGCGCCGTCGAGGGAGCACACGGCGTGTTGCATGCCCGCGGCGGCGAGCGCGTCGCGCCACAGCGGCCACGAGCGGGGGGTGACCTCCTGCAGGGCGACGACATCCGGCGAGCGGGTCGCGAGCGCGGCGGCCTGCGCGGACAGCAGCGAGACCCGCCGGTTGACGTTCCAGGTGATCAGCCTCACATCGCGCGGATGCGGTCGGCGACCAGCGCCGGGACTTCCTCGGGCAGGAAGTGGCCGGCCTCCTCGACGATCTCGACCTCGCCCGGGAAGCCCTTGGTCATGTCGAGACCGAGCAGGTCGCGGCGACCGTGGAGCATCCTCGCCGGGATCGTGAACCGCCGGTCACGGAAGCGTCCGGCAGCGGCCGCCGGAAGCTCCCGCAGGAGGAAGTCGCGGTAGAGCTTGGAGGAGGCGTGGGCGGTCGCCGGGTCACGGAGGACCGCCAGATACGTCTCGAGCTCGTAGGGTTGCCATCGCCGGCCGTCGCGGCGCTCGACCTCGAGCACCTTGCGCGGGAACGCGCCGTCCCGGACGAGGCGCGAGCCGGCGAACGGCAGGGCGAGCGGGACCTGGTAGGCGAGTCGGTGGGCGTTACGGGCGGCCACGGCCTGCGGCACCCACGGGCTGCCGCCCGACATCACGAGCACGCTCGAGAAGCGGTCGGGCGCCCGCAGCGCGGCGTGGATCGCCGCCCAGGCGCCCCAGTCGTGACCTACGAGCCGCGCGCGGTCGACCCCGAGCACGTCGAGCAGCGCGATCGCGTCATCGGCGAGGCGGTCCTTGCGGAAATCGTCGTCGGCCGGCAGCCCCGACCAGCCCAGGCCGCGGAGATCCGGGCACAGCATGCGACGCTCGTCGCGCAGCTCGGCGATCACCTCTCGCCACGACCACCAGTGCTGCGGCCAGCCGTGCAAACAGAGCACCGGCGGGGCGTCAGGCGGTCCGGCCGCGGCGACGTGCACGCGGACGCCGGTCGCCAGATCGTGCTCGCTGTGCTCGACCCCCGTGACCTCGGGCATGGCTGGCATGGCGCGACACGGTACCTGCGCTATCCTCACTTGCCGACCTCGCGCCGGGTGCGGGGTTTTTCCTTGCCCGGCGCCCGCACCACCTTCGACCCTCGGAGCGCGCCGACACATGGCTCGTGGAGACGTCCGGATCGCCGTCACCCTCGCGTGCGAGGAGTGCAAGCGCCGGAACTATCAGACCAACAAGTCCAAGCGGAACAACCCCGATCGCATCACGCTGCGCAAGTACTGCAAGTGGTGCCGACGCCACACGGGGCACCGCGAGACCCGCTAGGACCTTTGCATGGCCCGTGATCGACAGCGCGCGAAGCAGCGTCGCCGCCGGCGGCAGCCGGGTACCGGCGGCCCTGCAGCGGGCTCCGCACGCTCCCGCGCGCGGGACGTCGGGCTCGAGCCGACCGACGCCGAGCTCGACAACACGCCGCCGCCCGAGCCCACCAAGCACGCCTTCCCGGACGTCGAGGAGGCGCGCATGGCCGAGGCCGGCGTCGAGGAGGCCGAGGACGTGCCGGCCACGGACCCGGCCGTCATCGAGGAGCGCCAGGAGGCGCGCCGCCCGCGCCGCCAGCGCGGCAAGATCATCACCTTCCTCGGCCATGTGGTCGACGAGCTGCGTCGCGTCCAGTGGCCGGACCGCCGCCAGACGGGTCAGGGCACGGCGGTCACGCTCGGCTTCGTGGTCATCGCCGGCGGCTTCCTCGGGCTCATGGACGCCATCTGGAAGCCGCTCGTCGACGCCATCCTCTAAGAACCTTTCCCCAGGACTTCGCATGTTTCGCTGGTACGTCATCAACACCTATTCAGGGCACGAGAACAAGGTCAAGCAGAACCTCGAGCACCGCGTGAGCTCGCTCAATCAGTCGCGGGCGGTGCGTCGCGTCGTCGTGCCCACAGAGACCGTGCAGGAGATGAAGGACAACCAGAAGGTCACGGTCGAGAAGCGGACCATGCCGGGGTACGTGCTGGTCAACATGGACCTCAACGAGGACTCCTGGGCGGTCGTCAAGGGCACGCCCGGGGTGACCGGATTCGTGGGCGCCTCCAACGAGCCGATCCCGCTGACGCAGACCGAGGTCGACCGCCTGCTGCACCGCACCGACGTGGCGGTCCGCGCGCCCAGCCGCGCGCAGTTCTCGATCGGGGAGTCCGTCAAGGTCATCTCCGGCCCGCTCTCGGACTTCTCGGGTGAGATCTCCGAGATCAACGAGGACGCGAGCAAGCTCAAGGTGCTGGTATCCATCTTCGGCCGCGAGACCCCCGTCGAGGTCGGCTACGACCAGGTGAAGAAGATCTAATCCGAGACCGGATGTCGAGGTCCGATTCGCGGGCCGGACGCCCCGCGGAGGAATTCCATGAAAAAGGTTCTGACGACAATCAAGCTCCAGGCGCCGGGCGGGCAGGCCTCGCCGGCCCCGCCCGTCGGCCCCGCGCTGGGCCAGCACGGCATCAACATCATGGAGTTCGTCAAGGCGTTCAACGCCCAGACGGCGAACGACATGGGCACGACGATCCCGGTCGAGATCACTGTCTTCGAGGACCGCTCGTTCACGTTCATCACCAAGACGCCGCCGGCCGCAGTGCTGATCCGCCAGGCGATCGGCATCGAGAAGGGCTCGGGCGAGCCGAACCGCAACAAGGTCGGCACGATCTCCAGCGACCAGGTGCGCCAGATCGCCGAGAAGAAGCTGCCCGACCTCAATGCCCACGACGTGGAGCAGGCGGCGAAGATCATCGCCGGCACCGCACGCTCGATGGGCGTGGACGTCGTAACGTGAGGCAAACCATGGGTTCGATGACTTCGATCACACCACTGCGAGCATGCGGAGCGGACGCGTAATGGCTCGGCACGGGCGCAAGTACACCGAGGCCCGCGAGCGGATCGACCGCGAGCGCGAGTACTCACCGCACGAGGCGGTCCGCCTGATCAAGGAGACCAAGCGCGCGAAGTTCGACGAGACCGTCGAGGTGCACGTGCGCACGGGCCTCAACGTCCGCCACGCCGACGAGCAGCTGCGCGGCACGATCGCGCTCCCGCACGGGCTCGGCAAGGACGTCAAGATCGCCGTCTTCGCCAAGGGCGACAAGGCCCGCGAGGCCGAGGAAGCGGGCGCGGATTACGTGGGCGCCGAGGACCTCGCGGCCCGCGTGCAGGACGAGGGCTTCACCGACTTCGACGTCGCGATCGCGACGCCGGACATGATGCCGGTGGTCGGCCGCCTCGGCCGCATCCTCGGCCCGCAGGGCAAGATGCCGAACCCGAAGGTCGGCACCGTGACGATGGACGTTCGCAAGGCCGTCGAGGAGTCCAAGGCCGGCAAGGTCGAGTACCGCACCGACCGTACGGCGATCGTTCACATGACGGTGGGGAAGACCTCGTTCCCGGACGAACACCTGCTGGCGAACTACCAGGCGATCATCGAGGAGCTGATCCGCGCCAAGCCGTCCGCGGCCAAGGGGCGGTACCTGCGCACCGTCGTGCTCGCCGCGACGATGGGTCCCGGCGTCAAGGTCGACCCGTCCAAGACCCGCGATCTGATCGCAGCTCAGGAGGCCGTGCCCGCATAGTCGCGCGCACAGCCCTCCCTAGACCCCGGGCACCCGTAAGTCCCGGATAGGAGGAACCGCTTGAACCGAGAACAGAAAGCCGCGGTCATCGACGATGTGGCCGCCCAGATCTCCGCGGCGGAGGCCGTGTTCGCGGTCGACTACCGCGGCATCTCCGTGCCGCAGGCGGCCGACCTGCGCGTCAGGCTGCACGACGCCGACGCGACCTTCCGCGTGGTCAAGAACACGCTGACCGAGCGGGCGGCCGACAAGGCCGGCGCCGACGCCCTCAAGGAGCTGCTCGAGGGCCCGACGGCGATGACCTTCGTGCGCGGCGACGCCGCCGCGGCCGCCAAGGCGCTGTCCGACTTCCGCCGCCAGAGCGGCGGCCAGCTGCTCGAGTTCAAGGGCGGCTGGATGAACGGCGCGCCGCTCGGCGCACCCGAGATCGAGGCGATCGCCCGCCTGCCCTCTCGCGACGTGCTCTACGGGCGCCTCGTGGGCATGGTCGCGTCGCCGCTCACCGGGCTCGCCTCGAGCCTCAACGGGCTCATCGGCGGCCTCGCCCGCCAGCTGTCCCAGATTGCCGAACAGAAGACCCAGGAGGACTAAGGAATGGCTACCAGCACCCAGGAGTGGATCGACGAGCTGAAGTCGATCTCCGTGCTCGAGCTCTCCGAGCGCATCAAGGCGCTCGAGGAGGAGTTCGGCGTCTCCGCCACGGCGGTCGCCGCCGCGGCCCCGGCCGCCGGCGCGGGAGGCGGCGGCGACGACGGCGCCCCGGCCGAGGAGCAGACCGCGTTCGACGTCGTGCTCACCGGCGCCGGCGACAAGAAGATTCAGGTCATCAAGGTCGTCCGCGCGGCAACCGGTCTCGGCCTCAAGGAGGCCAAGGCGCTCGTCGACGAGGCCCCCAAGCCCGTCAAGGAGGGCGTGGATCGCGAGGAGGCCGACCGGCTCAAGTCCGAGCTCGAGGACGCTGGCGCCTCCGTTGAAGTGAAGTAGCCGTCGTCCCGGCGTAGTACCGTCGAAGACGACAAGCAGGCGCTTTCGAAGGGCGGCCATGTGGCCGCCCTTCGTGTCTCTCGAGAGATGCTCCACATCCACAGAGCGGAACGCGCGGACGGCCTCATCGAGGCGCTGTCCGACCTGCTCGCCGATCCGCCGGACGACCCGTTCGCCGCCGAGGTCATCTCCGTGCCGACCCGCGGCATGGAGCGGTGGCTGACGCAGCGCCTCTCCGACCGCCTCGGCGTCTGCGCGAACGTCGAGTTCCCGTTCCCGCGCACGCTTACCCAGGACGCCGTGGCCGCCGCCACCGGCCTCGACCCGGCCGAGGACCCGTGGCTGCCCGAGCGCATGGTGTGGCCGCTACTCGAGGTGGTCGACGCCGCGCTCGACGAGCCCTGGCTCACCGGCTTCGCCGCCCACGTGCGGCGCGGGCACCGCTTCCCGGCGGTCCGCCACCTGGCCGATCTCTTCGATCGCTATGCGCTGCTGCGCCCGGAGATGGTGCGCGGCTGGGCGCGCGGCGAGCTCGTGGACACGGACGCCTCCTGGCAGGCCGAGCTGTGGCTGCGGCTACGTGGGCGGATCGGCCGGCCCGGGCCGGCCGAGCGGCTCGCCGCCGCGCTCGAGTGCCTGCGTGAGGAGCCGGGGATCGTCGACCTCCCGCCGCGGCTGTCGCTGTTCGGGCTGACGCGGCTGCCGGCCGGGCACCTCGACGTACTGCGCGCGCTCGCCGCCGCGCGCGACGTGCACCTGTTCGTCCTGCACCCCTCGCCGGCGCTGTGGCAGAAGGTCGCCGGCCATCGCCCGGTGATCCGGCGCGCCGACGACCCGACCGCCGACCTCGCCGAGAACCGGCTGCTCGCCTCCTGGGGCCAGGACGCGCGCGAGCTGCAGCTCGTGCTCGGCGGGGGTGGGGTGGACCGTCACCACGCCGTCGCGTCGTCGCCGGAGACGCTGCTCGGCCGCATCCAGGCCGCGGTGCGCGACGATCGCCCGCCGCCCGGTCCGCCGCTGCCCGGCGAGCCCGATGCCCGCGCGCCGCTCGCCGCGGACGATCGCAGCGTCCAGGTCCACGCGTGCCACGGCCGTGCCCGCCAGGTCGAGGTCGTACGCGACGCGATCCTCCACCTGCTCCAGGACGACCCGACGCTCGAGCCGCGCGACGTGATCGTCATGTGCCCGGACATCGAGACGTTCGCGCCGCTGATCCAGGCGACGTTCGGCGCGGCCGAGGAGGCGGGCGACGGCTCGCCCGACCTGCGGGTCCGGCTCGCCGACCGCTCGATCCGGCAGACGAACCCGGTGCTCGGGGTGGTCGCCGAGCTGCTCGAGCTGGCCGACGCGCGGCTCACCGCCTCTCAGGTGCTCGGCCTCGCGGACCGCGAGCCCGTGCGCCGGCGCTTCAATCTCGACGACGACGACCTCGCCCGGCTGCAGGACTGGGCCACGGCGGCCGGCGTGCGCTGGGGGCTCGACGCTGACCACCGCGCGCCGTTCTCGCTCGCCTCGCTCGAGGCCGGGACGTGGAAGGCCGGGCTCGACCGGCTGCTCGTGGGCGTGACGATGGTCGAGGAGGGCGCGCGCCGGTTCGGCGACGTGCTGCCGCTCGACGACGTCGAGAGCGGGGCGATCGACCTCGCGGGCCGCGCGGCCGAGCTGGTCGACCGGCTGCGCGCGTCCGTCGACGCCCTGCGCGAGCCGCAGGACGTGGCGGGGTGGGCGGCGGCGATCGGTGCGGCGGCCGACGCGCTCACGGCAACGACCGAGCGCGACGCGTGGCAGCGCGCGGAGCTGCAGCGGCTGCTGGACGACATGGTGCGCGAGGCCTGTGGCGAGGTGCCGGAGCTCGCGCTGCCCGAGCTGCGCGCCCTGCTCGCCGAGCGCCTGCAGGGCCGCCCCACGCGGGCGAACTTCCGGACCGGTCACCTCACGGTCTGCACGCTCGTTCCGATGCGTTCGGTTCCGCACCGCGTCGTCTGCCTGCTCGGGCTCGACGACGGCGCGTTTCCCCGCCGGGCGCCGCGCGACGGCGACGATCTCGTGCGCGCCGACGAGCACGTCGGCGACCGGGACGCCCGCACCGAGGACCGCCAGATGCTGCTGGACGCGCTGATGGCGGCCACCGATCGTCTGATAATCACGTACACCGGCAACGACGAGCGCACCAACGCCCGCCGCCCTCCGGCCGTCCCGGTCGGCGAGCTGCTCGACGTCGTCGACCTTACGGTGCGCGTCGACGACGGGCCGGCCCGCGCGAGGATCGAGGTCCGCCACCCGCTGCAGCCGTTCGACCCCCGCAACTTCGACCCCGGCGAGCTGGTGCCGGACCGCGCGTGGGGCTTCGACGCCGTGACGCTGGCCGGAGCGAGGGCGCTGGTCTCGCCCCGGCAGGCACCGCGGCCGTTCCTGACCGGGCCACTGCCGTGCGAGCCCGAGCCGCTCGTCGAGCTCGACGACCTCGTGCGCTTCGCCGAGCGCCCGGTGCGCGCGTTCCTCCGTGGCCGGCTGGCACTGCGGCTGACCGAGCTCGACGGCGAGGTGGAGGACGCGCTGCCGGTGGAGCTCCAGCCGCTGGCCAAGGCCCGCGCCGGCCAGCGCCTGCTCGAGGCGTGCCTGGCGGGCGCCGGCATCGAGGCGGCCGTGGCGGCCGAGCGTGCGCGGGGCGAGCTCCCGCCCGGCCGTCTCGCGGAGCCGGTGCTGGAGGAGATCGGGCCGATCGTCGAGCTGATCGCCGCGCGCGCGGGGAGCGAGCTCGACCTCACGGAGGCGCCCGTGTCGGTCGACGTGCGGGTCGAGCTGCCACATGGGCGCACCCTTCGCGGCACGGTTCCCGGCGTGCGCGGCACGGCGCTCGGGGCGGTCCGCTACGCGCGCCTGGGTCCGCGACACCGGCTCGCGGCGTGGGTGCGCTTCCTGGCGCTGACCGCCTCGGGGCTCGCCGTCGACGCGATCACGATCGGTCGCGGCTCCGGCGACGACGCGGTGGCGGTCGCCCGGTTGGCGCCGATGCCGGCCGACCAGGCCGCGGCCCACCTGGCCGATCTCGTCGAGCTCTACGACCGCGGGATGTGCGAGCCGCTGCCGCTTACGTGCTCGAGCGGCGCCGCCTACGCGCGGGCGGCGTTCCGGGCGGAGGACGCCGTCGCGGCCGGGCGCCGCGAGTGGGAGTCCGCGTTCGCCTGGGACCGCGAGGACCGCGACCTCGAGCACCTGCTCGCGTTCGGCGGGGTCCTCTCCTTCGACGAGCTGCTGGCCCGCGAGGCGGCCGGCGGCCTGCGCTTCGACGCGCTCGCCCACCGCCTGTGGGACGACCTGCTGATGCACGAGGCCGCATGACCGCGATCGCCGTCCGCCCGTTCGACGTCCGGGGGGCGCTCCCGACCGGCGTGACGATGCTGGAGGCGAGCGCCGGGACCGGCAAGACGTTCACGATCGCGGCGCTGGCCGCCCGCTACGTCGCCGACGGAACCCCGCTGGACCGGCTGCTGCTCGTGACGTTCACGCGCATGGCCACCGGCGAGCTGCGCGATCGCGTGCGCGAGCGGCTGGTGGCCACCGAGCAGGGCCTCTCGCGCGCGCTGGCGGGCGCACCGCCGGACGACGAGGTCGTGGCGCTGCTCGCCGAGGGGACGCCCGACACGGTGCGCGCACGCCGCGACCGTCTCTCCCGCGCGTTGGCCGACTTCGACGCCGCGACCATCGCCACCACGCACGGCTTCTGCCGCGAGGTGCTCTCCGGCCTCGGCGTGGTCGGCGACGTCGAGCCGGGGACCGAGTTCGTCGAGGCCATCGACGACCTGCTCGAGGAGGTGGTCGACGACCTCTACGTGCGCCGCTTTCACCAGCTCGGCCTGCCGCAGTTCTCGCGCCGGGAGGCGATGCAGATCGCCCGCGCGGCGGTGGAGAACCCGACGGCGCCCGTGGTGCCGGTCGCCGCGCCGGAGAACAGCAAGGCGGCGATGCGCGTCCGGCTGGCCCTGCGCGTGCGCGAGGAGCTCGAGGCGCGCAAGCGACGCAGCGGCGTCATGACCTACGACGACCTGCTGACGCGGCTCAAGAACACGCTCGAGGGGCCCACGGGACCGGCCGCCGCGCGCCGGCTGCGGGACCGGTACGGCGTCGTGCTCGTCGACGAGTTCCAGGACACCGATCCCGTGCAGTGGGACATCCTGCGGCTCGCCTTCGCCGAGGGCGGCGTGACGCTCGTGCTCATCGGCGACCCGAAGCAGGCGATCTACGCGTTCCGCGGCGCGGACGTCTACGCCTACCTCGCCGCCGCGCAGGCGGCGGGCGAGCGAGCCACGCTCGACGTCAACTGGCGTAGCGACCAGGCGCTGATCGACGCCTACGACGCGCTGTTCGGCAACGCCCGCCTCGGGCACGAGGGGATCGAGTACCGCCGCGTGCAGGCCGCCGAGGCGCACCGGGAGCCGGGCCTGGACGCGGCGCCGGTGGCGGCGCCGCTGCGGCTGCGGCTCGTGCCGCGCGAAGACGTCGAGACGACGCCGCGCGGCTATGCGCGGGCGGCCTCCGCGCGCGAGCACATCGCCGCCGACCTCGCGGGCTGCCTGGTCGACCTGCTCTCCTCGCCGGCCACCGTGCGGACCGAGCGCGGCGGGCAGGAGCCGATCCGGCCCCGGCACATCGCCGTGCTCGTGCGCACGAACCGGACGGCCGCGGTGGTGCGCGAGGCGCTGGGGGCCGCAGGCATCCCGGCGGTCATCAGCGGCGCCGGCAGCGTGTTCGGCACGGGGCCGGCGCGCGACTGGCTGCTGCTGCTGGAGGCGCTCGAGCGGCCCGCCTCCTCGCCCCATGCGCGCTCGCTGGCGCTCACGCGCTTTCTCGGCTGGAGCGCGGAGCGGGTGGCGTCGGCGGGCGAGCGCGAGTGGGAGGAGGTCCACGGGCGCCTCCACGGGTGGGCGCACGTGCTGCGCGCGCGGGGCGTGGCGGCGCTGCTCGAGGCCGTCACCCTGGCCGAGGGCCTCCCCGGCCGCGTGCTCGCCGACGAGGGCGGCGAACGCGACCTGACCGACCTGCGCCACGTGGGCCAGCTCCTGCACGCCGCGGCCGTCGAGGAGCAGATGGGCGCCGCGGCGCTGACCGGCTGGCTGCGGCGGCGCATCGCGGCCGCACGCGAGGAGGCGGGCAACGAGGAGCGCAGCCGGCGCCTGGAGTCGGACGCCGAGGCCGTGCAGGTCCTCACGATCCACCGCAGCAAGGGCCTCGAGTTCCCGATCGTGTGCTGTCCGGACCTGTGGGAGCCCGGCCGGGTGCCCGAGGGCAGCGAGCCGGTGTTCTTCCACGACCCGGAGGCGGGCGACGCGCGCACGGTCGACGTGGGCCTCGACGGCCCCGACTTTCCGACGCACGGCCGGCTGCACCGGGACGAGCAGCGGGGCGAGGACCTGCGCCTGGCGTACGTCGCGTTGACGCGCGCGCGGCACCAGGCGCTCGTGTGGTGGGCTGCGTCGTGGGACAGCCGCCACTCGCCGCTCGGCCGCCTGCTGTTCTCGCGCCGGTCCGACGGCACCGTGCCCGCCGAGGGCCGCGGGACGCCGACCGACGAGGAGGCCGAGGCCCGCATGCGCGACCTGGCGGCCGAGGCCCCGGGCTGCATCGCCGCCGAGCGAGCCGTGCCCGGCCCGCCGCGACGCTGGCCCGGCACCCGCCACGGAGCGGCGGAGCTGACGGCCGCGGTGTTCGACCGGAGCCTCGACCACGGCTGGCGCCGCACCTCGTACACCGACATCACGGCCGGGACGGGCGAGCCGCACGTGGCCAGCGAGCCCGAGGAGCCCGTGGTCACCGACGAGCCTGCGGTCGCCGCGGGGCCGGAGTCACCCATCGGGGCCGCCGGCTCCGACCCGCTTCGCGCGGTGCCGTCGCTGCTCGCGGCCATGCCGGCCGGGGCGCGGGTCGGCACGTTCGTGCACCACGTGCTCGAGGCGACGGACTTCGCGGCGGCCGACCTCAATGCCGAGCTCGGCGACCGGGTGGCGGGTGAGCTGGCGCGGCGGCCGGTCGAGGTCGGCGATCCGATGGCGGTCGTGGCCGGGCTGCGCGCGGCGATCGAGACGCCGCTCGGGCCGCTGGCGAGCGGCGCCCGGCTGCGCGACCTGGCGCGCGCCGATCGCCTGGACGAGCTCGACTTCGAGCTGCCGCTGGCCGGAGGGGACGCCCCGGCGGGCCGCCTGACCCCGGCCGCGATCGGGGCGGTGCTGCGCGAGCACGCACCGGCCGGGGATCCGGTCGCGGCCTACGCCGACCGGCTCACCGATCCCGCGCTGCGGCAGGAGGTTCGCGGCTACCTGACCGGCAGCGTCGATCTCGTCATGCGCCTGCCCGGCGAGCGGTTCGCGATCGCCGACTTCAAGACGAACTGGCTCGGCGGCGACGCGGCCCTGTCCGCGTGGCACTACCGGCCCGCAGCTCTCGCCGACGAGATGCGCCGCGCCCATTACTGGCTCCAGGCGCTGCTCTACACCGTCGCCCTCCATCGCTACCTGCGCTGGCGGCTCTCGGGCTACGACCCGGAGCGCCACCTGGCCGGGGTCGTCTACCTCTTCCTGCGCGGGATGACCGGCGCGCAGACGCCCACCGTCGACGGCACGCCATGCGGCGTGTGCGCCTGGCGGCCGCCGGCCCGGCTCGTGGGGGCGCTGAGCGACGCGCTCGACCGAGGGTCGCCATGACGGCGCTCGCCGATCCCTTCGACGCCCGCCGCGCCCGTCACGCCGCCGGCCTGCTGCGCGCGTTCAACGACGCGGGCGTGCTCGCCGCCGCCGACGTCCACGTCGCCCTCCGCCTCGCGGCCCTCGGCGGCGAGGGAGACGAGCAGGTCGCTCTCGCCGCCGCCCTCGCCGTCCGAGCGCCGCGAGTCGGCCACGTCCTCGTCGACCTCACGACCATCCACGCCACCGCGACAGTCGACTCCGACGACGCCGACGCCGCGGCCCTGGCCGACCTCGGAGCCCTCCCGTGGCCGCCCGCCGGAGAGTGGGTCGCGCGCGTCGCGGCCAGTCCGCTCGTGGCGGTCGGGGAGGAGGCGCCGGATGACCGGCCGCTGCGGCTGATCGGCGGCGCGCTGTATCTCGATCGCTATTGGCGGGAGGAGCGGCGGGTGGCGGCCGACCTTCAGGCGCTCGCGGAGGCGGCGCCCGCGGCCGTGCGGCTCGACGACCTGTCGGACGGGCTGCGGCGGCTGTTCACCGGCTCGGGCGACGAGCGGCAGCGGCTCGCGGCGGCCGCCGCGGTCCTGCGGCGGTTCGCGGTGGTGGCCGGCGGGCCCGGCACGGGCAAGACCACCACCGTTGCCCGCATCGTTGCGCTGCTCGCCGAGCAGGCGCCGCCCGAACCGCTCGTCGCGCTCGCGGCGCCGACCGGCAAGGCAGCCGCCCGGCTCGAGGAGGCGGTCCACGCGGAGGCCGCGGCACTCGCCATCGGCGACGACGTGCGCGAGCGGCTGCTCGGCCTCCGGGCGCGCACGCTGCATCGCCTGCTGGGCCGGCGGCCGGACAGCCACAGCCGCTTCCGGCACCACCGCGGGAACCGGCTCCCGCACGATGTCGTGATCGTCGACGAGACGTCGATGGTCTCGCTGGGCATGATGGCCCGGCTCGTCGAGGCGGTCCGGCCGGACGCGCGGCTCGTCCTCGTCGGCGACCCGGGGCAGCTGACGTCGATCGAGGCGGGCGCGGTGCTGGGCGACCTCGTCGGGCCGGCCGCCACCGGCCTACGCATGCGCTCCGTCGCCCGCGAGCGGCTTGCCGCGGCGGCCGGGATCGAGGTGCGCGCAACGGCCGAGGAGGTCGCGATCGGCGACGGGATCGTCGTCCTCGACCACGACTATCGCTTCGGCACCTCGATCGCCCGGGTGGCGGAGGGCATTCGGCGTGGCGATGGCGACGCGGTCGTCGCCGCGCTCGAGGGCGGCGACGGCGTCGACTGGATCCGCGGCGACTCGGGCGAGGTGATCTCGCGGGCCGCCGCGGCGGCGCATGCCGTCGTGGCCGCCGCCCGGGCCGGCAGCCCTCGCGACGCCATCGCCGCGCTCGGCGCCTTCCGCGTCCTCTGCGCCCACCGGCGCGGCCCGCACGGCGTCGCGGCGTGGGCCGCGCTCATCGAGGCCCGACTCGCCCAGGAGGTCGAGGGCCTCGAGGGCGAGTGGTACGCCGGCCGCCCCCTCCTCGCCACCGCCAACGACTACGGCATCGGCCTCTTCAACGGCGACACCGGCGTCGTCGTCGCGGCGCCCGGCGGCCTCGTGTCGGCGTTCGAGCGGGGCGGGCGGGTGCTCGAGATCGCGCCGTCGAGGTTGAGCGCGGTCGAGACCGTCTTCGCGATGACGGTCCACAAGAGCCAGGGCTCGCAGTTCGACACGGCGGCGGTCGTGCTCCCGCCGCCGACCTCGCGCCTCCTCACCCGCGAGCTGCTCTACACGGCGGTCACCCGCGCCCGCACGCGGCTCATCGTCGCGGGCACCGAGGAGGCGGTGCGGGCGGCGGTCGAGCGCCCGGCGGCCCGCGCCTCGGGTCTTCGCAGCCGACTGTGGGGGCCTACAGTTGAGGGGGCGTGAGCGAACACCGCCGCACGTCAACTGAGCGCTTCCTCGCCGAGAGCCTCGAAGACCCGAACAGCGCCGGCCGCCCGTTCTCCAGCCGCGCCCGCGAGACGCGGCGGTCGATCGAGGACTACCTCAAGGCCGGCGTCCGGCCGCGGTGGATGGAGCGGCTGATCGAGATCGAGCGGGGCACGCGACGCGAGCGCGAGGCCCTCAGGGAGGCCTACGCGGCGCTGAGCGAGGAGTACGGCGACGACCGCGCGGCCTTCGCCCGCCGCTGGCGCGCGATCGCCCACGCGTGGCGGTTCGACGAGCTCAATGAGCTCATCCGCACCCACAACGAGTGGTATCCGGTCGAGCGGGACCTGCCGATGGACATCCACACGCGCGACTACGTGCTGATCAACGGCCGTTCGTACCGCCGCCGGGAACTCGGCCCCGACTGGGTGCTCGAGCTCTTCCCCGCACGCTAGTCGACCATTTGTCCATGCCATCAACCAAGGCGTAGACAGCTGTCCGATTCTTCGCCTGGGTTACGGACCCTACTCTGCGCCGCGTCAGGCTTGCGCCCCAGACGGACATGGACGAACCACGGGGACGCACTCGCACCGGTCACGGAGGATCGAGAGGTGCGGGCCTGAGCGAGGGAGCACTGGCGGGGAACGGGCGCCCGTCCGGCAGGAGGCCGGCGGGCGCTCAGCGTTCCGGCGTGTCGACGCTGCCGGCCGCGGTCATGGCCTCCACGAGCCAGGGCGGGCGAGGCGAGCCGTCGAGGGCCGCTTCGGGCGCACCGGCGCGCGCGGCGCCGAACCGAACCCCGTCCGCCTTCGCGTCCCCGCCGTAGCGGCGCCGCAGCTCTCGTAGCTCGCGAGCGAGAGCCTCGCCGCTGTGCTCGCCGATGGCCTGCGCCACGGTCGGCTCGCTCGACATGCACATCCGCGCGCAGCGGCTCCAGCGGACCCAGAGGTCCCAGTGGCCGAAGGGCTCGAGCCACTCGTCGAAGCCGCCCGCGCACTCCCACAACGAGCGCCGCACGACCACGCTCGACGGGCTGCCGATCGCGTTATGGGCCCACAGCGCCGGTCGCAGGCGCTCGGGCACGGGAACCGACGAGAAGCCGCGGATGCGGCGCTCCGCATCGACGAGCCATGCGGCGCAGTAGCCGAACTCCGCCGCCTTCTCGTCGCAGGCCCCGATCAGGGTCTCGAGATGCTCGGGGGCCCCAAACGTCACGATCCTCGAGGAAGGCGATCCACTCTCCACGCGCGGCTCGGACGCCTTGTGTGCGCGCGGCGGACGCTCCGTGGATCCCAGCTCAGGCCGCCAGGCGACCCGCTCATCGGCGACCGCGGCCGCCGGTACCACGTTCGCGTAGGGCACCACCACGACGTCGAGCGGAGGCGCACTCTGACCGAGCGCGGTCTTGACGCTCCGCCCGAGGTGCGACGAATGACCTCGACTCGCGATGACGGTACTGACCTCGGCCTTGATCCCCACGGCTCCCTCGAGACAGTTCTATGCGAACGGCCCCGTTTTGTGTTGCATCGCGCAAGACCGTCGAATCAGCGGCCGCGCCGGCCCACGACGGTGCCCACCGTGCGCAGCAAGATCTTCACGTCGTTCCACAGCGACCAGTTGGCGACGTAGAGATAGTCGATCGTCACCATCTCGGCGAGCGGAATCCGCGCCGCCCCGAGCACCTGCCAGGGCCCAGTCATGCCGGGGGTCAGGTGCAGGCGGCGACGGTGCCAGCCCTGAATCTGCACGTCTTCCTCGGGCACCAGCGGCCGCGGGCCCACAAGCCCCATCTCGCCGCGCAGTACGTTGAACAGCTGGGGGAGTTCGTCGAACGACGTGCGCCGCAGCCACCGCCCCACACGGGTCATCCGCGGGTCGTCCGCGATCTTGAACAGCCCGTCCTGCTCGTTCAGGTCTCGCAGCGCGTCCTTGAGCCCGTCGGCCCCATCCTCCATCGAGCGGAACTTCAGCATCGAGAACGACTGGCCGGCGCGGCCGATCCGCGTCTGGCGGAACAGCACGGGCCCGGGACTTGTCAGCTTCACCATCGCGGCGATGACGAGCATGAGCGGCGACAGGATGACGAGCGCGAGCGACGAGCCGAGGAGATCGAAGGTCCGCTTGACGATCACCGTGCCACGCGAGAGGCCGAAACGCTGGACGCCGAGGATCGTCAGCCCGTCGACATAGTCGTACGTCGCCGACGATCCGATGACCTCCAGTACCCGGGGCAACACGGACACCTTGACGCCAAGCGCCTTCGCGGTCTCGATCGCCTCGACCTCTCGCTGGGGTGAGGCGGACTCGGCCGCGATCACGACGCGATGCACGTCGAGCCGCTCGACGGTCTTGCCGAGCGTGCCGAGCCCCGAGTCCGAGCCGTCACCCGCTCTGGTCAGCGGCATCACGCCCACCAGCTCGCTCTTGACGCTGCCGTGTCCGCCCAGCTTGGCCGCGAGGCGGCGGGCACGGTCGTCGGCACCGATCACGAGACACCGTTCGGGCGGCAGCCAATCTCGCACGGCCGCCCGCGCTATGACCCGGCAGGAAGGGATGCACACAGTCAGTCCCAGCCAGAGCGAGCCGACCACCTTGGCGCCGATCGGCGCCACGAGAACGCCGCTCTGGATCAGATAGCAGACGACGGTCGTCATGGCGGCAGCCCGGAAGAGGACGGGCGCCTCGTCGAGCGTGCTCTTGTTGATCACCTTTGCGTCGCGCTCGTAGAGGCCGTTTGCCGCGTGTACAAGCGGCACCACGACGGGAAGTAACAGCGCCGTCCACGAGAGCTCGCGCGCAGGCAACCAGACGAGCAGGAGGCCGACGACGAGCAGCGCGCCGGTCACGTCTGCCCCGGTCACCGCGGCGCGGAAGATGTGATCCCGGTGGCGCACCGATCCTGACATCGGCGCTTCGCCGAGCAGAGGTGGTCGCGTCAAGAACGCCGATCCGAGGCGGAACCGCTGCTTCCGCGACGACCTCGCCGCCTCCCGGAACCCGTTCGCCCGGGACGGTGGCGTGCGCTCCTGCCGAGTGTTCATGCGCCTATACACGTGCCCCCCGCGCCCACCGTCGGAACCGTGTGCGTGGCTGCCCCGCGGGCACATGGCCCGCCGGGCGCGAGTCGACGACGCCTCGGTGGTCTGCACGGCCAAGGAGCGAAGGCGTCCGCACTGCCGGATGTGCTGGAGATCGTGTCGGTGGTCACGAGTGCACTGTCGGGCGCAAAGGCCCGTCTGCAGCACGAGTCGAAGCCGCCACACACCCCGGCCGGTGCCAGGGCTCGTGATCGGTCATCTCGCTCGCCGCCCAGACGGACCGGTTGCGGGGGGACTCGCCTCCCCAGCGAGTTAGTTCCCGTCAACACCGTACCATCGGTTGAGAAGCGCAGTTAAGCCTCGCGTCAACGGCGGGTGCCGCCGGCACGAAGGGCTAGCATCGGCGCGGTGCGAGTCGGCGGGCATGTAGCTCTCGTGCACGACTACCTCCTCGTTCTACGTGGCGCGGAGAGAACCTTCGCCGAAATGGCGGAGGTGTGGCCGGACGCCCAGATCCATGCCCTGCTCTACGACGAGCGGGGCACGTGCGGCCGGTTCGCACAGCGCCGGATCGTGACCTCGCCGCTCCAGCGCCTCGGTCTCGGCCAGCAGCACTTCCGCCGGCTCATGCCGGTGTACCCCACCGCGATCAGGCGCCTCCCGCTCGAGGACTACTCGCTCGTCGTCTCCTCCAGCAGCGCGTTCGCCCACGGGGCGCGGACGGCGCCCGGCGCCGCGCACGTCTGCTACTGCCACTCGCCGTTCCGCTACGCGTGGCACGAGCGGGAACGCGCGATCGCCGAAGTGCCGCCGCTGCTGCGCCCGGTACTGCGCGCCGCGCTGCGCCGGCATCGCGCCTTCGACCGCGCCGCCGTCTCGCGGCTCACGGGCCTGATCGCCAACTCCGCCATCACTCGCGAGCGGATCCGGCGCTACTGGGGCCGTGACGCCCGGATCGTCCATCCGCCCGTCGACGTCCATCGCTTCGCGCCCTCTCACGGAGGCGAGGACCTGCTCTTCGTGGGTGAGGTCACGCGGCACAAGCGCGTCGAGCTCGCGCTGGAGGCCGCCGAGCAGGCGGGGCGCCGCATCCGGGTGGTTGGCGCGGGACCGGACCTGCCCCGGCTCCGGCGCCGGTTCTCGCGCTCTGCGGAGTTCTTCGGCCGCGTCGACGACCGCGAGCTCGAGCGGCTGTATGCCACCAGTGTCGCGCTCGTGGTACCCAACGTCGAGGAGTTCGGCATCGCGGCGGTCGAAGCGCAGGCCGCCGGACGGCCTGTCATCGCGGCGGACGGCGGCGGTGCGCGCGAGACGGTGCGCCCGGGCGAGACCGGCTGGCTCGTGCCGCCCGACGACGTGAACGCGCTGGCCGCCACGATGCGCCGGAGCCAGGCGGACTTCGACCCGGCGGTACTCCGCCGCAACGCCGAGCGCTTCTCACCGGCTGCGTTCAGGCGGCGGCTGCTGGAGGCGGTCGAGGAGCTGACCGGGACCGCTTAGCGAGCTATGGGTGGCGGACGCGCAGCACTGCCGTGCGCGTACGCGAGCGCGCGCCGAGACCATCGATCGCGGTGACGCGGGCGCGGTAGCGGCCCGGTCGCAGGCGGCGGACGAGGCGGCTTCGCAGGCGTGTCGAATGCCGGCCCCGCTCGGCCCGCACGGTCATGCGGCGCACGCCCCGCTGCGACCGGGCGTGTCTCCGGCCGGGCCGCACGCGCTTGATCGCGATCGCCAGGGTCGCCGCCTCGGAGATCGAGTAGCGCAGCGAGAGCTTGGGCACCCGTCGCGCGCGACGACCGGCCGCTCGACCCCGCGCCCGCATGACGAGCACCTTTCGCGAGAAGCGCACGCGGCCCAGCCGCGGCGGCTCGTTGCCGAGCGCGGTCGCCGCCTTCGGCCTGCTGAACTGCACGACGGTGAGGCGGTCGCTGACGTTGAGCGCCAGCGTGCCGGCCGTAGGCGTGACGGTGGTGCGGGTCGTGCTGCCGTCGTTCTGGAAGCGGTGGATGGTGGCGGGGGTCGTGGGGGTGGCGAACGTGAGCTTGACGCCCTGCTCGGGCACCGTGAGGTCGCGGCGGGCGCTCACCTGGTCGGGTGCGTTGGGGCTTGCGCCGGTGTGGTAGCTGGAGCGCTCGACCCACAGCGCGAGGAGGAAGGTGCCGTTGCGCTTCTGCAGCAGCGTCTGGTGGACGCGGGAGGTGTCGCCGCTGATCGTGTAGTCCAGCGATCCGGGCGTGAAGGACGGGCCGGGGTCGCGGGTGAGGGTGAGCAGGCTCTTGAGCGCTCGGTAGGCCGGCTTCTCGCTGCCGTCATGGCGCAGGAGGCCGAAGTGCGCGTCGCGGTCGGTCTTTGCGGGCTCCGGCTTGGCGTCGATGAGCTCGTAGAAATAGGTGCGCACGAACCCCCGGTTGAAGTACTCGAGCGCCAGCCGCGGCGTGTATTTCCCGGCCGCCAGCTCGGACGCGGGGCGATGACCGCCGGCGCCTTGGTTGATCGCGTTGTGGTAGCCCGTCTCGGTGGCGATCATCGGCTTGGCCCCCGACGGCGTGCGGTACTTGGGCATGAAGGTGTCGATGTTCTGCCCGTAGACGTCGCCGCAGGTCGGGCACTGGCCGCCCGGGTACGGGTGCCAGTTGCCGTAGTCCACGTGCGCGCTCAGGTCGCCGACCGCGGTCGGCGCCCACACGATGGTGGGCCCGAGCACGCTCACGTGGCGGATCGCGGCGTTGTCGTTGACCGCCTTGAAGAGCGCCTTCTGCGCCTGCACCGTCTGGGCCTTCCAGTCGGGATAGCCGGGCGGGATGGGCTGCAGGTCGGGCTCGTTGACGCCCTCGAAGGACTCCACGCCGCCGTTACACCAGCGGTAGATGTCGTCGAGCTTGGAGGGGTCGGTCGGCTCGCTCCAGCGGGTCTTGAACGAGGTCAGCAGGTTGAAGCGGATGCCGGCAGCAGCGAGGTCGCGGCAGCGATTGTAGTAGCTGGAGGAGGCGGCGCCCCCATAGATGTAGGCGCCGTCGCGCACGTGGCGGATCCCCGCCGCCAGCAGCTTGGGCTTGACGATCGCGGCGTAGCCCCGGTCGTACACCGACCCCGAGAAGTGCAGGTGCACGTTCACGCCGACCGAGCCCGCCAGCTGGTCCGCCGGCCGTGCCGTGCGCACCGCGGCCGTCGCTGCCGGCGCGAGCATCACGCAGGCGGCGATGATCAGGATGAGAGCGCTCCCACCCCGCCGTAGGCGAGCGAATCCCACGGCGGGGAATGTAGCGCGTATCTGCCAGCATCAGACCGCAACGTGACGAGGACGTCTCTATCGGTGATCGTCTGCACGCTCGACGAGGAGGCAGTGATCGAGCGCTGCCTGGCAAGCGTGGCGTGGGCCGACGAACTGCTGGTGCTCGACTCGGGCAGCACGGACGCGACCAAGGAGCGCGCCGCGGCGACGGGCGCGAGGGTGGTCGAGCAGGAATGGCTCGGGTTCTCCGCCCAGAAGAACCATGCGGCCTCACTCGCCTCGCACGACTGGGTCCTGAGCGTCGACGCCGACGAGGTGGTGACCCCGCAGCTGGCGGCCTCCATCCGCAAGCTCCTCAGCGGCCGCCTGGATCCGCGCGACGGCTACGTAGTCGACCGCCGAGGCGACTTCCTCGGCGTCCTGCTCCCGAACGGGGCGCGCCGCGCGAAGCGACGCCGCTTCGTGCGGCTCTACAACCGGCGTCACAGCGCGTGGAACGAGTCGATGGCGGTCCACGAGGAGGTGCGCTGCGAGGGTCGGCGCCATCGGCTCGACGGCCTCCTCCTCCATTGGAACGACTTCTCGCTCGACGAGCTGATCGGGCTCTTCAACCGCTATGCGACCATCGAGGCCGCCGAGCTCCACGCGGCCGGCCGGCGCGCGAGCACGGCCAGCGTCGTCTACCGGCCCGTCCTGCGCTTCTTCTGGCACTTCCTCGCCACGGGCGACGTCCGGCTCGGGGGCCATGGCGTCGTCCACTCCGGCCTCAAGGCCACGGCCGACTACATGCGCTACGCGAAGCTGTGGGAGCTCGACCACCCGCCCCCCGGCACGCCGCGCGTGCCAGGGAGCCGCTGTGCGTTCTTCCTGCCCAACCTCGACGGGGGCGGAGCGGAGCTGGCCGTCCTGCGCCTCGCCGAGGGCTTCGCTCGCCGTGGCCTTGCGACCGACCTGGTGCTGGGCAACGCCTCCGGTGCGCACCTGCCGCGGGTCTCCGATCGGGTCCGCATCGTCGACCTGCGGGCGCGGTCGCCGTTCGTGGTCTCGAAGACGCTCGCGCTCGCGCGGTATCTGCGCCGCGAGCAGCCGGTGGTCCTCGTCGCCGGCCTCGACATCGTCAGCGCGGCCACGGTCGCCCGGGCGCTGAGCCACGCGCCGACCCGGATCGTGATGACGGTGCAGACGCACCTCTCGCGGCAGTTCGCCGACAAGGCGGGGGGTGCACGGGCCCGGAGGGCGCTCGTCCGCGCGCTCTACCGCCGCGCCGACGGGCTCGTCGCAGCGTCGAGCGGGACGGCTGACGATCTCGCCCGGCTCTCCGGGGTCGCGCGCCAGCGCATCCCCGTGATCTACAACCCGGCGGTGCCGGAGGATCTCGACGCGCTCGTCGAGGACGCGCCCGATCATCCATGGCTCGAGGGGGACGGTCCTCCCGTCATACTCGGCATCGGCCGGATCGTCCGGCAGAAGGACTTTCCGACGCTCCTGCGCGCATTCGCCGAGGTGCGGCGAAGGCGGCCGGCGCGGCTGATCATCCTGGGCGATCGCGATGCTCGCGAGGCGGAGGTCCCGCAGGAGATCGAGCTGCTGATCGACCAACTCGGGCTGCGCGAGGACGTCTCGCTACCCGGCTTCGTCGACAATCCCTATCCCTGGCTGGCGCGGGCGTCGGTCTTCGCCTTCTCGTCCGCCTACGAAGGCTTCGGCATCGTCGTCGCGGAGGCGCTGGCCACGGGCACGCCGGTGGTCGCCACCGACTGCGAGAGCGGTCCTCGCGAGATCCTTGCGGACGGGCGCTTCGGCGAGCTGGTCCCGGTCGGCGACCATGCGGCGCTCGCCGAAGCCATCCTTCGCACGCTCGAGCGGTCACCCGACGCCGCTCTCCTGCGCGGGCGAGCCGAGGCGTTCCGCGTCGAGCCGATCGTCGACCAGTACCTGGACGCCGTCGGGCTGGCGGGCCTGCGCGCTGCCTAGCCGACGCGAGCGACGATCGCGAGCTGTCCGGCGAGGCTGGGGAGGAGCCGGGCGAGAAGCCGCGAGCCGGCGCTTCGTGCCTCCGTCTGGTACTCGAGCGTCGCGCAGCCACGGCGCTCGAGATGCCGGCGCACCTCGGCGGCGTTCGTCCAGTAGACGGCGTCGACGTCGTAGCCGACGATGCCCGTCGCGAGCGCCGGTCGCCGCGGCGCGAACGCGTCCCGGCCGGCTATCGCGGCGGCGGAGCGCGCGAGGTTGCGGCCGACGAGCGCCGCCGCACCGGCGGGGCTGCGCAGGCCGAGATAGGGTGTCCGGCGGAGCGCGAGGTCGGCGAGGATGCGGACGCCGACGAGCGGCGACGTCAGATTCGGGGAGGCGATGACGATGTGGCCGCCGGGCCGCACGACGCGGACCATCTCGTCGAGAAGGCGCCGTGGGCGGGCGATGTGCTCGAGGACGTTCAGCGCGCCCGCGGCGTCGAACGTCGCATCGGGGAACGGTGCCTGCTCGAAGTCGACGGCCGCGAAGCCCTCCTTGTCCGGCAGGAACCGCTCCGAGAGATCGGTGCCGAGCGCGTCGTAGCCCGCAAGGCGGAGCAGGCGCGTGCTCGTGCCGACGCCGCAGCCGACGTCCACGACGCTACTGCCGTGCGGCACCCGCGTCGTGAACAGCCGCAGGTAGCCGGCGAACACGTGATCGCCCTGCTCCTCGAGCATCGACGCGTAGGCGTCGGACGTCCGGTAGTAGGCGGGGAGATCGCTCATCGCGAGACGTAGAGCACCTGGTGGTAGCTCCACTTGCCGAGCCCGCGCGCGAGCAGCCGATCGTCGATCGCGCCGGCGAGCCGCCGGGCGCGGGTGCGCCGGTGCCGGAACACGTTGCGGTCCAGGATGCGGACGAATGTCATGTGGGCGACGCGCAGCTCCGCGTGGCCGAACGCGTCGCGCAGGTCAGCGATGTCGCGCTCCTCGAGCGGGTGCTCGTCGACGGACCCGAAGCGGGTCAATCCAGGCAGCCACATGAGGCGGCGGCGGGCGAAGCGCAGCACGGGGTTGAGCCCGAAGGTCTCGTGGAACGCGCCGACGCCGCTTTCGGCGAGACGCGCGCTGAGCGCGCGGCCGACGGCCGCCGTGTCGACATGGTGGAGCGCCCAGCGCCCGACGACGCGCTCGAACGTCTCGTCGCCGAGGGCGCTGTCGACGTCGCCCGCCACGAACCGGGCCTCGAGCCCGAGATGCTCGACTACCTCGCGCGCCCGCTCGATCGAGGCGGGGCTGATGTCGATCCCCGTGACGTCTGCACCCCGTGCGGCCAGCCACGCGGACGTCAGGCCGGCGCCGCAGGCGAAATCAAGCACCCGCCGCCCCTGCACCGGCTCTACCGCGTCGAGCATGAGCGCGGTGTTGGGGTCAGGGCCGCGCCGGAAGGCCGCCACGACCTGGTCGAGCGAGGGGACGTGGTCGTCCCAGAAAAGCCGTTCGCGACGCGCCGCATCACCGTCGGCACCCATGACGCGGAGCCTACGGCGCAGAGCGCGCGACGTGCACGACGACCGCGTCGGCGCCCAGCGCGACCGGGATTCGCTTCACGCCGCGCAGCCGCGTCACGGGCCTGGACGATCGCGACGGTCGGTACACGGTGGCCCGCGCGACAGCCTGTGGCAGCTCGACCCGTAGGCGCGCCGGGCGCTCGTCGAGGCGCGCGCGTGCGCCTCCGGACAGCCGTAACTCCTGCCACAGCGCGAGCAGGTACGTGCCGTCGGCCTTCTGCAGCAGCAGTCGCCGTACCGGCCGGGGCGAGCTCGAGATCGACATCCGGAGCCTGCGTCGCGCGCCCGCCGCTTTGCCGGAGTCGGACACGAGGCGCATGAGGTTCTTGAGCGCCGTAAAGGCCGGCTTGGGCTCGAAATCGGCGCGCAGCAGGCCGAAGTTGGCCTCGCGCCCGGGATCGCCGGCTGCGACGTCGACGAGTTCGTACCAGTACGTGCGCCGGAAGCCGTCGGCGTATGCGCTCAGGAACAGGCGCGGCAGGTAGTCGGCCGCGACCGCTTCCGTGACGCCTGGATGACCCTTGCCGGCCTTCAGCGCGTTGTGGTAGCCGGTTTCCGTCGCGACGGCGTCCGACCTGCGGGTCGACTTCGTCAGGAGCTCGTGCGCTCGAGCAAGGGCCGGCTCGGGCGGGCCACCGCCCGGATACGGATGGATGTTGGCCGTGTCCATCGCATCGCGCATGCCGTCGAGGACATCCACGTTGCCGGTCCTCGCCACCGTGGGCCCGAGGACGCCGAGGTCACGGAGCGCAGGGTTGGCGTTCACCTGCGCGTACAGGTCCCGCTGGTAGCGGCGCAACGCCGGGGCCCAGTTCGGATCCCCGGCCACGTCGTACTCGTTCGGGCCCTCGATGGCCTCGGCCACGCGAAGGTTGCGCTCGAGCACGGCGATCTGGTCGGCGACGGTGTCGACTTTGGGGGCGCCCATGATCAGCGTGGATCGGATCCCGGCGTCGGCGAGCCGGTTGAGCCGCTCCTCCTGATCCGGGCGGCCGACGACGAGACCGTCGCGCACGTGGCGGACGCCGAGGTCCTCCAGCGACGACAGCACGCGCTCGAAGTCGCCGTACGGCGTCGTCCTGTACGTCAGGTGGATGTTCACGCCGACGGAGTCGGCGAAGTCGCGCGCCGCGACCGGCTTGACCCTCGCCTTGGACACGGCATCGGCACCGGCGCGGACGGGCTCGTCGTGCGGCGTCTCCAGGTCGGAGATCACGACCGCGGCCGCGGCGGCGGCGAGGACCGCAGCGACCCAGAGGGCCACAACCGCAGGCGACACTCAGCCCGTCCCTGCCGGCGGGGTGGGGCACGTCGGCACCCCCGCTACGGTATCGGGCGCTTGCGCGTCACGCCCGTGAGCAGCCCAGCCGCAACCCTTGCCGTCCGGCGGTCGACCCTCGCGTCACTGCGTCGCATGGTCCCGTTCGCGCTGCTGTGCGTGGGGGCCGTGGCCGTCACCGCAGCGGCGACGCTCCAATCCGCCCAGCTGGGATGCACGGTCGCTCTCGTGCTGCTGGTCGTCACCACCTACGTCGCACAGCCCTCGGCGGGCATCGTGGCGCTGCTGGTGACGTGGCTGGTCGCTCCGGGGATCCGCCGGGTGCTCGGCCTCGAGGCCGGCGTGATCTCGCAGGATCCCCTCTCGATTGCGCCGTTCGTGGCCACCGGCGCCGTCGCCGCCCTGACGGCCTGGCGGCTCCGGGTCCCGCGCCTCGTGTGGGCACTTGCCGCAGCCGTCGTGGCGGGGATGTTGTTCGGCCTGCCCAGCGCGAGCGACCACGTGAGCGCCGGCCTCTACTCGCTCGCCGCGTACTTGAGTGCCTTCAGCGTGCTCTTGCTGGGCTGGCGCGAGGGTGCGCTGCCGGTGGAGCGCTGGACGGTGGTGCGGGTTGTCTCCGTGGCTGCGCCCCTGCTCGCCGCGTACGCGCTCTACCAGTACTTCGTCGAGCTGCCGGCCTGGGACCAGCTGTGGCTGGACAGCGTCGACTTCACCAGCATCGGCGCGCCGGAGGAGGACAAGATCCGCTCCTTCGCGTCGCTGAACTCTCCGGGCCTGCTCGGGGTGGTGCTCGCGCTCGCGATCGTGCTCTACACGGGTCGCGCTGGTCTGGTGCGATGGACGTCGGCGGCGCTCGTGGTGACCGCCGCAGCGCTGTCGGTGACCTATGTCCGTGGCGCGTGGCTCGCGCTCGCGGTGGCCGCCGTCGTCATGATGCTCGCCTCGGGGAGGCAGGCCGCGCAGCGGGTCGGCCGGCTCACGCTGCTGATGACCCTGATGCTGGTCGCCCTGAGCGCGACGGGCAGCACGTACACGGCGGTCGTCGAGCGCATCACGACGTTCGGCTCGCTCGGCGAGGACGACTCGGCGCAGGCGCGTACCGCGACGCCGGCGCAGGTGCTCCCGAAACTCGTCACGCTGCCTCTCGGCTACGGGCTCGGCTCGGCAGGCGAGGCCACGCGGCTCACGAGCACCAGCGGCCTGAAGGCGCCCGACAACGGCTATCTCGCCATGGCCTACCAGCTCGGGTTCGCGGGAGCGCTCCTGGTGGTGGGAGCACTGCTGGTGGCGATGGCGATCGCGCTGCGTCGCCTCTACGCGACGCGGGATCCAGACCGCGCGCTCGTGCTTGGCCTGTTCGCGTTCTTCCTGCTATCCCTCGCCAGCGGCGACGGCTTCTATGGTCTTGCCGGCGTCCTGCTGTGGTACACCATCGGCGCGGCTCTGGGGCGCACGGCCGCGCCACGCGCCTTGCCCCCGACTCGACGAGGATCCTGACGGTGGAAGAACGCGAACGCTGGTCCTTGCCGCTCCGCAGCGTGCTGCTCCGCGGGCTTCCGCTCGCGGTCATCTGCGCAGCGGGCTGCGCGGTGCTCGCGGGCCTGATGTCGTCCGAGCGCGAGCCCGTCTACTCAGCGACCGCCCTCGTGCTCATGCGCTCCAGCGCGGACCCCGCCAACCCGGATGCCGCCCCGCGCATCGAGGGCGAGGGTGTGGCCACGCAGTCGCTGCTCGTCGCGCGCCGACCGGTGCTGGAGCGCGTCTCGCGGCGGATGCCCGACGCTTCGGTTGGCGAGCTCGAGGCCGCGGTCTCCGTCCACCAGGTGCCAAAGACGGACGCCACCCGCGTCACGGCCGAGGCCCGTCGCTCGGCGCAGGCCGCCGAGATCGCGAACCGCGTCGCCGCGACGTATGTGTCGGTCGAGCGGGCAAACACCATGCGGCGGGCCGAGGAGGCGCGGCGCGCCCTGGGCAAGCAGCTGCGCAGCCTCAGCGCGGAGGCGCGGGAGCACGGCGAAGGCGCGACGCTGCGCCAGCGGATCCAGGATCTCCGCGTGCTCGAGCAGGTGGGCAGCCCCGCGCCGCGGGTCGCCGAGCGCGCGGTCGCACCGAGCCGCGCGATGAGTCCGCAGCCCAAGCGCGACGCCCTGTTCGGGGGAATCTTCGGCTTCGTGCTCGGCATCGGCCTCGGCGTCCTCTGGGTGGCCTCGGACCGGCGGATTCGCGATCCCGCCGAGGCGAGCCAGGTGCTGGGCGTCCCGGCGCTGGCGACGGTCCCCCGCAGACGCTTTCTGATCGGCTGGCGCGGCGAGCGGCGCCGCGCCGAGGAGCAGGCATGGCAGTTGCTGCACCTCGGTCTGCGATCGGGGCCCGACGGCCGGCCGCTGCGTACGGTCTCGGTCACCACGCTCGGCCTGCAGCCGGAGCGCAGCCGCGTCGCCTACGGCCTGGCCGCGACGGCGGCGGCGTCGGGGCAGCGAGCGCTCCTGATCTCCATGGAGCCCCAGCGCAAGTCGCTGAACGGCAGCCTCCGCAACGCCTCGGGTGACCGGCTCAGGGCGCTGCTCGCGGGCGACGCCACGCTCTCGGAGGCGGCCAGCACGGTCGAGATGCGCTCCAAGCAGTCAGGGCAGCTCGACGTCGTCCTCGGCGACGGAGCCGACGGCGGCCCCGCCGCGGAGATGAACGCGGCGCGCCTGGGTGACGCGATCAGAGACGCCGCAACGTCGTACGAGCTGGTGGTGATCGACACGCCGAGCGTGTTCGAGCGCGTCGAGGGCCTGCCGGTCGTCTCGGCGGCGGACGGAACCGTCGTCGTGCTCCCGGCGCACGCCGACCGGGACGACGTCGTCGCGCTGCGCGGGCGCCTCGAGGCGCTCAGGGCGCACGTCGTCGGCGTGGTGCTGGGCCGCTCCTGAGCGACCTGGCGGTCTCGTGCGCGTCCTGGTCGCCAACCACACCGGGCTCATCAGCGGCGCCGAGGTGGTGACGCTCCACCTGATGGAGAGCCTGCCGAGCCACGTGCAGGCCGTGCTCGCGTGTCCCGAGGGCCCGCTCGCGGAGCGCGCCCGCGCGACGGGCATCGCCGTCGCGCCGGTCGCGGGCATGACCGGCAGCCTGCGCCTTCACCCCATCGAGACGCCGCGCGCGGTCAAGGACCTCGTCGCGCTCGGCTGGGCCATCCGCGCCGTGGCGCGGCAAACGGCGGCGGAGGTCGTATACGCGGCGTCGATTCGCGCCGGTCTCGCCACGGGCCTTTCCGCCGGCCTCGGCCGGCCGCTGGTGGTCGGCCTGCACGACTGCCTGCCGCCGGGGTTGCCGAGCGCCGTGACGAAGCGGATCGTGGATCGCCGTGCGGCGGCGATCGTGGCCAACTCCCGGCATACCGCGCACGCCTGGCGGGACGAGCGCCGTGGACCGCCGATCGCGGTCCTCCATCCGCCGATCGACCTCACGCGCTACCAGCCGCAGCGCTCACGGTTGCAGGAGCGAGCCCGGCTCGCGCTCGACGGCGACGCGGCGATCGTCGGCGTCGCGGCGCAGATCACGCCGTGGAAGGGCCAGGACACCGCCGTCCGCGCGCTCGCCCGCATCCGCGAGCAGCGGCCGGACGCGCAGCTCGTCCTGGCCGGCGGGACCACGTTCGTGGACCGGGCGACGCGCTACGACAACCAGGCGTATCTCGCATCGCTCGAGCGCCTGATCGCGCAGCTCGGCCTCGAGGGCAGCGTCCGCTTCCTCGGCCCGCGCGACGACCTCCCCAGCGTGCTCGCGAGCCTCGACGTGCTGCTCGTGCCGTCGTGGGAGGAGCCGTTCGGGCTCGTGGTCGTGGAGGCCATGGCCGCTGGGACCCCGGTCGTTGCGACGAGCGTCGGGGGCCCGCAGGAGGTCATCGCCGATGGCATCAACGGGCGCCTGGTGCCGCCGGACCGGCCCGAGCTCTGGGCCGCCACGGTCACCGAGCTGCTCGCCGACGCCCGGCTGCGCGACCGGATCGCTCGGGAAGGGCTCGCCACCGCGCGCGGATTCCGGCGAGACGCCTACGCGGAGCGTCTTGCGGAGGTGTGCGCCTCGGCGGCGTCACGGCGATCGCCGGGTCTGGTACCGGCGAGGTCGGCGCCTCTATAGTCCCGCCCGGTCTGATTACGCGGCGGGGATCACTGGTGAGAAGCATCACCCGCGCGGCCCGCGAGCACCGCGTGCTCACCGTGCTGCTGGTCGTGGGCGCGCTGGTGCGGCTCGGGACGATCGTGGCCTATCCGCCCGCGCTGATGTTCGCAGGCGACTCCTGGGCGTACTTCCGGATGGCATGGGAGTACACCGGCGTCGGGGTCGCGGCCGAACGGCCGAGCGGCTACCCCGCGATCATCAAGGTGCTCACGGTCGGCCAGGCCGCGCCGACCTTCGTGGTGGCGCTCCAGCACCTCGCAGGCCTCGCATCGGGCGTGCTGGCCTACGCACTGCTCCGCTGGCTCGACGTGCACAAGGCCATCGCGCTGCTGGTGGCCGGCCTGCTGCTCCTCGACGCGCCGACGATCGTCCTCGAGCAGCACCTGATGCCGGAGGCCTTCTTCACGTTCTGCGTGCTCGCCGCGCTAGCACTCACAATCCGCGCACCGCGGAGCCCCGTTGCCGTCGGCGTTGCCGGGGCACTGCTGGCGCTCGCCACGACGACCCGCACAGTGGGCTTGTTCGTGCTGCCCGTCTGGGCCGTCTATCTCGTGTGGAGGCGGGCAGGCCGCCGGGCGGCGCTCGCCGGCTTCGCCTCCGCGGCGGCGCTGCTCTTGGCCTACGTCGCCTACTACCACCACTACCAGGGGACCTACGGGTTCAGTGCGGCCAACGGCTGGTTCCTGTACGCCCGCGTCGGCGAGATCACCGAGTGCGAGCGGCTCGAGCTGTCCGGGCTCTCGGAGCGGATCTGCCGGGAGACCGAGCGGATCGACGGGCGCGGCGCCGGCTTCTTCCTCTGGGACCAGCGCTCGCCGGCCCGGCGGGCGTTCGCGGGCGGTGTGGGGCGCACGGTGGAAGAGCGCGAGCGGACCAACGCCACGCTCGGCAGCCTCGCGCGCGCCGTCATCCGCGACCGGCCGCTGGCCTACGCGGGCATGGTGGCCGGCGACTTCGGCCGCTTCTTCGTCCCGGGGCGCGGCACCGGCTCGGGCCGGTCCGACACGGCCATAACGCTGCCCGCCGAGCCGCGGCCGCTCCCCACGGATTACGAGCGGACGTCCCAGGAGCGCTACTGGCCCGGCTACGACCCGCATGTCCGTCCGCCCGCCTCGCTGCTGCGCGCCTACCAGTCGGTGGTCCGGACGCCGCGGCCGCTGCTGGCCGTGGCGGCGCTGCTGGTGCTGGTCGCCGTACTGCTGTCCCTCGCCGGGCGCGCCGGGCGTGTGCCCCACCGGCGCGAGGCGTTCCTGCTCGGCGCCGCGGGCCTCGCGATGCTCCTCGGCGCGGTCGCGACCTCGGAGTTCGTCGTGCGCTACCTCGTCCCCACGGTTCCGCTGCTGCTGTGCGGCGGCGCGCTCGTCGCCGCGGACCTCCTGCGATGGTCGCCCGCGGCGGCGCCCGCGAGACGTCAGCGACGGCAGACGAAGATCGGCTCCACCTCGCCGAACTTGCGCAGCCTGTAGCGCTCGATGACGGCCTCGGGGAGGTGGCTCTCCGGGCGCGCCACCTCGACGGAGAAGCCGGCCTCTCGAAGGCGATCGACGTAGTCCCAGCCGTACCGGCGGACGTGGTCGTGCTGCCCGAAGCGGCGATCCCGCTCCACAGGCTCGGTCACGGACGGGTCCTCGTCGGTCCGGTCGGCGGCGACGTCGGGCACCTGGAGCAGCGCCCAGCCGCCGGGCTTGAGGACCCGCGCCAGCTCGCGCATGGCCCGGCGGTCGTCCGGGACGTGCTCGAGGACGTGGTTGCACATGATCGCGTCGAAGCTCGCGTCGCCGAAATGCAGCTGAGTGACGTCGATGCGCTCGGGCCCGAACTCGGCCGTCAGGTCACCGCCGACGTAGCGCACCTCGGGGATCCTGCTGAAGCGATCGCGGAGCACCGGCTCGGGCGCCACGTGCAGGACGCTGATACCGGGATGGGTCATCTCCGGGTGGGCGTCGAGATAAAGCCACAGGGACCGGTGGCGCTCCATCGCGCCACAGCGCCAGCAGATGCGATCTGGGCCGTTGTAGGCGCGGAAGCGGCGAAACTGCGAGCCGCAGCATGGGCACTTGACGCGGCGGCCCGTCATAGCGGCGCGAACGACGGCCGCGCGCATGCGGCTTTCGCGTAACTTCTGCCGCCATCCCCGCCGCAGCCTCATCGCGCAGCACTGTAACGGCCGTCCCCGCAGCTAGCCTCCACAGCCGAATGCACCTGCGAGCTGCGTCATGACGGCCCGCCCCGACCTCGCGGTGTACCTCCCCTCGCTCGACGGCGGAGGCGCCGAGATCGTGATGCTGCGCCTTGCGATCGCCCTCGCAGAGACCGGGACGCGGACCGACCTCGTGCTGGCCCAGGCGCGCGGCCCGTACCTCGAGGAGGTGCCGGACAGCGTCCGGCTGGTCGACCTCGCGGCCACGTCGCCGGTGGTTGTGACGAAAGCGGCCAAGCTGGTCGGCTACCTGCGGCGCGAGCAGCCGTCGACGATCCTCTCGGCGCTGGACGTCGTGAACACCGCGCTGATCGCGCGAGCCATCGCGGGGGTGCCCACCCGGGTGCTGCTGACGGTCCACACCCACCTCTCCCGCCAGTTCGAGGACAAGCCGGACCTGGGGGTGGCGTGGGTGCGCCGTGCTCTGATCCGCCTCCTCTATCCGCGGACCGACCGGCTGATCGCCGTCTCGCGCGGCGTCGCCGACGACGTCGCTCGCATCGCGGGGCTGGCGTCGGACCGCGTCCAGGTGATCCCGAACCCCGTGATCACCGACGAGCTGGCTCAGCGGGCGCACGAGCCCGTCGACCATCCGTTCCTGCGGCCAGGGCAGCCGCCCGTCGTCCTCGCCGTCGGGCGCCTGGTGCGCCAGAAGGACTATCCGACGCTCGTGGAGTCCTTCTCGCTGGTTCGTGCGAAGCGGCCTGCACGGCTCCTGATCCTCGGCGATTCGGACCCACGCGAGCCGCACGTCCAGAGCCGGCTCGAAGCGCAGGTCCGCGAGCTAGGACTGAAAGAGGACGTGTCACTCGCGGGCTTCGTTGCCAACCCCCAGGCGTTCATGGCGCGGGCTGCGGTGCTTGCCATGTCCTCGATCTACGAGGGCCTGCCGACCGTGATCACCGAGGCCCTCGCGGTGGGGGCCACCGTGGTCGCCACCGACTGCGAGAGCGGGCCGCGGGAGATCCTCGACGGCGGACGCTTCGGCACGCTCGTCCCGGTCGGCGATCGCGAGGCGCTCGCCCGCGGCATTCTCGACGCGCTCGACAGCCCACGCGATGGCGATCTCCTGCGCGCACGCGCCGACGACTATCGCGTACCGCGGGCCGCGGCGCAGTATCTGCGGGTCATCGAGGAGGTCACTGCGAGCGGCGCGTCGCGCGGCGGCGGTCGCGGAGAACCCGCATGACGTGCCGGGCGGTCGCCGAACGGCTCGTGCGGCGCGCGTTGGGCAGGAACCGGCCGAGCTCAGTCGCGAGATAGACGACCGGGTCGAGGGCGACGACGAGCGCGCGATCGCGGTCGCCTCCTGCCGCCACCAGCAGCGCCTTTGGGCCGGCCTTCGCCAGCCACAGCACCAACCCGGGGAGCGGCCGCGGCGGCGCGAATCCCGGATACCGCTCGTGCAACCACTGGCTGCCCGAGCCGTAGCGGGCGAACTGCCGCACCATCGCCGCCAGCGTCGAGCGCGGAGGGTGGCGCACGCGAGCCTCGCGGCGACGCTCGTGCCCGTGCCCGCGCGCGACCAGGCGGAACGCGAGATCGGCGTCGCCTCCCGAACGCAGGTGCCCGCGGAAGCCGCCGACCGCCTCGAACGCGTCTCGCCGCACGGCCGCGTTGGCCGTCTGCGCATACTCCCAGCCCGGCTTCGCCGCACTCTCGTTGTTGAGGTGCCGGCGGAGCGAGCCGTAGCGCGCGACCGCCGTCTGCGACGTCGGCGTGGTCTCGATCTCGCCGATGAGGACCGCCGTGTCGGCTTGCGGTGCCTCCTCGAAGTACCGGTCGATGAGATCGGGCGCGACCTCGAGATCGGCGTCGACGAACACGATCCACTCGCCTTGCCCTCCCGCGGCGCCGCGGTTGCGCGCGTAGTACGACGACTGGACCTCCGGGGCGCGCACGACGCCGTGCACATCGCGTCCGCCACCGTGGGGCCGGTTGTCGACGATCGTGAGGCTGTCGGAGGCGCCGAGCCGCAGGCCCTCGAGCCGAGCCCGGAGATCGGCGAGCTCCTCATCGCTCCCCGCGAACGGGACGACGACGTCGACGGCGGGACGGCGCATCCTCGGAGTGATAGCGACCTTGCCTGCGATACTCGCCGCCATGTCGCTGCTCGCCCGGATGCGCCGCTCCGGCCTTCGGCGCTTCTCGCGCCGCTCCGACAAGCACCGCGAGGAGCTCGCGTACTGGCGTGGGAGGCGGGACGACGAGGGTCGGCTCAGCAATACGCACTACGAGCACTACTACACCACCGCGTTCGGGCTCACGAAGCAGGAGTACGCTGGCAAGCGGGTCCTCGACGTGGGCTGCGGTCCTCGCGGCACCCTCGAGTGGGCGGACGTCGCGCAGGAACGAGTCGGGCTCGATCCGTTGGTGCCCGACTACGCCGAGCTGGGGATCGACCGGCACGCGATGACCTACGTCGCCGCGGGTGCTGAGGACATCCCGTTTCCCGACCGGCACTTCGACATCATCACGACGTTCAATGCCCTGGACCACGTCGACGACGTCGACGCCGCGATCGGAGGCATCACGCGAGTCGCCGCTCTGGGCGCCATCTGTCTGCTGCTGGTCGAGGTCAACCACGCGCCAACGGCGACCGAGCCGCACAATCTGAGCTGGGATCTGCTGGACCGCTTCGTCGGATGGCAGGTTCTCGAGGAGGGCCGTGTTGCCATGGACGATCAGCACAACATCTACCGCAGCTGGGAGCGCAAGGCGCCGTGGCAGTCCGGTCCGGGGGTCCTCGGCGCGAAGCTCGAACGCACGGAACAGCCCGCGGCGCCCTGATCGTCGAGCCACACCTGTCGAATGTCGAGCGCTCGGCGGTGGCACCGCACCGGCCGGTCTCGTTCGCCATGCGCCACGCTCGGGACGGCGCGCAGGGGCGCGGGGCGCGGATCGCCCGGCGGCTCTCGGCATGGGGGACGACCGTCGTCGCCCAGCTTCCACCGGGCCGGGTGACAGTGGCGGTGCGGCGCCGGCTCGCCGCGCGCCGCATGCATGCCACCGTGCGGGCGCTCACCGCCGGCACGCTCGTCGTCACCGATCAGCCCGCCATGGCCGGCCTGGCCGTCGTCGCCGGCCGCCCGGTGGTAGCCGTCGACCTCCGTGGTGACGGCCTCGAGCACTCGGCCCAGTGGCCGGCCGGGGGCGACGTCGCCGTCGTCCGCTCGCTCGAACAGGCCCGCGACGCGGTGCTGGCTAGGCTCGGCCACGCGGCGTTCACCGCCGAAGCGCTGCGCCATCTCCCGCCCCCGACCTCTCCGGCGCGGCCTCGGCCCGCCCTGGTGTCCGTGGTGATGCCGGCGCACAACGCCGCCGCCGACATCGCCACACAACTGCGAGCGCTCGCCGCGCAGGACTACCGTGGCCGGTTCGAGGTGGTGGTCGCCGACAACCTGTCCACCGACGGCACGCCGGAGCGAGCGCTCGCCGAGGCGGCGGCACTCGGCCTCGACCTCAGGGTCGTCGACGCGGGTGAGATCGCCGGCGTCAGCCATGCCCGCAACGCGGGCTGCGCGGCCGCCCGCGGAGAGCTGATCGCGGTCTGCGATGCCGACGACCTCGTGGCGCCCGGGTGGCTGTCCGGGCTCGTCGACGCGGCTTCGAGCTTCGACATGGTCGGCGGGTCGATCGACTCCTCGGTGGTCAACCCGGCGCACGTGCGGAGCTGGCGGATGCTGCCCCCGCCCGACGTCTTGCCCGCGCGGTACGGCTTCCTGCCGTACGCCCACGGCTGCAACCAGGCGCTGTGGCGCGACGTGTGGGAGCGCTCGGGTGGGTGGGACGAGTCGATACGCGACGGCTGCGACGACATCGAGTTCGCCTGGCGGCTCCAGCTGGCCGGGCACACGCTGGGCGTGGCGCCCGCCGCGGTCGTCCACTACCGGCTGCGCGACACGCTGACCGGTCACGCCCGGCAGAGCTACGCCTATCACCGAAACGCGGGGCTGCTGATGAGGCGATTTCGGGCGCACGGTGCACGCCCGAGTAGCCTGGGGGCGGTCGCCGTCGAGTGCCTGTACGCACTGCGTCCTCTCCCGGTGGCGGCGTTCAGCGGCGCGGCGAGGGCAGTGATGGCGGGGCGCATGGCTGCGCTCTGGGGGCGGATTCGCAGCAGCGTCGAGCACCGCGTATGGGCTCTATAACGACGACCAGATCGACAACCCAAGTCACCGGCGCACACCATCGAGGCGGGGCCGGCGTGCCGCTCACGGTCGCCAGCCTCCCGCCGGGCGTGCAGGACAACCCCTACCTGGAGCTGCTCCAGGCGGCCCTCCGGCGACGGGGCGTCCAGACGGTGCCCGCGCACGCCCGGTTGACGTGGGCGCTCCGAGTCCGATCGAGCGTCCAGGCCGCCCACCTCCACTGGCTCGAGCTGTACGTCCACGTTCTGGGCGACCTCGAGCAGCGCTGGCGGGCGCTGGCTCCGGTCATGTACGTCTTCCGCGCCCTGCGTCTGCTGGCCATCCTTACGGTGCTCCGCGTCTCCGGCGTCCGGCTCGTGTGGACCGTGCACAACGTGCGCCCCCACGAGCAGCGCTTTCCCGTGCTCGACCGCGTGCTGACCCGGGCGGTCGCCTGGCTGGCCGAGAGCATCGTCGTGCACAGCGACTTCGCGCGCCGCACGCTCCAGCGCGAGTACCCGTGGCTGAGGAGCGCTGTCTGGATCGCGCCCCATGGGCACTACGTCGGCAGCTACCCGGACGGGCTCGGGGACCGCCGGAGCGTGAGGAGGGAGCTCGGCATTCCCGAGGACGCCGTCGTCTTCCTCGTCTTCGGGCAGCTGCGGGCGTACAAGGGCGTCGACCACACCGTCCGCGCCTTCCGGGCGCTTGCCGCACAGCGCGGCGCACACCTGCTCGTGGCCGGGGCCCCGCGGTCCGAGGCCGTGCGGGAGCGCATCGTCGACGCGGCCGGAGGCGATCCGCGCGTCCACCTGCGCCTGGAGCTCGTCGAGGACAACCAGGTGGCCGACCTGCACGCCGCCGCGGACGCTGCGGTGATCGCGTATCCGGAGGTCTTCTCCAGCGGTGCGCTCCTGCTCGCCCTCTCGCACGGCCTGCCGGTCGTCGCGCCGCGCGAGTCATCGGCAGCGGATGTCGCGGCGGCGCCGGCGCTGGTGGCCTTCGAGCCGGGCGGGCTCGCCGAGGCGCTCTCGGGGATGTGCGAGGGCCGGCTCGCGGAACGGCGCACCGCGGCGCTCGCCACCGCCCGGAGCCATTCCTGGGACATCGCGGCCGCGCGAGTCCACGACGCGTACCTCGGACGCTGCCCCGATGTCGCGGCCGGAGGATCGGGCTGACGTGGACCGGACCGCCGTCGTCATCCCGACCCGCGACCGCCCCGTGGAGCTCGGCCACTGCCTCCGCGCGCTCGCCGAGGCGCGACAGCAGCACGCGTTCACAGCCTGGGTCTGCGACTCGAGCGCGGACGAGCACCGGGCGGAGGTCGCGCGAGTATGCGCCGAGCACCCCTGGGTGGAGCTGCGCTTCCATCGCGGCCGGACGGTCGCCGCCGCCCGGAACTTCTGCGTGCGGGTGGCCGAGGCCGAGCTGCTGGTCAGCGTGGACGACGACGTCCTCGTCGAGCCGCAGGCGGTCCGGGCGCTCGTCGAGGCGTACGACCGCGGCAGCGGCCCGCGGGTCGTGGCGGGAGGCGTCGTCTGGCGTTCGGGCGGGCCACCGCTCGCGCCGCTGGTGCTGCGCCCGATCGGCTATGGACGGCCGGCACGGGATGGAGAGGCGCCGGCCTTCCTGAACTCGTCGCTGTTCCTCTATCCACAGGCCTATGGGCTGCAGTGGCCGTGGAACGAGCGGATGCGGCGCGGCTCGGACGTGCTGATGGGCGCGATCTGGCGGCGGGCACGGGTGTCGATCTTGTGGGCGCCCGACGCGCGAGCCGTCCACGAGGCGCGTGAGCAGGTGATCCTCGAGCGCCACGACGACTACGTCTACGCCGTGCTCGCGCACCTCCTTGTCGCGGCCAAGCGGCCGCTGCGCCTCGCCCTGCTCGAGACGGCCGGCCTGGCGGCGGGCCTCAAGCGCTATGGCAGGAGCCGGCAGACGCTGGCAACCTACCTCGGCGCCTGGGGGAAGGGCCATGCGGCGTTCGTCCGCGACTACCTCCATCTGCGAGAGCTGGCCTCGAGGCCCGTGCCACCGGCTTCGCGGTGACCCGCCGGATCCGTTGAGCGGCGACGACGCAGCGCCCGACCTGCGCGAAGCCACGCTGACAGCCGTCAGGTGGGTGAGTGCTGCGCGCCTCGTGGCGGAGTCGGCAGCCTTCGCGGCCAGCCTCGCGCTTGCTCGGCTCGTCCCGCCTGCCGAGTTCGGTCGGACCGTGGTCGCGCTGTTCCTCGCGACCGTCGCCCAGAGCCTGAGCTCCCAGGGCGTCGGGTCGTTCCTCGTCTACGAGAAGCATCCGGACGAGGCGCACCGGCGGGCTGCGATGTTGCTGGCGCTCGCCGTGGGCGTGGGCGGGACGGCGGCGTCGATGGTGTTCGCCGTCACGCTCGCCCCGCCGCTGTTCGGTGACCGCGTGGCCGAGCTGCTGCTGCTGGCCGCACCCGTGACGTTCTTCAGCGCGCTCGTCGCCGTGCCGATGGCCGATCTGCAACGCCGGCTCGCATTTCGCCGCATCGGGGCGATCGACGCCACGGTGAGCGTCGTCGCGCCCGTCGCCTCGGTTGCGGCGGCGCTCGCGGGACTCGATGGGGAGGCGATCATCCTCGCGCCGCTCGTCGCCACGGGACTCGCCGCGGCCATGACATGGGCGTCGAGCCGCCCTCCGCGCCCCGGCTGGTTCCCGGCTGAGGCGAAGGAGATCGCGCGCTACGGCGCCCCTGCGACCGGGTCGTCGATGCTGCACCTCGCGACACGCAACGCCGACTACGTCATCCTCGCCGCGTGGCTGCCGGCGGCGCAGGTGGGCTACTACTTCCGGGCGTTCACCCTCGCGGTCGACTACCAGACAAAGATCAGCGGGATCCTGCTTCGGATCGCATTCCCGGTCCTCTCTCGCGCCCGCGATCTCGAGCAGCTCCGTCGCATGCGAATGCGGATCGTGCGGACGCACGCGTCGGTGCTGTTCCCGCTGCTGTTCGCCCTCATCCCGCTTGCGCCGACGCTCGTCCCGTTCCTCTACGGCGATGCGTGGCGACCCGCGGTCGAGCTCACGCAGATCCTGGCGCTGGGCGGCGTGGTGGCAGCAGTGGGGACGGGCATCGGGCCGCTGCTGATGGCCACCGGCCACACGAGGATCCTGTTCTCCTACAACCTCATGCAGCTGTGCATCTTCGTCGGAGCCGTCCTGCTCACTGTTCCGCACGGCTTGCTGGCGGTGTGCTGGGCCGTCGTGGCGGTGAGGCTCGTCGGCTGGGCGACGGTCCAGTACACGGTCGTCGACCGGGTGGTCGGCATCCCGTTCCTCGCGAGCCTCCGCGCCGACGTGCTGCCTGCCTTCGCCGCCTCGCTCTGCCTGTTGGCAGCGACCTGGCCGACCGT
The DNA here is from genome assembly GCA_036257565.1 of Solirubrobacteraceae bacterium. Classification (GTDB taxonomy): domain Bacteria; phylum Actinomycetota; class Thermoleophilia; order Solirubrobacterales; family Solirubrobacteraceae; genus DASSUW01. The sequence continues at coordinate 8,256 of DATAFH010000090.1, read as the reverse complement.
CGCCCTGCTCGACGACCGGGCGCCTGCGATCGTCGTCCTCGGCGCGGGAGGCCTGGTGGGTTTCGCCGCCTACGGCCTTGTGCTCCGGCTCGGCTTTCCCGCCACGTGGGGCGACCTGAGCGCGCTGCTGGGGCGCCTGGCCCCTCGCCTCCCCAAGCGCTCGCGTTGACTTGTCGCCCGCGGCGTGCGTAATGTCGATGCGACGAACAGCAACCTCGCGCCAGGGAGGGGAAGGTCGGTGGGTCGAACGCGCAGGCGGGCTTGGGCCTCACGCACCGCGGGGGCGCTGGTGTTCGCCGTCGGCCTCGTGATCGGTGCCCCGAGCGCCGCCGCCTTCTGGCCCACGTTCAGCTCGCCTAGCGACCTCACGCCGGCCGATGCCCAGTCTTTCAATCCCCAGGTCGCCGTCGGTGGCGACGGCGGGGCGGTCGCCCTCTGGCGGCGCACGACGGCCGGCGGCTCGGTGGTGCAGGCGGCGACACGGCCGGCCGGAGGGTCATGGACGGCGCCCGTCGACCTGACCGCTGCCGTTGGCGACGCGTTGCAGCCTCAGCTGGCCGTCAGCGCCGAGGGCGGCGCCGTGGCCGTCTGGCGGCATAGCACGGGCAGCGGGTCGGTGGTGCAGGCGGCCACCCGGCCGGCTGCGGGCGGCTGGTCCGCGCCCGTGGACCTCACGCCGGCCGGTGCCAGTGCGCTCGACCCGCAGGTGGCGACGGGTGGCGAGGGCCACGCCGTCGCCGTCTGGACCCGCATCACGGCGAGCGGATCCGTGGTTCAGGCCGCCACTCGTTCCGCCGCAGGCCGGTGGTCCCCACCCACGGACCTCAGCACCGGCGAGCGTGAGGTCTCCGCGGCGCGGGTGGCCACGAACGACGGTGGTGAGCGCATCGCCGTCTGGAGCAGCATGGTCGCCGGCCGCGTCACGGTACGGGCGGCCATGCGGCCGCCCGGCGGCGAGTGGTCTTCAGCTACCGAGGTCGGGCCTGCCGGCGTGAGCGTCCTCGATCCCCACGTCGCCCTCGCGGCCGACGGCGACGCCGTCGCCATCTGGGCCCGCTCCGTGGGCAGCGGCTCGGTGGTGCAGGCCGTCACGCGCTCCGCCGGAGAAGACTGGTCCGCCCCTGCGGATCTCACGACCGCCCAGGCGAGGGTCGGCGTGCGCGTCCAGCAGGTGGCGCTCAGCGCCGACGGCAGCGCGGTCGCCGTGTGGGCGCGGGCGACCCATCGCAACGACGGCTCGATCCTGCATTCGGCCGCTGAAGCCGCCACGCGAGCCGCCGGCGGCTCGTGGTCGCGCCCCTCGACCCTCAGCCCCGCCAACACCGTCGCGTTCGACCCCCAGCCGGCGATGAGCCCCGATGGCGACGCGCTCGCGCTGTGGACGGGGATCGTGCCGGGTGGTGGCACGGCGGTGCAGGTGGCCACCCGCGCGGCCCGGAGCTCGTGGTCGGCGCCAATCGACCTGACTCGCACGGCCCCGGGCGCCGCGGCGTCGAGCCCCGACGTTGCCGTCGGGGGCAACGGCGATGCCGCCGCCGTATGGCAGACCGCGACCCCGAGCGGCTCGGTCGTGCAGGCGGCCGTGGCAGCTTCCACGGACACGCCACCCTTCCTCGAGAGCCGCGCGACCTGGCGAGAGGAGCCTCCGACGTTCACGCCTGTCGGCGTGCTGGAGCGCGGCACGGTGTACCGCGTGACCGTGAAGGGCACCTACAGCCTCTGGTCTGCGAAACGAGTGGCGGCGTCGCCCGAGCCGGGCTGGGTGGTCTGCGGCAGGCCGCTGGATCGGCCGATGTTCCCGAGCCTGGCCGTCACCAACGGGCGCACAACGGGAGACGCCGAGTTTCTCTTCGCGCGCCCGCAACGGGGAACGGCGTGCAGCGACGAGGTGTCGGCTGCACTGCCCGAGCGGAGGCCCAGGATCCGGTTCAGCGTCGACGGCGCAGCGACCTTTCACGCCGTGGCGCCAGAGGACGGCGTCCCCGGGCGTCCGGATCCGGACCACGCCTACATGTACACGCTGACCGGCGCTGGACAGCCGTTGACGGTCGCGTTCGCCGACTCCTTCTACCTGGACAACGCCGGCCAGCTGCGGGTGACCGTGGAACCTGCGGCCAGTTAGCGATCGGCCACTCTTCACATGTCCTGATCATCGGGTCCCCTCAACGTTTCACTTGACAACGCATTCGCGGTGGTGGGAGGTTAGGTCGTGACGTCGTACAGGGATGTGCGGTGGTTGGTCCACGCGGTGGCGCTGAGCCTCCTCACGCTCGTCGCCTGGCTCGCAGTCCCGGTCGCCGACGCCGCGGCCGCATGCATGCGCAATTCGCGACAGCTGTCGCCGCTGAGCTGCTCCGAGGTGATGGTCACCGCTCCGTACGGGCTCGACTTCAGCGCCGACGCCGGCAAGCTCGCCGACGCCAACGGTGTCGGAACGGGCTTCACGATGGTCGATCCGCCGACGAACGGCGTGGGCTACCACCCGGAGAACCTCGCCATCTCCACCGCCGCGCCCGGAACCCTAGGCATCACGACGGACAAGGGGATCGCCTGGAAGGACGAGAACTCGCAGCAGAACGCGCTCGGCGTCGGCATCAGGGCGGGCCGGACGATGCTGCTCAAGACGACGCTGATCAGGCCGCCGACGGGCACGGGGAAGTACGAGCAGGCGGGGCTGTGGTGGGGCAATGACGAGAACTTCTACGTAAAGCTCGTGGTCCGCTCGAAGCCGAAGACGACCGGGGTCGGAACCGATCTCCAGCTGGCGCTCGAGGTCAACGCCGCGGAATCGAAGTCGATCTTCACGCCCGAGCTGCCGAACCTCGAGAACTCGACCGTCGGCCTGAGTCTGCGCGCCGACCCGTTCAGCTTCCAGGTGACGGCCTCGTACACGATCAACGGCGGCTCGCCCGTGACCATCGGCACGGTGGCGCCGCCGCCCGGCATGTTCAGCGCCGACGCCGCCGGGATCGATCCCACGATCGGCACGAACACGTTCGGCGGCGTCTTCGCGACCCACAGGAACGGCTCGACCGCGCGCCAATACGTCTTCGACGACTTCTCGCTCGAGGACGTCACGCCCGCGACTCCGCCGCCGCCGACCGGGACGCCGGTCTTCCAGCGGTTCTCGGTCGGCGCCACGATCGCCTCTCCGACGGCGATGGCGTTCGGTCCCGACGGCCGGCTCTATGTGACCGAGCTGCTCGGCAAGATCCACGCACTGACCCTGAGCTCGTCGCATGTCGTGACCAGCGACCAGGTCATCACGAGCCTCGGTTCACGGCTCACGCTGGGCCTCGCGGTCGATCCCGCGTCCACCCCGGACAACGTCATCCTCTGGGTGTCGCACTCGGACCCCGACCTCGCGGGGCCCGATCCGGTGACGGGGAACGGCGGGGCGGCGGCCAACTCCAGCGCCGTCGCGCGGTTCACCGTCGACCCGGTGGCGAGGACCGCGACGCGCGCGAGCCCGGATCCCATCACGGGGCTGCCGCGCTCGCAGGCGAATCACTCGATCAACAGCGTCGGCTTCGGACCCGTCGAGGCCGACGGCCGTCGCCGACTCTACGTCATCATGGGCGGCAACACCGGCGCGGGCGCTCCGAACGACTCGGCCGCCTCGCTGGGGGAGTTCGGCTGGCGTGAAGAGCAGCCACTGACGGCCGCGATGCTCGTCGCAGACGTGTTTGGCCCGGGCTTCGACGGCACGTGTGCCAACACGACCGACATCTACGGGGCGGCCCCCTGCTCGGTGAGGCCGTACGCGACCGGCCTACGCAACTCCTACGGCTTCGTGTGGCACTCCAACGGATCGCTGTACGCGCCGGACAACGGCGCGGCCGTGGGACCGAGCTTCCCGCGCTCACCGTCGCCGCCGTGCGACGGGCCGGCGCCCTATCCCGCCAACAGCCCCGGCACGCAGAACGACGTCCTCTACCGCGTCCTGGCGGGCAGTTACTACGGGCACCCGAATCCGCACCGCCTCTCCACGCCCGAGTGCGTGTTCAAAGACGGCAGCAAGCAGGGCGTGGCGCCGCTGAGCACGTACGAGCGGCCGATCGCGGACCTTGGGGCCAGCAAATCCGCCGACGGGATCATCGAGTACCGGTCGGGCGCCTTCGGCGGCGCCATACGCGGCAACCTCCTGGTCTCGAACTACTCGGTCGGCGACGACATCACGCGCATCGTCTTGTCGTCCGACGGCGCGTCCGTGGCGTCACGATCGAGCCTCGCGGGCGGCTTCGTCGATCCGCTCCCGCTCGTCGAGGGCGCCGACGGGACGATCTACGTCGGCGAGTTCGGGGGAAACCGGATCACGGCGCTGGTGCCGACGGGCGAGACGTCGCCACCACCGACCACCGGCACCTGGACGGCCAAGGCCTCGATGCCGTTGGCGGTGCTCGACGCGGGCGGCGCGGCGCTCGGCGGCAAGCTGTACGTGGTTGCCGGCAAGACCAGCGCCGGGGCTCGCCGCTCGCTCTACATCTACGACCCGGCGGCCAACGCATGGTCGACAGGCCCGGACCTCCCGGCGGCCTACCCGGGCGTCGAGAACCCGGCGGTCGTGGCCTACAACGGCAAGCTCTACGTGTTCGGCGGCTCAACGGGGCCGTTCTCGGGAGCCGTGGGCAACGCGGCGGTGTTCGATCCGGTCTCCGGGACCTGGACGATGCTCACGTCGATGGGAACGCCGCGGGGTGGCGCCACGGCGCAGGTGCTCGGCGCCAGGATCTACCTGGCTGGGGGCATGGGGACAGACGGCGCGTCCCTGTCGAGGGTGTCGGTCTACACGCCGGCCACGAACACGTGGAGTTCGGCCGCGGCGATGGCGACGCGAAGGGACAACCCCGGCTCGGCCGCCCTGGGCGGGAAGCTCTACGTCTTCGGAGGGCGGACGCGCAACGCCGACGGCACGGCACCCAGCGACACGCTGGCCTCGGTCGAGGCGTACGCCCCGTCCACGAACACCTGGGCCGCGCGCTCGGCGATGCCGACCGGCAGGCGGTCGATGGCGGTGGGGACGATCGGCGGCCGCGCGCAGGTCGCGGGCGGTGAGCGGTCGACCACCGCCACGGGCACGTTCGCCCAGCACGAGGAGTACGACCCGCTTGCAAACACCTGGCGGACGCTGACGTCGATCCGGACCCCGCGCCACGGGGCCGCCGCAGGCACGATCGGCTCCATCACCTATGTAGCGGGCGGCGGCCCCTCGACGGGATCGTCGTTCTCAGCCGTCACCGAGGCCTTTGGCTTCTGACCGGTCACCCGTCGCGGAGCGTGCCCACGAGCGCGCCGAGCGCGCGCGGGAACTGGACGGCCGCGTACTCGACGAGCATCACGAGCGCCCGGCGCCGGCGCGTGAGCCTGAAGGGCTCCAGCCGCTGCCAGTTGACCACCTTCCGCTGCGGCAGATACGAGCGCACGTCGAGCGCCAGCGGCGGCCGGTCGCGGATCGGCCCCCGCCCGACGCGCCGATGCGACGCCATGCCGCGACCGATCCGGAACGCCTTCCGGACGAGTGCGGGCACGGTGTCCCGGCTCTCGTGCATGACCACGACGTCGGCGGCGTACGCGATGGTCGCCCCCGCGGCTCCGGCCCGCAGACCGAACTCCATGTCCCCTCCGGAGCCGAGCCGGTCGTTGAAGCCGCCGATCCGGGCGACCAGCGCCCGCGGGACGAAGAGGTTCGCCGTGGCCGCGAAGCCGGCGGCGACGTACCGCTCCTGGTCGAGGAACTGCAGCCGGTCGACGAGCGCGGCCACCGACGGTCGCTCGGGGAGGGGGATCTCCACGTGCCCGCCGACAATGTCGGCCCCGCGCGCCAGCGCGTCGAGCCCGCGGGCGAGCCAGGACGGCGTGGGAACGCAGTCCGCGTCGGTGAAGGCGAGGACCGGGCCGCGAGCCGCCTGGACTCCCCGGTTGCGGGCAGCGTAGGACCCGCTCTGCCGCTGCATGCGCAGCAGCCGCACCCCGTCCCGGCGTGCCACCCGGTCGGCGGTGTCGTCGGTCGACGCGTCGTCGACCACGATGACCTCGTACGGCGCGTCCAGCTCCTGGGCCGCCAGGGCGCCGAGCAGCTCGTCGATCCGCCGCATGCCGTTACGGACGGGGACGACGACGGTGACAACCGGCCGGTCCAAGTCTGGACTCTCTGCCGTCACGCATCTTGACCTTAGTGCGTCAGCAGGCCGCGGCCAGCTCCCGAGCCAGCTCGACACCACGTTGAAGTGAATCGGTCCAGACGGCCAGCGGGGTCTCGAGCGTCCATGCATCGTGGAAGGCCCGGATCTTCCCGCTAACGTTGTCGGTCACCACATGGGGGATCCCGAGCAGCACGCACAGGACGTGAGCATGCAGCCGGTCGGTGACCACCACGCGTGCCGAGCAGAGGAGGTCGACGCCCATGCGCAGGTGGTCGGCGGCGACGGCGCCCCAAGCCCAGGTCGAGGCGCGCGCGAGCAGCGCGCCTGCGGTCCCTGAGCGCCCCGGACGCCGGTCAAGCGTAATCGCCATGCGCTCGAGCCGGCCCCGCGGCGATCGAGTCGGGGGACCGCCCAGTCGTCGATCGCCACGCCGGTCGGCAGCCGCCGGCCGGGGAGCGCCTCGTGGTCCGAGCGTGCCAGTACGAGGACATCGCGCCGCGGGTTCGCCGTGCGCGGCAGCGTGCCGAGGGCGAACGCCGCGTCCGGCACGAGGCGTGCGGACACTCCCAGCTCCTCCTCGGCGAACGCTCGGCTGCGCTCGTCGCGCACCATGAGCGTGAAACGCTCGTGCCCGGTGAACGCACGGCGCGCCCGGGTGACTGAGCTGTCGTGGGTGAAGCTGATGCTTTGCGGGAGCTGGACGATGGCTGCCGGCGGAAGTCGGAGAGCAGCCGTTCGCGCAGAACTTGGTGCGCCGGCCACAGGTCTCCGAGGTTGCCTCCCCCGTGGAGGAGGATCCGCCGCCCGCCGATTCGCCGACGGAGGATGTCGGCTTGGCATCGGCCCGTGGCCGGGACCAACACGGGATGGCCGAGCTCGCGCAGGCCCGCCAGCTCGCCGAGGAGGATCGCGTTGTCCCCGACGTTCGCGTGGTGCGGGATGTCGAGCAGGACCACCTGCTCGCCCGGAGTGGTGCAGGCCCGGAGGGCGGTGAGCAGCTCGAAGCGCCGCTGCGCGACGAGGGCGTCGTGCCTCAACGACCGACCATGCGCTCGCCGGCGTAGTCGCCTGCCAGGCCGGCCAGCTGGACGCAGACGTAGCGGGCAGCGTGCATCTTCAGCAGTTCGACGATCGTGGGCTCGTACGCGAGCGCGGCCACGCGGACGAGCCGCTGCAGCCGCCGCTTCGGCAGGTAGTTCGACGGCCGGCGGTAGAGCGGGATCGTACCGCTGAGCGAGCCCGCCGGCACGCGCCGGCGCGCAGCCTGCGAGTAGCCGAGGCGGAACGCCTTCCGCGCCATGTCACGAAGGCGCCGGCGCGGCGGGTGGGTCACAAGGACCTCCGGCGCGTGCATGAGCCGAACCCCCGCGCCTGTGAGCCGGTAGCCGAACTCCTCATCGTCGCCGCCGTAGCGCTCGAGCGCCTCGTTGAACCCGCCGAAGCGCTCGACCACCGACCGCCGGACCCAGACGTTGGCGCCGGCGGCGAAGCCCGCGATGACGTAGCTCTCCTGGTCGAAGAAGGTCGTCGCGTCGACGAGCGCGGCAATCGACGGGCGTTGTCCGATGGGGACAGCGATCGCCCCGGCGAGGAACTCCGCTCCGTCCTCGTCGAAGCGCCGAAGGCCGGCCTCGAGCCAGCGCGCGTCCGGGGTGGTGTCGACGTCGGTGAAGGCCAGCACCTCGCCTCGCGCAGCGCCGATGCCGAGATTCCGCGCCCGCGGCAGGCCGACGCGGGTTCGGAAGTGACGACCCGGAGGCGGCCGGACGCCTCCGCCAGCGCGACGGACCGGTCCGTCGAGCCGTCGTCGACATAGACAACCTCGAAACAATGCGCGGCAAGCGTTTGGCGTTCCGATGCGGCGATCAGGTCCGGCAGGGTGCGCGCTCCGTCCCGCCCGCAGACGACGACCGAGAGGCGTGGCGTGGCCACATGGGAGTCTGTATAGCTCGGGGACGCCAGAACGCGACCTCTAAGCTGCTCGGCGTGCGCAGAGATCCTAACGCGGTGAGGCGCACATGATCGGTTCGGGCGCGGGCACACCAGCGGCGCCGGAGGGCTCGGGCAGCGTTCAAGCGCTCGGGCAGGCCGCGGTCGGCGGGGCGCGCTGGCT
>DATAFH010000089.1:0-30659 GCA_036257565.1 Solirubrobacteraceae bacterium | reverse complement strand
TGGGGGTCGCGTTCGTGCCCGCGCTCTTCGGCGATGCGCCGCTCCAGCACGTGCCGCCGCCCGGCGCCGACGTCGTCACGATCGGCAGCCTCGAGCTGATCACCGCCGTGCTCTTCGACGTCGGGGTGTTCGCGCTGGTCGTCGGGGTCTGCGTCGCCGTGATCGGCCTCCTGGCGGCGGAGGCCGCGGAGGAGCAGACGCCGTGACGCTCCTGCTCGCGGTGGTCGTCGCCGTGCTCTTCGGGACCGGGGCGACGCTCATGCTCAAGCCCGACCTGCTGCGCGTGGTCGTCGGGCTGGTGCTGGTCTCCAACGCCGCGGCGTTCACGGTGATCTCGTCGGGCCTCACACGCGGCGAGCCGCCGATCGAGCCGCTGCCGGAGGGCCGGCCGGTGGCCGACCCGCTCACGCAGGCGATGACGCTCACCGCGCTGGTGATCGGCTTCGCCGTCACGGCGCTCCTGCTCGCGCTCGTGCTGCGCGTCTATGCGACGCATCGCAGCGTTGACCTCGATGCCCTGTCGCGCATCGAGGCGCGGACCGAGGAGGAGCTGGAGCGCGAGGAGCTCGAACACGAGGAGCGCGAGCGCGAGGAGACCGAGGTATGAGCCTCCTGGTCGCTCCGCTCGCCGTCCTCTGGCCCACGGCGGTGATCGTCGCCTTCGCGGACGGCCGCCGCCGACCGGCCGGCGTGGCGGCGATCTCCATGCTGGCCGCCGCGTTCGGGCTGCTCGTGGCGCTCGCGGTCCGGGTCGCCGCCGACGGGCCGGTCGACGTCCTCGCGGGTGGCTGGCCGGCGGATGTGGGCATCCGCCTGCGGGCCGACGCGCTCGGCACCTCGATGGCGGTGGTCTCGGTGTTCGTGGTGCTCGTCGCGCTGATCCAGGACGTCGTGTCGGGGACATCGGCGCGCCTGCTGCCCGCGCTGATGCTCTTCCTCGCGCTCGGCCTGACCGGGCTGTTCCTGACCGGCGACGTGTTCAGCTTCTACGTCTTCTTCGAGCTCTCGCTCATCTCCTCGTACGCGCTGAGCGCCGTCGGCGGGGAGCGGCGGATGACCGGCGGCGCGCTGATCTTCGCCGTCGTCAACCTGCTCGGGTCGTTCATCTTCCTGATCGCGGTGGCCGCGCTCTACCGCGCCACCGGGACGCTCGAGATGGCGGCGGTGGCCGAGCGCGCCGCTGAAATCGACCCGAACACGGCGATCCTCATCGCCGTCTCGTTCTTCATCGCCTTTGGCGTCAAGCTCGGCCTGTTCCCGTTCCACTTCTGGCTGCCGGCGATCTACGGCAGCGCCCCGACGGCGGTGACCGCGGTGCTCGCGGGCGCCGTGGCCAACATCGGCGCCTACGGCCTGCTGCGCTTCGGGGCGGGGCTTCTGCCGCGCGAGGTCGAGCTGGCGTCGGGAGTGCTGATCGGTCTGGGCAGCGCGAGCATCATCTACGGCGCGGTCCAGGCCATCGGCCGGCGCGACAGCCGGGAGGTCCTCGCCTACTCGGCGATCGGCCATGCCGGCTACGTCATCGTCGCGCTCGGCCTCGGCGGACCCGTCGCGCTAGCCGCGGCGGTGCTCTTCACGCTGGTCAACGCGCTCCAGAAGGGCCTGCTGTTCCTCGCCGTCGACCTGCGCGGGCCGCTCGTGAGCGCAGCGTTCGTCATCGGCGCCTTCAGCGTCGCGGGCGTGCCGCCCACCGCTGGGTTCTTCGGCAAGGCGGCGCTATTCGAGGCGGGCGTCGACGCGGGCAGCGTCGCGGCGGTCGCGCTGCTGTTCGTCGGCGGTGCGCTGACGTTCATCTACCTGTTCCAGGCCTACCAGCACGACTTCTGGCGGCCGGAGGCCGACGGGGCGCGGACCGTGGCTCCCGTGGGCGCGCGGCTCGTGGTCGCGTTCGTCGCGCTGGTCGTGCTCGCCGTCGGCCTGTGGCCCGAGCCGCTCGTCTCGCTCGCCGGCGACGCCGCCCAGGACCTGCTCCAGAGAGGCGGCGCATGACGGGCCGCGTTCTCGCCCTCGCCGCGCTGGTCGCGGTGTGGCTGCTGACGCTGGCCAGCGCAGGCGTGGAGGACGCCGCGCTCGGCGTGCTGCTCGCCGCGGGGGTCGCGCTCGGGCTGCGCCCGCCGCCGCTCGGAGCGTCGCGCCGCGGCTCCGGCGCGCTCGCGCGGATCGCCGCCACGCCGCGGCTGCTCGCCGTGGTGCTCGCCGACATCGTCCACGGGACGTGGGACGTGGCCCTGCGCGTGCTGCGGCTGCGCCCGCTCGACCGGCCTGGCCTCGTGCTGATCCCGATCGGGGAGCGCACCGAGCTCGGGATCGCCGCAACGGGACTCCTCTTCGGCCTCTCGCCGGGCAGCGTCCTGATCGAGGTCGACCACGAGCGGCGCGCGATGGTCTGGCACGTGATCGACGCACGCGACCCGGAAGCGGTGCGCGCCCGCTTCGCGCGCTTCTACGACCGCTACCAGCGCCCGGTGATCCCGTGACCGGCGACGTCGTGTTCTACGTCGCCCTCGTGTGGATGGCGCTGCTGCTCGGCGCGTGCGTGGTCCTCGTCGCCCGCGGCCGCACGGTGACCGAGCGCATCGTGGCGCTCGACCTGCTGGTGCTCGTGCTCGTGGGGCTGCTCGCGCTCGTCGCCGGCGAGGACCAGCGGCCCTACGCGCTCGATGCGGCGCTCGCGCTCGCGCTGCTCTCGTTCATCGCCACGCTCACCAGCTCCCGCTACGCCGCGGACCGGCGGCCGTTCGAGCAGCCGGACGAGGAGCCGTCGGCGTGACCGAGGTGCTGAGCGCAGTGCTCGTGCTCGTCGGGCTCGCGACGATCACGCTCGGCGTCCTCGGCGTCCACCGCTTCCCGGACGTCTACACGCAGCTCCACGCGTCGGGCAAGGCCGCGTTCCTCGGCGTCGCCGCGCTGCTCGTCGCTGCGACGCTCGGCGGTGACGGGATGATCATCGCCCGCGTCGTCCTTATCCTCGTCCTGCTGGGTCTCACCACGCCCGTGGCCGCCCACGCCATCGGGCAGGCGGCGCTCTTCCGGGGCGAGGGGATGCGCACGCCGGCCGCGGTGGACGAGAGCACCGAGCCGTAGCCCGCTCAAGCGCGGGGCGCGCGGACCCGATGCAGAGCAGATGCGGCCTTTCCGGTCCCTGCGCGCCCTCCTCCTCGACGTTCCCCCGGCACACGGGCGGATCATCGTGCGCGCGATGGAGGATGCCGGCTGGCTCCTGCGGGTCGAGCACGCCGACGGGGCCGAGCAGCTGAGCGCCGCACTCGGGCGGCGCGGCTGGGGCGCCGTGCTCTACGGCGGCGACGGCGCGGCGCCCGTCCCCGCCCGCAAGGCGCTCGCGCTCGTGCGGCTCGCCGACCCGTACCTGCCGTTCCTCGCCGTCTCACCGTACGTACACGCCGGCGACCTCGCCGCCGTCGTGCGCGGGCTCGACGGCGCGGCCGCCGTGGTGCCCGACCCCGCGGAGCTGCCGCGAGCGCTGCGGCGGGCGCTGGAGGCGACGCGCCTGCGGCGCCGGGTGGGCGGCGCCCACCGCTTCCTGCTCGCCCAGCAGGCGATCACCGACCACGTGGCGGCCGGGCTCGAGCCGCACGAGCTTGTGTCGCGGGCGCTGGCGACGCTCGGGGAGACGCTCGGCTGGAGCTGCGCGGCCGTCTGGCGGCCGTCCGGCGACGGCAGCGCGCTGCGCTGCGCCGCGACATGGCAGCCCGCCGCGGCGTCGCCCGAGATCGAGGCGCTGACCGAGACCACGCGCGCCACCGCCTTCGCCGCCGGCCAGGGTCTGCCCGGGCGCGTATGGGCGTTCCGGCGGCTGAGCTGGGTGCCCGACGTCGGAGCGGTCGGCAACGAGCCGCGCGCCGCGGCGGCGCGCCGGGCCGGCGTGATGACCGCCACCGCGTTCCCGATCGCGGTCGCCGACCGCTGCGAGGGCGTGATCGAGTTCTTCTCCCGGGGCGTGAGCACGCCGAGCGCCGAGCTGTCGGCGATGTTCGCGACCGTCGGCGGCCAGCTCGCCCAGTATCTCGGCAACCACGGCGACGCGGCCGCCGACGGCGCCCGGCGCTGGCTCGACGCGGTCGAGGCGCCGCTGCTCGCGCTCGACGCCGAGGGGCGCGTGCTGCTCGCCAACCGCAACGCGTGCGCGCTGGCCGGGCGCTCGGAGGCCGAGCTGCTCGGCCAGGTGTGGGTGGAGGCGGCGGTGTCCGAGGGCGAGCGGGCCGGCGTCCGCGCGGGCCTGGCGGCCGGCGAGCGGGCCGAGCACGTGGTCGATGGCGACCGGCTCGTGAGCTGGCAGCTCTCCCCGCTCTCGGAGGCCGAGGGAGTGCTCGGCACGTGGGCGACCGGGGCGGTGCGCGCGGCGCCCGCGGCGGGGTCCTTGGAGGCGCGCTTGCGGCGGGGAGTGGAGCGCGACGAGCTGCGCCTGCACTACCAGCCGATCTTCGACGTGCGGACCGGCGGGCTGGTGGCGCTCGAGGCGCTGCTGCGCTGGGAGGACCCGGTGCGCGGGCTCGTCTCCCCCGCCGAGTTCATCCCCGTCGCGGAGGCGTCGGGCGTGATCCACGCGCTCGGCGACTGGGTGCTGGGCGCGGTCTGCGCCCAGCAGGCGGCCTGGGCCGCCCAGGGGCTGCGCCCGCACATCTCCTTCAACGTGTCCCCGAGCCAGCTGCGCCGCGCGGACTTCATCGAGCGCGTGACCGCGCAGGTCGCGGCCGCCGACGCCGAGCGGCTGACCGTCGAGCTGACCGAGTCCTCGATCCTCGAGGACGCCGAGTCGCGCGTCCGAAAGCTGCACGCGCTCGGCCTGCGGATCGCGCTCGACGACTTCGGCACGGGCTACTCCTCGCTCTCGCGTCTGCGGGAGCTGCCGGTCTCGGTCCTCAAGATCGACCGGGCGTTCCTGCGCGAGGTCCCCGAGCGCGCGGAGGCGGCCGCCGTCGTCACCGCGATCCTCCAGCTGGCCCGCGCGCTGGGCCGCACCGCGGTCGTCGAAGGCGTCGAGACCGACGCCCAGCACGCGTTCCTGGCCGCCGAGGAGTGCCCGCTCGCCCAGGGCTTCCTGCTCGGTGTCCCGGCGCCGCCGGACGCGCTCGGGCCACTGATGGCGGACGCGCTCGTATCTTGAGGGGATGAGCCGCCTCGCGCTGATCGTCTGCCTGGCCGTGTTCGCGATCGGCTGCGGCGCCGACGACGGCGACGACGAGCAGCCGGCCTCGGCGCCGAAGCTCGCGGACCTGCGCGTTGAGGTCGACCCCGACGGCCAGGGCGGCAAGCCGGCCCGCACGCGCGAGATCCGGTGCGCCGCGACCGGTGACTCGGCCGTGTGCGCGAGGGTCGCCGAGGTCGAGCCGCGCGATCTGCAGCCCCCCGGCGACGCGATCGCCTGCACGCAGCAGTACGGCGGCCCGCAGACGGCCACGATCACCGGCACGCTGCGCGGGGAGCCCGTGCACCTGAAGCTCACGCGCGTCAACGGCTGCGAGATCGCGCGCTGGAGGGCGGCGGGCGCGCTGCTCCAGTGAGCGGCTGGCGGGTGACGGTCCGCACCGGGCCGCGCGTCGAGCGCCTGCGGGCGGCGACGCTCGACGAGGGGCTCGAGCTGCTGGAGAGCGAGGTCCGTGCCGCGGCGTCGACCACGCGGCGGGGCACGATCGACGCCCGCGTCCGCCGCTTCGAGCCCGCCGACCAGGTCGCCACCCGCGCCGAGCTGCGCGGCCCGGGGATCCGCGCCGGCCTCGACGTCCGCGGCGACGCGTCCGTCGAGGCGTGGACCGGCCGCATCCGCCGCTCCCCGATCCCGATCGAGGATGGCGAGACCCCCTATGAGGCGCTGCGTCGCATTCTTCGGCAGGTGAACGGCAACGACGCTGGGTAGGGAGGTGAGGGGCCGGCCGGCGTGCGGAAGCCGCTACGGCACTCAAGACGGACACACGCGCCCCCGGTCAGACCCGGCGTGGCCGGTTAGGAACTCCTCATCGCCGATCAGCCCCGACCGTCCCTACCCAGCGCAGTTGCCGTTCCCGCGTTCACAGCGTCAGCGTGGACCCGTAGCGGCCCAGCCAGCGCGCGTGCTCGCGCCAGTCCGGAACGCGTGACTCGAGCAGCGCCCAGAAGCGCGGCGAGTGGTCGAGCACCTCGAGGTGGCAGACCTCGTGCTCGACGACGTAGTCGAGCACGGGCTCGGGGGCGAGCAGCAGCCGCCAATTGAACGACATGGCGCCGCCGGCCGAGCACGACGCCCAGCGCGTGCGCTGCCCGCGGATCGTCAGCTTCGGGTAGCTCGTGCCGGCCCGGGCTACGGCAGCGTCGAGCCGCGCGGCGACCTCGGGCCGCGCGGCGCGGCGGTACCAGCGCTCGAGCGCGGGCTCGCGGCCGGTCTCGGGGACGAGCAGGATGTCGCCGCGGCGGTGCACGCGCGTCCGACCGCGCTGGGGTAGGAGCACGAGCTCGGCGCCGAGATACGGCACCGTCCCCGGCGTACGTGCGACCTCCGCGGCAGCGCGGACCAGCGCGCGCCGGCGGCGCTCGATCCACGGACGCAGCTCCCGCACCGCCTCGTCGGCGGCCCCCGCGGGCGCGCGCGGCGGCAGCGTCACCCGCACGGCACCGTCGCTCTCCACGCTCACCCGCACCCGCCGAGCGCGCGGCGACCGCCTGAGGGTGTACTCAGTCACGCATGGGATGATGGCGGCCATGGCGGACTGGACCGTGCGGCTGCCCCCTGGGGTGCGGGAGCCGTATACGGTGTACATCAACGGCGTGCGGCAGGTGCCGGGGCGCGACTTCGAGGTGCGCGGGCTCGTGCTCGTCTTCGACCGCCCGCTGCAGAAGGAGGGACGGCTCGGCTTCTGGCGCTGGTTCTGGGGCGCCTGGGGGATCGGCACCTACCGCAAGAACGACCAGGTCGACATCGCGTGGCAGGTCGACGGGCAGCCGCGCGTGGCCCACGCCGTCGACATCGAGCCGCCGCAGGACTGAGCGCCGCGCCCGCCCCGGAGGACCAGCGCGGCGCCCTGAGACGCTCCTAGTAGCTCGTGCGCAGGAAGCAGATCCCGGCGGTGCCGGCATCCGACACGAACTGCGACGACATCCGCTTCAAGAAGCGGCGATGGCGCGCGGACGCTGCCGGCGCCACGACCTCACGGCCGCTCGCGCGGGCCGAGCTCGCGCCCGCCCGGAAGCGCAGGACGTCCACGCCGCGGTTGCGGTCGGCCGTGTAGATGTAGCCCTTGTGCAGGTACGAGGCCCAGACGATGGTGTCGTCGGGCCGCCAGTAGGCGAACTGCCGCGGGTTCGCGGGATTTGAGATGTCGAGGAACCGCGTGCCCTCGCCGTACCACGCGTACGTCACGATCGGCCCGTCCACGTCGAAATAGTGGGCCGAGCAGAAGTTCGCGTTCGGGTCGTACGGTCCGCCGACCGGCCGCGAGCCTTCCTTGTTCGCGGGGTTCCACGTGCCGACGACCTCGAGCCGGAACGGGTCCGCCGCCGTCGAGCGCCATGCTTCGCCGCCGAAGCTGCCCGCCAGCGAGGCGATCGAGAACTGGCCGCGGTTGGCGCACGCCTCCTCGGCAGGTCCGAAGTCCTCCTCGGTGGCCAGCAGCAGCTCGCCCTTGCGGTAGCGCTTATCGCCGCGCGGGGCGTTCTTGCCGACGGGCCTCCAGGCGTTGTGCTCGAAGCCGCCGGTCTCGTCGCCGGTCACCGACGCCGGAAGGCCGCCGCCGGCGTACGGGATCGGGTCGAGCGGAGTGGCTCGCCGCCACCGCTCCCCGAGCGGATCCCAATGCTTGCCCCGAGTCCAGTAGCCGCGCGTCCCCCCGTCGCCCGACACCCACGCGATGCCCATGTTGTCGACTTGGACGTCATGCGAGTAGGCCGTCACGCCGTCGCGGCGGAACAGGTCCACCGGGTCCATCGGGTAGCCCTGCGGATCGCTCGGGTTGCCCAGGTCGGTGACGATGATCGGGCGCCCGAAGGTCCAGTTCCGGGGCGGACCCTGCTGCGTCGTGGTCGCGGCCGGGCCACCGGTCCATAGCCACTTGCAGCCGTTGATGCAGGTCGTGGTGTGACCCGTCGGCAGCTGCTCGAAGCTCAGGAGCTTCAGCCTCCACGGGTTCTTGGCGTCGACGATGTAGACGCCGGCGATGTTCGTGGCGCCGTTCGGGTCCGCCTCGCCAGGCTCGCGCGTCGTCGAGCCTGCGTAGGCCCGTGGGTCGCGCGAGAGCAGCGCCAGCTTGCGCTTGCGATCGACGTCCATGTCCTCGTTCTGCCAGAACGTCGAGATCGGCCCGGCCGCGGGATCGGTGTTGACCTCCGGATCGCCCGGCAGGCGCAGCTCCTCGGCCGTGATCTCGTCCAGCAGTCCCGGGTGCCGCGGATCGCGCAGCGAATACGACTTCAGGCCGAAGCGGCCGGTGACGAGCATGACGTCGAGCGAGCGCCGCTTGTGCGAGCTCCACGCCTTCCCGTGGCCCTTCTTGCGCTTCCCGTCGTACTGCAGGAAGTTGATCGCCGTGGCGTCCTTGGCCTCCGGCAGGTTGTCCAGCAGCTGTACGTTCTTCGAAGCGCCCCACGCCGGCGCCGTGAAGACGAGCATCGCGCTCAGCACGCCGAGCGCCACTCCCTTCCCCCTCACAGGTCCCCCTCCAGTCGTCAACCGGGACTGTTACGCGCGACGATACATCAACTGACAGTGCGTCGCGGTTACGCCGGCACGGCGTCCCGCCAGGGCGCCAGCGCGCGCAGGGCGCTGAGGATCGCGCGCGTCGCGGGGGACTTGTTGAGCGTGTAGAAGTGGATGCCCGGGGCGCCCTTGGCGAGCAGGTCGGCGCACTGCAGCGTCGCGTAGGCGACGCCGAAGTCGGCGACCGCGCCGGGCTGGTCGGCGCGCAGGCCGAGCTCGCGCAGCAGCGGGCCCGGAATGGTGGCGCCGCACATGTTCGTGAACCGCGTGATCTGCTCGAAGTTCGTGATCGGCATGATCCCCGGGACGATCGGGACGTCGACGCCGATGTCGCGCACGCGGGCCACGAAGTCCCAGTACGCGCCGTTGTCGAAGAACAGCTGCGTGATCAGGAAGCGGGCACCGGCGTCGACCTTCTCCTTCAGGTAGCGCAGGTCGCTCTCCGCCGACTCGGCGTGGATGTGGACCTCGGGGAAGCAGGCCGCGCCGATCGCGAAGTCGTAGTCGGCGCGGATCATCTCGATCAGCTCGCGCGAGTACTCCAGGCCGCCCTCGGTGGCCGTCCACTCGGTCTGGCCGGCCGGCGGGTCGCCGCGCAGCGCGAGCACGTTCTCGATCCCCGCGTCGCGCATGATGTCGAGCGTCTCCCGAAGCTCCCCCACAGTCGCTCCCACGCAGGTGAAGTGGGCCATCGCCTCGAGCCCGTGCTGGGCCTTGATCGAGCGCACGATGTCGACCGTCTTGCGCTTCTGCCCGGTGGTGCCACCGGCCCCGTAGGTCACCGACACGAAGGTCGGTTCCAGGCGCACCAACTCGGCGAGCGCGCGGCCGAGATTGCGCTCCCCCTCGTCGGTGCGCGGCGGGAAGAACTCGAACGAGAACGAGGGCTCGGCGCCTGCGGCAAGTCGCTCGTCGATCCGCATCGGGCGAAGTCTAGGCGGCGAGCGACCAGCGCTCTGGGTGCTCGCCGGCACCTGCGGCCTCGCCCAGCCGCTCGAGGTGCGTCAGCCAGCAGAGCGTCTTCGTCATCAGCCAGGCCGACGGCGCGTCGGAGAACGCGTCTGCGTAGACCGCGCGGGCCACCTCGTACGCGGTCTTCGGACCCTCCCCGAGCGCCGCCCGGACCGCGTCCAGCCGCTCGGCCACGAGCCGCCGGTTGCCCTCGATGTGGCCCGGGATGTCGGTGAACGGGCGACCGTGGCCGGACAGGCCGAGGCGGGCGTCGAGCCGGGCGACCTTCTCGAGCGAGGTCAGGAACTCGCCGACGGGGTCGGGCGTGTAGCCGGCGTCGAAGTAGAGCGAGACGCGGCCGAGCAGGTGGTCGCCCGAGATCAGGAGCCGGCGCTCGGGCTGGTACAGGCACACGTGCGAGGGCGCGTGGCCGGGCGTCTCGAGCACCTGCCACGCGCCCAGGTCGGTGCGCACGACCACGCCCTCGACGAGGTCGCGGTCGACGCGCAGCGTCCCCGCCTGGCCCGTGCCCTGGCCGCGGCGCTGCTCGATCCAGCGCTGCAGCGGCTCGTCCGGCACGCCGCTCTGCCGCGCGACCTCAACGCGCCGCGCGAGCGCCTGCTCGGGGTCCGCGACCGCTGCCGTGTGGTGCGCGTGGTTCGGGTGCATCCACACCTCGCAGCCGGCACGCTCGGCGACCGGCGGCGCCTGCCCGCAGTGGTCGACGTGCGCGTGCGTGCACACGACCAGCCGCACGTGCTCGACGCGCAGCCCGGCTCGGTCGAGCGCCCGCTCGAGATGCGCCATCGACCCGGGCTCGTGCATCCCGGTGTCCACCAGCACGACCCCGTCGCCCGCCGCGAGCGCCCACGCGTTGCAGTGCGGCACGCCCGGCCACGGCAACGGCAGCCGCAGCCGCCACACTCCTGGAAGCACTCTCTCCCCCCGTCCGACCTCGCGGCTCCGCGTCGGCTTGCGCACGGTGCCGGAAGGTAACGTGGCGCGCGATGAACCGAGTCGTCGAGGACTACTTCGCCGCGATGGCGCGGCGCGACGTCGGCGCGATGGCCGAGCTGTGGGCGCCCGACGGGGTCGACCACATCGCCGGCCAGGTCGACGCGGTCGGGCCCTCCGGGGTGCGGGCGTACTTCACGGAGCTGTTCGCGGCGTTCCCTGACCTGGCACTCGACGTGCGGCGTACGGTCGCGGACGCCGACCGCGTGGCCGTCCACTGGACCGCGACGGGAACGATGCTGGGGCCGCTGTGGGGCGTCGAGCCGACGGGAGCGCGCATCGAGCTCGAGGGCATCGACCTGCTCGAGGTGCGCGACGGGCGGATCGTGCGCAACGACGCGGTGCCCGATGGCTTCTCCGCCGCACGCCAGATGGGGCTCCTGCCGGGCGGCGGCTCCGCGGCCGAGCGGCGGCTGTTCGCGGCCTTCAACGCACGCACCCGGATCGCGCGGCGGGCGGCCGCGGTGAGCGACCTCGAGCGCGTGGCCGACGGCGTGTGGCTGCTGCGCGGGGGAGTCCCGCGGCGAATGAACGTGTACCTGATCGAGGACGAGGGCGGCGGGGTCACGCTCTATGACGCCGGGATCGCGGCGATGACCGGCGCTGTCGCCCAGGCGGCCGCGACGCTCGGCGGCGTCAACCGCGTGGTCCTGGGCCATGCCGACGCCGACCACCGCGGCGCCGCGCCCGGGCTCGGCGCGCCCGTCCTCTGCCACCCCGCCGACCGCGACGCGGCGGAGAGCGACGAGTCTCTGCGCGACTACTACGAGCTCGACGAGCTCGGCATCCCCGCCCGCTACGTGTACGCGCGGCTGCTGCGCTTCTGGGACGGGGGCGCGGTCCGGGTCGCGGGCACGGTGGAGGAGGGCGACGAGGTGAGCGGCTTCCAGGTGGTCCACCTCCCCGGCCACGCGCCCGGGCTGATCGCCCTGTGGCGCGAGCGCGACCGGCTGGCGCTGACCAGCGACGCGTTCTACGTGGTGGACCCGCACACGGGCCGTGCCAAGCCTCCCGGCCCGCCGCATCCGGCGTTCAACCATGACACCGAGCAGGCGCGCGAGTCGCTCCGCAAGCTTGCGGCGCTCGAGCCGTCGGCCGCCTGGCCCGGCCACCTCGACCCGCTGACCGGCGACGTGCGCGCCCAGCTCGAGCGGGCCGCGGCCGCGTGATGGCGCGCCAGAAGAAGCTCAAGGCCCCGAACGCCGAGTACCGCTCGCCCGACGGCGACGTGCTGGTGCTGCGCGGCTCGATGTCGCCCGGCACGCGCCGCGAGTACGCCGACACGCTGGGCGGCTCCCCGCTTTCGCGCGAGGACGCCTGGCACCGCGGCGTCGAGTTCCTGTTCGAGCGGCTCGCGGTGAGCTGGGCGATCGCGGGCACCGAGCCGGTCACCCGTCAGAAGGAGCTGCTCGCCCGCTTCCGGATGGCGTCGCAGGCGGAGCGCGCATGGATCCGGGGCGTCCTGCGCGAGCACGTGGCCGAGCACTTCCCCGAGCTGCAGGCGCCGTGATCGACCCGGCGGCGTTCGCCAAGCTCCTCTGCGACTACTGCCTGCGCCCGGAGCCGGGCGAGCAGGTGGTGGTGCGCTCGACGACACTCGCCGCGCCCGTGCTGCTCGAGCTCCAGCGCGCGCTGCTCGAGCGCGAGGCGTGGCCGCTGCTGCGCGTTTCGCTCCCCGACCAGGAGCATGGCTTCTGGGAGGCGGCCCGCGACCTTCACCTCGACGGCTTCCCGCCCGCCGACCTGGCCGAGGCCGAGAGCACGGACGCCTCGCTCGTCATCCACGCACCGGAGAACACCCGCGCGCTGGCGGGCATCGACCCGGCGCGCACCGCCCGCGCCGCGCGAGCGCGGGAGCCGGTGCGCGAGGCGGCGCTGCGCCGCCGCTGGTGCGTGTCCGTGTGGCCGACGCCCGCCGCCGCCCAGCAGGCCGGGATGGCGACCGAGGACTTCGCGGCCTTCGTGCACCGCGCCCTGTTCCTCGACCGCGAGGACCCGGTGGCCGCCTGGCTCGCGCTGCGCGACCGGCAGGCGGCGCTGGTCGAGCGGCTCACCTCAGCGCGCGAGATCCACATCGAGGCCGAGGGCACCGACCTTACGCTCTCGGTCGCCGGCCGAGCGTGGATCAACTCCGACGGCCGCCGCAACATGCCCTCGGGCGAGGTCTTCACAGGCCCCGTCGAGACGTCCGCCGAGGGCCGCATCCGGTTCGGCATCCCGTCGAGCCCGCGCGGCGTCGAGGTCGCGGGCATCGAGCTCGAGTTCCGCGAGGGCGTCGTCGTCTCCGCCCGCGCCGAGCGGGGCGACGAGGTCCTGCAGGCCGCGCTCGCCACCGACGACGGCGCCCGCCGCCTCGGCGAGCTCGGCATCGGCACCAACCCCGGCATCGACCGCCCCGTCGGCCAGATCCTGTTCGACGAGAAGATCGGCGGCACCGTCCACCTCGCGCTCGGGCGCTCGTATCCGGAGACCGGCGCCACCAACGAGTCCGCCCTGCACTGGGACATGATCTGCGACCTCCGCAACGGCGGCCGCATCACCGCCGACGGCGAGCCGATCCCCGTGAGCTGATATGGAGGGTCGTTTGTCAACCTGAGCAGCCGGGTTTGGCGCGTTGGCGCTGGTGGTGATGGGGTGTGGTCGGCTGGGTCGGTGGCGGTCCGGCGGTGTTGTGCGCGACGCGCGGTCAGGCTGATATTCGCGGGTCCGGGTGGCCGCAGGACCGTGGTTCGTCGTGGGGTGCCGCTGTCTAGCATCGGGCGTGGCCGGCCCCGGTGGGGGCGGGTTGCTCATAGCTCAGTGGCGGGTTCCCCGCGCGCGTGCCGGGCCGCCACCGACCCAGCCGACGGGATCGTCGATCGTGGTGGGGGTGTCACTCGATGCGGGCGATCGCCCAGCAGAAGCCGGCGAGCTCGCGGGCGGCGGCGACAGCGATGATCGTGCGGCGCTTGGCGCGCTGCTCGAGCCGCTGCCAGGTGCGGTGCAGGCGCTGCTGCGCGCTCCAGGCGATCGCGGCCGCCTCGGCGGGTTGGTCGTCCTGGCGGTCCTGGAGGGCGCGGCCGATCGCGGGTCGCTTGCGGTAGTGCCAGGCGGCCTCGACGAGCAACCGCCGGGCGTGGCCGGAGCCGGTCTTGGTGATCGCACCCAGCCGCCGCTGCTGACCGGTGGTGTGCTCGGACGGGACCAGCCCGACGTAACTCATCAGCTGCTCGGCGCGCGCGAAGCGCTCGAAGTCGCCGATCTCTGCGCACAGCCCGGCGGCGGTGAGCGTGTCGATCCCGCGCAGGCAGCGCAGCCGGGCGACCTGGACCTGCCACGGCGAGTCGGGCAGCAGCGCAACGATCTCGCGCTCGAGCCGCTCGCGGCGGTGCGCGAGCACGTCGATCGCGCCGCGCGCGTCGGCCAGCGTGGTCTGCGCCGCCGGCCGGCCCAGCTCGACACCGGCCAACCAGGCGCGGTGACGGTCCGTCCACGCGTGCCCGCCCTCGAAGCGGATCCCGTGGCGCAGCAGCAGCTTGGACAGCCGGTGCCGGCAGCGCATCAGATCCACCCGGACCGCTTCGCGCGCCCGCACGAGGTCGCGCAGCGCCTCCTCCTCGGGCCCGGGCACCCTGACCGCGTGCAGCTCGCCGGCCAGCAGTAGCCGCACGAGGTGCTCGGCGTCGCGGCGATCGGTCTTGATGCGATCACCCGACGCACGCGGGATCTTGCTCGGCGCGGCGACCACGCACTCCACGCCGCGGCGCGCCAGCTCGCGCGCCAGCCCGTAACCGGTCGGCCCCGCCTCATAGGCCGCGCGCACCGGCCGCGACAGCCCCGCGCACAGCCCGGCCGCCTCGGCGACGTCGCCGCCCAACCGGAAGTACTGCACCTCTCCCGTCTCGGCGTCGAGCACCGCCGCCACGACCTTGGTCGCGTGCACGTCCAGACCGACGAGGCTTCTAGCCTTCGCCATGGCCGGCTCCTCCTCTGCGATTGTGGCCGCCGCGCGGGCGCAACCGCGCGACAAGAACGTCACCCCACAACCGTCGCGGGGGACCGGCCCCTTCTACATCCCGGGCCGGACAGACTCCATATGGTCTAGCGGGGCATCGGTCCGAACCATCGGTGAGCCTGTGACGGCATGCCCGCGCCGGCCCGTTTCCGATGGACCGATCATGCGCTCGCAAAGGCGCAGGTGCTCGGCATCTCCCACACCGACGTGGAGACGGCGGTTCTTGAAGGTCACGGACAACGCCGACGCAACGCCGGCGAGGCGGAATGGCGTGTCAAGTCGGGCGGCCTCGTGGTCTTGTACGACCATCCGGATGGCGACGATCCGGCGACGGCACGCATCGTGACGATCTGGCGGCGGCGGTAGCCTTCCCAGGGTGAAGATCGACGGCCATTACGACCCGGACGCCGACATCGCCTGGCTCCGTTTCGAGGGCTTCGATCCGGCGACCGTCGTGGCCGAGGAGTTCGGCGCCGGTCTGCGCGAGCTGGACCCCACGAACGGGCACGTCGTCGGGCTGGAGTACTGGCGCGCCAGTCAGACGCTGCCGCCCGATCTGCTGGCGATGCTGCCGCCGCCCGCCGTGGGCGCGGCAGCTTAGTCCCGGATCTCGAGGCGGGCGGTCGCGACCGTCGCCTCGGGGTCGGCGCTGATCGTCGCGACGAGGTTCTCGAACAGGTCGGCGAACGCCTTGGCGTCCCGGCCGCCCTGGCTGAGCAGCAGCTCGCGCACCGGGATCCCTACCGCGCCGGCGGCCTCGTCCTCCAGCGTCTCCGTCTGGAGCGAGGCGGCGCGGCGTGCCATCTGCTCGTCGGTGGCGACGACGAAGTCGTCGCCGATCAGGCCGAAGACGGCCAGGAGCAGGCGCGTCGGGGCCAGTACCCGAACGTGCGGACAACCTCACCGGCAGGCGGGGGGCAGCGCGCTGGCCGCGCTACGGCCCCGAGAGCACACTCGGAAGATGGCCGTGACCGCCGCAGCGCCAGCTCCTGCGCCGATGCGGGCCACGCGGCTGCGGCGGGTCGGGGCGGACGCCGCGTATCTGGCGCTCGGGCTGCTCTCCGGCACCGTTGCCTTCGGTGTCTGGATCGCCGGCGTCACGGTGTCGCTCACGCTCGCCCTGCTGATCGTCGGCCTGCCCGTCGTGCTCGCGACGTTCGCGGTGTTCCGCGTGTTCGCGGACCTCGAGCGCCGGCGGGCCGCGCTCGTGCTCGGCTCGCCGATCGCCTCGGTCTATCGCCCGCGGCCGCCCGAGCGGCGCCTCGGGCCGCTGCTGCGCACCGCCCTGCACGACCCGCAGAGCTGGAAGGACGTCGCCTACCTCGGGCTGTTCGGCGTCGTCGGCTTCACCTGGGGCGTCGTCTGGGCCGTGCTCTGGGGCGTCGTGCTCGGCAGCCTCACACTGCCGGCCTGGTGGTGGGCGATGCCCGACGACGCCACCTACCTGTGGTTCAACCTCGACTCGACCGAGGAGGCGGTGATCGCGGTGGCGATCGGGCTCGCCGGCCTGCCGATTGCCCTGCTCGTGCAGCGCTCCTTGGCCGTGTCGCAGGCCCTGCTCGCGCGCTGGCTGCTCGCGCCCTCGCTGAGCGCCCGCATCGAGCAGCTGACCGAGACGCGGGCCGGTGCCGTCGACGCGGCGGCGGCCGCGCTCGAGCGGATCGAGCGCGACCTGCACGACGGCGCGCAGGCCCGCCTCGTCGCCCTGGCGATGGACCTCGGGATGGCCGAGGAGCGGTTCGACCGCGACCCCGAGGGCGCCCGCGAGCTGGTCGGTGAGGCGCGCGAGGAGGCGCGGCGGGCGCTCTCCGAGCTGCGCGACCTCGCGCGCGGCATCCGGCCGAGCCTCCTGACCGAGCGGGGGCTGGCGGCCGCCGTGGCCGCGCTCGCGTCGCGCTCACCGATCCCCGCCACCGCCCAGGTCGACGTCGACGTCAAGCCGGCCCCCGCCGTGGAGACCGCGGCGTGGTTCGTGGTCTCCGAGGCGCTCGCCAACGCGACCAAGCACAGCGGCGCGCGACAGGTCACGATCCGGCTCAGCCGGCACGCGGAGGTGCTCCGGGTCGAGGTGGTCGACGACGGGCGCGGCGGCGCCAAGGTGTCAGGCGCCGGCCTGCAAGGGCTCGCGCAGCGCGTCGCGGCACTCGACGGGACGCTCGAGCTCCACAGTCCCGGCGGCGGTCCGACCGTCGTGCGAGCATCGCTCCCGTGCGCGTAGTCATCGCCGAGGACCTCGCCCTCCTGCGCGACGGGCTGGAGCGCCTGCTGCGCGACAGCGGGATCGAGGTCGCGGCAGCGGTGTCGGACGGCCCGGCGCTGCTCGCCGCAGTCGACGACAGCGAGCCCGACCTCGCGATCGTCGACGTGCGGCTCCCGCCCGCGTTCCGCGACGAGGGGGTGCGGGCCGCGCTCGAGCTGCGGCGCCGCCGTCCCGGCTTCCCGGTGCTCATCCTGTCCCAGTACGTCGAGCGCACGTACGCGGCCGAGCTGCTGGCGGACGGGACGGGCGGCGTCGGCTATCTGCTCAAGGACCGCGTCTCGGACGTGCGCGAGTTCGTGGACGCCGTGCGGCGCGTGGCCGGCGGCGGCATGGCGCTCGACCCCGAGGCGGTCTCCCAGCTCGTGGCGGGCGCCGAGGAGGGGCCGCTGCGCCGGCTCTCCGAGCGTGAACGGGAAGTGCTCGCGCTGATGGCGGAGGGCCGGACGAACCAGCAGATCGCCGCCGAGCTCGACATCACGCCGAGCGGCGTCGAAAAGCACGTGGCGAGCATCTTCGGCAAGCTCGGGCTCCCGCCCGCCGAGTCCGCGCACCGCCGCGTGCTCGCCGTGGTCGCGTGGCTCAACCCTTAGCGGTCTCCGTCACAGGTCGCGTTGCGTTTGGCGCGCGGATCGTCGTTCGTGGCAAGGACGCAGGACATGATGCGTGCCTCTGGCACGTGAACGTTCGAGGACGCCGCCACGAGCGGCGAGGCGCCCGCCAAACGCGACGGGACTCGTGGCGGGGACCGCTTAGTACCGTGCGCGGCGCAATGCGCCGCACGAAGATTGTCGCCACCATCGGACCGGCCTCGCGGGAGCCGGAGGTCCTGGTCCGGATGATGGAGGCGGGCATGGACGTCGCGCGGCTGAACTTCTCTCACGGGACCGCCGAGGAGCACGCGGAGACGGCCCAGCTCGTGCGCGAAGCCGCCGGCCGGGCCAGCCGCCAGGTCGCGATCTTGCAGGACCTCCCGGGGCCCAAGCTGCGCATCGGCCCGCTGGCCGACGACATCGCCGAGCTCAAGCCGGGCGACCACCTGACCTTCGTCTGCGGGGCCGACGGCTTCGTGGGCGACGCGAAGCGGATGGCGATCACCTGGGGCGGCCTCGCCGACACCGTCGAGGCCGACGAGATCGTCTACCTCGCCGACGGCGCCGTTCGCCTGCGCGTCACGAGCACGCGCCCCGGCGACG
The DNA here is from genome assembly GCA_036257565.1 of Solirubrobacteraceae bacterium. Lineage (GTDB taxonomy): Bacteria > Actinomycetota > Thermoleophilia > Solirubrobacterales > Solirubrobacteraceae > DASSUW01. Next base: position 12,564 of record DATAFH010000089.1, on the reverse strand, counting down.
GCGAGATCGACGTCGAGGTCGAGGTCGGGGGCGCCGTCGCGTCCCGCCAGGGCCTCAACATCCCGGGCGAGACGGCCGCGCTCCCCGCCGTCCCCGAGGAGGACCTCGGGCACGTCAGGACCGGCGAGAGGATCGGCGTCGACCTGGTCGCGCTGTCGTTCGTGCGCCGCGCCGAGGACGTGACCTTCCTGCGCAAGCACACGCGCCTGCCGCTGATCGCCAAGATCGAGAAGCCGCAGGCCGTCCAGCGGGCGGAGGAGATCGTCCGCGCGGCCGACTGCGTGATGATCGCCCGCGGCGACCTCGGCATCGAGCTGCGCATCGAGGAGGTCCCGATCGTGCAGAAGCAGGTGATCGCGCTGGCCGGCGCGCTCGCCCGCCCGTCGATCACCGCCACCCAGATGCTCGACTCGATGGTGCGCTCCTCGCGCCCCACGCGCGCCGAGGTGACCGACGTGGCCAACGCGATCCTCGACGGCACCGACGCGGTGATGCTCTCGCAGGAGAGCGCGGTGGGCCAGTATCCGGTCGAGTCGGTGGCCATGCTCACCTCGATCGCGGAGCGCACGGAGCTCACCGCGCCGTACCGCGAGTGGAACGAGCGCCGCGTGCGTCGCGACCGCCGCGACCCCGCGTACACGCTCGCCTACACCGCCTGTCGTGCGGCTCACGAGCTCGGCCTCGCCGCGCTCGTGTGCCCGACGCTGAGCGGCCGCTCCGCCCGCCTGATCTCCGCGCACCGCCCGACGGTGCCGATCTACGCGCTCTCTCCCGGCCGGGAGACGGTGCGCCGCTGCGGGCTCATGTGGGGCGTGCAGGCGGCGTCGATGCGACGCCACGAGACCACCGAGGAGCTGATCGCCGCCGCCGTCCGGCGCGTCGTCGAGCTCGGCTGGGTCAAGGAGGGCGAGCGCGTGGGCGTCACCGCCGGCCTGCCGTCCGGCAAGCCGGGCACCACATCGTTGCTGCAGATCCAACAGGCCTGAGATCGGTTTCGCCCTGCCGGTCGCCGGAAACCCCGCCCGGCGACCTTCGGGCGACGTTACGGTACCGCGTAGAAGGCGGCCTCGGCCGCACCCAGCTCCGTCACCGGCTCCTCGCTGTACATCCACTCGCGCGCGATCCGGTGCCAGTTGCCGCGCGCGCCGAGCTGGGAGAGCACGGCGAGCGTCAGCAGCTCCACGCGGCGGCCGAACAGGTGGTCCGCCGGCAGCGTCTCGTGGCGCATCTGCCCGAAGTGCGAGGACCGCGGGTCGGACATCTCGATCATCACGTCGGTGGCGATCTCGGGCGACAGGTGCACCTCCTCGTCGAGCACGTACCACCACGTGGCGTCGAGGAACTGGGCGAGCAGCTTGTCGGGCCGGAAGCGGTCCGGCTCGCGCAGGAAGCCGGTGCGGCTGAAGATCTCGTGCAGGCGCTCGCCGTCGCCCTCGTGGCCGGCGCGCTGGCACTCGAGCTCGATCTCGATCAGCTCGGCCGGCATCACCTTGAAGAGCCCGAAGTCGAGGAACGCGACGCTGCCGTCGGGCTGCAGCAGGAAGTTGCCCGGGTGCGGGTCGCCGGAGAACTGCCGGTGCCGGTACATGCAGCCGAAGAAGAAGCGGAACACGATCTCGCCGACCCGGTCGCGCGTGTCCTGGTCGAGCTCCTTGATCGCGTCGAAGCCGAGGCCGGTGACGTACTCGGAGACGAGCACCTTCTCGCGCGAGAGCGAGGTGACGACCTCGGGCACGCGGATGAACGGGTGCCCGCGGTAGATGCGAGCGAGCGTACGCTGGTGCTGGGCCTCGAGCTCGTAGTCGAGCTCGTCGCCGATGCGGGCGCGGATCTCCTCGGCCGTGCTCTTGACGTCGAGCCCCGGCGCCACCCGCTTCATCAGCCGCAGGATCATCCCGAGGTTCTGCATGTCGGCCCGCACCGCCTGGGCGACGCCGGGGTACTGGACCTTGACCGCGACGTCGCGGCCGTCCCGCAGCCGCGCGCGGTAGACCTGCCCGATCGAGGCGGCGGCGATCGGCTCGGGGTCGAACGCCTCGAAGACCTCGTCGAGCGAGTCCTCGTACTCGCTCTCCATCACCTTCCGCATGTCGGCGAAGCGCACCTTGGGCGCGGCGTCGCGCAGCTCGCCGAGCTTGCGCTGAAACTCCTCGCGGTGCTCCTCGGGGACGAGGCCGACGTCGAGGAAGCTCATCACCTGGCCGAGCTTCATCGCCGCGCCCTTCATCGTCCCGAGCGCGGCCACGATCTGCTCGGCCGCCTCGAGGTTGCGGCGCTCGAGCGCGGCCTGGCGGCCGTCCTCGCCGCGCGTGAGGTTCGCGGCCCGGGTCCCCAGGTGCCGCGCCGCCTGCCCGGCGGCCAGGCCGGACACGCGCGCGGTCCGCGCGACGCGCGACGTCGGGATCCTGTCTTTGGCCATCAGGGGGTAACCGTAGGCACCGGGGTGGCCTCCTGCGCGCCCGGTGTGGGCGTCGGCGTGGGGGTCACCGTCGGCGCCGGCGTGGCCTCCTCGGGCGTCGGCGTGGCCTCCTCCGGCGTCGCCTCGGGAGAGGCCTCCGGCGTCGGGGTCGCCTGCTTGTCGCTGTCGCGGCCGCCGAAGAAGGTGGTGCGACCGGACTCGTTCGTGGCGGGCCCGCCGAACACGAGCTCGGACAGCGTGAGCGCGGCCACGGCCACCACGAAGGCCACAAGCCCGGTGATCACCGCGAGCCGCCAGTGGCGGCGGATCGGCGCCCGCTCGCGCAGCCCGAAGGGGTCATCGTCGCGGGTCGGCCCGCCGGTCTCGGGGTCGGGCTCGGGCAGCGGGCCGCGCTCGCCGCCCGCCAGCGGGTCGAACGCCCCCGGCCCTCCTGCGGGGCCCGGTCGCCGCACGACGCCCGACGTGGCGGACGTGATCTTCTCGGCCGGGTGCCGCAGGGCCTCGGAGACGAGCGCCACGATCACGGGCGTCATCGCCGTCGCGACGAGCGTTCCCCGCTCCCAGATCATCGGCACGACGACCGCGGCCGCCACCGCCGCGGCGGCCGAGATCGCGAGCGTCTGGACGGAGATCCCGCTGCTCTTCTCCTTCTCCATGCCCCTCTGTTCTAGCGGGAGACCTTGCTGCCGGGCACGATGTCGTCGGAGCCGTCCGGCCAGCGCACCCAGGCCTTGTGCCCGCCGTCGTAGTCGTCGCCGAGCAGGATCAGCGTGGCGGGCTCGCCCAGCGCCGTGCAGTCCTCGCTCCCCTCCTCGTCGAGCCCGCGCCAGATGCGGACGAAGCGGTTGGACTCGAGCTCGTCGGCCACCGTCGTGTGGTCCGTGTGGCCGGGGCGGATCATCGTCGTCGGCGGGAGCGTGAGCAGGACGTCCATGATCGAGCGCTTGAGGTCGTCGTAGCTCGTGCTCCCGGGCGCCCGCACGCCGCCGACCGAGCCCTTGAACAGCGTGTCGCCCGTGAACACGTTGCCCGAGGTGAGCAGCGAGAGCATCCCCGCGGTGTGGCCGGGCGTGTGCAGCGCCCGGATCTCCAGCCCGCCGATCTCCAGCTCGTCGCCCGGGTTCAGGTCGCCCGTGGTCCCCGGCACCCGCTCCTCCGGGTGCGCCAGCACCTGGGCGTCCGGCCAGCGCTCGAGCACCTCCCCCAGCTCGGCCACATGGTCGTGGTGATGATGGGTGAGCAGCACGTGTGTGATCGTGAGGTTCTGCTCCGCCGCGCGGTCGAGCAGCGGAGCGACCGGCCCGCCGGCGTCGACGAGGAACGCGTCGCCGCCCGGGGCTGCCGCGACGAGGTACGTGTTGGACAGCCACTGCGGGCTCATCGAGCGTTCGAGGATCATGGCCGGGGAGGGTACGCTCCGGCCGTGGAGCTCATCCATACCTGCTACCGCATCGGGGACATCGACCGCAGCGTCGCCTTCTACGAGGCGCTGGGCTTCGAGGAGCGCCGCCGAATGCCGATCCGCGACGAGGCGATCAACGTCTTCATGGGCCTGCCGGGTGACGGCGACCGGCTCGAGCTGACCTACAACCATGGTGTCGACTCGTACGAGCTGGGCACGGGCTACAACCACATCGCGCTCACGGTCGACGACCTCGACGGCACGCTCTCGCGGCTCGGGGAGAAGGGGATCGAGCCCGAGCGGCCGCCGTACCAGGTGCGCGCGGGCGGCTCGCGCATCTGCTTCGTGCGCGACCCCGACGGCTACCGGATCGAGCTGATCGAGCGGTAGGCGGGGCGTCAGGCCCCGCCGATCCGGCGCAGGCCGCCGGACAGCACCTCGAGCACGGCGACGCTGTGCGCGCCGGCGCTCAGCGCTGTCGGCGGCACCAGCGCCGCGTACTGGAGCCCGTCGCCGTCGCGGTAGACGCGCGTCGTCGCCGCGACGCGGCCGTCGACGGCGACCGCCAGCACCGCGTCCTCCTCGAGCCCGCTCACCGCGCCGGAGACGAACGCGGGCAGCACGGCATCGTCGCCGGCGACAGCGCGGAAGTCCGCGGGCCCGTCGACCGTGGCGCGGGCGCCTGCCCCCTCGCCCGCCGTGCCGACCCGGCGGCCGAGCAGGTCCGGTCGCGGTCCGATGGCGTAGACGCCGTGACGCAGCAGCTCGCGCTCGTGGCGCTCGCGGGCGGCGCGGGCGTCCAGGACCGTCTCCAGCGGCTGTCCCCCCTTCCGGAGTCCCACGATGTCGAGCGTGATCGGCGTGGACCGGCCTCCGGTGCGCTCGTCGGCGGGCATGCCGTCGGTCCTCCACGGCACGTCGACGCCGGCCGCCTTGGCGATCGTCGGCAGGACGTCGACCGTGCGCACCGCCGCGTCCTCGACCGCACCCACGCGCTGGCCGGGCAGCTTCACGATGAACGGAACCGACGCGATGTCCGCCCAGTTGGCGCTCGTGGGCTGGCGGCGTGGCTCCCCCGCCCGGAACGAGGTGCCGTGGTCGGAGGTCATGACGATCACGGCCTTGTCGTAGAGCCCGAGCGCCCGCAGCCGGTTGAGGAAACGCCCGACCAACACGTCGGTGTACCGCGTCTGGAGCACGTGGCGCTGGAAGCTCTGGTCGGGTAGCCACTGGCGGCCCGTCCAGCGGTCCGTGAGCCCCGGGAGGTCGAAGCGGTGGATCCGGTACGCGCGGCCGTCCGGCAGGTAGTGCCAGGGCACGTGCGGCAGCTCGGAGTGCATGAACACCAGCGGCGGGCGCCCGGTCGGACTGCCGAGAGCCGCGGCGAGCCGGTCGAACATGGCCGGCGTGTCGTGTTCCTCGATGCGCCCGAGCCGCCGGTTCGCCCGCCGCCAGCGGTGCCTCCGCAGCGCCTGCTCGCCGCCCTGCTCCGCCGCCGCGCCGTCGAAGCCGGCCCAGACGCGATCCACGGGGGGCAGCCCGGCGCGCAGATCGTCGGGAAGCAACAGGTGGCGGGCGACGACCGAGAGGTCGCGGGCGAGCGACTCGATCCGAGTGCTCGCCGCCGGCCGCGACTCCGGGCACAACTCGGCCGGGCAGAGGTCCGTGATCGGCTCGACGGCGTGGATCTCGTGACTGCGGCGGAACAGCGTGAACAGGCTGCGCGGCTGGTCCGACGCGGTCGGGACCACGTTGGCACCCGGCTGCACGCCGGTCAGCATCGCCGGCACCGCCTCGGGCGTGTCGATCGCCCCGGTCGTCGCGTTGCGGTACCACGTGGCACCCTGGGCGAAGCGGGCGAGGCTGGGGAACGACCCGGCGTCGAGGCGCTCCCCGTCCATCAGCGTCGTCACCGGCAGCTCGTCGAGGACGATGAACACGATCGGCGTCGCGGACCGCGACGGCCCCGGGACCGACGCCGTGGCGTCCGACGGCAGTACGAGCTCGGAGACGGGGGAGGTCAGGAGGAAAAGGCCGAGGAAGACCAGCGGAGCCGGCGACAGGATCGTCAGGAAGGTGCGCGCGGCGGGAGCCCGCACGTAGGCGAAGGCCGCGCCGGCGCCGAGTGCCGCCGCGACGGCCACGGCGAACGCCGACCCCCCCAGCGCGTCGCCGAGCGGCGGCAGCACGAAGGCGGCGACCAGCAGCGCGATCAGCACCAAGAGCAACGCACGGCCCAGCGCGGGACGGAGCTGCCCGGCCGCCCACACGGCCGCCGCCCCCACGAGCGGGGGCACGAGGCCGTAGCCGACCGCGAGCACGAGGATGTCGAACCTGGTGTTGCCGCGGGCGACGAAGAACTCGGGGCTGTCGCCCAGCAGGCCGAACAGCGGCTGCGCGAAGGCGAGACCCCAGAGCCCGGCGAGATGCAGTGCGGCGCGGCCGAACCCGATGGCCGTAGTGGCGCGGTCCGTGGACGCGCCCGCGTCGGCGACGACGGTCACACCCGCAAACGCGCCTCGTAGAGCGTCCGCGTCTGCGAGACCGGCTCCGTGCGGTCGATCTGGAAGCGCGCGGCCAGCGCCGCCTCGAAGCCGGCCTTGTCGTAGTCCGGGTTGGCGCCGTCTGGCTTGCCGCTCAGCAGCCTCTGGACCATCGGGTCGCTGCGATCCGGGAACTCGACCACCAGCGCGCTGTCGAGCGAGGCCAGCCAGCCGACGAACTCCCGCACGGGGAGGTTCCCCGTGATCGTGACGTGGTGCACCAGTGCCAGGCAGAGCGTCAGGTCGGGAGTCCCGCGACGCTCGAGCGGCGCGCGCTCGAGGCCCCGCCAACCGAGACCCGGCGAAGGGTCGGTGACATCGACGACGAGCGGGAGGATGTCGGTGCGGCCCTCCTCGCGCAGCGCCCGGTACAGGGCGTCGACGGTCGCGTGGTCGGCGTCGAGGGCGACGACGTGGTCAGCCGCCTCGGCGGCGATGCGCGCGTACGTACCGTCGTTGCAGCCGACGTCCCACGTCATCCCTCGGGGGCGTCGCGCCGCCGCCTCGCGGACGAACCGCGCCTTGCGCCCGGCAGCCTCGCCGTCATACGTGTTGTGCTCCCCGTAGCCGGTCCACGCCGTCTCGCCGGCGCGCCACCGCAGGCTTCGGACGAGCTTCTCGAGCTTGTGCAGGTTCGTGTCCAGCAGCGCCTTGCCGAACCCAGCCTGCCGCATCTCGCGCTTGACCTCGCGGCCGGCGACGTCGGCGTAGCGGGCCTCCAGGCGGGCATGAAGCACGACGTTGGCGAAAACGCCCCTCCGGAGGCGGTCGCGCCACGACGAGAGCACCGCCCGGGCATCGTGGGGCGGGATCCCGTCGATCGCCCCGCGCAGCAGCGCATGGAACGGCAGGTCCTTGTACGCCTGGAGCATCAGCGGGTACAGGTACAGCATGCAGAACTGGCGGTAGCCGGCCCACGGCTCGCCTTCTCGCAGGCGCTCGAACGAGCCGACGTCGACGAACACCGGCCGCGCGCCGATCCACTGGACGTTGTAGGACGAGGCGTCCTTGAGCGTGAGGTCGGCCTCGAGCGCACGGCGGTTGAGCCCTAGCTGCAGGAGCGCGGCGTCCTGGAGCATCGAGAACGTCCACTCGTACGGGTAGGAGACGAACGGGACGCGCGCGTGCCGCAGCGCGGCGGCCGCCCCGCGCACGAGCCCGGCGGGAAGCGCGTCGAGGTCGGCCGGCTCGCTGGCCACCACGCTCCCGTCCTGTTGGACCTCCCGCCACAGGCGCGAGGCGACCAGTGCGTTCCAGTCGGCCAGGCCCTCCTCACTGAGCACGCGGAACACGCCGTCCGCCGTCACGAGGACGCGGCTGTCCGGGTCCCGGAAGGAGCCGACCTCGGTGCTGGCCTCGGCCGCGAGGTTCGCGCCCCGCGGTGCCATCAGCGCTCCGGCTCGGGCTCGCTCAGCTCGGGCTTGTCCTTGCGGATGCGCAGGAGCCGCAGCAGGCGGTCCCAGTAGAGCTTGGCCACGACGCCCGCGGCCGCCACCCCACCGACGAGAAGCTGCACCAGCATGCTCCCCGTGCCGGGGTCCAGGTAGGCGAGTAGGTTCATGCTGCCTCCTCCGTCGGAGCCGGTAACAACCGCGCAACATATAGCGCCGGGTGCGGCGGCGCCGCGCCGGATGCCAGACTGGAGTGATGAGTGAGCAGCGGCTCGCGGTCGTCGACCTCGGGTCGAACTCCTTCCGGCTCGTCGTCTTCTCGTGGGAGGACGGGCGGTGGTGGAAGCGGACCGACGAGATCCATGAGGCAGTGCGGATCGGCGAGGGGCTGGAAACGGCCGGCGTGCTCGCCCCCGGGCCGATGGAGCGTGCGCTGGAGACGGTGGAGCTGTACGCGCACTTCTGCCGGGCGACCGGCATCGACGACGTGCGCGCGGTCGCCACCTCCGCGATCCGCGACGCCTCCAACCGCGACGAGTTCCTCGACCGCGCGGAGCTCCCCGTGCAGGTGCTCTCCCCCGAGGAGGAAGCGTTCTACGGCTACCTGGCGGCCGTCAACTCGACGACGCTGACCCACGGGGTTGCGCTCGACCTGGGCGGCGGATCGATGCAGCTCACGCGCGTCGAGGACCGGCGGGCGGTCGACATGCGCTCGTGGCCGCTCGGCGCCGTGCGCATGACCGAGCGCTTCCTCGACCGCGAGCGGGTCAAGCCCAAGCACCTGAAGGCGCTACGCGCGCACGTGGCCGAGGCGCTCGCCGGCGTCCCCTGGCTCGGCGGCGAGCTGGCCGGCATCGGCGGCACGGTCCGCAACCTCGCCGCGGCCGCCGAGATCGCCGACGACCTGCCGTCCTTCGGCGTCCAGGGCTTCCCGCTGCGCCGCGAGGCGCTCGACCGGCTGGTGGATCGCCTCGCGGACATGACGCCCGCCGAGCGCGCGAACGTCCCCGGTATCAAGCCCGAGCGCGGTGACCTGATCCTGGCCGGCGCCGTGGTTGTGCAGTCGGTGATGGAGGCGGGCCGCTTCGACTGCATGGAGACGACCGAGGCCGGCCTACGCGAGGGCGTGTTCTTCGGCTCGCTGCTCACCGACCACGACCCGCCGCTGTTCGAGAACGTGCGCGAGGCGTCCGTGCACAACCTCGCCGGCCAGTACCACGCCGACATGGCACATACCGAGCACGTGGCGCGGCTGGCGCTCGGCATGTGGGACGCGCTCGGGACCGGCGACGCCGCCGAGCGCGAGCTGCTGTGGGCGGCGGCGATGCTGCACGACATCGGCACGGCCGTCGACTACGACGACCACCACAAGCACTCGCGCTACCTGATCCTCAACGCCGGCCTGCCGGGGTTCTCCCCGCGCGAGACCGCGATCGTCGGCCAGATTGCCCGCTACCACCGCAAGGGCACGCCGGGCGTCGGACCGTTCGGACCGCTGATGCGCAACGGCGACGCCAAGCGCATCACGCGCTGCTCGGCCGTGCTGCGGCTCGCCGAGCAGCTCGAGCGCTCGCGCGATCAGGCGGTCGACCGCCTCACGGTCGATGTGCGCGACGACTGCGTCGAGCTCGTGCTCGACGCCCACGAGGACGTGTCCGTCGCGCGCTGGGCGGCGCTCAAGCAGCGCGAGCTGTTCGAGGCGGCGTTCGGGAAGCGCCTGGAGATCAGCGCGGGCCGGCGGGCTGCTGAGCCGGCCCGGTCGTGACCAGCTCGCGCTCCGAGACGGCCTCGACGACCTCCTCCTCGGCCTCCTGGCGCCCCTCGTCGGGCTCGGCGTCGCAGCTCACGCGCATCATCCCGGTGGCGACCTTGTCGTCCCCGACCACGATGAGCCCGCAGATGACGTCGCCCTCCTCCCAGCCGATCCGCTCGAGGTCGAACCAGGAGAGGTGCACGCGGTTGGCCTTGCCACCCCACGGGCAGGTGTCGTCGTGCACCTGCTTCGCCTTGCACACGGCTTCCATGTTCTTGGCGGAGGCGTCGAGATTGGCCACGGCCCAAGGGTACCCTCAGCAGGCGTGACGTTCCCGCCCGGCATCCTCGCGCGCGGGCCCTGGCAGAGCGGCCAGGTCGCGGTCCGCTGGCGGGAGGAGTCGTTCGAGCCCGCGCCGGGTCAGAGCGCCGAGGCCGACCGGGCGATCGCCGCGCTCGAGGACCGGGGGTCGCCCGCTCATGACGGGCTCGCCGCGCGCCTGTGCGCGTACGAGGCGGACGCGGACGCGCTGCGGCTCGAGCTGCAGCCGGCGCGCTGGTCGCTGCGACTCGGCGAGGACGCGGACGCCGCGCTGTCGGTGCTGTGCGTGGCACGGGACGCCCAGGGCCGCTGGCTGGCCGGGCGGCGGGCTCCCTGGGTGGCCACGTGGCCGGGCCGCTGGGCGCTCGGGGCCGGCGGCTCGGTGGAGGTCGGCGAGGATCCCGTCGAGGCGCTGACCCGCGAGCTCGAGGAGGAGTGGTCCGTGCAGCCCGAGCGGCTGGCGGTGGAGGCGCTCGTCTCGCTCCCCACCGGCCTGGTCATGCTCGTGGGCCAGGCATGGCTCTCCGGAAGCGCGCAGGTCGAGCGCGACGCCGAGCACGACGCCCATGCGTGGTGGCCCCCCGAGCCGGAATCCTGGCCGACGGAAGCCGACCCCGTGCTGCGGCACATGGCCTCGCTGCTCGGTCCGTGATCAGCTTCACCCGCCTCAAGTACCTGTCGTTCCTGCATTCCGGGATCTACCTGGCGCTGCTCGTGCTGTGGCTGTCCGAGGGCCCGGACACGGCGCGGACGATCCTGGGCTGGGCCCACGGCTTCGGCTGGATCGGCATGTCGCTGCTCTGCATCGTCGCCGTCCGGCTGCGCTTGATCCCGCTCTGGCTCGCGGTCATGGTGGCCGTCGTGGGCGGCATCGGACCGTTCGCCGGAAGCATCGGCTTCGTCGTCCATGAACGGCGCACTGCACGTCCCGGAGCCGCACTGGAACGCGGTATGGTCTAAGGCCAGGATGGCGGTCAACACCACGGTCGAAGTGACCATGCCACAGATGGGCGACTCGGTCTCCGAGGGAACCGTCCTCGAGTGGCATAAGCAGGAAGGCGACGAGATCGCCGAAGACGAGGTACTCGTCGAGATCTCCACCGACAAGGTCGACGCCGAGGTCCCCTCGCCGGCCGCCGGCACCGTGGCCAGGATCCACGCCGCCGAGGGCGACACGATCAGCGTCGGCGCGGTGCTCGCCGAGATCGCGCCGAACGGCTCGGCGCCCGCGGCGCCGGCCGAGGAGCCGGCAGCGGACGAGCCCGAGGCCGCCGGCGAGACGGTGGACATCGTCATGCCGGCCATGGGCGAGTCGGTGTCCGAGGGCACGATCCTCGAGTGGGCCAAGCAGCCGGGCGAGGCCGTCGCGGAGGACGAGACGGTCGTCGAGATCTCCACCGACAAGGTCGACGCCGAAGTCCCGGCTCCCGCGTCGGGGACGATCGAGGAGATCCTCGCGCAGGCGGGCGACACGGTGACCGTCGGCCAGGTCATCGCGCGCATGACGACCTCGAACGGCGCGAGCGCGCCGGCGCCCGCCGCCAAGGCGCCCGAGCCGACGAGCGCGCCGCGCCCGCAGGCGTCCGCCCCGGCGCCGCCGCACGACGACCTCAAGGTCACGCCGGTCGCCCGGCGCGTCGCCGAGGCGCGCGGCATCGACCTGTCGGCGATCCAGGGCAGCGGTCCGGCGGGGCGGATCTCCAAGGCCGACGTCCTGGCCGCCGAGACCAACGGCGCGCCGGCGGCGGCCGCACCCGCTCCCGAGGCGACCCCGCTCAAGGGCGCCAGCGCGATGCTCGCCCGCTACATGGACGAGTCGCGCGCGATACCGACCGCGACCTCGTTCCGCACGATCACCGTCACGACGCTCGACGACCGGCGCAAGCAGCTCAAGGCCGCCGGCCAGCGCGTCTCCTTCACCCACCTGATCGCGTACGCGATCGCGCGCGCGGCGACCGAGCAGATGCCCGTCATGGCCCGGTCGTTCCAGGAGATCGACGGCAAGCCGCACGTGGTCGACGTCGGCCAGGTCAACCTCGGCATCGCCGTCGACGTCGAGCGCAAGGATGGCGGGCGCACGCTGATGGTGCCCGTGATCCGCGACGCCGGGCGCCTCTCCTTCCCGGACTTCCTGGCCGCGTTCGGCGACCTCATCGACCGCGCGCGCGAGAACCAGCTCACGGCGGACGACCTCCAAGGCGCCAACCTCTCGCTCACCAACCCGGGCGGGATCGGGACGATCGCCTCGGTGCCGCGGCTCATGCAGGGACAGGGGACGATCGTCGCCACCGGCGCGATCGGCTTCCCGTCGGGCATGGCGGGCGTGGCGGGCGCCGAGAAGGTGATGACGATGACGTCGACGTACGACCATCGCATCATCCAGGGCGCCGAGTCTGGCCAGTTCCTGCAGGTGGTCGAGCAGTACCTCCAGGGCGAGCACGGGTTCTACGAGCAGATGTTCTCGGACCTGGGGGCGACGCTGGCGGACACGCGCGCCGCAGCGGCCGCGCCGGCACCGGTTCCGGCGGCCGCGCCGGCCGAGGAGGCGCCGGCCGCACCGCCGAGCGAGCAGCTGCTCCAGGCCGTGCAGGCGGCGACCTCGCTGATCAAGGCCCACCGCACCCACGGCCACCTGGCCGCTAAGCTCGACCCGCTGGGCTCCGAGCCCGAGGGCGATCCCGCGCTCAACCCCGAGCCGCTGGGCCTGACGCAGGAGATCATGGAGCAGATCCCGG
>DATAFH010000088.1:0-1880 GCA_036257565.1 Solirubrobacteraceae bacterium | reverse complement strand
CCCGACCTTGACAGCGCCTCCCCTGCGGCGCCACCGATTGCCGCGGCGGACGACGGACAGCGGACAGGTGTCACGCGCGCGCGAGGCTGCGCTTCGTTTCGCCTTGCCTAGGCGGGCGCGTTCGAGTGGGTATCTCGGACGTCCGTTCCGACAGTGATCTCGGCGCGGGTCGCTCCCTGAGTGTCAAGGCCGGCTGAAATGTGGGCCGGTTGCGCCGGTCGAAAAGTGGACCACCTCGTAGGGTGGGTGGGGCTGGTCGACCTCGCGGTAAGGGCTGACTCCGGTCCCGCGAGGGAGAAGGCGAGGACGTAGACCCGGGTCGGTCCACCAGCGTTTCCTCGACCAGGAGATCGCCGAGGTCGAGAAGCAGATCGCCGCGACGCGCTCGGCTCGCCCCAGGTCAAGCGGCTGATGACCGTCCCGGGCGTCAACGTGATCGTCGCGGCGACGTTTCTCGCCGCGGTCGGCGCTGTCAACCGGTTCCCCGATCAGCGCCAGCTCGTTGGCTACCTCGGCCTCGATCCACGCGTCCGCCAGTCCGGCTCTACGCCGGCGACGCACGGCCGGATCTCAAAGCAAGGCTCGGCGTCGGCCCGGCACGCGCTCGTCGAGGCAGCCTGGAGCGTCGTGCGCCAGCCCGGCCCGCTGCGCGCCTTCTACCAGCGCATCCGCGGCCGCCGCGGCCACCGAGTCGCCGTCGTCGCCGCCGCGCGCAAGCTCGCCTGTCTGTTCTGGTGCATGCTCACCCGCGGCGAGGACTAGGCGTTCGCCCAGCCGTCACTGACCAAGAAAAAGCTCCGCCGGCTCGAGCTCACCGCTGGCGCGCCGCGCTACCAGGGCGGCCGCACTGTCTGGTCGACGAATGACGCGATGCGCCGCGCCGAACGCGAACTCGCGCTCCAGGCCGAGCGCGCCTACCAACGCACAGTCGCCGACTGGCAATCGACCACGGGCGCGAGCGCGACACCGGGACGCGCATCACAAAGGCCCTCGAAGGGCAAGCAGCGCGGCAAGGCATCAGTCCCAAACCCTGCGCTCTAGCTCGTCGTCGCCCGCGCCCACCCGAACTGTTACAAGGAGTCGCCCCGAAATCCAGACCGACTTGACTTATCCGTCGCGCAAAGCGGGAGCGTTCCGAAGGCAGCCGGGTTGTTGTGCGGGATGCGCCTTGGCCCGTCGCGGAGCGCGTTGCCGGTGCGGTAACGCAGGTCGCGGCTCGCCAGAGCGCGGCGGCGTGGGCGATCGCCTTCTCGAAGCCGCGGTACCCGTCCTTGGTGGGACGCGTCTCCAGCACTCGTGAGCCTGCCCCCGGAGGGCGGCGTGGGCATCGCACAGCCGGGACACGTGGCACCGCCGCGCGCCGGCGGTCCACGTCGAGCTGACGTAGCTCCGACTGCCAGCGCCGGGTGTCACGGAGGAGCGAGCAGGCCTCCCGCTTCTCGGGCTCGGGGAGCCGTGGAGCAGCACGACGGGCTCGCCGCCAGCGGTCCCGCGTCGAGGACGTCGAAGGTGAGCCTCGTCACGGTATAGCGGTCCGGTTCCCGTTAGGTTCGCCCGGTGACCACTTCGCGCGCGGATCTGTGCGTCGTCGGGGCCGGGATCTCGGCCCTCAACGCACTCGCGGTGGCGAGCGGCTACCTGGATCGCAGCCACCGCGTCGTACTGATTGAGAAGCGGCCGGGGCCCGGCGGCATGTGGCGCGACACCTACCCTTACGTGCGCCTGCATCAGCCGCACCTGCTCTTCACCGCGGGCGCCATCGCGTGGCAGGGCGGCCACTCCCGCTCATACCTGGCCGCGCGCGACGAGGTCGTCGACCACTTCGCCCAGGTCGTCGACGTCGTCCGCCGCCGCGTCGACGTCGAGGAGCGCTACGGCTG
>DATAFH010000087.1:0-16934 GCA_036257565.1 Solirubrobacteraceae bacterium | reverse complement strand
AGCAGCAGCAGCAGGTCGGGCAGCTCGCCGCCCTGGACCTGCGCCCGTAGGCGCTCCTGGAGGGCGACGGCCTCGCGGTACTCGACCCGGCCCAGGTGGCAGGTCCAGAGCTCGTCCACCGCGCCGATGTTAGTCCCCGGGCCCGCGACGTCGCTGCCGAGCTGTGCCTGTCGCTCGGCGTCGCCGGAACCTGGCAGGAGGCAGGCGCTGCGTAGGGTCCGCCCCGCCCCGGCGGGCCGGGGCGGGGGTCCATCAGACCTCCCCTAGCTTGTCGGCCAGCTCTCGAGCTTCTTGCGCAGCGCGTTGAGGAACTGCGCGGCGGCCACGCCGTCGAGCGCCCGGTGGTCCCACGACATGCAGAGGTACGTCATCGGCCGGATTGCGATCGAGTCGTTGCCGAGCTCGTCCGTGATCACCACGGGTCGCTTGACCACGGCCTCCGTGTCGAGGATCGCGACCTGCGGCTGGTTGATCACCGGGGTGGCCATGATCGAGCCGGCACTGCCCGGATTGGTGATCGTGAACGAGCCGCCGCGCACCTCGTCGGGCGTGAGCGCGTTCCCTCGCGCCCGCTGCGCGAGGTCCTTGATGCGCTTGGCGAGCCCCTCGACCGACAGCTCCTGCGCGTCGCGGATCACCGGCACGATCAGGCCGCCCTCGCCGAGCGACACCGCGATGCCGAGGTGCACGCCGTCGTACGTGGTCACCGTGTCGTCCTGGAGCGTTGCGTTCAGCGCCGGGTACTCGCGCAGCACCTCGACGGTGGCCCGCGCGATGTACGGCAGGTACGTGAAGCCTGACGTGGCGCGCGCCGCCTCGATCCGGATCAGGTCGGCCTCCACGATCGTCGTGCACGTGGCCGCCGTCTGCAGCGACTGCAGCATGCGGGCGCCGATCGCCTGGCGCATTCGGGAGAGCGGGGCGCTGCCCGCCGCTGCGGGCGCCGGCTCCGGAGCGGGACCCGGCTCGGCGGCCGGCGCGTCGAAGTGCGGCTTGCGAGTCTTGGCCGCGGCCGGCTCGTCGGGCCGGTAGGGGCTCTCGATGTGCATCGGCGGCTCCTCGCCGCCGCCTTGCTCGATGTAGGCGAGCACGTCCTGCTTGCGCACGCGACCGCCACGGCCGGTGCCCTCGACCTGCTCGAGGTCGACGTCGTGCTCGGCCGCGATCCGCATGACCACCGGCGAGTAGCGCCGTGGGCCGCGGGCCGGCGCCTTCTCCTCCCGCACGGTCGTGTCGCCCTTGAGCTCGCCGGCCTCGCCGGAGGACTCCATGGCCGCCGCCGCCTCGCTCGTGCCGCCGGCCGACGATTGGCCCTCGCTGACGTGGGCCTCGCCCGGCCGCGCGTCGGTGGCGATGCGAGCCAGCACGGTGCCGACCTCGACGGTCTCCCCCACGTCGACGATCAGCTCCTGAACGCGACCGGTGGCCGGCGCCTCGACGTCGGTGTCGATCTTGTCGGTGGAGATCGCCGCGATGATCTCGTCGGCCTCGATCCAGTCGCCGGGCTGCTTGCGCCACTCGACGACGGTGCCCTCCGCGACGGAGACGCCCATCTGGGGCATCGTGACGTCAACCAGCGTCTCAGTACTCGAGGAGCTCACGGCACGCCTCCCTCACGTCGTCGACCTGCGGGAGCACGGCCTGCTCGAGCGGCGGCGAGAACGGGATCGGCACGTCCGGCGTGGCCACTCGCACGACCGGCCCGTCGAGATCCTCCCAGCCGCGCTCCGCGATCAGCGCCGCCACCTGGGCGCCGGCCGCGCACGTCTGGTTGGCCTCGTCGACGATCACGACCTTCGAGCACTTGCGCACGGAGGCGAGGATCGCCTCCTCGTCGAGGGGCACCAGCGAGCGCAGGTCGAGCACCTCGACGGAGGCGCCGTCGAGGTCCTCGGTCGCCTCCAGCGCGGTGTGCACCATCGCGCCGTAGGTGATGACCACCAGATCCTCGCCCTCGCGCGCGAGGCGCGCGGTGAACGGCGTCTCGTAGGTCCCGCCGTCGACGTCGCCCTTCACGCGCCGGTACAGGTGCTTGTGCTCCATGTACACGACCGGGTTCGGGTCGCGCACCGCCGAGATCAGCAGGCCCTTGGCGTCCTCGGCCGTCGACGGCGCAACCACCTTCAGGCCCGGACTGTGCATGAACCATGCCTCAGGGTTCTGCGAGTGGAACGGCCCGCCCGAGAAGCCGCCACCGGACGGCAGGCGCACGGTGATGTTCACCGACAGCCCTTGGCGGTAGTACATCTTGCCGGCGACGTTGACAAGCTGGTCGAAGCCGCAGGAGATGAAGTCGGAGAACTGCATCTCGGCGATCGGCCGCATGCCCTCGACCGCGGCGCCGATCGCAGTGCCCACGATGCCGGACTCGGCGAGCGGTGTGTCCATCACGCGCAGCGGGCCGAACTCGTCGATGAAGCCGTCGGTCACCTTGAAGGCGCCGCCGAACGTGCCGATGTCCTCGCCCATCACGAACACGCGCTCGTCGGCGCGCATCTCCTCGCGCATGGCGTCGGAGATCGCCTGCAGGTAGGTCATGGTGGCCACGGTCACGCCTTCCCTGCCTCGGGGGTCCGGCCCTCGTCACCGGCATCGCCGCGGGCGAAGCCCGACCACGGCGCCTCGCCGTCCTCGAGCAGCGCGGGCTCGTCGGCGAACAGCTGGTGCGTCGCGGAGTCGGGATCGGGCATCGGCATGGCCAGCGCCTCCTGGACGCCCGCCTCGATCTCGGCCTTGACCTCGTCGCGCATCGCCTGGACGTCGACGCCCAGCGCCTCGACGCGGCGCACCTGGCGGTCGATCGGATCCTTCGCGCGCCACTCCTCGACCTGTTCCTTCGGCACGTACTTCATGTCGTCGTGGGCGGCGTGGCCGTGCATCCGCATGGTCACGGCCTCGATCAAGGTGGGGCCGTCGCCCGCCAGCGCGCGCTCGCGCGCCTTGCGGGTTGCCTCGAACATCGCCTCCGGGTCGTTGCCGTCGACCGTCTCGCCCGGGAAGCCGTACGCGGCGGCGCGCTCGACCGGGTTGACGGCGAACTGCTGGTTGACCGGCGTCGAGTACGCGTACTGGTTGTTCTCGAGCACGAAGATGACCGGCAGCTTCTGCACGCCGGCCCAGTTCATCGCCTCGTGGAAGTCGCCGCGCGACGTCGAGCCGTCGCCGAACCAGGTCATCGCCACGCGCTGCTCGCCGCGGAGCTTGAAGGCCATCGCGATGCCGGCCGCCACGAGCATCATGTCGGGGAGCATCGAGACCATGCCGACGCAGCCGAGCTCGCGGTCGCCGAAGTGCACGTTGCCCTCGCGCCCGCCGGTCACGCCGCCGGACCGGCCCATGTACTGGGCGAAGATCCGTGCGGGCGGGACGCCGCGGATGATGTGCGCGGCAAGATCGCGGTGCAGGACGCAGAGGCGGTCGCGCGAGCCCATCGCCCAGGTCGCCCCCGCCGACACGGCCTCTTGGCCGTATCCGTCATAGAAGGAGCCGGGGACCTTGCCCTGGCGGTACAGGGTCATCGCCCGCTCTTCGATGCCGCGCATCATCAGCATCGCGCGCAGGAGCCCGGCGCGATCCTCGGTCTTCAGGTGCTCGGATACGTCGGGTGGTACCGACTGCTGAGCCGTTTCCGTCGCCATATGCCCTTTCCTCGTGCGGCGCGCGCCGGGATCGCCGGTCCTGCGCCGTTGGCGCCGACGGCCGGGATCTCCGGACGCGACGGCGTGTACACGGGCGACAGGTTATGCCATGGGATGCGGTGGGGGCCCCGCCCAAAGGGCCATTCCGTGTTGAGCGATGTCCCTTTGGGCACCCCCAGGGCGGCGATCAGGACAAGGTGGAGGGCCGGGCTGTTCCGGGGTTAGGCTGAGGTGATGGAGCGGGTGGAGCGCATGTGGCCGCGGCGCCTGCGGTGGCGCCTCGCCGGCGCCTGGATGTGGCCGGCGTTCGCGGTCCTGACGCTGGTCGACGGCATCGTGCTCCACGTCCTGCCGTTCTACGGAGAGGGCCCGGGCGGCTTCGTGCCCGCGCTGCTGCTCGCGGGGTTCCTCAACCTGCTCGCGGTGGCGGTGTTCGCGCCGCTCGGCGGGCGGGTGCTGCGCCGTCGCCGCCCGGACCTCCCGCGCCTCGTGGCCGCCGACTACGCGGGCGCGTGGCTCCTGGCCGGCATCGCGGCGCTGCTGATCGCCGGCGGGCTCGTGCACCGCCCGTCGGTCGCGGCTGCCGACGACGACGAGCGAGCCGCGGCCGCCGCGGCCCACGACTACGTGCTCGCCCAGGAACGCTCGTACAGCGACGGGCTCGGGTCGATCGACGCGATGCGGCTGGAGCCCGAGCTCTACCGCGTCTGCGTGCCCGGCGACGACCCGCGGCGGTGGCTCTGCCTGTTCGTGAGCACGGATCAGCGGCCGGCCGGGGTCACGCGGGATCCGGATCAGGCGCCGAACAGCGTCTACCGGATGCATGGTGGGTTCGGGTAGCGCCGCCCACGAACGTCGCCTCCCCACCCAGCCGCGGTCGACGTCGTCTTACACCGGCACGGCGTCCGGCCGCACGATCAGCGCCCCACCCGGACGGATCCCGAGCGCCCGCGCGCTGATCGCGTCGAGCACGTGGTGCGCAACGGGCGCCGTCACGCCGTTCCCGACTGCCTCCCCACGGGGACCCGTGAAACGCCGTCAACCCGTTCCCGACGAGATCGAGAGTCGACCGCCCGTCGGCGAGCCACAGATGCGGGATGCGCTCGCCGAGGTCCACGTGCAGCCCCTCGCCGGCGGCCCGCAGCGACCCGTTCGGGTCGGCCGAACGCGCCAGTGCCGAGCGCGGCGCGGACCGTGCTGCGGATCCCGTCGGCGCCGACCACGTGCCGCGCACGCACGGTCCGTCCGCCTTCGAGCGTGACGGTGACGGCGTCCGGCCCGGGCTCGACGACGGTCAGCGCGGTTCCCAGCTCCACGCGCGCCGCCGGGAGCGATCGCAGATGGGCGAGCAGCACCGCCTCGAGTGCCCCTGCGAGACGCACGCCGTCCCGGTCGGGCTGATCAGCGCGCTCTGGTGGCGAGTCGGGAAGCCGACGGGCAAGGCGGACCCGGTCGGCGAGGCGAGCGTGTCCCCCATCCAGCCGAGCCACTCGACGTCGATCGCGTCCCCGCGGACCTCGGCTTCAAGTCCCCACGAGCGCACCAGCTCCATGGCGCTGGGAGCGAACCCGGCTGCTCGGCGTGACGCGGCTCGCCGACCAGCTCGCCGACCAGGGCGTCGTGCGGCCCGGCGTCACGCCGCGCGAGGCCACCGACCTCCTGTGGGTGCTCACGAGCTTCGAGGCGTTCGACCTGCTGCACGCGGGCCGCGGCCACGACCATGCGGCGGCGGCCGCCGCGCTGTTCGCGGCGGCCGAACGAAGCCTCTTGCGCTAGAGCGCGAGCTGCAGCGGGTTCTCGAGCCGCTCGCGGATGCGGCCGAGGAACTCGGCGGCGTCGGCGCCGTAGAGGATGCGGTGGTCGCACGAGAGCGTGATGCGCATGACGTTGCGCACCACCAGCTCGCCGTCGCGCACGACCGGCGTCGGCCCCATGGCGCCCACGGCGAGGATCGCCGCCTGCGGCGGGTTGATGACCGCCACGAAGCTCTGGATCCCGAACATGCCGAGGTTGGAGACCGTGAACGTGCCGGACGAGAGCTCGGGCGGCGTGATCGCCCCCGCGCGCACCCGTTCCGCCAAGGCCCGCGCGTCCTTGGCGATCTGGCCGAGCGACTTCGTGTCGGCGTCGAACACGGTCGGCACGACGAGCGCGTCCTGCCCGGCCACCGCCACGCCGACGTTCACGCGCGAGTAGAGCTCGAACTTGCCGTCGCGGTACGCGCCGTTGGCGCGCGGGAAGTCGCGCAGCGCGAGCGCCGAGGCCTTGACCACGAAGTCGTTGAAGGACGGCACGGGCTGGCCCTCGGCCACCGCGGCCTTCAGCCGCTTGCGGAGGTCGACCGCCTCCTCCATGTCGACGTCGATGTTGAGCACGAAGTCGGGCGCCGTGGCCTTCGACTCCGCCATCCGACGGGCGACGGTCTGCTGAAGGCGGGAGAGGTCCTGGGTCGAGGTCTCGCCCTTGCCGGTCTGCCCGTCGCCCGAGACGACGGGCGCGGGCGCCGCCTTCTCCTCGCGCTCCGGCTCGGCCGGCGCCTCGGCGGGCGCGGCCGCCGCTTGCGGGGCGCCGCCCTTCGACGCCGCCTCGACGTCCGCCTTCACGATCCGGCCGCCGGGGCCCGTGCCCTGGAGCCGGCCGAGCTCGAGGCCCAGCTCGCGGGCCATCCGGCGAGCCACGGGCGACGCCTTCACCCGACCGTTGCCGCCCTCGGCGGCCGCGGCCGCTTCTTGCGGGGCGTCGCTCGGCTGCCCGTCGCCGCCCTCGGCGGCCGCGGGCGCTTCTTGCGGGGCGTCGCTCGGCTGCCCGTCGCCGCCCTCGGGCTCCGCCTGGGCGGTGGCCGTCTCGGCCTCGGTCTCCTGCTCGGCCGGCTCCGCCGCGTCGTCGCCGCCCCGCTCCGGCTCGCGCTCGGCGCCCGACGCCTGCGACTCCTCCTTCGTGGCCGCACCCGCGCCGTTCGAGCCGCCGCCGATCTGCGCGATCGTCTCGCCGACGGCCAGCGTGTCGCCCTCCTGGGCGACGATCTTCAGCGCGCCGTCCTGGTCGGCCTCGTAGGTCATGTTGGCCTTGTCCGTCTCGATCTCCACGAGCTCGTCGCCACGGGAGACCTCGTCACCGTCGGACTTGAGCCACTTGAGGATCGTGCCCTCCTCCATGGAGTCGGACAGGCGGGGCATCGCGACGTCGGCCATGCGCCGCAATGTACCGATCAGCGCTTGTACACGAACCGATGCCGGGCTTCGTGGTAGCTCGGGTCGGCGCCGAAGAAGCACTCGTGCGAGCGCGCGAGCTCCTCGCGGCGGTACGCGCTCAGCGGCTTGAGCCGCTCCTCGAGCGCGCGCCGGCGGCGCTTCTCGGCCAGCCGGCCGGGGGTGCCCGGGTCGTGCGCCAGGCGCTCGGCGTACCGGCGCACGCCGGCGCCGAACTCCTCGGCCGTCGCGCCGAACGTCGCGTCGAGCAGGCCAAGCTCGTCGGCGCGCTGCGCACCGACCGGCTCGAACGGCGCGGAGGTGAGGCGCCCGGTCAGGTCCGGCCCGATCCGACGCGGCAGCAGGTAGGTCCAGTACTCGGAGCCGTACAGGCCGCCCATGTGCCGGTAGTACGGGTTGAGGACGACGTCCTCGCGGGCGAGGACGCGGTCGGCGGCCAGCGCGAGCGGCACGCCGCCGGCCGCTGCGTCCCCCGTGAGGGCCGAGACCACGAGCTGCGAGTCGGTCTCGACCACCTCGCGCACGACCTCGTCGATCGCGAGGAGGTTCCGCCACGACTCGGCGGCCGGGTCGTCCGCGGCCTCGATCACGTTGAGGTGGATGCCGTTCGAGAAGAAGTCAGGCCCGCCCATGAGCACGAGCACGCCCGTCGGGCGGCGGCGGGCCTGGCGCAGCGCGTCGAGCAGCCGCCAGCACTGGTCGGTGCTCATCGCGCCGTTGTAGAAGTCGAAGTGCAGGTAGCCGACGCCCCGTCGCTCCTCGTAGGTGATCTCGCGCAACGAGCGGCCGGTGGGCGGCGCCTCGACCTCGGGGACGTCGACCCGGCGGTCGGCCAGCTCGAGGGCGCGCGTGGCGGGCAGCTTGAAGTGCCCGGGACGCTTGAGCTGGGAGATCCACAACGCCCCGTCGGCGGTCGCGCGGCAGATGGCGCCATGGCGCCGGGCGAGGATCGCGCCGGGCGCGCCGCGCAGCTGGTCCTCCTGGTGGACGCCGAAGAGGTGGAACTCGAGGCCGGCGATCGTGTCGAGCACGCCCGGGTGGCTGTCGGCCGCGCGGATGCGACGGACGACGGTCTCGGTCGAGTCGGTCTCCCAGTCGATCGCTCGCTCGGCCTGCCGCAGCGGCGGGCGCGCCAGGCCGCTCAGCTGGGGCTCGCCCGCATGCCGCCCGGCGGCGATCGCGCCGACCGCCTCGATCACCGCATCGATCGCGGCGCGCCGCACCTCGTGGCGGTACAGGTGGCTCTTGCTGCCGTCGCGCATGGGGAACGTGCGCGCGGCCCAGACGTCGCCGCCGTCGAGCACGTCGCTCGCCTCGAGCACCGTCACGCCCCATTCGTCCATCCCGAGCTCGATCGCCCAGTCGAGCGAGGAGGGGCCGCGGTCGCCGGGCGGGCCCGGGTGTACGACCAGGCAGCGATGCCGCCTCCAGACGCGCTCCGGGATGATCGTCTTGAGCATCGGGCACACGATCAGCTCCGGCCGGTGCCGGTCGACCGCGGCCTCGACCGCGGCGCCCGAGTCGACGATCGCGACGGTCACGTCGTGGCCGAGCCCGCGCAGCGCGACGAGCGCGCGCTGGCTGAGGCTGTTGTGCGCGGAGACGACGAACAGGATGCGCAGCCCGGCGGTCGCCGGGACGACGGGTTGGAGCGCTGGGGTCACGTGGGCCATCGCCCGAAGACGACGCCGCGCGCCGGCGATCCATTCCAGCGGCTAGGCCAGCGTGAGATCGAACCCCGCCGGCAACTCGAGGTCGTGCTCGGCGAGCAGCGCCTCGTCGGCGAGGATGTCCGTGCACGGGCCGTCGGCGACGATCCGCCCACCCGAAAGCAGCACGGCGCGCTCGCACAGCTGTGCGGCGAACGGCAGGTCGTGGGTGACGACGAGCATCGTGCGCTCGACGCGGTCGAGCACCTCCAGCAGCTCCCGGCGGGCCCGCGGATCGAGGTTGGCGGACGGCTCGTCGAGAACGAGCAGCCGCGGGCGCATGGCGAGCACGGTGGCGATCGCGACGCGGCGCCGTTGGCCGAGCGAGAGCTGGTGCGGGGCGCGCCCGGCGACGTGCTCCATCCGCACCGCGGCCAGCGCCTCGGCGACCCGCAGGCTCACCTCGCCGCGCGGCAGGCCGAGGTTGAGCGGGCCGAACGCGACGTCCTCCTCGACCGTCGGCATGAACAGCTGGTCGTCCGGATCCTGGAACACGAGCCCGACCGCCGCGCGCAGCTCGCGCGCGTCGTCGCACCCGACGTCCAGGCCGGCGACCTCGAGCTCCCCATCGCCGGTCAGCAGGCCGTTGAGCTGGAGCATCAGGGTCGTCTTGCCGGCGCCGTTCGGCCCGAGCACGGCGACGCGCTCGCCGTGGGTCACGTGCAGGTCGACCCCGTCGAGCCCGATCACGCCGTTCGGGTAGCGGAAGCGCAGCCCGCGGGCGTGGATCGCGCAGCTCATGCCGCGACCTCCACGAGGATCCGCAGCGGCACGAGGGCTCCTGCCAGCACGGCGACGAACACCGCGTCGGAGCGCCGGAACGCGAGCACGGCCAGTCGCGGCATCGTCCCCGCGTAGCCGCGCGCGAGCATGGCGAGGTACACGCGCTCCCCCCGCTCGTAGCTGCGCAGGAACAGGGCGGTGGCCATGCGGCCGAGCGCGGCGGCGTGGCCGACGTGGCGCGGGCGGTAGCCGCGCGCGGCGACCGCCGTCCGCATGCGTCGCGCCTCGTCGGCGATCACGAACACGTAGCGGTACATGAACGCGGCGATCACGATCAGGAGTCGGGGCGCGCGCAGCCGCTCGAGCGCGTGCAGGACGTCGGGGAAGCTCGTCGTGGCGCCGAGCAGCACCGCGCTGAGCGCGCCGATCGCCGCCTTGGCCGTCACGAGCGCGAAGGTGGCGAGCCCGGCCTCGGAGAGCGAGAACGGGCCCACCTGGACCTGCGACCCGCCGCGCACGAACGGCACGAACACGGCCACGAACACGACGGGCAGGACCACCCGCAGGCGCGCCCACAGGACCACCGGGCCGACGCGGGCCAGGCCCGCGATCGCTGCAAGCGCGATCGCGCAGGCGACGAACACGGGCCAGGCCCGCAGCGGAGTCGAGACCGCGACCACGGTGATCCCCGCGAACCCGGCGAGCTTCGCCCGCGGGTCGAGGCGGTGGATCGGGCTCGCCGGGTCGCCGGCGGTCCCCGTGCGGTGCAGGCTTGCGCTCACCTCACCCGGCCCGCAACTGCCCGCCACGCGCGACGGTGGCGATCCCGAAACCGAGGGCGAACACGCCGAGCGTGCCGGCGAACCCCGCGAGGCCGGTCGCGACACGCGGGTCGTCGACGCCCGGGACCGCGTAGTCGGGCACCGGCGACTGCTCCTGGACGGCGTGGAGCGTGCCCTGCTCGAGGAAGGCCTTGTCGCCGGCGACCTTCTCGAGCCCGTCGGGCGACGAGGAGGCGTACGGGGAGACCGCGGTCGCCAGCCCGACGGCGACGGCCACCGCGAGGATGGTGAACAGCCTGATCGAGATCCGCTTGCGCATGTCAGCTCACCGCGGGGTTCGTGAGGATGGCGGCGGCCGGCGCGGGCGCCGGGCCGTGGATCAGATCCGGTCGCGTGGCCAGGACGGCGCTGACCGCTGCGACGGTGATCACCGCCTCGCCGGCGCCGATGATCGCGTGAACGGCGAGCATCGCCGGCAGGACCGTGGCGAGCGGGACGGTGCCGGAGATCGCGAGCTCGAGCGAGCACGCCGCGGCGCCGGCCATCACCGCAAGCCAAGCGCCGCCCGCGGCGACGCCGAGCAGGGCGCCGCGGCTCGTCGGCAGCGTCTTGCGGACGGCCAGCATGAGCCCGCCGACGAGCACGCCGCCGATCACGCCCATGTTGAACACGGCCGCCCCGAGCGCGGTGACGCCCCCATCCGCGAACACGAACGCCTGGACGAACAGCACGACGGCCAGGACCAGGCAGGCGAGCCAGGGCCCCAGCAGGATCGCCGCGAGCGCGGCGCCGAGAAAGTGGCCGCTCGTACCGCCGGCGACCGGGAAGTTGAGCATCTGCGCGGCGAACACGAACGCGGCGGTGACGCCGAGCAGCGGCACCCGGCGGTCGTCGAGGTCGACCTCCGCCCGGCGCAGACCGTAGCCGACGGCCCCGATCGCGGGGATCGCGCAGGCGACCGCGACGTCGTTGGCGAGGAATCCGTCAGGGATGTGCATGGCTGCCTTCCTGGTTGCGATCGGCCAGACAGGCCGGGCAGGTGCCGACGATCGGGAAGTGCGAGAACCGCGCCTCGTACCCCAGCTCCTTCGCGATCAGCTCGCGAGCGGCGTCGAGGCGGCTCGGATCGACCGCCTCGAATGCGCCGCACAGCTCGCAGGCGACGAACTCGCGCTCGTCAGCCGTGGCGAGCGAGTAGCGGCCAGGGCCGTGACCGAGGTGGAAGTGGCGGACGAGGCCGATCTCCTCGAGCGTGTCGAGGTTCCGGTAGACCGACGCGAGATCTGACGCGGGCAGCCAGCCCTCGAGTCCGGCGGCGATCTCCTCGGCGGTCAGCGGCTTGTCGGCCGCGAACAGCGCCTCGAGGACGAGGCGGCGGGCGGCCGAGACGCGCAGGTTCCGCTCCCGCAGAAGCTCGACGGCCGAGGCGACCGAGCTGGCGGCCAGCGGAGGGGTGCGATGGGAAACGGTCACGAGTGGGCTCCTTCTCGACGCGGCTCCCGCACGGCGAAAGTACTCCCTCTTGCGCATGCCTCGCAACATCGGATCAATCGCGTTTGTCACTTACGCGACCTGGGGGACGGCCTGGACGGTCAGCACGACTCCGACGCCGACGATCAGCAGCGCCGAGACCGTGGGCAGCGCGAGCGCGAGCCGCCGCGGCACCGGCAGCCGCCCGAGCGCCCGGCCGGCGAAGACGACGGCGAGGCCGAGCAGCGTGAGCGTGGCCGCCAGGCCTGCGCTGAACGCGACGATCAGCAGCATCCCGAGCGCGATCTGCCCTTGCGCGATCGCGCCGAGCAGGACCACGAGCGCCGACGGGCAGGGGATCAGCCCCGCGGCGGCACCCATCGCCACGAGCCCGCGCCACGAGAAGCGCTCCGGCACCGCGTGACTGTGCGTGGCGCCGCCGTGTGAGTGCGCGTGCTCGTGCGCGTGGTTCTGGTGATGGTGCTGGGCGTGGGCGTGCGCTCTCGTGGCTGTGAAGCGTGAGCGGAGGACGGCGGCGCCGACGAGCAGGACGAGAGCGCCGGAGGCCAGGTTGAGCCACGGGTACAGCTGCTCGGGGAGCACGTACTGCGAGAGCAGGAGCGCGACGCCGCCGAGCGCGAAGACGCCGGCGGTGTGCGTGACCGTGACCGTCGCTCCGAGGGCGACCGCGTGTCGCGGCGTCCCGCGCGTGCCGACTAGGTAGGCGGCGACCATCGCCTTGCCGTGGCCGGGGGAGAGCGCGTGCAGTGCGCCCCACGCGAACGCCGTCACGAGCAGGAGCAGCAGCACGCCCTTGCCGTCGGCGGCGTCGCTGAACACGGCCGTCAGCCCGTCCTCGGCCGAGCGCTCGCCGGTCGCGGCGGGCCGCATCGCGCCGGTCGCCTCCACGGTGCCCGCACCCGGACGCACGTCGAGCGTGGCGGTGCGCAGCTCGGACGGGCTGTCGAGGACATCGTCCGGATAGCGCCGCAGGGCGTCGGTCGGGTCGCTCGTCGGGGCACTCGAGCGCACGGCCGTGCCGCGGCCGGGCACGGCGACGATCGCCGTCCAGCCGACGCGCCCGGGGAACGTGCCGTCGCGCAGCGTGACGCTCCGCGGCGCATCGACGGTCGCGATCAGCGGCAGCTCGACCCGGGTCGTCTCGAGGCCGCCCTGTCCCGGAGGGTGCTTGAGCGAGCCGGCGCCCGTCGGCCGGAGCGCTACGCGGCGCCCGTCCACGCTGAGCACAAGCCCCCGCGCGACCTCGTCGCGCTTGCGGCGCAGCAGCTCCGCGTCGGCGACGCCGCGCTGCTGGAACGTCGGGATCTCCGCCTCGTCGAGGACGTATCGCACATCGACCCGGTCCGAGGACACCGAGACGCGCGTGAGGTGGTTGACCGAGAAGTTGCCGAGCGGGTGGGCCGAAGCCGTGGCCGGCAGCACGGCGAGCGCCAGGAGGATCGCGACGAGGACGCGGATCATCGGGCCAGCTCCTTTCGCGCGTGGTTCGCGTGCAGCGGGAGGGCGTCGAGCCCGTGGCTGAGCGCCACCCGCAGGTTCCGCTCGCCCTCCGCGCGGCGGGCGACCGCCACCGCCGCCACTCCCGCGTGGTACCGGAACAGCGGGTCGACGGAGCCGAGCCGCAGCGCGCGCCGCGCCCACTCGAGGCCTGCGCGGGGGCGCCCGGCGCGGGTCAGTGCCCAGCCGAGCGCGTCGGCCGAGCGCACGCCGGGCGCCTGCGCCCAGGCTGCCCGAGCGAGCGCGACGCCGCGCCGGGGGTCGCCGTGGTCTGCCTCGTAGACCGCCAGCTCCACGTCGGCGTTCACACCGGCCTCGGCCAGCAGCCGCTCCTGCACCGGCACGAGCGCCAGATCGCGCCGCGCGGCGCTCACCCGCCCGGCGGCGAGCTCCGCCTCGCCGAGCGCGATCGCGTACTCCGGCAGCGGGAGGCGGGCAACGAGGCGGCGCCACCGCTTGATCGCGCCGCGCAGGTCGCCGGTGCGTGCGGCGAGCCGCGCACGGCCCGCGACCGCGGGCGCGTAGTCGGGGACCGCCACCAGCGCGGCGTCGAACGCGCGCCGCGCCGCGCCGAGCCGGCCGCGGCCGAGTTCGAGCCCGCCGAGCAGGCTCTGCAGGTACGCGACGTTCTCGCGCACCGGCCCGCCGGCGGAGATCGCGAGGTTCAACGCGCCGATCGCCCCCCGGAGGTCGCCGTGCAGCTCGCGGACATACGACACTCGCGCGTAGGCGGCGAGGCTGGGCTTGAGGTCGACCAAACGCTGGAGCGTGCGCTCAGCCTCGCCGTAGCGGCCGAGCTCGACGAGCGCGTCGACGAGGATGGGCAGCGGCTCGAGCGCATCGGGAGCGAGCGCACGGGCGCGGCGGGCGAGGCGCTCGGCCTCGCGGAAGTCGTGACGGCCGGCGGCGAGCGCGGCGGCCTCGGTCAGCTCGGCCGGATTCGCCGGCCCGCGCGCCAGCGCGCGGCGCAGCACGCCGTCGGCGCGTGCGTAGAAGCCGGGATCGCCGGACTCGCGCGCCTCCTGCAGGTAGGCGGCGGCGAGCTCGGCCTCACGCGGAGCGCCCTGCCGCACCTCAGCCTGCAGGCGGCGCACCTGGGCGTCGGTGCTCGCGTCGGGGCGCAGCTCCGCGCCGCCCGCACTGGAGGGCGGCCCCGCCGCCGCCCGCTCGTCACCTCGCGTGACCGCGAACACGGCCAGCGCGCAGGCGAACGCGAGGACGACGGCGAACAGGCGGCGGGTGCCCACGGTTCAGCTCCCCGGCGGGGGCTGCGGGACCGGCGCGTGCGCCGGCTCCGTCCGCTTGACGACGCCGGTGAACCCATCGGTCGGCAGCGCCACGTACGGGAACGTGGAACGGAACGCCTTGTCGTTGCGGTCCACGCCGTCACCGAGCGGGATCTGCTTGCCGCCCTGGTTCGCGGGCAGAAGCGCACCGGCGATCACGCGCAGCTCGATGTCGGTGATGTCATCGGCCAGCCGGCGGCCGTTCGGGAAGCCGGCCACGTCGCCCGCCAGCACGCCGAAGCGGTTCTCGGTCGCCGCGGGCGGCACGCCGAGGTTGAGCTTCAGGGTGTCGGCCGGCGCCGGGTTCGACCCGATCTGCGTCAGCCCGGGCACGCCGGTCAGGAGCGCCTGGACGATGTCCGTCCGCCCGCTCTCCTTGACGCCGAGGTTGAACAGCGCGTTCAGCAGCCGCGCCGGCTCCGGGTTGAGCGCGTACTTGCCGAAGTTCTTCAGGTCGTCGGCGGGCGACGTCCGGTTGAACTTGTCCTTCTGGCCGATTGGGATGATGACCTCGTTGATCAGCGGGTTGCCGAGCCGCGAGACCTGACGCCAGCCGCGCTTGACGTGCTTGCGCCCGTGGTGCCCGCGCACGTACACGCTCTGGCGCTCGGTGGTGGCCCACACGCCGACCACCGCGTTGCCCGCCTTCGCGTCCTTGACGGACTTGTGGTTCCGGGTGACCTGCGCCTCCGGGACCTGCAGCACGAACGCGTGCGTGTTGTAGCTCGACACGTCGTCCTTGCCGCCGCCCTGGTTGCCGAGCCCGATGTTGGGCCGGCCGGGCTTGTCAATGTTGATCCCGTCGAAGATCGTGTTCAGGTCGAGGAAGAACGGATCGTCGGCGGGCCCCACGAACGTCTTGCCGCCGCCCTTGACGGAGGCGACGGCGCCGTTGGACACCTGCGCGTAGTTCGGGATCGTCTTCGGCCCGACATTGTCGGGCGCCACCGGCACGTCATGGGCGATCCGCTTCGTGCTCTTGCGGTGCCCGTGCCGGTTGTACGTCTCCTTGTAGAGGTCGTACGTCTGGACGAAGTTGATGTCCGGATCGTCGACCGCCGTGACGGTCGGCGCGGCGTAGAGGAACGACTCCGGGTTGCGGAACCGCTGCCGGAACTTCCAGCGGTAGGCCACGTCCTCGCGGCCGTCACCCGTGTTGTCGATCTTCA
The DNA here is from genome assembly GCA_036257565.1 of Solirubrobacteraceae bacterium. Classification (GTDB taxonomy): domain Bacteria; phylum Actinomycetota; class Thermoleophilia; order Solirubrobacterales; family Solirubrobacteraceae; genus DASSUW01. The sequence goes on along the minus strand of DATAFH010000087.1, from coordinate 1,430 downwards.
CGTAGTACCGGGCGCTCGGATCGAGCTTGCCGAAGTAGGGACCGCCGGCCGGCTCCTCGAACGGGATCCAGTTGGCGACCACCGTCAGGCTGCCCGGGGCGTCCTTGGCCGTGAAGGCGTAGACGTCCGTGTTGTCGGCCGTGGGGTCCGTGAGGATCTTGGGGGCCTCACGATGGCTCGAGCCGATCCCGGTCGTGACCGCGATCGACCCGGCAACGAGCGCGGCGGCCGACGCCGCGCCGAGCACTTTGGATCTGCGCATTCGCGCACTCCTTGGGGTGGGGGGGACGAACGCTGGCCTGTGCGCCCCCGGGCGCACCCCGGATCACCCGCGGGCTTGCAGCTGCGAGCCGGTTGCGATTGATCCGCTGGACATCGCCGCGAACCGGTGAAAGAGTCTTCAGGAACTGGGCGCGGAACCCCGATCCCGTTCCGGCGCCCCGACGCCGGCCAGGGAGCACGAGATCAGCACGTTCCCGACCGAGGCGGACCCCTTCCTCGTGCAGTTCGTGGTGGTGGGCGTCGCGCACGACCTGCCGGCGGCGATCGAGGAAGGCAAGGCCGGCCTCAGGAAGCGGGCAGGACTGGTGAGGGAGAAGGCAGGGTTCCCGCTTATCCGCGGGATGCACTTCGTCGTGACCAACGTGCTGACACAGGTTCACCACGAAGGCGACACATCAACCACCACGGCCACCCTCGCCCGCCTCGTATCAGCTCGACTTCGACGACGACCGGATGACGCCACTCCCTCACCGCTTGTCGGTCAGGTGCCGACACATGTGATCGTGGAACATGACGTCGTCTTCTGTGAGGGTTACTGACGGGCGTTGCGGGGGAGACGATGCGCGACGGCCGCCTTGGGCAGCGGCCGCCGCGCGTGTGACGGCTAGCGGCGGTCGCTACCGGCGTCGTCCGTGTAGGGCTCGCGGCTGCCGGACTTGGCGAGTCCGCGGCTGATCATGTAGCCGACGGTCAGGATGCCGACGATCAGCCACGTCTCGTGTGCGGCCAGGCGGTCGTCGTTACCGTCGCCGGCCTTGGTGAGCAGCCCGGCGAGCAGGACGCCGAGGGTCGTTGCCACGTAGGCGTAGAACTCGGTCGTCTTGGTGGCGTTCTTCGTCTCGGTACTCAGGTGACGCGCGACGCGGGGCGCCGCGGCGAATCGATCTTCGGGCGTAGAGGTGGCCGTGGCCATGATGTGCTCCTTGGGGTTGGTGATGATTGGGCCCAGCCGAAGCTGGGCCGCTCGTGAGTAAAGGTGGGGGCCGACGCGCTAGGCGTTGGCGAGCTCGCGCTCGGCGGCCTGCAGGACGCCGGCGCGGTTCTTGTGGGCGCGCTCGTAGGCGCGGACCTGCTGGGCGCGCTCGTCGTCGGCCTCGGACAGGGCGGCCTGGACCTCGGCGGCGGTCAGCTCGTCGTATCCGGCCCAC
>DATAFH010000086.1:0-23438 GCA_036257565.1 Solirubrobacteraceae bacterium | reverse complement strand
ATGGCGCGTACGCAGTGCTTGTCATCGCCCACGCGACGCAGCGCGCGGAACAGGGCCTCGAGGCTGTAGTCACGGTCGAGGCGGTGATCGCGCTTGCAGTCACGGATGATCTTCTCGACCTCGCGTCGGAGCCGGCGCTGGGCCCGTTCGAGCGCGTCCTCGATGACGTCCTGGCAGTCGCTGTACATCCGAAGGTCGTCCGGGAGGAGACGCAACGCCCGGCGCAGCGCAGGGACGCTGTAGACGCGATCGAGGTCCTCGTCGCGGCCGCAGTCAGCCCAGATCCGGGACACTTCCCGGTCAAGCCGGCGCTTCGCCCGGTCGATCGCACGCTCGATCACCCGCTCGCAGCGGGTATGGCGACGGACCTGCTTTGGAATCTCGCCGAGCGCCCGGCGCAGGACCCAAAGCGGGTAGTCGACATCGAGGTCGTTGTCCTTCGAGCAATCGCGAACGACCAGGTCGACCACCGGATCGCGATCACCGGACTTGGCCGCCGCAGTAGTCGTTATCAGCGCGGAGCCCGCTAGCACGAGAACGAGCGCGAAGAGAGCACGCCAATGCATGCCATCACCTCCCGGTGGAACATTTCGGAAGGCCTGGAGCGCCTTCCCCCGAGGCCCGATGTACCGTCGCCGCACACCGTCCATACGGAGGCCGGTTCTGCCGCTGACGTCCCGGAAACCGGTCAAGCTGTTCGAGCGCTCACGCAGGCAGACGACGTCAGATCCCTGAGCATGATGCTCGTCAGCTTGTCGTGACAGCTCGAATAGGAGAACTGTGCGTAGCCACTACCGCATCAATCAGAGTGGGCGTGGGTCAGGCTGCGTTGGAGCGCCGCGCAGAGCTCCGGGATTCTCTCTCTAACCGCGTCACACGCTCGCTTAGGGCCTCCAGCGAGGTGACCCGGTGGGCAAGCGATTCGAGCTCGCGGTCCTGGGCGCCGGCGCGGCGCTCCGCGAACATCAGCGCGCTCCCCGCGCCTACGCCCGCGCCTGCCATAGCGGCCATGCCGACCAACGCCGGCACGTGCTCCCACGGATTCGGATTTCGTCCCATGTCGCGGGGCTACCCGACGGTCGGAGCCAGCAGTCAATTGATTCTGCGAGGCCGCTCGGCCGCTGCGCTACGGATCGTGCGTGCCCACTCCTGCGTCCACTCGTCGATTCCGTCGAGCCGGTCGAGCAGAAGTGAGCCGGCCTCGGTCAGCGTGTAGCGCCCGGCCTGGTCCTTCTCGACCAGCTGAGCGTCCCTGAGCTCGGCGAGCCGTTGCGAGAGGACGCTCGTGGACATCGAGTCGCAACGGCGGTGTAGCACCTGGAAGCTCGCCGCCTCCACCCGGAGCTCCCAGAGAATCCGCAGTGCCCAGCGACGCCCGAGCAGATCGAGCAGGGCCAGCAGCGAGGGCGGCGTCGAACGGGGGTCGGCGGGCGTCAATGTTTGCGGGTTCGCGCACTTCGGTATTGCAAGTACACCGCACTTCGGTATTCAAAGTGCCCCTGGTGCTTCGAACCCTACCGCGTCGCCGGCCCAGCGATGTGGCCACTCAACGTGCCCTCACAAACAAAGGAGATGTCATGCCACGACGACGTCCACTTCACTGGCTCTCGGACAGCGCCGGCACCGGCCTGCGGGAACTTCCCTCGAACGCGGCCTGGCTGTTGTCGCGCATGCTGCCGGACGAGGCGACCGGGCCACGCGACACCGCTCGGAAGCTCAGGGCAACCATCGAGGATGCCGCTCCGATGGGCGATTCGGTCGAGACCCGGATGAACCGCGCCCGCGCGGCCGCCGAGCGCGCGCAGCGGGCCGAAGAGGAGGCGCTGGCGGCAGCCGAGGAGGCTAAGCAGAGCTCTGACCACGCCCGCCTGGTGGCGGAGAGCAACCGCTCGGAGCTGGCAGAGCTCAAGCGCGAGCTGAAGCGTCGCGTCGAGCAGGCGGTCGCCGAAGCGCGCCGGGCCGCCGACGAGCACGTCCAGCAGGAGCGCGCCGACGCCCAGGCGGACGCCGACGAGGAACTCGAGGAGAGGCAGACCGAGGCCGAGGAGCAGACACAGGCCGCGCAGCACGACGCCGAGGTCACGCAGCAACGCGCACGCGAGCTCGTAGCGGAGGCGAGGGAGCGCCTTGCCGAGGCCAGGGAGCTGGCCGACGAGGCCACGCAAGCCGCCCGCGCCGCCGCCGAAGAGGCGCATCGCCAGGCGCAGCAACTGGCTGCGGACGCCGAACAGCAGGCGAAGGACGCCGACCAGCGGGTCGCAGCCGCCGAGCGGGCCGGCAAGACCACGGCGGCGACCGCCGAGGACACCGCGCAGCGACTGGACACCCGCCAGATCAACGGCGATCTCGAGTCGCACACGAAGGCCGAGCTGCTCGATCTCGCGGCTGCCATCGACATCGAGGGGCGCACGACGCTGACGAAGGCGGAGCTCGTCTCCGCTATCAAGCGGGCCTCGCGCACCACACGCTAGCCCTGGACAGAACCGACCGGACAGAGAGGATCGACATGAGACCTTTGCGGCGAAGGACGCGGCTCGAGAAGGTGGTCAAGGCGACCCGTGACGCACAGCTTCCCTCGGGTGTCAGATCGGCGCTGGACGACATCCACCCGCCCAAGGGGGTTAAGTCGGGGGTGGCCGCCGTCGTAGCGGCCACTGCGGCGAGCGCAGCGATCTCTGGAGTGCGCCGGCGGATCGAGGGGACGGCGAGCGATCGGTGAGGTTGACGACCTTGCTGATGTTCGGAGCCGGGTATGTCCTGGGGACCAAGGCGGGACGTGAGCGCTACGCACAGATCGTCACGGCGGCGGGGAGGGCGTCGAAGCGACTCGAGGAGTACAGCGCACGCCACCGAGCGGACGCCGGAGACGTCACCGTCGACGAACCTGATCGCGGTTCCCGACGACGGCAGGCCGCTCTCTGAAGGGCTTCTCGTTGAAGCCTCGATCGTCGCGCGGCTGCTCAGGATTCGTGTTCTCGCGATCGATGCCAGGCTGATCGTCGCGCCCGCGCACGTGCAGCGTCGAACCCGGACCCCGGTCACGCTGCGCACGCGCGGTCGCAGGATCGGCACCGGGCTGGCCGCGGCCGACCGGATGCTCGACGAGGGCGCGGCCGGCGTACGCCGCGCATCAACCGGCCCGCACGAGATCGGTCGCGTTCCCAATTCGACGTCGTGCACGCGTCCGGTTCGGGCGCCCCTCGCGAGGGGCGCCCCGACTCTCTGAGTCTGCGGCGCAGGTCGACAGCCTCCTCTCGGCGTCGGCTCTCCAGGCGGCCGCCGCACTGCGAGGCGCCGCCGTGCGACGTTGGCTCGCGCACGGCATTCGCGGTCCAAGTGTTCGCCCCGAACGCAGGAATCCTGAGGCTACGGCGGGCCGGGCTCCACCAACCCGCCTCGTCGAGGCGCGCGCGTTCGAGCGCGTCGAGGTGGACAACGGCATACGGCAAGGAGACCTCCCGAGTGCCTCCGACGGAAGGGGACCCGATGCTGTGCTAGGGCCGCGCTACTGCTTCGAGGCTTGCTGTTGTGATTGCGCTCGTCGGTGACGTCCGACGTGGAGGAGATGGTCCCCACCGGGCGGCGAGCCGACTCTCTTTGAGGCCGTCGGCCGGGCTAGGGCCTAGGCCACTCGCCGCTGTCGATCGCGGCGATACCACCGGGATCGCAGGTTGGTTTGAGTTGGGCCATGGACCCCTCGGACAGGTCGTGGCGCTCGGCCTGATTGCCACTCGTCGTGCAAGTCGGCCGCCGGTTTAGCGGTGCCGGCGGTAGTGCAGGCCGACGGTCCCGTTGCTGAACTCGGTGCTGGAGACCAGGTCGAGCCGGTAGGACTTGGGGACGTCGTCGAACAGCCGGGTGCCCTCGCCCGCAACGTAGGGGTGCAAGTCCAGGCGGAACTCGTCGATCAAGTCGAGTTGCATGAGCGACCGCCAGAAGCTCACGGACCACGATGTGGCCGTCGCCGCCTCGCCTGAGCTTGTCGATCTCTTGTGTCGTGTCACCAGCGGCGATGGTGGTGTTGGCCCAACTCGGCCGTCCTCAGAGTCCGGGAGGCGATTGCTCCACTATCGCTGTCCGGGAAGAGCAGCGCCATGGATCCCTTGCGGCGATAGCGGCGGTCGCCGGCGTGTCATTCGTCGTGCATGTCGGCGAGGACCGCTCCCACGAGCCGGATCACCGAGGCGGGGTTGGGGAAGATCCCGACCAAACGGGCGCGGCGCTTGATCTCCTGGTTCACCCGCTCCAGCGATTCGTGGACCAGATCTTCTGCCAGTGCGCCCGCGGGAGCGCGGTGAAGGCCAGGACCTCGGTCTTGGCCTCGTCCATCAGCGGCCCGGTCTTCGGGAACGCCCTGGTGAGCTTGTCACGGACCTCGTCCCAGGTGTCGCTGACGGCCTCGACGTGAGGCTGGGCGAAGATCGTGCGGAATACCGCCGCGACCAGGTCGGTGTGCGACTTCGGCCTGCATCAGGACGCCCCGCCGCGGTCCCACAAACCCCCACCCCTCCTAGGGACGCTGACCATTGAAGCCCGTGGTGCCGATCTGCCCTCGGACGGAGGTAGACCGATTCCGGCTGTAGAACGAGGAGACCCGCAGTATTGGCAGGCTTCCGCGAGAGCGGATGATGGGACTCGAACCCACGACCTTCTGCATGGCAAGCAGACGCTCTAGCCAACTGAGCTACATCCGCGCGAGAGGGCGAGTATAGCCGCGGCTGAGAGGCTCGAATGGAACGTTCGGCCACCTGCTGAGACTTCGACCCCTAGGCTGGCCGGAACGATGAGCGACCGGATCGAGCGTGCCTTCACGCAACAGGCGCCGGCCTTCGAGGATGCGCGCTTCAACCGCCTGTTCACGACGGACTCGGAGTGGCTGTTCGAGCGGCTGCCGCTCGGCGCCGACGACCTGGTGCTCGACGTCGCGGCCGGCACGGGCCATGTGGCACGCCGGATGGCACCAGCCGTACGGGCCGTCGTGGCGGTCGACGCGACGGTGGCGATGCTCGAGCGGGGCCGCGGACAGTCGCCGCCCAACGTCGTCTTCATGCGCGGCGACGCGGCGGCGCTGCCGTTCCTCGACGGCAGCTTCGACGTCGTGGTCTCGCGCTTCGCCGTGCATCACTTCGAGGAGCCGGAGGTGCAGCTCGCGGAGATGCGCCGCTGCCTGCGGCCCGGTGGGCGGCTCGCGATCGCCGACCTCGTGGCGTCGAGCGAGGAGCAGAACCGGCTCGAGCGCCTGCGCGACCCCTCGCACGCCCGCATGCTGGCGCTCGACGAGCTCGCCGCCCTCGTCGGCACCGACGACGTCGACGTCCGCGACGTCCGGCGACCGCTCGAGCCTTGGCTCGCTCAGACGGAGCCGCCGGCGGCCGCCGCGGACGAGATCCGGAAGGCGCTGGCGCGCGAGCTGGAGGGCGGGCCGACGACCGGCTTCCGCCCTTCGCGCGGCGAGGACGGCGAGCTGCACTTCGTGCACACGATGGCGTCGCTCATCGCGTGAGGAAGGCCTCGACCCGCAGCCGGAACTCCTCGCTGCCGTAGGCCTCGCGGATCAGGTCGTCGCCGCGGGCGAGCGGCCGCAGCCGCCGCAGCGCCTCCTTCGTCACGCGCATGGTGACCGCCGCGTGGCCGGCGAGCAGCGTGCACAGCGCCTCGACCCGTGCCTTCGCGTCGTCGACCACCTCGGTGGCCAGCCCGATCGCGCGCGCCTCGTCGGCCTCGACGGCTCGCGCGGTGAACACGATGTCCTTCACCCGCGCCTCGCCGACGACGGCACCGAGCCGCGCGTAGTTCTCCATCGACAAGCAGTTCCCGACGGTGCGCGCGATCGGCAGCCCGAACTTCGCGGCCGGCGTGCAGATCCGCAGGTCGCAGGCGACCGCCAGCACGATCCCGCTACCCATCGCGAACCCGTCGACCAGCGCGATGGTCGGCTTGCGCACGCTCTCGAGCCGGCCGACGACGCGCTCGATCCGCGACTCGTAGGCGACCCCGTCCTCACCGGACGCGAAGTCGAGGAACTGGCGGATGTCGGTGCCGGCCACGAACGCCTTGCCGCCCGCGCCGCGCAGCACCAGCGTGCGCACCTCGTCGTCGGCGTCCGCGCGCTCGCAGCCGTCGTAGAGCGCGTCGTACATCTCGAACGTCATCGCGTTGTGCGCCTCGGGCCGGTCGAACGTCACCCACGCGGCCGGCCCGCGCCGCTCGTAATGGACGGTCACAGCGCCGCGATCTCCGCCTCGTCGAACCCCGCCTCGCGCAGCACCTCGGCGGTGTGCTCGCCGAGCAGCGGCGCCGGCAGCCGGACGCTGCCGGGTGTGTCCGAGAGCTTGATCGGGATGCCGAGTGCGCGGATCTCGCCCTCCACGGGATGGTCGATGCGCAGCTCCATCTCGCGCGCCTGCGTGTGCGCGTCCTCGAACACCTGACGGTAGTCGTGGATCGGCCCGCACGGCACGCCGGCCTCGGTCAGCGCCGCGACCCAGTCGCCGGTGCCGCGTGCGGTCAGGGCGGACTCGAGCTCGGCCTCCAGCGCCGGCCGGTTCGCCATCCGGTCGTCGTTGGTCGCGAACCGCGGGTCGTCGACCAGCTCCGGCCGGCCGATCGCGTCGCACAGCCGCCGCCACAGCGCGTCGGTGTTGCCGCCGACCGTGATGTGCCCGTCGCGCGTGCGCAGCGCCTGGTAGGGCGCGGTGAGCCGGTGCGCGCTCCCCAGCGCGTGCGGTACGCGGCCCGTCGCCCACAGCTCGGCCGTCTCCCAGATCGAGAGCGCCAGCGCGCACTCGAACAGCGACGTGTCGATCCGCTGGCCGCGGCCCGTCCGCTCGCGGGCGATGACCGCCGAGAGGATCGCGACCGCGCAGAACAGCCCGGCCGCCAGGTCGCCGACCGGCACGCCGCACTTGACCGGGTCGCCGTCCGGCTCGCCGGTCACGCTCATGAGCCCGGCCAGGCCCTGGGCCATCAGGTCGTAGCCCGGCCGCTGCGCGTACGGCCCGGTCTGTCCGAAGCCCGACACGCTGGCGTAGACGAGCCGCGGGTTGAGCGCCGAGAGCGTCTGCCAGTCGGCGCCGAGCCGCGCCGCCACGCCGGGACGGTAGTTCTCGAGCACCACGTCGGCGTCCCGGACGAGCCGGTGGAGGACGGCCTGGTGGCGCGGGTCCTTGAGGTCGAGCGCGAGCGAGCGCTTGTTGCGGTTGACGGCCAGGAACGCCGCCGTGTCCTCGCCCTTCATGCGGAAGCCGAGGGAGCGCCGCGTCGAGTCGCCGCCGTCGGCGGGCTCGACCTTGACCACGTCCGCGCCCATGTCGGCCAGCACCTGGCCGCAGAACGGCCCGGCCATGACCTGGGTGAGCTCCAGGACCCGGAGCCCGGCGAGCGCGCTCACACCGCCACGGGGTCGCGCTCGAGCAGCGCGAGCGCCGCCTCCACGCCGCTGCCGGCGACCGGCACGCCCGCGAGCCGCAGGCCCATCTCCACGCCGCACAGCGTCCCGGCCAGCATCAGGTCGTTGAAGTCGCCCAGGTGGCCGATCCGGAACACGGTCCCCGCGAGCTTGCCGAGCCCGGCCCCGAGCGACATGTCGAACCGCTCGAGGATGATGCGGCGCACCTCGTCGGCGTCGAAGCCGTCGGGTACGAGGACCGCCGTCAGCGCGCCGGAGTGCTCGCGCTCGTCGAGGCACAGCACCTCGAGGCCCCAGGCCTCGACCGCCGCTCGCGTCGCTGCGGCATGCCGCGCGTGGCGGGCGAACACGTTCTCGAGCCCTTCCTCGCGCAGCATGTCGAGCGCCTCGCGCAGCCCGTACAGGAGGTTCGTCGCCGACGTGTACGGCCAGAAGCCCGTGCGGTTGGCCTCGAGGATCGGCTGCCAGTCCCAGTACGAGCGCGTCAGCCGCGCCGTCCGCGAGGCGGCGAGGGCCTTCTCGGAGATCGCGTTGAAGCCCAGGCCGGCGGGCAGCATGAGGCCCTTCTGCGAGCACCCCACGGTCACGTCGACGCCCCACTCGTCGTGCCGATAGTCGATCGAGGCCAGCGAGGAGATCGTGTCGACGAGCAGCAGCGCGTCCGACCCCACGGCGTCCATCGCCGCGCGGATCTCCGGCACGCGGCTGGTGACGCCCGTCGACGTCTCGTTGTGCACGACCATCACCGCGCGGATCGACGGGTCGGCGCGCAGGACCGCGCCCACCGTGTCCGGGTCGGCGCCGTGGCGCCAGTCGCCGGGAACCCACTCGACGTCGAGCCCGAGCCGCTCGGCCATCGCCCGCCACAGCGTCGCGAAGTGGCCGGTCTCGAAGGCCAGCACCCGCTCGCCGGGGGAGAGCGTGTTGACCAGCGCCGCCTCCCACGCGCCGGTGCCCGAGGACGGGTAGATGACGACGGGGCCCTCGGTCCGGAAGACCCACTGCGCCCCAGCGAGCACCTCGCGCCCGAGCGCGGCGAACGCCGGCCCGCGGTGGTCGATCGTCGGCGCGTCGATCGCGCGCAGCACCCGGTCCGGCACGTTCGTCGGCCCCGGGATCTGCAGAAAGTGGCGTCCCACCACGAACCAGGGTAGAGGCCGCGGCGATCGCGGGTACCAGGGCTCGTGAGGGGGGAGGAGCCGAGCTTTGGCGATCGAGATCCGCGAGCAGCCAGCGCGCCGTACGCGCGCCGCAGACGCGCTGGCCGCTGCGCTGCGCCACGAGCTGCGCGGTGACGTGCGGGCGGACGCCTACACGCGCCAGCTGTACGCCGGCGACGCGAGCATGTACGCGCGCGAGCCGCTGCTGGCCGCGTTCCCGCGCGACGCCGACGACGTCGCCGCTGCGATCGCGATCGCGGGCCACTTCGACGTGCCGGTCGTCACCCGCGGCGCCGGCACGAGCCTGGCCGGCCAGACGATCGGCGGCCGCGGCATCGTGCTCGACACGTCGCGCCACATGGACGCGATCGGCGACATCGACACCGAGCGACTGCGGGTACGGGTGGGCCCCGGCGTCGTGCAGGAGGACCTCAACCGCGCTGCCCAGCGGCTCGGGCTCGGCTTCGGGCCGGACACCTCGACCTCCAACCGGGCCACGATCGGCGGGATGATCGGCAACAACTCGTCGGGCAGCCACTCGATCGTCTACGGCTGCACGATCGACCACGTGCACGAGCTCGAGGTCGTGCTTGCCGACGGCTCGCGGGCGACGTTCGGGCCCGGCGGCGACGGGGCGCCGACGGCTATCCGCGACGGGCTGCGGGAGATCCTGCGCGACCACGCCGACGCGATCGCGACGGGGTATCCGAGGCACTGGCGGCAGGCGGGCGGCTACCGGCTCGACCGGCTCGACCGCGCGTTCGACCTCGCGAAGTTCGTCACCGGCTCGGAGGGGACGCTGGTGGCGATCACCGAGGCGACGGTCGGCCTCGTGCCGCTCCCGTCGGAGAAGCGCTTCGCCGTCGGCCACTTCGACTCGCTGGCCGGTGCCATCGCCGCGACCGACGACGCGCTCGAGCTCGGCGCGGCCGCCGTCGAGCTGATCGACCGCAAGATCCTCGAGCTGTCGCGCTCCAAGCTCGAGTACCGCCGCCTCGCGGACACGCTCGAGGGCGACCCGGCCGCGCTGTTGTTCGTGACGTTCTTCGGGGAGGAGTCGGGCGAGCGCCTCGACCGGCTCGAGGCCGCCTGGCGGCGGCACGGCCACGGCTACCACACGCTGCGCGCCGAGACCGCCGCCGAGCAGGAGGCGCTGACCAAGGTGCGCAAGGCCGGCCTCGGGCTGCTGATGGCGGCCAGCACGGGCGCCAAGCGCCCGCTCGCCTTCGTCGAGGACACCGCCGTCGCCCCGGAGCGGCTCAACGACTACGTCGCCGCCTTCGCGGCGATCCTCGACCGCCACGGCCTCGAGGCCGGGTGGTACGGCCATTGCTCGGTCGGCTGCCTGCACATCCGGCCGTTCGTAGACCTCACCGCGCCGGGCGGGATCGAGACCATGCGCTCGGTCGCCGACGAGGTCGTTCAGCTCGTGAGCGAGTTCGGCGGCGTGAACTCGTCCGAGCACGGCGACGGGCGCGCCCGCAGCGCGTTCAACCGGCGCGTGTTCGGCGACGACCTGTACGAGGCGATGCGGCGCGTGAAGGCGTTGTTCGACCCCCACGGGCGCCTGAACCCCGGGGTGATGGTCGACGCGGCGCCGATCACCGAGGACCTGCGCGATCCCGCCCTCCCGCCGCCCGGCACGCTGGAGACCCGGCTCTCGTTCGCCGAGCACGGCGGGATGCGCGGGGCGGCCGACCGCTGCCAGCGGATCGGCGCCTGTCGCAAGACCGGCGCCGGCGTCATGTGCCCGTCCTACATGGCCACGCGCGAGGAGGAGCACGCCACGCGCGGCCGCGCGAACGCGCTCGTCAAGGCGCTTTCCGAGCCGGACCCGCACGCGGCGATGGGATCCGAGCGACTGCACGAGATCCTCGACCTCTGCCTCGAGTGCAAGGCGTGCAAGAGCGAATGCCCGCTGAGCGTCGACATGGCGTCGCTCAAGGCCGAGTTCCTCTCGCACTACCAGGACGCCCACGGCGTGCCGCTGCGCTCGCGGCTGTTCGGCTCGATCCGCACGCTCAATCGACTCGGGTCCGCCACCGCGCCGCTCTCGAACCTCACGCCGCCCCGGCTCCGCGCGCTGCTCGGGATCCACCCGCGGCGGCCGCTGCCGCGCTTCACGCGCGACACGCTCGTGCGCTGGCACCGGCGCCGGGCGGCCCCGGCGGCGGGAACGCGCGGCGAGGTCGTGTTCCTGGCCGACTCGTTCACCACGTACACCGAGCCGACGGTCGGCCGCGCCGCGATCGAGCTGCTCGAGGCCGCGGGCTGGAGCGTGCGGCTCGAGAGCACAGGCTGCTGCGGCCGGTCCAGCATCTCCAAGGGCCTGCTCGACCGCGCGCGCGCCATGGCGGCGGCGATGACCGACCGGCTGGCGCCGTACGCCGAGCGCGGCGTGCCGATCGTCGGCTGCGAGCCGTCGTGCCTGCTCACGCTGCGCGAGGAGCACCTGAGCCTGCAGCCCGGCAACCCGCGTGCCGAGGCGGTGGCCGCCCAGGCGCGGCTCGTCGAGGAGTTGCTGCTCGAGGCCGAGCTGCCGCTGCGACCGATCGTCGACCGGATCGTCTTCCACGGACACTGCCACCAGAAGGCGCTCGCCGGCACGGAGGCGCCCGTGGCGCTGCTCGAGCGCATCCCGGGCGCCGAGGTGGTGGAGCTCGACGCCGGCTGCTGCGGGATCGCCGGGTCGTTCGGGTTCGAGGCCGAGCACTACGACCTGTCGATGCGGATCGGCGAGTCGCGGCTGTTCCCGGCGCTGCGAACGGAGGGAGCGGCGACGCTGGTCGCCGCGACAGGGGTCTCATGCCGCCAGCAGATCGCACACGGGACGGGTCGGGAGGCCCGGCATCCCGCGCAGATCGTGCGGGCGGCGATCTAAGGGGGTTCAGATGTCCAACGAGCTGCTGTCCATCATCGTCCTCGTCGCCATCTTCCTAGTCGCGACGCTGCTCCCGATCAACATGGGGGTGCTCGGCATCGTCGCCGCCTTCGGGCTCGGCACGGCGCTCGGGGTCTCGGAGGACGACATCTTCGCCGGCTTCCCCGGTGATCTGTTCGTGATCCTCGTCGGGGTCACGTACCTGTTCGCGATCGCGACGAACAATGGGACGGTGGACTGGCTGATCCATGCCGCGGTACGAGCCGTAGGCGGCCGCACGGCCGCCATCCCGTGGGTGATGTTCGGGGTGACGGCCATCCTCACCGCCTCCGGCGCCGTCGTCCCGGGCGCGGTGGCGATCATCGCCCCGATCGGGCTCGGGTTCGCCGTCACCTACGGGATCAACCCGGTCCTCATGGGCCTGCTGATCATCAACGGCGCCACGGCGGGCGGGTTCTCGCCGATCAGCGTCTTCGGCAGCATCGTCAACGGCGTGGTGGAGCGCAACGCGCTCGACGAGAACGCGATGCTGCTGTTCGTCTCCTCGTTCGTCTTCAACCTGCTGCTCAGCGTCATCGTGTTCTTCCTGTTCGGCGGGCGGGAGCTGCTGGGGCGCCGGCAGGAGGTGCCCGGCGAGTCGAGCGCGCGCTTCGAGCGGCGTGTCGAAGAGAAGGCGACCGCCGGCGGCCCGCCGCCGATGGCGGGCGGCAGCGCGGTCACCGCGGACGAGATGCCCGAGCTCGACCGCGACAAGATCCTCACGCTGATCGGCATCGTGTCGCTCGTCGCCGTGGCGCTGGCCTTCGAGGTCGACGTCGGCTTCGTCGCGCTGACGATCGCCGCGATCCTGTCGCTCATCTCGCCGCAGGCCACCAAGGGCGCCGTCAATAAGGTCGCCTGGCCGACCGTGCTGCTGATCTGCGGCATCGTCATGTACGTCGGTCTGCTCGAGACGCTGGGCACGATCGACTGGCTGGGCGAGCAGGTCGCGAAGATCAACTCGGCGCTGCTGGCCGCGCTGCTCATCTGCTACGTGGGCGGCGTCGTCTCGGCCTTCGCGTCGACCACCGGCATCCTCGGCGCGCTGATCCCGCTCGCGGTGCCGTTCCTGGAAACGGGCGCGGTGGGCGCCGTGGGCCTCATCATCGCGCTGTCGATCTCCTCCTCGGTGGTCGACTCGAGCCCGTTCTCCACGAGCGGCGCGCTGACCGTGGCCAACACGCCGGCCGACCGCCGCGACTTCGTGTTCAAGCGGCTGATGCAGTGGGGGATGAGCATGGTCGTCGTCGCCCCGCCGATCGCCTGGATGGTCTTCGTGGTACCCGGATGGCTCTAGTGGCCTAGCATCAGAGGGGCATGGCCGACGAAGCCCCGCACGAGCGCCGCCCCCGCACGCCGCTGCCGCGCAACGAGGACGGGGGCGGCGGCCGCTGGCGGTCGCTGCGGGGCATCGGCGGCCGCTTCTGGGTCATGGTGCTCGTCCTCCTGGCCCTCAACTACCTGATCGTCGCCCTGTTCGCCCCCGGCCGCGAGCGGTCGGTGACGATTCCGTACAACCCGAATTTCCTCCAGCAGGTCGAGCGCGACAACGTCACGAAGATCTCGGCCACCGGCGAGTCGGTCTCCGGCGAGTTCAAGGCCGACGTGCGCTACCCGGACAACAAGGCCGAGCCGGCGAAGAACTTCGAGACCACGATCCCCACGTTCGCCAACAACGAGGAGCTCTCAAGCCTGCTGCAGGAGCACGACGTGGTGATCGAGGCCGAGCCGGTCAACCAGGGCCGCGGCTTCCTCTTCAACCTCATCCTCGGCTTCGGGCCGGTGATCCTGCTCGTGGCGCTGTTCGTGTGGCTCTCGCGGCGGGCCGCCGGCGGGCAGATGAGCGCGCTCGGGGCGTTCGGCGCCTCGCGGGCGCGTCGCATCGAGGGCGCGCAGACGCACGTGACGTTCAAGGACGTGGCCGGCATCGACGAGGCGAAGGGCGAGTTGACCGAGGTCGTCGACTTCCTCAAGAACCCGGACCGCTACCGCAAGCTCGGGGGCCGGATCCCGCGCGGCGTGCTGCTCGCGGGCCGCCCGGGCACCGGCAAGACGCTGCTCGCGCGGGCCGTCGCGGGCGAGGCGGGGGTACCTTTCTTCTCGATCTCGGCGTCCGAGTTCATCGAGGCGATCGTCGGCATCGGTGCCTCGCGCGTGCGGGACCTCTTCAAGCAGGCCAAGGAGTCCCAGCCCGCGATCATCTTCATCGACGAGCTCGACGCGATCGGCCGCTCCCGCTCTTCGGGCACGACGTTCGGCGGCAACGACGAGCGCGAGCAGACGCTCAACCAGATCCTCACCGAGATGGACGGCTTCGAGTCCAGCGCCGCAGTGATCGTGCTCGGCGCCACCAACCGGCCCGAGATCCTCGACGTTGCGCTCCTGCGCCCCGGCCGCTTCGACCGCCGCGTGACCGTGCCGCCGCCCGACAAGGACGGTCGCGAGCAGATCCTCGAAGTGCACACCCGCTCGCTGCCGCTGGCCGACGACGTCGACCTCGAGCGGCTGGCCGCCTCGACGCCCGGGATGGTCGGCGCCGACCTCGCGAACCTCTCCAACGAGGCGGCGCTGCTCGCCGCGCGCCGCCACCACGAGCGTGTGACGATGGCGGACTTCACGGACTCGCTCGAGAAGATCGTGCTCGGCGCGCCGCGCGGGATGGTGCTCTCGGAGGTGGAGAAGCGCCGCACCGCCTACCACGAGTCCGGTCACGCGCTGGTCGGCATGCTCACCCCGGGCGCCGACCCGGTGCGCAAGGTCTCGATCATCCCGCGCACGATGTCGCTCGGCGTGACGATCTCGGCGCCCGACGAAGAGCGCACGAGCCTCGACGAGGAGTACCTGCTGACGCGCATCAGGGTCGCGCTCGGGGGCCGGGTGGCCGAGGAGATCGTCTACGACTCGATCAGCGCCGGCGCGGAGTCCGACATCCAGCAGCTGACCGCGATCGCGCGGCAGATGGTGGGACGGTGGGGCATGAGCCGCGAGATCGGCCCGATCGCCGTCGTCCCCAGCGAGGCGCAGGGGCAGCTCCTGCCCGGGGCCTCCGAGGTCTCCGAGGGCACGCGCCAGCTGATCGACGTCGAGGTGCGCCAGATCGTCGAGGACGCCCACCAGGCCGTCACTCGCCTGCTGAGCGAGCACCGCGAGAAGCTGGACTCGCTGACGGCCGCTCTGCTCGCCGCCGAGACGCTCGACGAGGACGAGGCCTACCGGGCCGCCGGCGTCCCCCGCACGCGCGAGCCGGCGCCCGTCTAGCCGACCGCGCGGCCGCGCTGCACGCCGGTCTCACCGCGCTCGAGCCGCTCGCGGGCCTCGGGGCGCAGCGTGCCGTCCTCGGTCAGGTAGTCACGCCAGGAGCGGGTGGGGGAGTAGCCGATCAGCCTCCGGGCTCGTGCGATCGACGTGCCTGAGGCGTCCTCGCGCTCCGTGGGGCGCAGCTCGACCGCGTCGCCGTGGTGGCGGCGGATCATCTCGGCCAGCGGGCGGTTCGCGCAGTTGTCCGGCGAGGCGATGTACATCATCTCGTGGCCCGGCAGATCGCTCTCCGCGGCCAGGCGGAGGGCGTCGGCCAGGTCGTAGACGTCGATGTAGCTCCAGAAGCTCGCGCTCGCCTCGCCCGGGTCGCGCAGGACGGGGCCGACGTTCTGCTCGTAGTTGCCCTCCCACTGCACCCACGACGGGCGGATCGAGATCGCCCCGATGTCCGAGCGCCTGACGGCCGCGTCCATGAGCTGTTCGCCGAAGTGCTTGGCCAGCGCGTACGGGTCCTGGGGACGGGCCGGGTGCTCCTCGTCGATCGGCGCGTACTCCGCCGTGAACGGGCGCTCGGCGAAGAAGAAGCCGGGGACGGTCTCGCTCGAGACGTGCACGTAGCGGGGGACATCGAGGCGGACGGCGGCCTCGAGCGTGTTGAACGTGGCCATCAGGTTGTTCTCGAACACGCGTGCCGCGGGGTTGTGGTCGGGATCGGGGATGGCGGCGGCGTGGATCACCGCGTCGTGGCCGTACGCGACCGCGTATGCGTCGCCGGGGCGGGTGAGGTCGGCCTGGCGGTAGCTCGGCGTGCCGGGCGGGTGGCGCTCGAAGATCGGCGGCCCGAGGTCGACGGCGGTCACGTCGTGGCCCGCGTCGTGGAGTGCGGTGACGGTCGCGGCGCCGACCTTGCCGCGCGACCCGGTGACGAGGATCTTCATCGGCGCCCGAGCCTATGCCTTCGGAGGCCGATCGCGACGGCCAGCGCCAGGAGGAGGACGGCGAGCGCCGGGATGTCGAGCGACGCGGCGGTCCGCCCGGTCTCCGTGAACGCACCGCACGGGCGCTCGATGCAGCCCTCGCTGCCGAAGTGCCAGATCCCGAAGGCGACGAACTCGGCGGCCAGCAGCGTGGCCACGGCGCGCCGCATGAGCTCCGGCAGGCCGAGCAGCGGGAAGATCAGGAACGCCGCGAACAGGCCCCAGAGCGTGAGCGCGACGACGACCTCCATGGGTTGATGCTACGCCCGGTAGGCGATCCAGCTCTTTGCAAGCGGCCCGAGGCGCTCGGCGTCCACGGGCCCGCCGAACAGGCCGGTCAGCTCGCGGCGGCGCAGGAGCGCGATGTCCTCGAACTCGCCGGCCACGCCGAACCGCCAGACGCGCCGGCGGACCTCGGGGGGAAACCAGTGGGCGAACGGCAGCAGCGCGTGCGGCTCGATCGGGAAGCTGTAGGCGGGCGTCTGGACCCACCAGCGGCGCGCGACGCGTTTGACCTCGGCGGCGAACGCGGGCCGCGCGGCCGGCGGCAGGTGCTCGATCAGGCTGTTCGAGTACGCGATCTCGAACTCGCCGTCCGCGAAGGGGAGCGGCTTCGTCGCGTCGGCCTGCACGAACGGCCCGGGGTAATCGGGGCGGTCGGCCACGTCCACGCCGGTCACGTCGAGCTCGGGGGCGAACGCCCGCAACCCCACCGGCCCGCACCCGAGGTCCACGATCCGCGTCCCGGCCTCCGGAAGCATGAGCTCCACGAACCGCGCGTGCCGCCTGGCCCGCGCCCGCGCTGCGGCCACCGACCCGACCCGCGTCCGCCACGCGCGCGGAGCGGACGCATACACGTCAGGTCCCGGCACCCGGGCCAGGCTACCGGCGCGCCTTCTCCAACCTCGGCTCCTCCTTCGGAACCGCGATCGCCGGGACGATCCTGGTCTCCGACCTCGCGTCCGGGAACACGTCCTACGTGGTGGCGATGGTGGCCCTGGCCGTGCTCGCACTGCACCGCGGTCAGCGAGCGAGGTAGCCGCCCTCGATCGCGAGCTCGGCGCCCGTCATGTAGATCGCGTCGTCGGAGGCGAGGAAGGCGACGGCTGAGGAGATCTCCTCGGGTTCGGCGCGGCGGCGGAGCGGGGGACGTCGACCGAGGCGTCGCCCTCGCCGTCCGAGGAGCCTGACGACGTCGATCAGCCGAAGGTGAAGACGTACGCGCGCACGCCCGGGTCGCGGAACGTGATCTCGAAGGCGCGCTGGCCGGCGGCCCCTCGCTGGCGGACGAGCTGGTACATCCGCGGCTCGGAACCGGTGCCTTCGCCGGACCCGTCGACGTCGAGGCCGCGGGCATCACCCGGCGGCTGGCCGTCGAGGCGCACGGCGAAGCGGACGGGCGCGTCCGCGGCGCGCGGCGCGAGGACCAGGTTCAGATCGCGCGCTTGGAAGCGGTAGGCGATCGAGCCGGGCGCCGCCTCGAGCACGGCGGCCTCCTCGCCCACCGACCACTCGCCGGTGAGCGCCCAGCGATTGAGCGCAAGCCCGTCGGCCCGCTGGGCACTGCTGCGGCGCTCGCCGCGGGCGTAGCCCACGTAGGTCTCCGGAGACCCCAGGGTGTCCCAGTCGGCAGCCTCGGCGAGGCCGCCGGCGTCGACGCGGACGGTCTCCCCGTCGACGCCCAGCAGCCGCTGGATCGCCCGCTCGGTCTCCTCGTAGGCCTCCTCTCCGAAGTGGTGGAACCGGACGCGCCCGTCGCGATCGACGAGGTAGACGGCCGGCCAGTAGTGGTTGTCGAACGAGCGCCAGATCGCGAAGTCGTTGTCGATGACGACCGGGTAGCCGACGCCCAGTTCGCCGACCGCGTGGCGCACGTTGTCGAGGTCGTGCTCGAACCCGAACTCGGGCGCGTGCACGCCGGCGACGACGAGCCCGTGGTCGCGATGCTGCTCGTGCCATGCCCTGACGTACGGCAGCGTGCGGAGCCAGTTGACGCACGAGTAGGTCCAGAAGTCGACGAGGACGACGCGCCCGCGCAGCCCTTCGGCCGTGAGCGGCTCGGAGTTCAGCCAGACGGGCGCGTCGTCGAGTGCGGAGAGCGCGGTGTCGAACGGGCTCATGCGCTGATGAGCGTCGTGGAGTTCTGCGCCACGGCAGGTCCGCTGCGGTACGGGTGACGGGTCGAAGCGGAAGTCATGGCGATCTCCTTTCAAAGCCCTGCGTCGGGCGGCTCGGCGAACGCGATCGCGTTCCCGTCGGGATCCGGGATCTTCGCGTGGCGGACGCCGTTCGAGTAGGTCTCGCTCTCCTCGCGCACGACCTCGTGCGCCGGCTTGTCGAAGCGCACGCCGAGGAAGGACGGGTGGCGCAGCCGGCCGTCGGGCGTCCACTCCATGAACGCGATCTGTGCCACGAGCTTGGGCTCGACCCACGTCGCTGCACGCGGAATGCCCTTCTCGGGCTCGAACGGTGACGTTTCGCGCACGAGCGGGGCGAGCTGCTCGGACAGCTCCCGCAGCGTCGCGCGGGTGAAGCCGGTGCCCACCTTGCCGGCATAGCGGAAGCGGTCGCCCTCGAAGTGGCCGACGAGCAACGCGCCGAGCTCGGTGCGCGAGCCGCGCGGCGCGGTGAAGCCCCCGATCACGAGCTCCTGCGCGCGCGTGCACTTGAGCTTCAGCCAGTCGCGCGAGCGCGTGGATATGTACGGCGTGCCGCGGCGCTTGGCGATCAGCCCTTCCCAGCCGCCGCGGCAAGCGTCGGCGAGCAACGCTGCACCGTCGCCGGTCATCTGCTCGGTGATCCGTAGCGGGTCCCGCCAGCGCAGCTCGCCTTCGAGCACGGCCCGCCGTTCTTCGAGCGGGAGCGACCGCACGTCGCGGCCGCCCGCGAACAGCACGTCGAACACGTAGTAGAAGAGCTCGCCGTCTTCACCGCCACCGAACCGGTCGCGACCGCCGACGAACGCAACCGCCTCACCGTCGACGACGAAGCCGTCGGCCGGGTCCGCGTCCAGGGCGGCGGCCAGCGGCGCGTAGCGCTCGTTCAGCGACAGCTCGTTGCGCGAGTACAGCCGCGCGCGCCCGCCATCCTTGACCGCCAGGCAACGGATACCGTCGAGCTTGCGCTCGAACACCCACTCCGAGCCCGCCGGCCGCTCCGCGGTCAGCACCGCCTTCATCGGGATCACGAATGCCGGTCGCACGTCAGTAGGCGCATTCCCGCAAGACGACGAAAAGCCACCCATCCGCGCGGGATTCCTGCGGGGCCGGCGAGTGGACTCACACCGCGCTCTCTCATCGCTTCGTCCGGGTTCGGACGTCGTCGTCGAGGGCCGCGCGATGGCTGTTGGCGGCGGAATGGCCGGGTTCGCCCAAGTCGCCGCCCCCGGTTGGGGGGTCCGCTGCCACGGAGGTTGCGTATGCAACGTGCGTGCCCTACGGTCGGTGTCGTCTGACGGTGGCTGTCCCGGGCAACGGGCGGTCGCGGTGAGATCCGCTCACACGAGACGCCCGCGCCTCCCGCGTTCGCTGGCGTCAGGTTCGGTGGCGGTCACGTGGTACCCACGAAAGCGTCTGGTCAAGGATGTCTCAGCTTCTCGCGCGCTTGGCGCGCACCATGTCCTTGCACTGGAGGCGAAGCCTCGCGGCCGCGATCGGCGTCTTGGTGCTGCTGGTCCTGGCCGCTGGGGTCGCCGGCGATGCGACCGACGACTTTTCGCTCCCAGGGAGCGAGTCCCAGAAGGCGATCGATCTCTTCCAAGCTCACTCGCCCGCGTTTGGTGGGGCCGACTCGACGCTCGTCTTCACGGTCCGCGACGGCAGGCTCTCCGATGCTGAGCCCAAGGCGGCGATCGAGGGCGCGCTTGCGAAGGTACGCGGACTCGACGGCGTCGAGCTCGCGGCGAGCCCGTTCGAGCCGGGCGGGCAGGTCTCCGAGGACGGGCGCCTTGCCTCCGTGGACGTGCGCTACTCGATGGACCCAGGAGAAGTCGACAAGGCGGACGGCGAGGCGCTGATCGCGGCGGGCGAGACCGCCGAGCCCGAGGTCGGGGTCGAGGCGCGTGGCGCCCTGATCGACCTGGCGACGGAGCAGACGTTGCCCGTGGGCGAGCTGATCGGCGTGCTGATCGCGATCATGCTGCTCACCCTGCTGTTCCGCTCGGCGGCCGCGATGGGCGCGACGCTGATCGGTGCGCTCGTCGGCGTCGCGATCGGCCAGATCCTGTTGGTCTCGCTGTCGGCACCGCTCGGCCTGCCCTCGTTTGCGGCGGTGATCGCGTCGATGCTCGGTCTCGGAGCCGGCATTGACTACGCGCTGCTGATCATCGGCCGCTATCGCGAGGAGCGGGCGGCGGGCGGCGGCATGCAGGATGCGGCCGCACGTACGTTCGCCACGGCGGGGACCACGGTCGTGGCGGCAGGGATGATCGTGATGGTGGCGATCGCCGGCCTGCTGGTGGTCGGCGTTCCGTACATCGGCAAGATGGGTCTCGGCGCGGCGATCGCGATCGGCGCTGTGGTCGTGTCGGCGCTGACGATCCTTCCGATCATGATCGGCGCCCTCGGCCGCAGGCTGGTGCCGAAGAAGCCGGAACACGTCCGGTCATCGCCCGCCTTCGCCCGCTGGGGCGAGACCGTCACCCGCCGCCCGTGGGCGTCGATCGCCGCCAGCGTCGCGCTGCTGCTCGTCATCGCGGCTCCGGTGACCCAGATGCGCCTCGGCCAGCCCGACGACGGCAACAAGGCCGAGTCGCTCACGCAGCGCGTCGCCTACGACCAGCTCACCGCCGCGTTCGGCCCGGGGTCGAATGGCCCGTTCTTGCTCGCCGTCGACACGCCGAAGGGCGCGCCGGACACCGAGCGGCAACTCAATGCCCTCCAGCGGGCGGTCGCCGACACGCCCGGCATCGCCTCGGTGCCCCCGGCGACCGTGAGCGCGGACGGCGAGATGGCGACGATCTTCGCCGTCCCGACCACCGCGCCCCAGGACGCCAGGACCTCCGCCCTGCTCGACCGCCTGCGGGAGGACGTCATCCCGGGTGCGACCGCAGGCACGCCGCTGAAGGCGTACGTGGGCGGCAACACCGCCGCTTTTGAGGACATCACCGACAAGGTCGCCGGGCGCCTGCCGCTGTTCATCTCACTCGTGATCGGCCTCTCGGTGCTGCTGCTGATGATGGTGTTCCGCTCGCTGTGGATCCCGCTCGTGTCGGCGCTCTTCAACCTGCTGTCCGTCGCGGCCGCCTACGGCGTGGTGGTGGCGGTGTTCCAGGAGGGCATCGGCGCGAGCCTGATCGGCTCCGACTCCGGGATCCCGATCATCTCCTTCCTGCCGGTCATGCTCTTCGCGATCCTGTTCGGATTGAGCATGGACTACAACGTCTTCCTGCTCAGCCGGATCCACGAGGCCTACAACGAGGGCGACAACCCGCGCCAGAGCGTGATCCACGGGATGGGCCGCATAGGCAAGGTCGTCGTCTTCGCCGGCCTGATCATGGCCGGCGTCTTCCTGGGCTTCGTCACCGGGGATGACTTCATCGGCAAGATGTTCGGCCTCGGCCTGGGCCTCGCGATCCTGATCGACGTGCTGATCGTCCGCATGGTCATTGCACCCGCGGTCGTGACGCTGCTCGGCGACCGCGCCTGGTGGCTGCCGGCATGGCTGGACCGCGTGCTTCCCAACGTCTCGCTGGAAGGGCGGCCAGAGGCCGCCGAGGCCGAGCCAGAACGCGAGAAGGTGCTCGCCTAGCGGCCCGCCACGGATCGAGCAAAGCTCGACCGCGGGTCGGCCGCGTCGATCGCGCTACAGGCTCAGTGTCGGGCGCCCGATGTCGTAAACCAATTGCGTTGACCGCGGGCTGGTCGTGCGCTTCCCGCGGAACGAGGCGGACGTCGGTGCGCATTGCTTCGGCGATGGGTGACCCCACGAAGGGAGCGTGAAGTGGGCGGTCTCGGACGCATCGGAGTCGCTCGCCGACTTCGCGGCGAACATCCACTCGTGCAGGCGCTCGCCGCCAATCCCCAAGGGTGCGCCAAGGCCAATCA
Source organism: Solirubrobacteraceae bacterium (assembly GCA_036257565.1). Lineage (GTDB taxonomy): Bacteria > Actinomycetota > Thermoleophilia > Solirubrobacterales > Solirubrobacteraceae > DASSUW01. The sequence continues at coordinate 1,671 of DATAFH010000086.1, read as the reverse complement.
GGACCCGGCCCGGGTTGATGCGGCCCTGCGTCTGCATCGCCCGGTCCGTGCCGACGCACTCCAGCGTGGCGTCGACGCCGACGCCGCCGGTCAGATCCAGGACGACCTCGGTGGCGGCCTCGCCGCGCTGCTCGACGACGTGGCCGGTCGCTGACGTCCGAGAGCGTCAGCAGCAGGGTGAGCATCTCGTCCGAGTGGCCGGAGCCGGGCACCGTGACCAACGATCCGTCGGCGAGTTGGACGCGCCGAGTCGGCGCGGACGGCCGACCAAAGCTGAGCCGGGCGAGAACTCAGGAGCCGTCCGCGGAGGTCGGACCAGCCCGCAGACGACGCTCCCCTCGCTCATGCTCTGGAGCCAGGATGCGTCGGCAGCGGCTGTTCGACCCGCACCCTGTGGGGGCCCGCGAGTCGTGACGCTGCCCTGCGGCGCTCGTCGGCCCGCCGGCTGGCGGGTGCGAACGCGCTCCAGGCGAACCAGCGTCCGAACCCGCGCTGAAGCGCCCTCGGGCCGCTCATAGTCAGCTTGCGAGCCCGGAGCGCGCCGGCCAGCCCGGCCCGCCCCAGGTAGACGCGGTAGAGGGTCGCAGTGTCGACCGTGACCTCGAGGTTGACGTCGAACCCGGGGTGCTGGAGGCAGACCGAGACCTCGGAGGGCTCGAGCACCATCCAGTAGCGCTTCGCCGGGTCGCGGAAGTTGAACTGGACCACCGTGCGATCCGGGGGAAGCTGCTCACGATCGACGTGGCGGGCCATCCAGACGATCAAGAGGTCGGGGTCTAGCTCCTCGGGGCGGGGATCGGTGAACGACCAGGTCACCCCCCACTCGCCGATCGCCTGCACGACCGCCTCCAGGTCCCGGCCGGCGAGCGTCAGGCGATAGTCCAGCGTCCTCCCCTTGGGGCCGGTGCGTCGCTCGACGATCTCGGCCCGCTCGAGCGAGCGAAGCCGATCGGCGAGGACCGAGCGCGAGATCCCCGGCAGTCCGCGCTGGAGCTCGTTGAACCCGCTCGCACCGCCCAGCATCTCGCGCACGATCAGGAGCGTCCAGCGGTCGCCGAGGATCTCGCTCGCCTTAGCGATCGGGCAGTACTGCGCGTAGCTCCGCATCCTCCGGGAATGCTAGCCCTGGATGCTGGCCAGGTTCGGAATTCGAACCACTTGGTTCGAAACTCGGTCTAGTCCGTGGAAGGACACCCGCTTAGCGTGGGCCATATGGCTACCGAGACGACGACACTGGCGGCGACCACCGGCCTCGAGCGCCTGCGCGACTCCATCCGTGGCCCGGTGATCGGTCCTGACGACGAAGGCTACGACGCCGCGCGCGCGATCTGGAACGGTGCGATCGACCGCCGCCCCGCGTGTGTCGCTCGCTGCACCGGAGTCGCCGACGTCGTCGCGGGGGTCCGCTTCGCGCGCGAGCGTGATCTACTCGTGGCGGTGCGCTCCGGCGGCCACGGCGTCGGTGGTCATGCACTCTGCGACGGCGGCCTCGTGATCGACGTCTCGCCGATGAAGGGGATCAGGGTCGACCCGGCGGCGCGCACCGCCAGGGCCGAGGCCGGCGTGCTCTGGGGCGAGCTCGACCGCGAGACGCAGCTTCACGGCCTGGCGACGGTGGGCGGGATCGTCACCCACACCGGCATCGCGGGCCTCACCCTTGGCGGCGGCATC
>DATAFH010000085.1:0-147783 GCA_036257565.1 Solirubrobacteraceae bacterium | reverse complement strand
TTGGGGATCCGGGCGCCGAGCGCCTGGAACTTCTTCGGGTTCTCGAGGAACTCCTTGATCTCGTGCAGCTCCTCGACGGCCTCGTCGGCCCCCGCGACGTCACGGAACGTGATCTTCGGCGAGTCGACCGACAGCCGCTTGGCGCGCGACTTGCCGAACGACATCACCTTCGATCCGCCGCCTTGCACCTGGTTCATGAGGAAGATCCAGAACCCGATGAAGAGCAGGAAGGGCAGCACGTACGTCAGCAGCGAGAGGATCACGCTCGAGCGCGCCGGCTTGACGTCGAAGCCCTGGATGTTGTTGGCCTGCTCGGCCGCGCGCAGCTTGTTGACCAGGACGTCCGAGTAGTCGACGGGGTAGCCGACCTCGTACTTCTTGTCGTTCGGCAGCACGACCTCGACCGAGTTGTCCTTCGTGTCGAGCGTCACGGTCTTGATGCCGCCGCGCTGGTCGATCTGCGTCAGGAACTGCGAGAACGTGGTCTTCTCGGCCTGGTCGGAGCGCGAGATCAGCTTCGACGCGAAGAACGCGAGGACGATCACGATGATGATCGGAAACGCAGCGCTCTTGAAGAAGCGGCTCATTGGCGCACCCCGGCGCGAGGAGCGTGGAAGAAACTGCTGGACAAGGCCATCAAGGCTACCAGTGGTCGAGTAGCGATTCGGAAGCCAGTCTGGGATGGCTTCCTATTCATTCCCTAATCGGCAATCCCCGTCAAAGCCGCGACATAGGGCAGGTTCCGGTAGCGCTCGGCGTAATCGAGCCCGTACCCGATCGCGAACCTATCCGGGATCTCGAAACCGACGTAGCGTGCAGGCGTCTCCACTCGCCGCCGCTCCGGCTTGGTGAGCAGCGCGCACACCTCGAGCGACGCGGGGCCGCGGGCCTCGAGCGTGCGCATGAGGTACTGCAGCGTGAGCCCGGAGTCGACGATGTCCTCGACGATCAGGACGTGGCGGCCCTCCAGCGGCTCGTCGAGGTCCTTGAGGATCCGGACCACGCCCGACGACTCCGTCGAAGAGCCGTAGGAGGCCACGGCCATGAAGTCGACCTCGCAGTGCATGTCGAGGTGCCGCATGAGGTCGGCGAGGAAGAACACGGCGCCTTTGAGCACGCCGATGAGGAGCAGGTCCTTGCCGGCGTAGTCGCGCGAGATCTCCGCCGCCATCTGCTTGATGCGGTGCTGCAGCTCGTCGGCCTGCACGAGGATCTCGCCGATCTTGTCGTCCTGCAGCATCCGAGGCGCGCAGTCTAGGAGACTGGGTCGCTTCGGGATGGGGTTCCCCACCCACCCCCGTCCAACGCGCCATTCCGTGTTGAGCGATGTCCCGCTGGGCACCCCCTGGTCCCAGCTGAGCCGCACGCGGCGGCGACTGGCGGGCGTGGCGGCGAAGCGCTCGCCGGTGGCGACGCCGGCCACCCACGCGACCTCGCCCTCGGCGAGCACGACCGGGAGCTGCGGACGCCGCTCGCGCGGGACCCTGTGGTCGGTGAACAGGTCCTGCAGGCTGCGGCTGCCGGCCTGGAGTCGGATGCGGTCGCCCGCGCGCCACGGCCGGGCCTCGAGGCGAGCGCCGAGCCGGTCGGCGTCGAGCGGCCCGTCCGCGCTCTCCTCGCATGCCAGCGTGCCGGCACCGTAGACGGCGCGGCCCGGGACCGGCAGCACGGCCGCTGCCGGCGGGGGCGCCGGCTGGCCGGCGGCGAAGCGCAGCACGCCGTACTCGACCACGGCCCGCAGGCCCCCGCCGACGTCGAGCGACGCCGAGCCGCCCCCCGCGCCGAGCGTGAGGATCTCCTCGACCCGGCCGCCCAGCGCGGGCGCCCGCACGCCGGCGGCCCGGTCGGCCAGCCACTGCACGGCGAGACGCGCCAGCGCCGGCGGCAACGCCGCCAGCCGCGCGACCTCGGGCGGCTCGGCGGCCGCGGCCGCGACCTCGTCGAGCACGGCGGCCTCGTCGCGCAGCAGCGCCAGCGTGCGCAGCACGTTCGCGTCCGCGGCGGGATGCACGGCGCGCAGCGCGGGCACCAGGCCATGACGCACGCGCCCGCGCGCGTACGCGTCGCTCTCGTTCGTCGGGTCCTCGCGCCACGCGAGCCCGCGCTCGCGGCAGTACCCGGCCGTCTCCTCGCGTGTGCTGCCGAGCAGTGGCCGCACGACGCGCCCCTCTCGCGCCCGCATGCCCAGCAGCGCCCGCCTCCCCGGCGAGGCCGCGAGCCGGTAGAGCACCGTCTCGACCTGGTCGGTCGCCGTGTGGCCCGTGGCCACCAGCGCGTCGAGCGGCCGCGCGAGCCGCTCGGCCTCGGCATAGCGCAGCTCGCGCGCCCACGCCTGCACGTTGCCGGCCGGCGGGCCGGCCCGCACCGAGTCGAGGCCGACGCCGAGCCGCTCGCACAGCTCGGCGCAGAACACCTCGTCGCCGTCCGCCCCCGGACGCAGCCCGTAGTTGACGTGCAACGCGGTGACGGGGCCTGCGAAACGCACCGCGAGGTCGAGCAGGCAGACGGAGTCGCGGCCGCCGGAGAGCAGCACCACGAGCGGGTGGCCGGGATCCAGCAGCTCCCGCGCGCGCCCCTCGACCTGCGTCAGCACGGCCTTAAAGGAAGAGCGGCGGGACCGCGGTCGTGGTCCCGCCGCTTTGCGGGCAATGCGGCCCGCTGCCTCGGCCGGCGGCGTTCGTCTTGCGGCGACGCCTTGCGGGCGGCTCGAAGGCCACCCACTTCCCGGCCTGTTGCCTGGTTCAGGTGCTGCAAGGTCTATCGCGCGAACCCGAGAGTGTCAAACCGCGGTGCGTAGTCAGACCGTAAGGTGCGGATACTCGGCCTCGAGGAACTCGCGGTAGCGGGCGTAGATCGGCTTGGTGATCGGGATCAGGCTGAGCGCGGCCTTCACGTCGCCGCCCGACTTGATGCGCCGGCGGGCGAGCGCGATCGCGACGTTCTCCTTACCCTGGAAGTAGCGGTTCGCCGTCTCCGAGGACATCTCCATCTTCACCTTGGGCTCCCAGTCCACGTCGTCGGACCACTCCCAGTGGAGGTTCCCGTCCTCGCCAGGGCGAGCCGCGCGGATGTTCACGACGAGATCGAGGTCATTGAACTCGAAGCGCTGCGGCACGTCGGCGTCACGCAGCTTCGGCCCCATGTCGGGATCCTCGTCCATCATCGCGAACACCTGGTCGATCACGGTCCGGAACTCCTTCTCCGACGTGAACCGGGCGCCCATGGCTCAGGAGGACGAGCCCGACGAGCCGCCGGACGACGAGGGCCTCGACCGCGTGGAGCGCGAGCGCGTGGAGCGGGGCTTGGCGCTCGACGACGCCTTGGTGCCGGCGGGCTTGGCCTGGGTGCCGGAGCTCGAGCGCGAGCTCGCCGCGCGCGTCGACCGCGAGCGGGAGGTGCTGCGCGGGGCGGGCTTGGCCACCTCGGCCTCGAGCGCCGCAACGCGCCGGCTGAGGGCCTCGATCTCGGACCGCAGGCCCTTGACGTCCTCGAGCACGCGCAGCTCCTCCATCGTGGCGCGGATGCGCCCGGCCGCGTGCGTGACCTCGTCGATCAGCTGGCGCGTCGTCCCCGACGCGCCCTCGCTCGTGGCGTGGAACGTACGCTCGATCGCCGCGCGCACGGCCTCGACCGTGTCGGACGTCGTCGTGTCCTGCTTGTCCTTCTTGTTCTTCTTCTTCGCCATGGTGCAACTCTAATCTCACTGCGCGTGACGCACCTACGCCCGCATGCCGCCGTCGCCGAGCGCGTGCTCCTGCCCGGCGATCCCGGTCGCGCGCTGCGGCTCGCGCAGCAGCTCGTCGACGCGCCGAAGATGCTCAACCACCACCGCGGGCTGTGGGGCTATACCGGCCTCGCGCCGGACGGCGAGCCGCTGACCGTCCAGAGCACCGGGCTGGGCGGGCCGAGCACCGCGATCGTCGTCGAGGAGCTGATCGAGCTCGGCGCGCGGCGGCTGGTGCGGATCGGGACCGGCGGCGCCGCGAACGGCGCACTGCCGCTCGGCTCGCTGGTCATCGCGGAGACGGTGCACCCCGGCGACGGCGCGAGCCGGGCGCTGGGCGCCACCGAGCCGTTGGCCGCGGACCCCGACCTGCTCGCGGCGCTGCTGGCCGAAGGCAACGGGGCGGTCGTGGGCAGCGTCGCGTCGGCGGACCTCCACTACGGCGCCCCCCCGCCGCCGGCCGGCGCGATCGCGACCGACCTCTCCACGGCCGCGCTGTTCGCGGTCGCTGCACGGCGCGGCGCACGGGCGGCCTGCGTCCTGGCCATCGCCGAGGCCGGCGGCCGCCGGATCGATCCTGAGGGGCTCGAGTCGGCCGAGGCCGAGCTCGGTCGCGTGGGCGCGGCGGCGCTGGCCTAGGACTTCTTCCTCGTCGTCTGCCGCTTGGGCGCCGGGGCCGGCTCGTCGACCTTCAGGCGCTCCTGCTCGCGCGGCTGCGCCAGGGGATTGGCGTCGAGCGCCGAGGCGAGGTTCGAGATCTCGAGCGAGAGCTTGGACAGCTGGTCCTCGACCGCCCCCAGCCGCTCGTCGAGCGCGCCGGCCGGCTGCGCCATCCCCGCGAGCCGCTCGTCGAGCCGATCGACGGCCTCCTCGATGCCCTCCATCCGCTGCGATACCGATCGCAGCCGGCGCGTGAGCCGCTCCACATCCGCCGCCGACGGGATGTTGAGCGCCCCCAGCGCTGCCTCCTGGGCCTGCGTCGCCCGCTCCCGCGCCTCGAAGGCGCGGGTGAGCGCCGAGTTCACGAGCGAGTTCTCGAGCAGCTCCTGGGCGATCTTGCCCAGCGCGTCCTCGCCCTGGCGGGCGATCCGGTCGCGGAGCCCGCTCGGGGTCTCTTCGTCTTCCATGGTCATCTCCCAGGTGGTTTCGGGACCAACCTCAACCTCGTCTAGAGGCTGAGGGCACGGACAACATTTAGGAACTGCAACGAATCATCGCAAGAGAATGCATGCTTAATCGTTCGAGAGAGCACGTTGCCCGATGGGATCGATAGCCTCAAAGCTCGTTCGAGGGGTCACTTCGCCGGTGCGAGGGGCGTGTCGGGCCCCCGTGGGGGACATGGCAGGGGACTCGACAAGGGGATGACAGGCCGAAAGCTGCTCATTGCGCTGTTCGCCGCCGCACTGTACGCGGGCATCCTCGCGACCTCTGCCTCGGCCGAGGTGCATCGCGTCCAGGTGACGCTCGTGACCGGGCAGGTCGTGAACACCACCGTCGACGTGCCGCCGGGCGCCTCGGTCTCCTCCGTGCAGATTCCCGGCCTCCCGGCGCCCGTCAAGTCGGTCGTCGACCTCGGCCCCGTGGCCACGCCGACCGCCGTCCCGACCGTGCCCGCGACCCCGACCGCCCCGGCGGTCCCGCAGGTCAAGGCGCCCAAGGTTCCGAAGAAGACCGACGGCGACGAGGGCGCACCCAGCGGCGGCGGCGGGACCGCCGGCGGCGGCACCGGGAACAGCCGCGGCGGGAGCGGCTCGACCTACGGCGACGAGAGCCCGGTGAACCGTGCGGGCGGCAACGTGGAGAGCGCCACGGGCCGCGTGAAGCAGAAGGCGCGCGCGAAGGCGACGCCCGACAACGCCGTCACCCGCGCGCAGCGCGCCGACGGCACGCCGACGCCGGCCAACCCGACGTTCTCGCTCTCGACGCCCGGCCCCGCCCGTATCGGCGTCCCGAACTTCTTCATCGACAAGTTCCGGGTGCCGCCGTTCCTGCTTCCGATCTACCAGGCGGCCGGCATCCAGTACGGCGTGCGCTGGGAGATCCTGGCCGCGATCAACGAGATCGAGACCGACTACGGCCGCAACCTCAACGTGAGCTCGGCGGGGGCTCTCGGGTGGATGCAGTTCATGCCCCCGACCTGGCGCGCCTACGGCGTCGACGCCAACGGCGACGGCAAGGCCGACCCGTACAACCCCGTGGACGCCATCTTCGCCGCCGCCCGCTACCTGCGTGCGGCCGGCGCCGATACCGACATCCGCCGGGCCGTGTTCGCCTACAACCACGCGAACTGGTACGTCGACTCGGTGCTGCTGCGCGCCCAGGTCATCGGCGGCATGCCGGCCAACCTCGTCGGCTCACTCACCGGCCTCACGCAGGGCCGCTTCCCGGTGCTCGCCAAGGCCAAGTACGCGGGCCAGCTCGAGCGGCGCGCCAAGCGCGTGCGCAGCGGCAACGCCGCGATGGTGGTCGAGCCCACCGCGCGCCGCGACATCAAGGTCTTCACGCGCGCGGGCTCGCGCGTGATCGCCGTCAACGACGGCCGCGTCCTGCGCGTCGGCTCCAACCGGCGGCTCGGCAACTTCGTCGTGCTGCAGGACGTGTACGGCAACACGTACACGTATGGGCACCTGGGCAGCGTCGCCAAGCGCTACCCGGCGCCGAAGCCACGCCAGGTGACCGAGGCGGAGATCAAGCGCGAGCTCGCGCTCCCGAAGGCGGACGCCGCGCCGGCCCAGGCCGCGTCGTCGACCGACCGGCCCGCCGCTCGCGCGCCCAAGCGGGAGCTCGCACGCAAGGCCGCGCCGAAGGGCCGCCAGAAGCCCGCCTCGCCCGCCAAGCAGCGCCTGTTCGCCAACCCCGAGCGACCGAACTCGGCGGCGGCCGGCGGCGCCCAGCAGGAGTTCGAGCGCACCGGCACGATCGACGGCTGGCAAAGGTTCGGCGGCTACTTCCGCCGCGTCCTCGGCCTCGATCGCGACGAGATCAAGCTCAAGCGGCTGCGCCCCGGTAGCCGCGTGGTGGCCGGCACCGTGCTCGGCCGTATCGGGCGCGTCGACCGCGGCGCCCCGCATCTGCTGTTCAAGATCCGGCCGGCGGGCCGCGGCGCCCCGACGATCGACCCGAAGCCGATCCTCGACGGCTGGAAGCTGCTCGAGTCGACCGAGAGCTACCGCGCGGCCGGCAAGAACCCGTTCTTCGGGCGCGACGCCGCCAACCCGTCGATCGGCCAGATCCTGCTCATGAGCAAGGAGGCGCTGATCGCGCGGGTGCTCTCCAACCCGCAGATCGACATCTATGAGTGCGGGCGGCGCGACATCCGCAGCGGCGGAATCGACCGCCGGGTGCTGGCCACGCTCGAGTTCCTGGCGGCGTCGGGCCTGCGCCCCACGGTCAGCTCCCTGCACTGCGGGCACGGCTACTACACGGCGTCCGGCAATGTCTCGCACCACTCGTCCGGCAACGCGGTCGACATCGCCGCCATCAACGGCATCACGATCTCCCCGGGGACGCAGGGGCCCGGCTCGATCACCGAGCTGACGATCCAGCGACTGCTGACGCTGCAGGGCACGATGGAGCCGGCCCAGATCATCTCGCTGATGAAGTTCGACGGGGCGACGAACACGTTCGCGATGGGCGACCATCACGACCACATCCACGTCGGGTTCCAGCCGCTCTACGCGACCAACGCGAAGATGGCCAAGCAGATCAACGCGATCCTCAAGCCGAAGCAGTGGATCAAGCTGATCGACCGGCTGGGCGAGATCCGGAACCCGAAGGTCAGCCGCACGCCCTCCAAGTACGCGCTGAAGGCGACGCGCCAGGCGTCGGTCTCGCACCAGGGCGAGTAGCCTCGCCGCCCTGACGCGCTTCGGCTTCGTCCAGTGGGAGTTCCCCGGGCGCCTCGGGCCCGACCCCGGGCGCTACGTCGTCCGCCGCTTCGCGGGCGACGACGCGCAGCAGGTGCTGGTCGTCAGCGGCCTCGCGGCGCCGCGCCGGCGCTCGCGGCGCGAGGGCCGAGTGCGGCGAGCGGCGGCGGACCCCGCCGCCGTGGAGATCACCCGCGCGACGGTCATCGAGGCGGCCCCGCTGGGCGAGCTCGAGAACGCCGACGCGTGGCTTGAGCAGGCCGCCGGCGACGATCGGGCGCGCGTGACCGGCGCCGCGCTCGCGCTCCTGAATCGCGCCGTGGCCGCGCACCGCGTGGCGAGCGCGGACCCGTGGGTGGCCGACGCCGACCCGGTCCGGGCGACCGCCTTCCGGGTTGGCTACGGCACCGGCGAGCAGGTCGCCGACGGCGACTGGGAGGCGGCGCGCGAGCTGCCCCGCCCCGAGCCGGCGGCGCTGCGGTCGGCGCTCCTGGCGCCGCAGGAGCGCGTCGCCGCCGTGCTCAGCGGGCGCGACGTGCCGCTGGCGTGCGAGGAGCTGGCCCTGAGGGCGCGGGGCGACCTCGATCACGGGCGCGCGCGGGAGGCGGCGCTGCAGCTGCGGGTGGCATTTGAGGCCTCGGTGGCGGAGCTTGCCGCGTGGCGCGACGTCGGGGATCTGGCGGCGCGGCTGGAGGAGCTGGCCGGGCTGCGCCCGGCCGTGGCGGCCGCTTCGGACGCGGCTCTGGCGGGCGCCGTCGAGGCTGAGGCCGTCGAGCGGCCGCTGGAGCGGCTCGAGGCGGCCTTGCGCGCGCGGCTTGCTGCGGCGGGGTGACGCCAGCGGACGTCACCGGCGGCTGGGTAGGGATGCGGCAGGTCGGGGAGTTTCGTGCAACTCGATGATCGCCCGGTCGCCCGTGTGCACTTTTCTCCTCTAGACGGGGAGAAAAGTGCATGTCGGTGTTGAGGGGCGCACCGAGATGCACCGTATTCCCCGACCCGCGGCCGGCTCCCACACCCTCCCCACCCAGCCGCCGTTGACGTTCGCCTCACACCGCCGCCACAACCGCGGAGAGCTCGTCCTCCACGTCCCCATCGAGCCGCACCTCGGCAAACCGATCGAACGGCGTCGAGCTCCGCGTGACCACGGCCAGCCGCCCCCCGCGCTCCAGGGTCAGCTCGGGCAGCCCGGCGACCGGATAGACCTCGAGCGACGAGCCGATGCAGAGCAGCAGGTCGGCGCCCGCGGCCAGCGAGGACGCCCGCGCCATCGCGGCCTCGTCGAGCAGCTCGCCGAACAGCACGACGTCGGGCTTGAGCACCTCGCCGCAGTCACACCGAGGCACGCGGCCGGCCTCCAGCCGGCGGCGAGTCTCCGCCAGCGGATACGTCGCGCCGCACGCCAGGCAGGAGGCGGTTGCGATCGAGCCGTGGACCTCGATCACGTCGCGAGATCCGGCGGCGGCGTGGAGGCCGTCGATGTTCTGCGTGATGACCGGGATGTCGAGCTGCGCGAGCGCTCGGTGGGCGCCGTTCGGCTGCTTGCCCTCGAGCAACGCGAAGCGCTGCCCGTAGAAGCCCCAGAAGCGCTCCGGGTCCCGACGCCAGACGGAGATGTGGGCGACCGCCATCGGGTCCACGTTCGCCCACAGGCCCGTGCCGGGCGAGCGGAAGTCGGGGATGCCGGAGGGAACCGAGATGCCGGCCCCCGTGAGCGCGACGACCGACCTCGCCGAGCGCATCAGCTCGGCGAGGCGGTCGCGGGCCGCGGTCACCGCCCCTTGAACTCCGGGTTGCGCTTCTGCAGGAACGCGCCGATGCCCTCGCGCGCGTCCTCGGAGGTGAACGCGGTGATGAACGCCGCCTTCTCGGCCTCGATCCCCTCGTCGAGGTCGCCGGCGTGCGACACCCGCTTGATCTGCTCGAGCGCGACCGGCGCCTGGCGGGCGAACTTGCGCCCCCACGCCAGCGCGGCGTCGAACAGCTCGTGGTCCGCCACCAGCCGGTTGACGAGGCCGAACTCGTACGCCTCCTCGGCGGAGATCGGCTCGCCGACCGTGTTCATCTCGAGCGCCTTGGCCTCGCCGACGAGCCGCGGCAGCCGCTGCGTGCCGCCGAAGCCCGGGATGATCCCGAGGCTGATCTCCGGCTGGCCGAACGACGCCGAGTACGCGGACAGGCGCACGTCGCAGGCCATCGCGATCTCGCAGCCGCCGCCCAGGGCCATGCCGTTGACGGCGGCGATCGTCATGGTCCGCGAGCGCTCCCACGAGCGGAAGAGCGCGTGGGCACGGTCGAGGAGGTCACGGCCGCCGGACTCGTCGAGCTGCGTGAACGCCTTGATGTCGGCCCCCGCGCAGAAGAGCGCCGGGTTCGGCGAGGCGAGGATCATCGCCTTCACGCCGTCCGCCGCCTCGACCGCCTGCCAGGCGGCCTCGAGCGCCTCGATGACCGCCGGGGCGAGCGAGTTGGCGGGCGGGTTGTCGAGCCACAGGATCGCGACCTCGCCGCGCGTGTCGAGCTTGACCGGCGCGCCCTCGTACCCGGGCTCGGGCTGCGGGTAGGGATAGAAGCCCTGCCCCGTCTTGGCGCCCAGGCGCCCCTGGGCGACGAGCCGGCGCAGGAGGAGCGGCGGCTCGAAGCCCTCGCCCCACTCGTCGGCAGCGTGCTCGAGCCCTGCCAGCACCTCGTCGAGCCCGCGGAAGTCCGCGCGCGCGAACGGCCCGGGCACCATGCCCGTGCCCATCATCATCCCCAGGTCGATGTCGCGGACGCCCGCGATGCCCTCCTCGACCACCAGGCACGCCTCGACCAGCGCCTTGAGGGAGAAGCGGTCGGCGATCCGCTCGTCGATCTGCGTGGTCGTCTCAGGCGTGGTCATAGAAGCCCTTCCCCGTCTTGGCGCCCAGCTCGCCGCGCTCGACGCGCTCCTCCATCCCGCGGTGCACGTAGAAGCGCTCGCCGTAGGCGTCGCGCATGTCGCGCGCGACCTTGACGACCGTGTCGAGGCCCGACATGTCGGCGACCCGGAACGGGCCCATCGGCATCTGCGCCTTCTCGGTGATGAACGCGTCGAGCTGCTCGACATCGATGCCCGTCTCGTCCTGGTAGCGCCAGATCTCGCTCGCCGTGGAGACGAGGATCCGGTTGACGACGAAGCCCGGGCACTCATGCGCCCGCACCGGCATCTTCTTGATCGCCTGGGCGAAGTTGGACGCCACCTGGGTCGTCTCGGGCGAGGTGTCCTCCCCCTCGATGACCTCGACCAGCCGCATGTACGACGCGGGCCAGAAGAAGTGGAAGCCGACGACCTTGTCCGGCCGGTTGGTGGCGTCTCCGATCTCGGTGATCGACAGCCCCGACGTGTTGGAGGCGAGCACCGCGTGACCGGGGGTCGCGGCGTCGAGCTCCGCGAACACGGCCTGCTTGATCTCCATCCTCTCCGGCACGGCCTCGATCACGAAGTCCACGTCGCCGAACGCGTCGTAGGACGTGGTACCGGTGATGAGGCCGAGCGTGCGCTCGGCCTGGGCGGCGGCCTGCTCCTCCGACAGCTTGCCCTTCTCGACGAGCTTCGCGACCTGGCCCTGGGTGACCTCGCCCGCCTTCTGCAGTCCCGCGTCGACGAGCTTCGCGTCGACGTCCTTGAGCACGACCGGGATCCCGGCGGCGGCGATGACCTGGGAGATCTCGCCTCCCATCACCCCCGCCCCGACGACCCCTGCTTTGAACACGAACATGCGGCCACCCTAGCCGACCTCCGCGCGCCGCTCGTAGGTAAAGCGGGTGAGCGTCCGGCGCAGCGAGTCGTCCATCGAACGGCGGATGAACAACCTGTCGAGGAGCGGCGTGAACCCGCGCCTCTGCTTCAGCTCGTACTCGAGCGCCAGCGTCACGCGGACCTCTTCGCCGACGGCCTCGAAGGCCACCGTCTGGACGCCGCTGAGGCGCGCGTCCTCGACCCCCACCGTCTGCCCGGCCCGCACCTCGTAGGCGGTGACGCGCTCCTGCACGAGGCCCCGGCCCTTGGGCGGGGACTGCCACACCAGCCGCGCGCCGACCTGCGGCCAGTCGCCCTCGAGCTTGACCAGGTGGCCGAAGCCGTCGACCCACGACGGCCACCGGTGGGGGTCGTACCAGAGGGCCTCCGCCTCGGCGAGCCGGCCCGGGACGATCGTGCTCGCGCTCGCGCGACCCATCTCGCGAGGATAGGCTCGCGCCATGAACGCCATCGTCGTGGGCACCGACGGCTCGCCGGGAGCCGCAGCGGCCGTCCAGAAGGTCATCGAGCTCGCCAAGGACAGCGACGCCACGATCCACCTCGTGTGCGCCTTCCCCGGCCGGTCCACGCTCGAGCGGCTCGGGCTCAGCGCCAAGGTCGAACAGGTCAGCATGCGCGGCGTCGCCTCGGACGTCGTCGCTCGGGACGAGCGGCGGTTCGAGGAGGTGGGCTTCACGGTCGAGAACCACGTCCGCGAGGGCGACCCCGCCAACACGCTGATCGAGATCGCCGACGAGCAGGGCGCCGAGCTGATCGTGGTTGGCGCGCGCGGGAACAGCGGGCTGCGCCGCTTCGCGCTCGGCGCGGTCGCCAGCAAGCTCTCCCACCACTCGCCGACGAGCCTGCTCATCGTGCGGGAGGACGCGCCAGCGACCTCCGGCGAGCCAGGCTGATCGCGGCGCCGAGCACGGCGAGGGCCGCCGCGCACAGGACCGCCGCCTCGTAGGAGGCCGCGTCGACCACCGCGCCGGCCAGCGCGTTGCCGGCCGCGTTGCCGGCAACGATGCCCATGATCATCACCGCGAACGCCTCGGTGGCCGTGCCGGGTGGCGCAACCGTGTCGAGCAGCGTCGAGCCGACCACGACGACGGGCGCGATCAGCATCCCGGCGAGCACGAGCAGCACCGCCAGCACCGCGTAGCTCTGGGCGACGGCGAGCAGCGCGCAGCCGGCCGCGAGGCCGAGCAGCAGCACGACGAGCCGGCGCGGCAGCGTGCCCGGCCACGGCCGCGCCCCGTACACGAGTCCGCCGATCAGGCTGCCGCCGGACAGCGCGGCGAGCAGCAGGCCGCCCTCCTCAGCCGACCCGCGCTCGGCTCCGAAGGCCGGGAGCGCGACCTGCAGCATGCCCATGGCGGCGCCGAAGGCCGCCAGGACGGTGAACACCGTGCGCATGCCGGGGGCGGTGAGCGGGCCGAGCCACCCGACCTCGTGCCGCTCGCCGCGCCAGCCGCGCGCCCCCGCGGTGGCCGCGAAGCCGACCGCTCCCGCCGTCGCGAGGGTGGCGGCGGCGAGCACCGCGGCCGCGGGCGAGGCCAGCGCCACGATGCCGGCGACGATGGCCGGGGCGGTGGTGACGGCCACCTCGAAGGCGATCGCCACCAGCGCGTAGGCCGTGGCCCGCTGCTCCGGATCCGAGACCAGCGCGCCCCAGAGCGACCGCATGGCCGCCGGCACCTGAGGCAGGCACGCACCGCCGGCCGCGGCGCAGACCGCCAGCGCCCAGGTGGGGGCGCGCTCCTGCGCCGCGACCACGAGCGCCACCAGCGCGACCAGGTGCCCGGCCACCGCCGCCAGCAGCACGCGCGGCTGTCCGAGCCGGTCCATGAGGCGGCCCTGCGCGACGGCGCCGACCGCGTTCGCGAGCCCGAACGCGCCTACGACCCGCCCCGCGTCGGCGAACGAGCCGGTCGCCTCCCGCGCCAGCAGGATGATCGCCAGCGCGTACATGCCGATCGGCAGCGAGCCGAGCGCCGACGCGAGCACCGGCCCGCGGGCGCCCGGCAGCGCGAGCAGCGCGCCGTAACGCCGCGCTCCCGCGGTCGCATGGCGCAGTGGGCCCATGCGGGCCCACGCTATCCCGCGAGGGTCAGACGGCGGCCGGTTCCTCGACCCGGCGCGGCAGCAGCGTCTCGCGGGCGATCACGAGCCGCTGGATCTGCGAGGTGCCCTCGTAGAGCTGCATGATCTTCGCGTCGCGCATCAGCTTCTCGACCGGGTAGTCCTTGATGAACCCGTAGCCGCCGTAGACCTGCACGGCGTCCGTGGAGACCTCCATCGCGGTGTCGGCGGCGAAGCGCTTGGCGTGCGAGGACTCGATCGTGTTGCGGCGCCCCTGGTCGAGCAGCACCGCCGAGTTCCAGGTGGCGAGCCGCGCGAGGTGCACCTTGGTCGCCATGTCGGCGATCATGAACTGGATCGCCTGATGCATGGCGATCGGCACGCCGAACTGGACCCGCTCCTTCGAGTAGTTCGTGGCGAACTCGAACGCCGCGCGCGCGATGCCGGTGGCCATGGCCGCGACACCCGGACGCGTGCGGTCGAGCGTCATCATCGCGATCTTGAAGCCGCGGTTCTCCTCGCCGATCAGGTGGTCGGCCGGGATCTCGGTGTTGTTGAAGGTGATGGTCGCGGTGTTGGACGCCCGCTGGCCCATCTTGTCCTCCTTCTTGTCCACCGTGACGGTGTCGTCACGGGGCACGATGAAGCAGGAGATCCCGCGGTGGCCGGCGTCCTTGTCGGTCTTGGCGTAGACCGAGTACCAGTCGGCGTAGCCGCCGTTGGTGATGAAGCACTTGGAGCCGTTGATGACGTACTTGTCGCCCTTGCGGACGGCCGTCGTGCGCATCCCGGACACGTCCGAGCCCGCGTCGGGCTCCGTGAGGCAGAACGAGGCGAGCTTGTAGTCCTCGGTCAGCATCCCGAGGTAGCGCCTCTTGAGCACCTCGGAGCCCGCCAGCGCGAGCGGCGCAGCGGCGAGGCCGTTGGCGCCGATCGAGGTCGCGATGCCGGAGCAGCCCCAGGACAGCTCCTCCTCGATCAGCGTGCCCTCGAAGTAGGAGGCGCCGGGACCGCCGTACTCCTCCGACACGTGCGTGTTCATGAGGCCGAGCTCCCAGGCGTTGCGCATCACCGCGTCGGGCCACGTGCTGTCGCGGTCGTACTCCCAGGCGACCGGCCGGATCTCCTTCTCCGCGAAGTCGTGCGCCATCTCCCGGAGCGCCTTCTGCTCGTCGGTCAGCGTGAAGTCCACCATCGGTTCTCGAGCTCCCAGATTGACTGGTCAGTCAACAGCTGATCTGAGGGTACCCCTCCTGCCGGTCGGCGACAACATCCAACCGGTCACAATGGCCGGATGGCGGACGCGTTCGCGATCGTGCTCTTCGTCGTCGTGGGCGTCGCCGCCGTGGTGGCCGTCTGGGCGTTGGTCACGAGCAGCGGCTCCTACGACCGGATCGGCCGCGGCGGCCTGTCGATCGGCGACGATCGCCCGGCCCGCCGCGACCCGGTCCCGCCCGCGGCAGCCGCCGCGGAGCGCGAGGCCGAGATCCGCCAGATGCTCGAGGCCCGCAACGCCCGTCGAGCCGCCCGCGGCGAGCCGCCGCAGGACGTCGAGGCCGAGCTGCGCGCGCTGACCGCCCCGCCCGCCGGCCCCGAGCTGCGCGACGACGTCCGCGCGCTCGTCGAAGCCCGCAACGCGCGCCGCCTCGCTCGCGGCGAGCCAGCGCTCGACGTGGAGGCCGAGACCGAGCGGCGGCTGCGCGAGCTCGGCTGAGCCGCCGCGATCGCGGCCAGCCGCACCCCTGGGACGCCTGCTGGCCCGGATGCCGGCCCGCCACGCGCGCGGCAGCTCGATCCATGCCCGCTCGCATCGTCGCCCTCGTCGCCGCCGCTGTCCTCGGGCTCGTCTCGCTCGGCCTCCTCGCCGCCGGCGGCGGGCTGCTGTGGGCTGACTCCAAGAAGGACGACGACGGGTACATCTCCACCGGCCGCGACCCGTTCGAGGCCGAGTACCGCGAGTCGGCGGGCTCCCGTCGCCCCGCCGCTCCCCCCGACGAGCGCTTCTGGGTCGCCTCCGCGCAGGGTGCGGGCGACCAGACGCTCACCTGGGACGTCGAGCACGGCAACTGGTCGGTCGTCGTCATGAACGCCGACGCCACTCGCGGGGTCGACGTCGAGCTCAGCGCCGGCGCCGAGGTCCCGTTCCTCGAGCCCGCGGGCTTGCGCGCCCTGATCGCCGGCCTGGTCACCTTCTCGCTGGCCGCCCTGCTGGCGGTCCTCGGGATCCGCAGCGGACGCCACGAGCTGGCGGCGGCCTGATCAGTCGCGCGTCGCGGGCTCCGGCTCGCGCTCGGCGTCCGAGCTCGAGGCCGTCGTGCGGTTCGCCCGCTCGGCGCGCTTGATGTCGGCGTCCGGATCGCGCGCGTCGGCGATCAGCGAGGCGCCGATGCCGATCGCGAACGCGATCGCCACCATCAGCAGCGAGCCCTCCGGGCTCACCTTGTAGAAGTCCTCGATCAGCAGCTTGACCGCCACCAGCGCGAGCACGACCGCGATCGTCTCGTCGAGGAAGCGGAAGCGGCGGATCAGCCCCTCGACGAGCACGAACAGCGCCCGCAGGCCGAGCAGGGCGAAGATGTTGGCCATCCAGATCAGCACGGAGTCGCGCGTGATCGCGAACGCGGCGGGGATCGAGTCGACCGCAAACGCGATGTCGGCGGCCACGATGGCGGCCAGGCAGACGAAGATCGGCGTCGCGTAGCGCTTGCTGTCGAGCGTCACGAACCAGTGGTGGCCGTGAAACTCACCTGCCACGGGGAAGACCTTGCGGACGCCGCGGACGATCAGGTTCTTGTCCGGGTCGACGCCCTCCTCGACGCCGCGCAGGATCCGCCACGCGAGCACGAGCAGCAGCACGCCGAGGATGTAGATGACGAAGTGGAACTGCTCGATCAGCGCCAGGCCGCCGAGGATCGCCAGGCCGCGAAGCACGAGCGCCGCGACGATGCCCCAGAACAGGAGGTTGGCGCGGTGCTCCTCGGGGACGCCGAAGTAGCTGAAGAGGAGCAGGAAGACGAACAGGTTGTCGAGCGACAGCGAGCGCTCGATGAAGTAGACGGTCACGTACGTGAGCGCGTCGTCGCCGTTCGACAGCAGCCACACGACGGGCGCCACGAGCAGCGCGAGCACAAGCCAGCCGACGGACCAGATGGCGCCCTCGCGGAACGTCGGCTCGCGGCCGCGCGCGAACAGCTTGAGGTCGACCGCCAGCAGCACGACGGTCACGAGGGCGAGGACCAGCCACGGACCCGGCCCGCTGATGAAGCCGAAGGTCATTCGACGAAGTAGAACACGAGCCCCAGCACCACATACACAGCTAGCAGCTGAAAGCCCTCGAACCAGGTCGATTCACCCTCCTGGGTGACCTGGTTGGCGACCAGGATCGCCATCAAGATGGCGCCCAGCTCGAGGCCGTTGAACACGAGCGCCATCGGGAACGGCCCGACGACGAACGAGATGAGCACGAGCAGCGGCGCGGCGAACAGCGCGATCTGGGCGCTCGAGCCGATCGCGATGTTCACGGCGAGGTCCATCTTGTCGCGCGCCGCGAAGTAGATCGCGACCCAGTGCTCGGCAGCGTTGCCGACGATGGCGACGACGATGATGCCGACGAAGAAGGGCGACAGGCCGATCGACTCGGAGGCCTCGCTGATCGACCCGACGAGGATCTCGGACATGACGCCGACGGCCACGCCCGCCACGGCCAGCGAGATCACGGCGCGGCGGACCGACCACGGCTCCCCGTCGTGCTCGCCGCCCTCGCTCACCGGGTTGAAGAGGGCCCGGTGCGTGCGCAGCGAGAAGAGCAGCCCGGCGGCGTACGACAGCAGCAGCACGACGGCCACGGCCGCCGACATCGTCTCGAGGTCGCTGGGGAACTGCATGGACTCCGCGGTCGGGCTCGGCAGCGAGCCGCCGATCACGAGCTCGTAGATGGCCGGCATGACGAGCGCCACGGAGGCCAGGAGCAGCATCAGCGACTGCGTGTTGGCCGCCGTCCGGTCGAAGAACTGCCGTTCGCGCTTGCGGCCGCCGACCAGCATGGCGGCGCCCATGACGAGCAGGATGTTGCCGAGGATCGAGCCCACGAGCGAGGCCTTGACGACCTCCTGCAGGCCCTCGTTGAGCGCGAAGAACGCGATGATGATCTCCGGCGCGTTGCCGAACGTGACGTTCAGGAACCCGCCGATGCCCGGCCCCGAGCGGGCGGCCAGCTCCTCCGTCGCGCGCCCCATGAGCGCGGCGGTTGGGATGACGCCGAGCGCCGAGGTGACGAAGATCAACGTCGCCGACGCGTGCGCCAGCTCGAGCACGATCGCGACGACGATGAACGGCACCAGCAGATACGGCCAGCCCTCCCCGCTCAGGAGGAAGCGCCGCAGGTTGAACGAGCCCCCCGCGTCGGTCGTCATCGGCGGATTATGGGCGGATCGTCGCTACGGCGTCGTGAGGAGGTCCGCGCACTTGCGGATCTTGGCGTTGTCGCCCTGCGCATCCTGGATGCACTGCGAGTACTTCTCGACGTTCGCCTGGCTCGTCGCGCCGCCACCGCCGCCCGCGCCGGCTCCCAACGAGCCGAGGTTCCCCAGCCCGAGCGACTGCGCCTTCTTCACGAGCTCGTTGAACGGCTTCGCGTCGCCCGGCGCCTCGATGTCCTGGTCCTCGTTGACGTCGAGCAGCTGCAGGTCGAGCCGCACGTCGGCGGCCTGCGACGCCTGCTCGCCCTGGGCGCGCA
The DNA here is from genome assembly GCA_036257565.1 of Solirubrobacteraceae bacterium. Classification (GTDB taxonomy): domain Bacteria; phylum Actinomycetota; class Thermoleophilia; order Solirubrobacterales; family Solirubrobacteraceae; genus DASSUW01. The sequence continues at coordinate 129,619 of DATAFH010000085.1, read as the reverse complement.
GGGCGACCACCATGCGGCGCAGGATGCGGTCGTCGGCGCCCGTGTAGATCTCGACGCTGAGGTCGTCGACGGCGTCGGTCACCTGCTTGCGCTCGGCGTCGGTGAGGCGGTCGGGCAGCTGGTCCGAGCCCTGCACGCCGAGCGAGCGGATCCGCTCCAGGGCGCGGTTGACGTCGTCGAGCAGCTTGGGCACGTCGACGTCGCCCGTGATCTTCACCGTGTCGGTGTCGCCGACCTTCGCCTCGCCCGCGTTGCGGGCGTTGGTGAGCCAGCGGCGCGGGTCCATGCCGAGCGAGGCGAGCGACTGGTTCTTCTGCGCGCCCTGCTCGGCGGACTGCTCGTAGCCGGCCTTGAACTGCTCGTAGACCGGGCCGGCGATCTCGTACTGGGTGCCGCCGAAGCCGACGAAGCCCTGGTCGCCGGTCGAGGTCACGCCGCCCGACACGCTCTCGCCCTCGCCCTCGAACGACGCCTCGAGCGCGAGCTTGGGCAGCTTGCCCTCGCCCGTGCTCTGGAACGGGCCGGTGAGGTTCATGGCGACGGTGCCGTCGGCCTTCACGTCGACGGACGCGTCGATGCGGCCGGACGAGATCTCCTTGGTGCCGGAGAACGTGTCCTGCAGGAGCTGGTCGACGTCCGTGCTGCCGTCGGCCGCGTCGCCACCGCCTCCCCCGCAGCCGGCGAGCGCGAGCGAAGCGAGGACTGCGGCGAGTACGAGGACGACGAGGCGCATGAAGAGGTGCAGCGCCATCGCGCGCCGCAACTCGAGCCTAGCATCGGGGTCATGGGGGTCATGCCAGTTGCCCGCCTCGCCGTTCTCGCCGTGCTGACCGCGCTCGTGGGCGCGGCGCCCGCCTCCGCGGACGAGGTGCTGGTGCTCGGCCGCGACGGCAAGGTGACCGTCCGCGAGGACCCGTTCGTGCCCCCGGCGTCGCTGCCCGAGCCTCCGGCGGCGGAGCGCCGGCCGGCCGTGGCGACGGCGAGCGCCCGCCGCACCGTGGTCGGCGAGCTGCGGCGGCTGCGCAAGCGCCACCGGCTCACCTGGCTGGAGTTCCGCGCCTACCGTGACGCGTACTACGACGCGGGCCGCAGGACGCGAAAGCTCTCGGGCGCGCGCTGGGTGCAGATGCGAGCCGTGATCGGGACGATCGAGGCGATCGCCGCTCGCAAGCAGCTGACCCGCGCGCGTCTCGTCCCGCTGTGGCTGACGCTCGACCGCAACCTGCGCTGGTGGTACGGCGGCCGGCCGCTGCTCAGCTCAGGCACCCGGGTGGAGTTCGAGGGGTCCGAGCTGCTCTGGCAGTACTACCCGGGGCAAGGACTGCAGTTCCAGGTGCTCGGCAACTTCGGCAAGCTCAACGGGCTCGTCACCGGCTACTTCTACGACGAGGCGGACGCCCTGCTCGACGAGCTGCTCCCGTTGGCCGTCGGCCGCGCGGGCGGCATCGCGTGGGAGTACTACTTCGCGTTCGGCGGCGGTCGCGCGCCGTGGGTGAGCGGGATGGCGCAGGGCACTGCCGTGCAGGCGCTCGCCCGCGCCGCGCACCGCCTCGGCCGCCGCGACGAGGTGCTCCCGATCGCCGCCCGCGCGCTGCCGCTCTTCTCCCGCCGCACGCCGACCGGGGTGCGCGTCCCGGAGCGCTACGGCGACCACTACGCGCTGTACTCGTTCGCGCCGTCCCTGCGGGTGGCGAACGGCTTCGTCCAGACGCTCGTCGGGCTGCACGACTACGCGCGGATCTCGGGCGACCCGAAGGGCGCCGAGCTGTTCGCGCGCGCCGACCCGCAGCTGCGGCACGAGCTCCCGACGTACGACACCGGCGCATGGTCGCTGTACTCGCGCGGGAGCAGCACGCGCGAGTCGGACCTGTCCTACCACGACCTCCTGCGCGACTTCGTCAACGACCTCTGCAAGCAGACCGGCACGCCGGCCTACTGCCAGACCGCCCAGCGCTTCCTGGCCTACCTCACGACGCCGCCCGAGATCGCCGTCCGCCGCGGCCGGCTGCGCGGCGGCCGCTACGGGCGGGTCGGCTTCCGGCTGTCGAAGATCTCCTCGGTCACCCTGCAGATCACGCGCGGGACGCGGGTCGTCGAGTCGCGCGCCTTCGGCACCGTGGCGTACGGGAGCCGCAGCTTCGGCTGGGCGGTGCCGCGCCGCAAGGGCCGGTACACGGTGCAGCTGACCGCGCGTGACCTGGCCGGCAACGTCGGCTCGGGCACCGCGACGGTCCGGGTGCTGAAGGTCAGACGGTCCTAGACTCCCCGGGCCTTGATGCCCCGGATCATCCTCTACACGGGCAAGGGCGGCGTGGGCAAGACGTCCGTGGCCGCCGCCACCGCTCGGCGCTGCGCTGCGCAGGGCGCGCGTACGCTCGTGCTGTCGACCGACCCCGCGCACTCGCTGGCCGAGTCGCTCCAGGTCACGGTCGGCGCCGAGCCGACCGAGGCGGGTGGCGGCGTGTGGGCGCAGCAGGTGCAGGCCCAGGACGAGCTCGAGCACAACTGGTCGGCGGTGCAGGACTGGCTCGGCGGCGTGCTGGCCGAGCGCGGCGTGGAGCGGATCGCCGCCGAGGAGCTCACCGTCCCGCCCGGGGCCGACGAGCTGTTCAGCCTCCTGCGGCTCAAGCGTCACGCGGAGTCGGGCAACTGGGACGCGATCGTCGTCGACTGCGCGCCGACCGGCGAGACGCTGCGGCTGCTCTCGTTCCCCGACGCCGCACAGTGGTGGCTCGACCGGGTCCTGGGCCGCGAGACCGCCTTGCTGGCGGCGGCGCGCCCGCTCGCGCGCGCGTTCCTCGACCTCTCGCTCCCCGACGAGCGGGTGATGGGCGACGTGCAGCGGCTGGTGAGCAACTTGATCGCCATGCACGAGCTGCTGCGCGACGTCTCGCGCGTGACGATCCGCCTCGTGATGACGCCCGACCGCATGGTGGTGGCCGAGGCCATGCGCACGTTCACCTACCTGAACCTGTACGGCTACCTGTGCGACGCGGTGGTCGTCAACCGCGTGTTCCCGGAGGACGTGGGCGAGTACTTCGGGGCCTGGCGGGCCGTCCAGGCCGCGCAGCTCTCGGAGGTGCAGGCCGGCTTCGCCCCGGTCCCGGTGCTGCGGGCCCCGTACTTCGAGCAGGAGGTCCTGGGCACGGAGATGCTCGACCGCCTGGCGGGCGCGCTGTTCGGTGACGGTGACCCGGCAGCGGTGCTGCACGACCGCCTGGCCCAGGAGCTGTCGATGAACGGGGACCGGGCCGAGCTCCGGCTCGACCTGCCCTTCGTCAGCAAGGGCGACGTCGCGCTCAAGAAGATCGGGCTCGAGCTGGTCGTCCGGGTCGACGAGCACAAGCGCACGATCGTGCTCCCCGGGGCCCTCGCCGGCTTCAAGCCGACGTCCGCCAAGCTCGACGCCGGCTCGCTCGTCGTGGGGTTCGAGGATGCCTGACCCTGAGCGCCTTCGCGCGCAGTACGAGGAGGCCGAGCGGCTCGTCCGCGACGCGCACCGTGCCGCCGAGGAGGCCGCGACGCGGACCGTCCCGCCACGCGGGTGGAGCGTGCCCGGCGAGGAGCCGCGCCCCAACGCGTTCCCGGACCTCGGCCAGCTCACGGCGCTGCTCGAGTCGCTGCGCGGCGTCGTCCCGCCCGAGCTCGCCCGCCAGCTCGCCGACGCTCTCCGCGAGCTCCTGATCGCCATCCGCGCCGTCCTCGACTGGTACATCGCCCGGCTCGAGCCCTCCGAGCACAAGCCGCCCGAGGTGCAGGACATCCCCGTCGAGTAGCCGACGTAGACTCAGGTCCCATGGCCCGTGCGCTCGAGAGGCTGCGCGCTCTGCCGCCCGAGCTGCGCAACGCGGGCATCGCCGCCGCTGCCCTGGCGCTGTCGCTGCTCCTGCCGTGGTACACGAAGTCGTACCTCCCCGAGGGGGCGAAGGCGTTCGTGAACGAGAACATGAGCGCGTTCGGGGTTTTCACGTTCGTCGAGGCGTCCGTTCTGCTGGTCGCCGCCGGGGTGCTGTTCCTCGTCTGGGCGCGCAGCGAGCGCAAGGCGTTTCACCTGCCGGGCGGCGACGGCACCGTGATCTCCGTCGCCGGCGCCTGGGCGTTCCTGCTGCTCGTCTGGCGGCTGTTCGACAAGCCCGATGTGTCCGAGCCCGGAGCGACGGTCGGCATCCAATGGGGGATGTTCGGCGCTCTGCTGGCGGCCGGCGGGCTGGTCGCCATGGGGCTGCGGGTGCGGGCCGCCCACCGGCCCGAGCCGCCCCTTCCCGCCGCCGAGCCCCGGCCGCGACCGCCGCGCCGGCCGGACCGGCGCCCCGCGGACCCCGCGGCGGTCACCGAGGTGCTCGCCGAGCGGCCGGCGTGGTCGGGCGAACCGCCCGAGCCGCCTGAGCAGGGACGACGGGCACACGACGACGGGCGACGATGACGGAGCTGCCCGTCGTCCAGGACGCGCCGCCCGAGCGCGCGGATGCCGCGCGCAACCGCGGCAAGGTGCTGGCCGCCGCCGAGCGCCTCGTGGCCGAGTGCGGGGCGAGCTGCGTCTCCATGGACGCCGTGGCCGGGGAGGCGGGCGTCGGCAAGGGGACGCTGTTCCGCCGCTTCGGCGACCGTGCCGGGCTCATGCAGGCCGTGCTCTCCGAGCGCGAGCGGCTCTTCCAGGAGGAGGTCATCCGCGGCCCCGCACCGCTCGGGCCGGGCGCACCGCCGGTCGAGCGGCTGATCGCGTTCGGCCAGCGGCTCCTGCGCCACCATGCGGACTACGGCGAGCTGCTGGCGGCCGCCGAGGCCGCGGGCGCGCGCTACCGCTCGGCGCCGTTCGCGTTCTACCGCACCCACGTGTCCGTGCTCGTGCGCGAGGCGGCACCCGACGCTGACTGGGAGTACCTCACCGACGTACTGCTCGCCGCGCTCGGTGCCGAGCACCTTGCGTATCTGGAGCGCGTGCGGCAGATGGACCACGAGCGAGTGGCCGCCGGGTGGGCCGACCTCGTGCGGCGGGTGGTCGGTCGTCCGCCGGCGGACGTCAGCGATCGCTGAGGTACAGCCCGAGCGGCAGCAGGAGGGTGGCCGTGAAGATCATCCCGATGCCGGTCGCGATCGCGGTCCGTGACCGGTAGATGTGGCCGCCGACGCCGACCACGAAGCCCAGCACCATCAGTGTGATGAAGGGCAGCGGGGAGGGTTCGAAGGCGGCCAGCACGGCGTGACGGGATCGTAGACTCAGGCCTCATGCCCGCGCTCCCCGCCTCCGTGGAGGACGTCGCCGGCGGCCTGCGGGCCGCGGGGTACCTGCCGGGCGAGTCGACCGCGCTCGTGAGCTACCTCGCCGCGCGGCTCGGCAAGCCGGTGCTCGTGGAGGGACCGGCCGGCGTCGGCAAGACCGAGCTCGCGAAGGCGCTCTCCCGCTATCTCGACCGCCGTCTCGTGCGCCTCCAGTGCTACGAGGGGCTCGACGAGGCCAAGGCCCTGTACGAGTGGAACTACCGCAAGCAGCTGCTCCGCATCCAGGCGGAGGCGGCGGGCACGGGGTGGGACGCCGTGCAGGACGACATCTTCGGCGAGGAGTTCCTGCTCAGCCGCCCGCTGATGCAGGCGATCGCCGCCGAGGAGCCGGTGGTGCTGCTGATCGACGAGATCGACAAGACCGATCAGGAGTTCGAGGCGATGCTGCTCGAGCTGCTGTCGGACTTCCAGATCTCGATCCCCGAGCTCGGCCGCATCGAGGCCCGCACGCACCCGGTCGTGGTGCTCACCTCGAACAACTCGCGCGAGCTCACCGAGGCGCTCAAGCGGCGCTGCCTGTACCTGTGGCTCGACTACCCGGACACCGACCACGAGCTGGCCATCGTCCGCCTCCACGCCCCCGAGCTGGCCGCGACGGTGGCCCGCAAGCTCGTGGAGGTCGTCCACCAGGTCCGCGAGCTCGACCTCAAGAAGCCACCCTCGATCGCCGAGTCGATCGACTGGGCTCGCGCGCTGATCCTGCTCGGCGCCGATGACATCTCGCCCGGCGTGTTCCGCGAGACGATGTCGATCATCGTCAAGCACCGCACCGACCTCGACACCGTGGCCGAGCGCGTCGGCGTGCGCCTCGGCGCGCCCGCCGCCTCGTGAGCTTCGACGCGCAGCTCATCGCCCTGGGCGAGGCGCTGCGTGCAGAGGGCGTGGCGATCGGCACCTCCGAGCTCAACGACGCGTTCGCAGCGCTCGAGGAGGTGCCGTGGACGGCGGCGGAGGACTTCCGCGAGGCGCTGGCGGCCACGCTCGCGAAGTCGCCGGAGGACCGCCGGGTGTTCGACCTCGTGTTCGACCGCTTCATCTTCAGGGCCGCCGAGACGCAGGCCGTCTCGCGCGACGTGCGGGAGGCGGGCGATGACGGGATCACGGGCGGCGAGCGGATCGAGCTCGACAACCTGCGCGAGCAGCTCCTGCAGGCGATCCGCGACGGCGACGAGGCCGCCATGCGCGACCTGGCGCGGCTGGCCATCGCCGCGCTCGGGCGCCGCGGCGAGGGCTCCGGGGTGCTCGGCGTCGACGTCCAGCGCATCCGGCGGGCGCTCGGCCTGCGGTCGGAGCCGACCGCGCAGCTCGAGGCGGAGCAGCCGCGGCTCACCCGCGACCAGATCCGGCGCTTCGAGCAGCACCTGCGGCTCGAGCTCGAGCGCGCGCAGATCGAGCGCACGCAGATGCTGCCGCCGTCACGGCCGCTGTCCGAGCTCGACCGCGCGCTCCCCACCGGCCCGCTGCAGGACCTCGCCGCCGTGCATCGCGTCGTCGCCCAGCTCAAGCGGCGGCTCGCGAGCCAGGGCCATGAGACCCGCGGGCAACGGCGGCACGCGCACGTCGACGTGCGCCGCACGATGCGGGCCTCGCTGCAGACGGGCGGCGTGCCCGTCGACCTGCGGTACCGGCCCCGGCGGCCGCGGCGGCCCGAGCTCTACGTGCTGTGCGACGTCTCGACCTCGGTCACGAGCGCTTCGGTCTTCTTCCTCAGCGTGCTGCATGCGCTGCATGACGCGTTCCGCAAGATGCGCTCGTTCGTGTTCGTCGAGCGGATCTCCGAGGTGACGGACGTCTTCGAGCGCGAGCGGTCGTTCCGCGCCGCGTCGGAGGCGATCTCGAAGGACGCGGGCGTGGCCGACGTGTCCGGCTACACGGACTACGGGCGCGTCTGGAGCGAGTTCCTGACCAGCGTGCAGGACGACCTGCACCCGCGCGCGACGGTGATCGTGCTCGGCGACGCGCGGACGAACGGTCGCGAGCCGCGCGCCGACGTGTTCGCGCAGATCGCGGCGCTCGCCGGCCGCACGTTCTGGCTCAACCCCGAGCCGCGCCTGTACTGGAACTACGGCGACTCGGTGATCGCGTCGTATGAGCGCTTCTGCGAGGCCTATGAGTGCTGGACGACCCGCCAGCTCGAGGACTTCGTGAAGGCGCTCACCCGCCCGACCTGGCAGTGACCGACTGATTGGTCGCGATGATGTCGACCTGCTCGATCGCCGGCGGCTCGGCGAACAGGTCCGCTCCCCGCGTCAGGCCAGCGGACGCGCGCGGTACGTCCTGAGCGGGTTCGAGAGCCCTTTCAGCCGCTTCTCGCCGGCGAACGACCACTCGTAGCCGTCGCCCGCCGCGTCGCGCGCGGCTTCGGTCACCAGCACCGACGCCGGCCGGGCACGCTCTGTCAGCCGGCTGGCGACGTTGACGGTCGAGCCGTACCAGTCGCCCCAGCGGTTGACGGCGGGGCCGAAGGCGACGCCGGCGCGCAGGGCGGGCAGTCCCTCCTCGCCGTCGGAGGCCTCGACGAGGGCGAGCGCCGACGCGACGAGCTCGCCCGCGTCCGGCGAGACGAGCATGACCGCGTCGCCGATCTGCTTGACGACCTTGACGGGCGGCTCGGCGACGGCGGCCGCCAGCTTGGAGAGCCGCCCGGCCACGCTCCCCAGCTCCTCGACCGGGATCGTCTCGCCCAGCTCGGTGAAGCCGACGAGGTCGGCGAACGCGACGGCGGTGTCGCGGCCGCCGCCGACCGTGCCGGCCGCAAGCTGCTCGACCGACACCGCCTCGCGGCGGAGCACCTCGCGCAGGTGCAGGGAGAACACGTGCTCGAGCCACGGGCCGGCGAGCGGGAGCAGGGCCTTCGAGACCTCCTCGAGGCGGGCGCCGAGCGCGTGCTCGTCGGTGCCGCCCTGGATCGCGCTCTGGCCGACGAGCGTGCGAATCGCCTCGGCGTAGCGGGCCATGCCGCGGCCGAGTACGCGCTGGACCTCCATCGCCTCCTCGTCGGGCAGGCCGGCGCGCCGGTACTCGAGGCCGAGCCTGGCCGCCTCCAGGTCCCCCTCGCCGTACACCCGCTCGTCGGGCTCAGGCACCGCGAGGCCGAGTGCCCGCTGCTGGGCCAGGAAGAAGTCGAGTTCCAGCCCCGCCTTCTCGGAGACCTCGCGCGCGGTGTAGATCGGCTCCGAGTGGAGCAGCCGCTCCACCGGCAGCAGCGCGAGCCGGTCGTCGGCGACCGCGCGGCGCAGCTCCTCGAGCGGCACGCCCTCGCCGTGCAGCTTGTCGAGGAGCGCCGTGCGGGAGGTGCGGGCCGCGTCGTCCGTGGCGCCGTCGAGCAGGCCCTCCGCTTCCCAGTCCATGGCTGGAAGCTAGCGCCCGGCTGATTGAATCGGGCGCGCCTTGACGACCGAAGCCTCGACGGCCCTCCACGTCCGCCGCAACACGCTGCTGCTGGCGGCGGCGATGGCCGTGTATTCGGCGGTGCTGCAGCTCGTGGCCGCGGTTTCGTCGCTGACCTTCGTGCTCGTCACCGGCGTCGAGGGCCTGCTCGGGCTCGGCCCCGCGATCTTTCTCGCCGCCTCGGCGGTTGCCGCGCTGCCCGCGGGCCGGGCGATGGACCGGCGCGGGCGGCGGCCCGTCATCGCGAGCGGGTACCTGATTGCGAGCGCCGGCTGCGTGCTGACCGCGATGGCCACGGCCGCGGGCTCGACCGTGCTCGTCATCCTTGGCTTCGCGCTCACCGGCTGCGCGAACGGGATCGCGCTGCTGATCCGCACGGCGGCGGGCGACATGTACCCGCCGGCGCGCCGCGCGCGTGGCATCTCGTATGTGCTGTTCGGCTCCGTGTTCGGGGCGATTCTCGGGCCGGCGGTGTTCGGGCCGCTGTTCGCGGGCCGGGACGTCGAGGCGAGCGCGCTGACGCTGCCTTGGCTGGCGGCCGGCGGCATCAGCCTCGTCGCGCTGGTGCTGGTGCTGCTCGTGCGGCCCGACCCGCAGCGGATCGCCGAGCTCATCGCGGCCGAGGAGGAGCACGGCGAGCCGGACATCCCGGCCGCGCCGATGCGCGAGATCCTGGGTCGCCCGGGCGTGCGCTCGGCGATGCTGGCCGCGCTCGCGAGCTTCGGCGTGATGGTCTCGGTCATGAACCTCAGCGGCTACGTGGTCGTCGAGCACCACCACCACTCCCAGGACGCGGTGTTCCCGATCATCGGCGCCCACGTGCTCGGCATGTACGCGCTCGTGCTCGTGACCGGCGCGCTGATCGACCGCATCGGCCGCACGGTCGCCCTCTCCGGCGGTCTGGTCATCATGGCCGTCTCGACGATCGGCCTGCTGTGGTGGGAGAGCGTGCCGGCGACTGCGCTGCTGCTCTTCGGCCTCGGCGTCGGCTGGAACCTCTCGTTCGTGGCCGCCACCGCCCAGCTCGTGGACCGCGCCCGCCCGTCCGAGCGCGGCAAGCTGCTCGGCTTCAACGACCTCCTGTCCGCGCTGCTGGGCGCCGCGCTCGCGCTCGCCGGCGGCTACGCGCTCGACTCGATCGGCGTCGCCGCCCTCGCCCTCGGAGCCACCGCCATCGTCGCCGCCCCGGTTCTCTGGCTCCTCCCGCGAGCGCTCGCTCCCGCGGCGAGGTAGGCGAACGTCAACGGCGCTGGGCCGGCGAGGTCGACGTTACGCACGCTCACCGCGGCCGGCTCCCTCACCCTCCTCACCCAGCGCAGTTGAAGTTCGGGCCGCCTAGTACGCTGGGAGCATTGGCAACCAGGGGGGCTGGCGGCAGGCCGGCTGAGATAGCGCCCGACGTGCGGCGCTGACCCTTCGAACCTGTGGGGTAATGCCCGCGAAGGGAGCGATGGAGACGCAGGTGCAGGCTCGCGGCGCCCCGGCGCGTGGGGGCTCCGGCGGCGTGACGGTGGCCGGGGTACGCAAGGCGTACGGGGCGGTCCAGGCCCTCGACGGCGTGTCGCTGTGCGCGGCGCCGCGGGAGGTCGTGGCCGTGGTCGGCCCGAGCGGGTGTGGGAAGTCGACGCTGCTCGAGCTCGTGTGCGGTCTCGCGGCGCCGGACGAGGGCACGCTTGACGCCGCCCCGGCCGCGCTGATGCCGCAGCGCGACGGGCTGCTGCCGTGGCTGTCGGCGCTCGACAACGCCGCGCTCGCGCTGCGTGTCGGCGGGACGGGACGGAATGCCGCCCGCGCCGCCGCGCACGAGCACTTCGCAGCCTTCGGCCTCGAGGGCTTCGAGCGCGCACGGCCGCGGGAGCTGTCGGGCGGCATGCGGCAGCGCGTCGCCTTCCTGCGCACGCTGCTGGCCGGGCGGCCGGTGCTGTGCCTCGACGAGCCGTTCGGGGCGCTCGACGCCCTCACCCGCACGCAGATGCAGCGCTGGCTCGCAACCGCGCTGGAGCGCGAGCCGCGGACCGTGCTGCTCGTGACCCACGACGTCGAGGAGGCGGTGCTGCTCGCCGACCGGGTCGTGCTGCTCTCGCCCCGGCCGGGACGCGTGGTGGCGACGCTCGAGGTGCCGCTGCCCCACCCCCGTCACCGGACGGACGCGGACGTGGTGGCGCTGCGGGAGCGCGCGCTCGCCGCCCTGGGGGTGGACGCGTGACGGCCGGCCTGATCGTCCTCGCCGGCCTGGCGGGATGGGAGGCGATCGTGCGCGCCGGCCTGGTCGACGAGCTGATCCTGCCCGCGCCGACCCAGGTGGCCGAGGCGCTGTGGACCGACCGCGGGCTGCTGGCGCCCGACCTGGCCGTGACCACGTGGGAGGTCGTCCTCGGCCTCGGCGCCGCGATCGCCGCGGGCGCCGCGCTCGGCATCGCCATGCACGTCTCCCCCGCCGCCGCCCGCGCGCTGCGCCCGCTCGTCATCGGCTCCCAGGCCGTTCCCGTCCCCGTCATCGCCCCGCTCGTCGTGCTCGTGCTCGGCTTCGGCCTCGCGCCCAAGGTGCTGCTCGTGGCGCTCGTCTGCTTCTTCCCCGTCGCCATCAACCTCTACGACGGGCTGCGCGACGCCGACGCCGACGCGCGCAAGCTGCTGCGCTCGCTCGACGCCACGCGCTGGCAGACGCTGCGCATGCTCGAGCTGCCGAGCGCGCTGCCCGCCGCCTTCACCGGCGTGAAGGTCGCCGCCGCCGTGGCGGTGATCGGCGCCGTGTTCGCCGAGTGGTCGGGGTCGGACTCCGGGCTCGGGCACGCGCTGCTGACCGCCAACGGCCAGCTCGCGACCGCGCGCGCGTTCGCCGCCACCCTGCTGCTCTTCGTGCTCGCGGTCGCGCTCTACGGCCTGTTCGCGCTGCTCGAGCGGCGCGTCGTCGACTGGACGCCACGAACCACTCACGGAGGACCATGAGACGCCTGCTCCCCCTCGCGCTGCTCGTGCTCGCGCTCGCCGGCTGTGGCGAGAAGTCAGAGCCGTCCGGCACCGGCTCGACTCCCACCGAGCCGTTCACGGTCATGCTCGACTACTTCCCGAACGCCGACCACGCGGGCATCTATGCGGCGCAGGCGAGCGGCGAGTACGAGAAGGCGGGGCTCGACGTGAAGATCCAGGCGCCGCCGGACGCCGCGGCGCCGCTCAAGCTGCTGCAGGCCGGACGCGTCGACCTCGCGATCTCCTACGAGCCCGAGGTCCTGCTCGCGCGGGACAAGGGCGCGCAGCTCGTGTCCGTCGGCGCGCTCGTGCAGCAGCCGCTCACCAGCCTGATGTCGCTCGGCGACCGCGCGATCACGCGTCCGGCCCAGCTCGAGGGCAAGCGCGTCGGGACGGCCGGGCTGACCTACCAGTCGGCGTACCTGCGCACGATCCTCGATAAGGCGGGGGTCGACCCCGGCTCGGTCAAGGAGACCAACGTCGGCTTCAAGCTCACGCAGGCGATGCTCTCCAAGCAGGTCGACGCCACGCTCGGCGCGTTCTGGAACTACGAGGGCGTCGACCTCGAGCGGCGCGGCCGCAAGCCGACGATCCTGCGCATGGAGGACCTCGGCGTGCCGACCTACAACGAGCTCGTCTTCGTGGCGCGCGAGGACGACCTCGACCAGGAGGGCGGCTCGCGCCTGCGTCGCTTCCTGCAGGCCACGGCGCGCGGCCACGAGCTGCTCGAGGAGCGGCCGGACACCGGCGTCGACGCGCTGCTGAAGGCCGACGGCGGCCTCGACCGCGGGCTGCAGGAGGCCGTCGTGCGGGCCACGCTCCCGGTCTTCTTCCCCGAGAACGAGGACGAGCCGTTCGGCTTCCAGGACCCCGACCAGTGGGCCGCCTACGAGCAGTGGATGCGCGAGAACGAGCTGATCACGCGGCCGCCCGCCGAGCGCCCGCCGCTGACCAACGAGTTCCTGCCGGGCGAGGGAGTCGACCCGGGGACTTCGGGGCTGGAGTGAGCCCGGAGGCGGCGGCCGCGCGCAGATACTCGCTCGCCAGCCCCTTCCACTCGCCGTAGCGGGCGAAGAAGCCGCGCACCTCGGCCTCGTCGGCGAACGACCGCGGGCGCCCGGTCGCCAGCCGCCCGACGATCTTCAGGAAGCCGAGGTCGCCGGCCGGCACGACGTCGTAGCGGCCCTGCCCGTAGAGGCCGAGCATCTCGACCGTCCAGGGGCCGATGTCGCGGATCGCGAGCAGGCGCCGCACGTCGTGGTCGGCGAGGTCGATGCGGCCCCGCGCCACGCGTTCGCCGCAGCGCCGCAGCGCGAGCGCGCGGCGAGGGGCGAGGTCGAACGCACACAGCCGGGCGGGCGCCTCGCGGGCGAGCACGCCGGGCGTCGTCGCGTCGCGCATCCGCGTGACGGGGCAGCGGTAGCCGTACACCGCGTTGAGCCGCCGCTGGATGACGACCGCGCGCTCGAACTCGATCAGCTGCTCGGTGATCGCCGCGACGAGCGCCTCCCAGGGGGACGGCTTGCGCCGGACGCGCAGGTCCGGCCGCAGCCGGACGGCGCGGCCGACCACCGGGTCGCCCGCGAAGCGGTCGTAGAACGGCCGCAGGTCGTCGTCCACGCCCGTCGCGAAGCGCATGCGGGTGATGCCCGCATGCGCTGCCTCGGGCGTCTCCGCGCGCGCGGCGAAGAGCACGCGGTCGGGTGCCGGCTGCACGATGCCGACGAGCACCGGCCGGTCGTCGACGCGCAGGAGCCGCTGGAGCGCGTGCCCGCGCCGGCGCGTGAGGCCGTCCGCCGACCCTCCCCCCAGCCGGAACGGCCAGGGCGGCCGCACTTCGACGCGGACCTCGATCTGGGAGGTCAATCCCGCCGCAGCAGGTGGACGTCGACCAGGAACGAGTTGGAGCTGACGATCTGGCCGAGCGCGCCGACCTTGCGTCGGCGCCGCGGCAGGCGGGAGCGGCGCCGGGAGACCATCGCGGCCGTCGCGGCGCCGGCCACGAACCCGGTGGCCGCCAGCGCGGCAGCCTGGCGGGCGGGCACGGCCGAGCGCGGGACCTCGATCACCCGGGTCTCCGCGACCACCGGCAGCCCGTCGACCACCTCGCCTTCGTCTTCGTCCGTTTCGCTCACTGATCCGTCAGCATGAAGCTTCCCCCGGACGGGTGTCGGCTATCGCTTCTCCGCGTAAGTCCGGAACACGACGTCCCAGTAGGGGGCACTGATGCCGAATCCCTTCTCGTCGTCCTGGAAGTGGTGGCGCATGTGCAGCTCGCGCAGGCGCTTGCCGAGCCGCGTCTTTGGCACGTGATGGTGCAGCGCGTAGTGCATCTCGTCGTAGACCAGGTAGCCGACGAGGAACCCGGCGGCGATTCCCGGCGCGTGCGTCGGCCCCGCGATCAGGAACATCGCCCCGATCACGAGGATCGCCAGCGGGATGCTGGCCGCGGGCGGCATCACGAGCCGCATGGGGTCGTTCGGATGGTCGTGGTGGACGCCGTGGATCATCCAGTGCAGCCGCGCGCCGATGCCCGTCTCGGGCTCGAAGTGGAACACGAGCCGGTGCAGCCAGTACTCGAACAGCGTCCACAGCGCGTAGCCGATCAGCACGAGCCCGGCGGTGTCCCACCAGCCGTCGCGCGTGACGGCGAGCACGAGCATGACGACCACGACGGGCCCGTAGATGAGCACGGGCACGGCCGGGTGCACGCGGGTGAACCGATCCAGGAACGGCGACTGGAACATCGGTGGGGAGGCCTTCAGTTGCTCCGAGCGCTGCATGTCCCAAACGGTACCTGTTAGGGGGTCCTAATTGGAAGCCAAGGCCCGCTCGTAGACCCGGAACCGCCGCACGACGCGCCCGCCCATGGCCTCCATCGCCCGGTTCATGTTGCGATTGGTCTCGAGGATCCAGCCCATCTCGCCCCACTTCTGCGGCCTGGCGATCGCCATGTCGAAGTGCTCGACGTACATCGCCGCCGCGATCCCCGTGTGCTGGAACTCCGGCTTGACGCCGAGGAAGCCCACGCGCACGCGGTCGATCACGCGGCCGCGGCGCAGGAAGCGCCACCAGCCGAGCGGCAGCAGCCGCCCGTTCATGCGTTTGAGCACCTGGTTGACGTCGGGAACCGTGATCGCCACCGCCACGGTCTCCCCCTCGTCCGTCTCGGCGACCATGAACCAGTGCGGGTCGAACACGAGCTGCAGCTCCTGCGCGTACTGGTCGAGGTCGGTCTTCGAGTAGGGCACGAAGCCCCAGTTCTCGCTCCAGGCCGAGTTGTAGACCTCGGCGAAGCGGTCCATGTCCCGCCGCAGGCTGCGCCGGGACATCTTGCGTACGCGGATCCCGTGCCGCGGCCCGACCTCCTCGGCGAGGTTGAAGATGACGGGCAGGATCTTCGTGCGGTCGGAGATGTGCAGCTCCCACATCAGCAGGTCGATCGCCTTCTCGAGGCCGGCCTCCTCGCAGCGGGCGGCGTAGTAGGGCGGGTGCCAGGGCTGCTTGATCATCGGCTCGCGCTCGAAGCCCTCGATCAGCACGCCCGACTCGTCGTTCATCGTGAAGTCCATCGGGCCGACCATCCGGTCGCGCCCGTGCGAGCGCAGCCAGCGCTCGGCGGCCGTCAGCAGCGCGGGCAGCACCTCGGGGTCGTCGGCCAGCTCGAGGAAGCCGAACATGCCCCAGCGGTTGCCGTGGTAGGCGTTGAACGCCTCGTCGAAGTGTGCGCTGATGCGGCCCACGACCACGCCGTCGCGCTCGGCCAGGAAGAGCTGCGCGGCGCCGTGCTTGAAGAACGCGTTCAGGCGGCGGGAGAGGAACAGGCGGCGCTCGAGGCGCAGCGGAGGCACCCAGACCGTGGAGTTAGAGTGCAGCCGGTACGGGAGGTCGATGAACTTCCGCAGGTCCCGTTGGCCCCGCACGGGACGCACTTCAAGCGACACGAGAGCGCACCCTATATGCCGACCGCCACCGACATCTTCGCCAAGGTTCGCGGCCACGAGCGCGTCGAGCAGCTGCGCGCCGCCCGCGAGGCGGACGTCCTCCCCTACTTCCGGCGGCTGGAGTCGCCGGCCGCGCCGGTGGTCGAGATGGAGGGTGCCGAGCGGATCATGCTCGGCTCGAACAACTACCTCGGGCTCACGAACGACGAGCGGGTGCTGGCGGGCGCGCGCGACGCGCTCGAGCGCTACGGCACCGGCCTCACCGGGTCGCGCCTGCTCAACGGGACGATCGACCTGCACCTCGAGCTCGAGCGCGAGCTGGCGGAGTGGATGGGCACCGAGGACGTTATCGTCTTCACCACCGGCCACCAGGCCAACGTGGGCGCGCTCGGCACGCTGCTCGGGCCGGGCGACACGGTGATCGCGGACTCCGCCGACCACGCGTCGATCCTCGACGGCTGCCTGCTGTCGCGGGCCAAGCTGCGACCGTTCCGCCACGGGCGGCTCGACAAGCTCGAGAAGATGCTCGAGCGGGCCGGGAACGACGGCGGCGGCGTGCTCGTGGTGGTCGACGGGGTGTTCTCGATGGAGGGCGACGTCGCCGACCTGCCGGCGGTCGTCGAGCTCAGCCGGGCGCACGGCGCGCGCCTGATGGTCGACGAGGCGCACGCGGCAGGCGTGCTGGGGGCGCGCGGCGCGGGAGCCAGCGAGCTGCTCGGCGTCGAGGCGGACGTAGACCTGCGCATGGGGACGTTCTCCAAGTCGCTGGCCAGCTGCGGCGGGTTCATCGCCGGACCTCGCGAGGTGGTGGAGTTCCTGCGCATCAGCTCGCGCGCGTTCCTGTTCACGGCCGCGGCCGTGCCGGCTGCCGTGGGGGCGGCGCTGGCGGCGCTGCGGATCATCCGCTCGGCCGACGGGCCGCCGCTGTTCGCCCGGGTGCTCGATAATGCGGGCTACCTGCGGGCCGGGCTGCGCTCGCTGGGCCTGCAGGTGCTCGACGACCCGGCGGGTCACGTGACCCCGATCATCCCCGTGGTGGTCGGCGACGACTGGAAGGCCGTGCTCCTCTGGCGGGCGCTGTACGACGCCGGCGTCTACGTCAACGTCGCGCTGCACCCGGCGGTCCCGCCAGCGGGCGCGCTGCTGCGTACGAGCGTGATGGCGACCCACGATCGACCCACGCTGGACCGCGCGCTGGAGGCCTTCGCGACGGTCAGGAGCGCGTTCGCGGCGGAGCACGGCCCGCTGCCGTCGGCGAGCCGCTAATACCACATTTTCGGCTCTGGCGCGCGGTCATCGTGAATTTGAGAAATCGCGCGCTTCTTGCGGGGATTCGCGTTTAAATGCGGTTGAAGATCCTTGAACCGTTTCCTAGCCTGCGGCCTCGGCCGAGGCGAGGTGCTTCGGGCGGGACACCAGAATCGCAAGCGGCAAGCCTGGAGGGGCGCTCGAAGACCAGCGGGCGCCGGGTACCCGCACGCCCGTGTCACGTCGCTCCGGCCGAGGATCGTCAAACGTCGAGAGGGCGATACGCCGAGGGAGGCGTGCTTCGCCGCGGGGAGGTTCCATGGACGCAACTGCGACAGCTCCTGCCGCGCAACACCTGCGGGCGCTTGCGCAGGCCAACCGGGTTCGGCTGGCTCGGGCCGAGCTCAAGCGGCAGGTGTCGGACGGTGAGACACCGGTGGCCGAGGTCGTTCTCGAGTGCCCGTGGGAGGCCGAGAGCATGTACATCGGCGACCTGCTCATGAGCCAGCACCGGTGGGGGCGCACGCGGTGCCGGCGGTTCCTCGCCGCCATCCCGATGTCGGAGACCAAGACGATCGGCTCGATGACCGATCGCCAGCGGCGCGAGCTGGCCCGCCTGCTGGAGGGCGATTCCGCCCCCGTCCCCGAGCTCACCTGGGTCCGCTAGGAGGGTATGGGCGCGGCGCCGGCGGAGTGGCCGCTCAGGCGGCCCCGCCGGCGCCGGTGAAGCCCGGTCCACGGGTGGCGATCTCGACGATGTGGCCGTCGGGGTCGCGCAGGTAGATCGACCGGAACGAGCCGCGGTCGAACACGTCGGTGCACTCGACGCCGTGGCCTCGCAGGTAGTCGCGCCACGCCTCCTGCTCCTCGGCCGAGTCGACGACCAGCGCGAAGTGGTGCGTCGATCCCGTGCCCACGCTCCCCTTCGGCAGCTCCGGGTACTCCATGAAGCTCAGCAGCGTCCCGGGGCCGCCATCGACCGCTCCGAACCAGACGTGGCGCGTGGAGGGGTCGTCGTCCGACGGGGCGTCGTGCACGATCGGGAGCCCGAGCAGGTCGCGGTAGAACGCGATCGTCCGCTCGAGGTCGGCGGAGATCGCCGTGAGGTGGTGCAGCCCGCGGAGCTGCATGCGTTTCTGCTCGGACACGGCCCGGCAGACTAGTCGGCTCAGTAGGCCCGGCGCCGGTACGCGCGGGCGAGCAGGAAGAGCGCGGCGGCGAAGGCGATCGCCGCGCCGGCCACGACGGCGGGCCAGGGGGCGCCGGCGAAGTACAGGACCGCGGCGAGCGTGACGGCCGGGAGGCCGGCGAGGACCGTCGTGTGGGAGCGGTAGCCGGCGAAGTGCTCGCGCAGGGCGGTGTCGAGGCCGCCGAGCGACCCGAGCAGCATCCCGCAGACGAGCATCGCCCGGCCGCGGTCGGAGCCGTAGTCGAGCAGACCCAGGATGAGCAGGACGATGCCGGCCAGCACCGCGAGCTCGACGAGCGGGAACGGGTGCCAGGGCGCCTTCGGGCGCTCGTCGGTCAAGGGCGGCGTAACGGGCAGCCGGACGAGACCTTGACCTCCCACCAGCCCATCAGCATGCCGAGCAGGCCGGCGCGCGGACGGACGTGGTAGGCGGTGCAGCCGGGCAGCCCTAGGTCCGCGTTGCTCAGGCGGCACCAGCGGTGCCCGGGCGGGTCGGAGAGCATCCGCTCGAGCTCGCGCCGGGCGTCCGCCTGGCGGGCCTGCTGGGCTGCGACGGCGGCCCGGAGGTCGGCCGTGCGGGCGGCGAGGTCGTCCCGGACGCGCTCGAGCTCGCCCAGGGAGAGCAGTCGAGGCCCGGCGAGCGTCGGCGCCGGCGGCCCCGGGTCGAGGCGCGGATAGGCGGCCGCGACGATCGCGGCGTGCTCGCGCTCGAGGCGGGCGACCTGCTCGCGCAGCGTCCGCCGCGCCGCCCGCTCGGACGCCTCTGACCCCCCCTCGTCGCGCCGCTGGAATGCGGTCGGCGGGCTCGCTCGGGTCTCCTCCGGGGTCACCATGGGCCGGCTCGAGGCAGCGTACCACCGGCTTCCGGGCCGTATGCTCGCTCGTGCGATGCCGCGCAACGACCCGACCGACACGGGCGGCCTGTTCATCGGCCGCCGGCCCGGCACGGGTCCGCTCAAGTACCGCGGGGCGACGGAGCGGGGAGGCGCCGGGCGGCGGCGGGCGGACGCGGGCCTGGCCGTCCTCGTGCTCGCCGTCGAGGTCGTGCTGTGCCTCACCCTGTGGGGGCCGCAGCCGGTCGCGTGGCTGTGGGTCGGCTCGCAGGTCGACTACCTCACGGGCTCGGTGAGCCTCGGCATCGCCGCCGCGTTCGCGGGCATGATCGCCACGCTCATGGTCACGCTCGGGCTCTGCGCGCGGTTCGACCGCGCCTGGCGCATCCTACGCCGGGCCGCCGGCCACGAGCAGCGGGAGGGGATGCTCGTGCGGATCTTCGCCGCGACCGCGGTGATCGCGGGGCTTGCGTTCCTCCTCTGGTTCGTCGTGCTCGAGGGGCCGGCCCCCACGATGGCGCCGCAGTGATCCGCCGCCTGCGCGACTACTACCGCCAGTTCGAAGAGCTCTCGCCGGAGGAGATCAGCCGGGAGCTGCGCGAGCGCCGCGACGCCGAGCGCGCCCGCGAGCTGTCCGAGGTGCCGCCGCTCGACCTCGCCTCCGCGAGCTGGTACGAGCCGCCCGACGCCGAGGCGGTCAACGCCGCCACCTACGCGCTGCGGCGGGCGGTCAACACGTATCCGGACGACACGCCGCTGCGCGAGGCGCTCGCCCGCCGCCACGGGGTGGAGCCGGCGCAGGTGGCGGCCGGCCACGGGGCCGGCGAGCTGCTCCACGCCGCGTTCCGGGCGATCGCGGTGCGCGGCGAGGTCGCGATCGCCTGGCCGGGGTGGGGCCCGCTGCCGAAGCTCGTGCACGAAGCGGGCGGGACGCCCGTCCCCGTCCCACTCGCCGGTGACGGGGCCGCCGACCTGCCCGCGCTGGCCGGGGCGGGGGCGAGCGCGGTCGTCCTCTGCACGCCGAACGACCCCACTGGCGCAGCGGTCGACCCCGCCGCCCTGCTGCGCCTGGCCCACGACCTCCCCCGCTCCACCTGGCTCGTCGTCGACGGCGCGCTTGCGGAGTTCGCGCCCGACGAGCTGCCCCAGGCGGCGCTGATCGACGCGCGCGAGCGGGTGCTCGTCGTGCGGTCGTTCTCGAAGGCACATGCGATGGCCGGGTTCCGGGCGGGAGTCGCGCTCTCCGGCGACGTCGAGCTGCTCGATCGCCTCACGCCGGCCGGCGGCGTGTCGGCGCCCGCCCAGGCCGCGATGCTGTGGGCGGCGACGCAGGGTGACGGGGTCGTGCGACGCCGGCGGGCCACCGCCGCCCGCGAGCGCGACCGGCTCGCGAAGGCGCTGCGCGGCACGCCGTTCTCGTTCGACGGAGGGCACGGGCACCTCGTCTGGCTGGCCTCGGAAGAGCACGACGGAGCGACGCTCGCGCGGCGGCTCGCCGGCCAGCGGGTCTTCGTGACTCCCGGGCACGCCTGGGGCGACGAGCGCCACGTGCGCGTCGCGCTGCGCGACGGCGCCGCCACGGACCGCCTCGTTGCCGCCCTGCTCGACGCCTCACGCGCGACTCACGCTACGAGCGGGGTGTGAACTCTCGCTCCAGCGCGCGGCCCGGATCGAAGCCCGGCACGCCGACCAGCTCCGCGTGCACATGCTGCACCGGCAGGAGGAGATCCACGAGCGCTACATGCTGCATCCGGCTCTCGTCGACGTCGTCGCCGGCCTCGTCGGCCCCGACGTCCTCGCCCTGCAGACGATGCTCTTCGTCAAGGGCCCCGGGAGCCCCGGCCAGGGCTACCACCAGGACTCGTACCACATCATCACCCAGCCGGACACGCTGATCGGCGCGTGGGTGGCCCTCGACCGCGCGGACGAGGAGAACGGCTGCGTGTGGATCACGAGCGGCAGCCAGAACGAGCCGGTGTACCCCGACGCCGACGAGAGCCACGGCCACGGCGGCGACATCCATCTCGCCGACATCGCCGCGGTGAGCGGCGCCGACGATCCGGATGAGGACCGCAACGGCCTCACGCCGGTCGCCGCCCGCTACGCCGGCCGCGAGGTCCCCGCGATCCTCGACCCGGGCGACGCCGCGTTCTTCGGCGGCCACGTCCTGCACCGCTCGCACGCGAACCGCAGCGCGACCCGCTCACGGCGGGCGTTCGTGGCCCACTACTGCAACGCCCGGTCCTTCGTCCCGTGGGACGACGACCCGCGCACGACCGGCGTCGGGCTCAACGATCGCCACATCCTCGCCCGCGGGTCGACCCACCTCCCGCACACCGAGCCCCGCTTCGCGGCGACGCAGGCTGCGGCCGGCTAACGCGCGGCCAGGATGTCCGCGGCGATCCAGAGCGCCTCCTCGACGAACACCTCGGGCACGCCGGGGACCGCGACGGCGACCAGGGCAACGCGGGAGGTGCTTCGGCCGACCGCCGCCCGCGGGAGCGGGTCGTCGAAGAGGACGCAGAGGTGGCCCGCCTCGTCGGCGACCACCAGCCGCCCGTCCTCGCGCAGCTCGGGCGCCCCGACGACGCGGTCCGCGTCGAGCGCCCAGACGCCCACCCCGGTCTCCAGGATCGCGACGGTGAGCGCGTCCGGGATCAGGCCCTGGGGCCGCAGACCGCCTTCGCTCATGCGGCGCAGGACGACGGCCTCGACCGGCGTACGAATGACGTCCGGGTCGAGGCCGACCTGGCGGAAGAAGACACGGTGCAGGTGCGGCACCTCGCGGCGACGCAGCTCGATCGCGTGCGCGCCGTGCATCCGATCCGCCATCGCCCGCAGCCGCTCCCGCAGCTCCGGCGGCGTGCGCGCCGGAGACGCCGAGACCTCCGTCCACACCAGCCGCAGGCCCGGGTGCTCGGCGGCGACGGCCGGTGTCACGAGACCGCGCCGCAGGTCGTTCACTCGAGCCCTCGGACCGCGAGCTCGAGCTCCGCGGCGTCCTGGCTCCCGAGCAGCGTCCGGCGCACCGTGCCGCCGCGCTCGGCCAGCGTGACGACCGGGCAGATGGCGACCGCGTACGCGTTGGCGACCGCGCCGTCGCGGTCGTGGCCGATCGGGAGGCGCCAGCCGCGCTCGCGCACGCGGCGGCGCAGCGCGTCCCGATCGCCACGGATCGCGACCGCCGCGAACTGCACGTCCGGGAACCGCGGGCGCAGTGAGTCGAGCACGTCGATCTGGTCGTCGCAGCGATCCGCCGGCTCCGCGAAGAAGCCGAGCACGACCGGCCCGCGCTCGGCCAGCTCGCAGACGTTGAGGATGTCCGGCCCGCGGACCGTGCATGCCCGCTCGGACAGGTTCGCGTCGCCGTCCAGTGCCGACAGCGCGAGCGGGGCCGCGAAGGCGGGCATCTCGCGGCCCACGGCCACGCCGCGCGATCCCGGCCCCTCGGTGCGCAGCGAGTTGTACGAGATGTAGGCGATGGCGGCGAGGGCCAGGACGCCGACGATCAGCCCCGGCCGCCTCACGCGGGCACGGCGGGCGCGGGCGCTGCGTCGACGGCCCGCACGGCCGCCCGGCGCTCGGCCAGCACGAGCACCGCCGGCAGCACGGCAAGCACGCCGAGCAACGAGACCGTGAGGTCGACGACCGTCACGAGGCCGAAGTCGCGCAGCATCCGCACGTCCGAGAGCGCGAGCACCGCGAACCCGGCGATCGCCGTCGCGCCCGACGCGAGCACCGCGGCGCCCGTCGACCGGTACGTGCGCCGCAGCGCCTCGGCGGCCTCGTGGCCGGCGGCCCGCTCGGCCTCGAAGCGAGCCGAGAGGAGCACGGCGAACTCGGTCGAGATCGCGAGCACGAGCGCGCCGAGGGCGGCTGAGAGCGGGTTCAGCGGCACGCCGAGCAGCCACAGCACGAGCGCGGACCAGCCGGTGGCGAGCGCGATCGGCACGAGCGGGACCCATGCCCGCGCCCACGCCGTCCTCCACGATCCGCTCCCCCGGCGGCGAACCAGCAGCAGGACGATCAGCACGGCGACGAGGCCGAGCAGCAGCGTGGCCAGCCGCCGCAGCGGATCGGAGAGGTTGGCGTTGGCCTCCGCGGCGAGCACCGGCAGGCCGGCAAGGCGGGCCGTGACCCCCGCCGGCGGATCGAGCCGGTCGCGCAGGTCCTCGATGATCTCCTGCTGGCGCTCGAGCGAGGTCAAACGGATGCCGAACGCCAGCGTGGCCGTCCTGCGGTCCTCGGTGATGACCGCGCGCGAGAAGTACGGCGGCACGGCGTCGAGCAGCGACCGGATCCGCTCGCGGTCGCCGGCCGCCTGCTCGCTGCGGAAGAGGTCGGAGAGCGAGAGCGCCGGGCACAGCTCGGCCCGCTCGCAGCCCCGCTCGGCCGTGTAGCCGTACCGGCGCAGGACGGCGGTCTGGTAGTCGCGCATCCACCGCACGACCGCGGGCTGGGTGAGGTCGTCGCTCTCGACCACGACGTCGATCTCGCCGGCCACGCCGGTCGCCTCCTGCAGCGCGTGCAGATCCTCGACGGCCGGCAGGTCCTGCGGCACGAGCCGCTCGATGTCGGAGACGACCTCGGTGCGCGAGTCGACCGCCCAGCCGACCGCCGCGATCGCCAGCCCCACGGCGAGCACCCGCCCGGGGCGTTGCAGCGCCGTCCGCACCACGGCGCCGCCGGCTCGGCGCACCGGCCGGCCCAGCGCCCGCCCCGGTCCCTCGAGCAGCTCGCCCGCACCCCGCAGCGAGCGCGCCAGCGCCCCGTCGCGCGGGCCGCGCGACCCGCCGAGCGACAGCGCCGCCGTCCCCGCCGTGAGCGCCGCCGCGAACGCCACGCCGATGCCCACCACCAGCAGCAGCCCGAAGCCGCGCACCATCGGCACCGGCGACAGCAGCAGCGCGAGGAAGCCGGCCCCGGTGGCCAGCGCCGCGGTGGCGATCACCGGCGCCGCCACCCGTGCCGCGCGCGGGGCGTCGCCGCCCTCCTCCTCCACCCGTGCCTGGTACTGGATCGCATAGTCGACACCGAGCCCGAGCAGCACCGGCAGCGCCGCGATCGAGGCCATGGTGAGCGGCGCGCCCACCAGGCTCATCCCGCCGAACGTGACCGCCACGGCGGCGAGCGCGACAGCCAGCGGTACGAGCCGCAGCCGGCTCCGGAAGACCAGCGGGAGCACCACCGCCATCAGCACGAGCCCGATCAGAAGCAGCCGAAGCGTCGAGCCCGCGAGCGCGTCGGCCAGGTCCTCAGCCACCACCGGCGCGCCGGTCACCGTGTAGGTCGCGTCGCCCTTCATGTCCCACTCCGGCATGCGCACCGCCTCGCGCACGAGCGAGACGGCCTCGGCCCGCTGCGCGTCGGAGAGATCGGGCTTGAGCCGCACCTGCACGACCGCGGAGTCGCTCGACGGCAGCAGGTAGGCGAACCGCGCCTTCGGCGTCGTCGCGCCGCGCGACGGATCGAAGTACAGCGCCGACACGAAGTTCGGGTCGTCGACGCTGGGCAGCCCGGACAGTCCCAGCCCGTACCGCAGGTTGATCTGCAGCAGGTCGCGCACGAACCCCGCGTAGACGAGCTGGCGCGCCGAGCGGGCCGCGCGCTCCTGCTCGGCCACGGAGCGACCTTGCGCCCGGGCCACCTTGCGCGCCGCCCGAGCGGCGCGCGCGGCCTCGGCCGCCTTGGCCGACGACTGCGCCTGGATCTGCCTCCGGATCTCTCCCGCCGAGGCGTTCGCGAACGTCCCCGGCCCATACACGACCTGGACCGGCTTGAGCGTCGCGAGCCGGTCGCACGGCGAGCCCGGCCCGCCCGGCGCGGCCTCCTCCCTGGGCTTGTTGCCGGAGAGGCACCCCTCGAGCCCGATCAGCCGCCCGAGGTTGGAGGTGAGCAGGATGTCCGGGAGCTCGCCGCGCACGAGCACGACCACCGAGTGGTCGCCGAACCGCTCCCGGTAGCGCTCGGTCGCCTCGTAGGTGTCCGCGCCGCGCCCGACGAGCGTCTCGGTCGCCGCGCTCGGCTCCAGCCGCAGCGCGAGCACGGTGCCGGCGACGGCCAGCAGCGCCACGATCGCCAGCACCCGGCCCGGCCGGCGAGCCGACGCCCGCGCGATCCGCTCGAACACCCTCATCGCAGCTCTCGAGGGTAGTCCGACGAGTCTCGGGGGCCCGCCCTACCGCTCGTTGACGTGCGGATACTGCGTGACCTCGCCGCCGAAGTCGTACGGACCCTGCGGGCGGCACGGGACGGCGGTCTGGCTGCCCGGCCGGCCGGCGAAGCCGAACTCGATGATCTGGTCGAGCAGCTGGGCCGGGATCAGGTCGGTCGGGATCGGCACGGGTGAGGGCGCCGGCACGTTCGTAATCGTCGGCACGCCCGAGCTGCAGTGGCGGTTCTCGAACACCGGCAGGCCGCGGCGCAGCTGGGTGAAGTTGCCGGGCTTCGCGTACGCGTTCGGCCGGTTGCTGCCGATCCGCCGCGGATAGACGGCCAGGTTCTCCGGGTTCAGCGGGTTGGTGGTCCGCAGGTAGTGCACGCGCGAGGAGTCCCGGGCCTGCGTGGCGGAGGCCGTGTTGGCGAAGAACGACGTCAGCTCACGCTTGTAGAGTCCGAGGAAGTCGAGCAGCGGCGTGATCTGGCGCATCGCCGGGTCGAGCTGGGCGATCAGCGGCCGCGCGTCCTCCAGCACCTGCTCGGCGGCCGGGAAGCCCGTTCGGGAGGCGGTGATCAGCGGCCCGAGCTCCCGGAACAGCGCCTCGAGATCCGGCGACAGGGCGCCGAGGTCGCGTAGCGTCGGGCTCAGCTCGCGCGCAGCGGGGCGCAGCTGGGTGACGAGCGGGTCGGTGTCCTGCGCGAACTCGGCCAGGCGGTCGAGCGTGACCTGCGCCTCCTGCTCGAACGTCGGCAGGG
Organism: Solirubrobacteraceae bacterium; assembly: GCA_036257565.1. Classification (GTDB taxonomy): domain Bacteria; phylum Actinomycetota; class Thermoleophilia; order Solirubrobacterales; family Solirubrobacteraceae; genus DASSUW01. The sequence goes on along the minus strand of DATAFH010000085.1, from coordinate 103,850 downwards.
CGAGGAACGCCGACTTGAGGTCCTCGTCGCGCTGGGCGGTCGTCTCGAACACCCGGTTCGCGTTCTCGATCAGCGACCGCAGCTGTCCGTCGCGCTCGGTCAGCGCCTCGAAGACGACGCCGGTGTTGGAGACCAGGCCGGTGACCGCGCCCTCCTGGCGGTTGAGGATGTCGACCAGCGTGGCCGTGTCCTCGGCGAACGGCGCCAGGTTCCCGAGCGCGTCGTTGACGTCGCGGCCGTAGTCGCCGATCCCCTTCGCCTGCTCCTGCATCCACGTCTGGAACGCCTTCCGCGTGTCGGCGTCGAACGTACGGTAGATCTCGTCGAGCTGGACCGTCGGCGAGATCTGCGTGGTGGCGAGCGTGCCGCCGTCGGCGACCGCCTCGGCGTCGGCGGAGCCCGGCGTGAGCTCGACGTACGTCTCCCCCAGCAGCGTCTTCTGGCGCAGGATCGCGCGGGCGTCCGAGGGCACCGGCGCGTACCGCGACTCGAGCTCGATCTCCACCGTCGAGCGGCCGGTCTCCTTGTCGGGCTCGATCGTCTTCACCTTGCCCACCGGCACGCCGGAGATGCGCACGTCGGCCTCCGTGGCCAGCTGCGTCACCTCGGCGAACGACGCCTGGAAGCGGTAGCCCTGCGGCTTGAGCGGGATCGGGCCGCCGAACGCCAGCCACAGGAAGAGCAGCAGCCCGAAGCAGGACAGCGCGAACACGACCATCGCGGCGATCCGGGCGAAGGAGGGGGCGGCCTTGTTCATCAGCCGTCACCCTGGCTCGATTGCGGGCAGATCTCCGCCTGCCCCGGGGCGTTGAGCAGCTCGACCAGCGTGCCGAGTTGCGGGTTGGCCTGCGAGACCGTGTCGAGGACCTGCGCCGTGCCGCACGACAGCACGACCAAGCCGTGGCGGATCGGCCCGTGGGCGTCCTGGGTGGCGAACACGGTGGCGCCAACGTGGTTGGCCCATGACAGCCAGAACAGGTACCCCTCACGCGTGCGCCCGGGCGGGTTGTAGGCCAGCGTGTTGAGCAGCGCATTGACGACGCGGAACGTGCGCGTCAGGTCGGGCGTCACCGCCGCCAGGTCGCGCATGGCCGGCCGCAGCTGCTCCACAGTCGGGAGCGCGGCGCGCGAGAACGGCCGCAGCTGGTCGCGGATGATCGGCGTCGTCTCGGTCAGGAACGGGCGCGTCTCGCGCAGCGCCGGGCCGAGCGCGCGTGCAGCCGGCCGCAGGTCCTGCAGGGTGGGGCCGAGCTCGCTCGCCATCGTGTCGGCGCTGGCCAGCGCCTCCTGCGTGGCGTCGAGCGCCGACGGCAGCTCGCGCAGCGTGTCCCGGATGTTCGCGTCCTGGTTCGCCAGCGTCGCGAACACGGCGTTCGAGTTCTCCACGAACTCGGCGACCTGGTCGTCCTTGCTGCCCAGCTCCTCCATCAGCAGCGAGAAGTTGTGGATGACGCGCTTGATGTTCCGGCGCCGCACCGCGAGCTGCTCGTTGACGCGGCGCGTGTAGCGGGCGGTGGGCTCGATCCGCCGGATCGTCTGGGCCAGCTCGCGACCGTTGCCGCGCAGCCCCTGCGTCCCGTCGCCGAGCAGCAGGCGCAGGTAGTCGCGCGTATCGGCGTCGAGCGACGCGAGGATCTCGTCGAGGTTCACGTCGGGGAGCGTCTGCGAGGCCGGGATGCGCTGGCCCTCGGCGAGCTCGCCTGCCGCCGGCGTGCCCGGCGTGAGCTCGGCCACCATGTCCTTGAGGCCGCTCTTGGGCCGCATGAGGATCGTGGCGTCGCGGTAGATCGTCGCGTGGTCGCGCTCGATCTTCATGCCCACGATCGCCTTGCCGTCCTCGAGCTCGACGCTCGAGATCTGGCCGACCTCGACGCCGGCGATGTTGACCGTCTGGCCCTGGCCCGGCGTGACCGCCTGCGCGGTCGCGAGCTCGGCCTCGACCTCGACGAAGTCGGTTCCGAGCAGCGGCACGCCGGCCGGCAGCGTGACGCGCTGGTTGCCGAGGATGACCACCGCGACGATCAGCGACACGAGGATCAGCCCCAGGACAGCGGCGAAGTCGCGCAGGTGCTTGCGGATCGCGGTGCTCACCGCTTCGCGTCCTCCCGCGTGCCGAAGGGCCGCAGCTTGGCGCGCAGCAGCGGCAGCGAGTTGCGCGCGGCCCGGGCGGCGGCGCCCTCGCCCGTCGGCGCCGACCTGGCGGCCGCCGGGCCGTTGAGCTCGGGCAGCCGCTGCTTGTGGCACGTCGCGTCGGGCCGGTAGGGCGAGCGCTGCCCCGGATAGAACGGGCGGTTGCCGAGCGGCACCGCGACGTTGTTGCCGAACAGCTCACCCGAGTTCGACGACCGCGAGCCCAGCGACACCTGCTGCGAGCCGCCGCCGGGCTGGAACCGCACGTACATGCCGTTGCCGTCGAAGTTCTGGCCTTCTCCCGAGAGGCCGACGAGCGTGTAGAAGAACTCCTTGTAGTTCTCCACGCCGGTCGTGAACTCGTCCTGGATGATCACGTCGCCGGTGGGCAGGATCACGTCGCGCGCGCAGCGGGAGGCGAGCGTCGTCTCCGGCAGCAGCTTGATGGCACGGTCCGTGAGCCGCGCGAAGTCGGCGGTCGCCGGCGACAGCTCGCGCGCCAGGCCGCCGAGCTCCCGCGGCCCCATCAGCGGCCGCGCCTGATCGATCCACGGGAACGCGGCCTCGATCGTGGCGGGCGTCTCCCGGACCCCCGGCAGGATCTCGCGCGCGAACGCGCGCGTAGGCGGGAACGCGGCGTTGAGCGACGCCAGCGCGCGGTTGGCGGACTCCAGCGTGCCGGGAAGCTCGGCGATCGACGTGCGCAGGTTCCCGGCCTCGGAGGCGAACGCCGCCATCGTCGTGTTGAAGTTCGTGATCAGCCCTTGCAGCGCGTTCTCGTTGCGGGCCAGCGCGGCCGTGGTGCGCGCGGTCCCGTCGATCAGCCGCGACAGGTCGCGGCTGGGCTCGACCCCCAGGAACGCCTCGAAGACCTGGGCGGTCGAGCGCTCGGCGGCCGGGATGTCGTCGTACGCGTCGTTGAACGACTCCGCTGCCGTCTCGCCGCGAGCGGACGGGTCGGCGTCGGCATCCTCGGCCGACGTGGGCTTGGAGGTGAGCGCGACGGCGAGCGCCTCCAGCAGGTCCTTGAGGTCCTCGCGCGTGTCGGACTGCAGCGCGGTCAGCACCTCGTCGAGCTGCACCGGGGTGGCAGTCTGCGTGACCTTGAGCGTTCCCCCGTCCTCGAGCTCCGGCGCCTCGGGCGAGCCGGCCTGCAGATCGACGAAGAAGTTGCCTTCGAGGAAGATGCGCGGGCGGATCTTGGCCGTCGCGTCGGCGTGCAGCGGCAGCCCGGCGTCGTCGATCTGGAGGACGACGACGGCGGCGTCGCTGCCCTCGTGCGGCTTGACCTCCTTGACCTTGCCGACCTCGACGCCCGCGATGCGGACCGGCGAGCCCCGGCGGATCGAGTTGGCCGACTCGAACACCGCGTTGACCTGGTACGGGGTCGTGAACGGGATGTCCTTGGTGAAGCCCAGGAACACGATCACGAGGATCACGGCGAGCGCGATCAGTCCGAGCATGGCGTTGCGCGGCGGGCGGCGGCGCATCAGGGGTTGCCCTCCGTCGTCGCCTGCTGCCGCCCGCGCACGTTGCCGATCACCGTCTGGCCGCTGAGGTACGGCTCGTTGCCGGCCTCGCATTCACGCGGCTGGCCTGGCGCCGCGGTGTTCGGATACGGGTTCGTGTGGAGGTGGTTGTCCTCCGTCGGGCCGTCGGCGGGCGCGTTCGCCGGGCCGCCCTCGCTGTTCGGCCCCTGCGGTGTCGCGATGATGATGAAGCGCTGCCAGGTGCCGTTGCGGTCGCCCTCGCTCAGCAGCGAGGCGACGTTCCGGAACCACAGCGTCGCGTAGTTGCAGACGGTCTGGGTCGGCGCCAGGTACGTGAGCGTCGGCTCGAGCGAGCGCAGCGCGCCGGTCGTCGCGCGCAGCCCTCGGGGGACCATCGGGTCCTCGGCGAACGTCTGCAGCTCCTCGAGCAGCGACAGCAGCCGGCGGTTGAACGGCGGCGTGCGCGGCAGCACGCGCGTGCCCTCCTCCAGCGCGTCGGCCATCGTCGGCGCCGACGTGCGCAGCGCAGCCGCGCCCGGCCGCAGCTCGCGGAACAGGCCCTCGGTGTTGCGCAGGAACGGCCGCTGGATCGGGAACGAGCGGATCGCGGCGTCGAGCGCCGGGCGCCCGCCGGTGATCGAGTCCTGGAGGTATGGGCGGGCGACCTCGCGCAGGGCGCGGAACGTGGTGTCGAGGTTCACGAACAGCTCGGCCTGAGCCTCCGCGGCGGGCGCGACGATCGCCGCCGCGTCCGCCAGCTCGCGCACGAAGCGGGGCAGGTTCGTCTGTGCCGACGACAGGTTCTCCAGCACGGGGACGATGTCGCGCAGCAGCGGCCGGAAGGCGCCGATCGCGGTGTTGATCGACTCGCCGCGGCCCGCGAACGCGTCGCCGAAGCCGGTGGTGTTGGTGGCCGCCGCCTCGCGCGTCTCCTCGTCGAACATGCTCAGCACCTCGTCGAACTCGACGGGCGCCGGCGTGGCGGCGGCGATCGGGATCGTGGCGCCGTCCGCGAAGCCCCGCTCGTCGTCGCCGCGGGTGATCTCCACGAACTTGAGGCCGAGCGCCGACCGCGGGCGGATGATGAGGGTCGAGTCGCGCGGCAGCGGCGAGACGTCGCGCTCCATCGTGAGGGCCAGCACCGCGATCGTGGAGCCGTCGTCGCTCGGCTCCGCCTCGATCCCGCTCACGAAGCCCACGCGCGAGCCGCCGATCCGCACGTCGTTGCCGACCACGAGGTTGGCCGCGCTGGGCACCTCGGCCTTGAGCTCGTAGGTCGGCACGAACGGCAGGCCCTGGTTCGCGTTGTAGGCGAGGAACACAGCGACGAGGACGACGAGGATCGTCGCCGCGCCGATCAGCACGGGGTTGCCGGCCACGCCCGCCCGGCCGCTCATTCCTCGCCTCCGAACAGGTAGTCGAGCAGCGGGTCGGTCTGCGCGGGCTCCGGCGTGGCGGCGGGCGCGGGCTGCGGCGCCGTCGCGGGCGGCCGGCTCTCGCGCCGCTTCGCCGTGCGCGGCGCCGGCGCGTCGTCGCCGCCCGGCAGCCCGAGCGCACGGGCGAGCGCAGCGGCGGTGCGCTGCAGGACCGGGTCACGCCGCTTGCCGGACGAGGCGGCGGTTGCCGTGGCGCTCGCGGACGAGAAGTTCGCCGAGCAGCCGAAGGTCGCCGTGACCGCGTACGTCGAGCACTGGTTGACGAGCAGCGCGGCGCGCAGGTAGTGGCCGAACGAGTCGAACCCGTTGATGGCGGCCACTTGGTAGAAGATGTAGTCCATCGCGCGGTTGATGCCGCCGGTCTGCCTGAACGACTCGAGCACGCGCCGGGCATCCGCGCCCACAGGCCGCGCGGCGCGCGCGAGCCGCTTGAGGTCGATGATCACCGGGCGGGCGGCGCGCACGGCGGGGATGCCGGCCTCGGCTGCCTCGCCCAGCGAGTCGAACGCGGGCCGGGCGGCCTGCGAGAACGGTCCGAGCTGGAGCACGAGCCGGTTGATGTCCGGGGCCACGTCGCCGAGGTCCCGCAGCACCGGGGTCATCTCGTCGCTGAGCGCGCCGAGCCGGACCATCGTCGGCCGCAGCTCGCGCAGGAACGTCGGCAGGCGCTCGATGTCGGCCTCGAGGTCTGCCCGCCGCTCGGCCGTCGCCTCGGCGACCTCGCTCATGTTCGAGATCGCGCCGCTGACTTGGCGGCGCTCGCGGGCCAGCGGCTGCAGGATCGTGTCGGAGTCGACGGCCAGCGCCTCGAGCCGGTCGTTCTGCCGGGCGAGGATCTTCAGCACCTCGTCGAGCTCGCGCAGCGCCGGGTCGGCGCGACGGATGACCTCGGACAGGTCGCGCCCGCGCCCGGCGACGCCGATCCCGAGGTCGGAGAGGATGATCGAGAGCCGCTCCCGCTCGGGCTCGCGCATGATGTTGTTGACGAGGTCGAGGTCGACGGCCTTGCCGTTGCGCTCGACCGGCAGGAGGTACTGGCCCTCCCCCGGCCCCTCGTCGATGCGCTCGAGCGCGGGCGGCGGCTCGGTGCCGACGGCGCGCGTCTGGGTCGGCTTGCACTCCACGAACCGCTCGCCGATCAGCGACTGCGGGCGCACGAGGCACTCGGCGTCCTGGCGGAAGTCCTGGTAGCCCTCGTCGCTGATGTCGAGCACGACCGCGGCCTTGAAATCGTCCGTGACGTCGACCGCGTCGATCGTGCCGACCTTGACGCCGGCCACCTTCACGTCCTCGCCGGGGATGACGAAGCCGGCGTTGTCGAAGATCGCGCGGACCTTGTAGTCGCCGCCGGCGTCGTCGCCGGCGCCGAGCGCCACGACCGCGAACGCGGCCGCGGCGGCCACGAGCAGGAGGACGGCTGCGACGCGCCTCACGGGCCTGGCAGCCTCAGCGTCGGATCGCAATCGAGGTCGCCGCCGTCCGTGAACGGCGCCGAGCCGTCCGCCGGGGCCTGCGTGGCCGCGCCGGGACAGCGCCGGACGATCCCGGTCTCGAGCCCCTCGAAGCGCTGCGACGGCGGGATCGGGGTCAGCAGCCCGCCCGACGGGTTGTCGGCGAACGAGAACGCGTTGAAGATCGGCTGGATGCGGGCGAAGTGCCCGTTGGCGTCGTAGTTCGCCGCGCCCTCGCCGAAGTCGCGGAGCCAGCCGACGAGGTCGGGCGTATAGGGCCGGATGAACTCGAGCACCGGCTGCGCCCGGACCAGCGCCTGGCGCCCGCTGCGGAACGCGGGCGTGGCCACCTGCTGCAGGCGCGGCAGCTTGCGTGTGGCCTCGACGAGATCGTTGTCGTCCCCGGGCCGGCGCACGAGCGTGCGCAGGTCGCGGATCGTGGGCCGGGCGGACGCGACGAGCGGCCGCAGCTCGCGCAGGAACGGCGCCAGGTCGCGCGTCGCGGGCTTGGACTCGGCGACCAGCACGTCGAGGTCGTCGAGCGTGGAGCGCAGGTTCACGAACGTCGTGTTGGCGCGGCGGAGCGTGGTCGGGAGCAGGCCGAGGGCGCGCGCCAGCGCGGCGTTCTCGGCGCCGATCGCCGACGCCGTGCGGTTCGCGTTGCCGACGAGGTCGGCGAGGTCGTCGCGGCGCTCGGCGACCGCGGTCACCGCGCGCGAGGAGTTGACGAGGAAGCGCGTCACGGCGCCCTCGTCCTCGGTCACCTGCTGCACGAGGCGGCGGGAGCTCGAGAGCACCGGGTTGAAGTACTTGGCCGACTGGCCGGCTTCGTCCCCCTTGCCCTCGTACTGAGCGGCGAAGCCCTTGATGACGTCCGCAAGGTTGCCGCGCGTGCGCTCGTCGAGCGTGTTGAGGATCTGGTCGAGGTCGACGACGTCGGTGGTCGCGGTCGCGCGCAGCGTGGCGCCTTCGGACAGCTCCTCGGCGTCGCCGGGGGCGGGCGTGAGTGCGACGTAGCGGTTGGCGATGCCCGACAGCGACGTGAGCCGGACCACCGCGGTGGTGCCCTCGCGCAGCGGCGCATACGGCTCCTGGACGCTGATCTTGACCGCCGCCTCGTTGTCGTCCGTGAGCGTGATGTCCTGGACCGAGCCGATCCGCCGGCCGCCGACCTGGACGTCGTCGTCCTTGACGAGCTGGCCGGCGGTCTGGAAGACGAGCGTGTACTCGGTCCCGCCGTCCGACCGGAAGAGGAGAAGCCAGACCGTGAGCGCCACAGCGAGCGCAAGGGCGCTTGCCGCGGCGGCTCTCGCCACGCTCACAGACGACGCTCCCTCATCCGGGGGAACCCTACCGACCCGCCTACGTGCCGGTGCCGCTACGCCAGGCCAGGCTTACTCCATGCCCAGCGGCCCCTGGGAGGCGCCGCTGAGGAACTGCCGCACGAACTGGTTGTCGGAGTTGAAGAGCTCCTCGGCGGGTCCGGATTCCACGATCCGGCCGCGCCACAGCACCGCGATGTACTCGGCCACGCGCTTGGCCGACATGATGTCGTGCGTGATCACCACGTAGGCCCCGCCGTTCTCCTCGTGGACCTCTTTGATGAGCTCGCACAGGAGCGCCGTGCGGACGGGGTCGAGGCCGGAGTCGGGCTCATCGAAGAGCACGATGTCGGGGTCGAGCACGAGCGCGCGGGCGAACCCGGCACGCTTGCGCATCCCGCCCGACAGCTCGTTTGGCATCTTCTCGAGCGAGTCCTCGAGGCCGACCTCGCGCAGGCGGCGCATGACGATGTCCTCGACCTCGTCCTCGCCCTTGTCGGTGTGCTGGCGCAGCGGGAACGCGACGTTGTCGTAGAGGTTCATCGACCCGAACAGCGCGCCGTCCTGAAACAGCACCCCGAAGCGCCTGCGCATCTCGAACAGGTCGTCGTCGCGCATGCCCGGCACGGACTCGCCGTGGACCAGCACGTCGCCTTCGTCGGGATAGAGCAGGCCGACCATGTGCTTGATGCAGACCGACTTGCCGGTGCCCGAGGGCCCGAGGATCATCGAGATCTTGTCGTCCGGGATGCTCATGTTGAGCCCGCGCAGGATCTGGTTGCGGCCGAACGACTTGTGCACGTCGACGAACTCGACCGCGTCCTTGGTCCCGGTCGGGCGCTGTTCGCCGGTGTGCCAGCGATACTCGTCGTGATGCTGCTCTGTACTCACGCTCATCCTCCGATGGGGGCCCGGGGGTTCGCGCCCCAGAAGACCTGGGTGCCCAGCATGCCGATCAGGTGCACGAGCACGATATTGAGCACCATCGACTTCGCGGTGGCGGTGCCGACTCCGACCGGGCCGCCGCTCGCCGTATACCCGTAGTAGCAGCCTACGAGCACGATCACCGTCGCCATCGCCATCGCCTTGATCACGCTGTATATGAGGTCGGGTGGGTTCTGGAACATCCAGAAGATGAGCAGGTAGCCGCCGCTCGAGACCTCCCCGATCTGCTCGACCACCGCGAGGTAGGAGGCGAAGAAGCCGGCGCCGATGCCGGCGAGGTACATGAAGGGCAGCACCAGCCAGGCCGCCAGCAGGCGCGTCGCACACAGGAACGTCATCGAGGAGATACCCATCACCTCGAGCGCGTCGATCTCGTCGGAGATCCGCATCGAGCCGAGCTCGGCCACGATACCGGTGCCCACCTTGGCGGCCATCATGTAGCCGAAGGCGTACGGCACGAGCTCGCGCAGGTCGCACCAGGCGGCGAACACGCCCGCGTAGGCCGGCGCCCCGACGGCACGGTTGAAGTACGCGCCCTCGATGCCGCACTGCAGGCCGATGATGAAGATCAGGCCCCAGATGACGAGCGTCGAGGAGAGGACCAGCAGCCCAGCCTGCCGCAGCGCCTCGCCGAAGAAGCGGAAGACCTTGAGCGAGAAGACCTCGGCGACCACGGTCGAGCAGAAGCGGACGATCTCGCCGAAGGAGGCGAGCCAGTCACGCGGGATTGCCAGCCATTGCCGTCCCATGGTTACTTGATGTTCACGATCTCCGGGTGGGTGGCCAGCAGGGTCTGCGTGAAGACGTAGTTGAACGCGAAGACGCCGAGCGTGGAGACCACGACCGCCTGGTTGACGGCGCGGCCGACTCCCTGCGCACCGCCCGACGCGGTCATGCCCTTGTAACAGCAGACGATCGCGATGATGGCGCCGAACATCGTGCACTTGAGGACCGAGCCCCAGAGGTCGACGACCGACGAGTTCGTGAAGAACGTGGCCCAGAACGGGCCGAGCGGGGCGCCGTTGGTGAGCGTCGCCACGACGCCGCCGAAGATGCCGAACAGCAGCGCGTAGACGTCGAACAGGCCGGTCACGAGCATGAGCGCGAGGAAGCGCGGGACGACGAGGTTCTTGACCGGATCGACGCCCAGCACCTGCAGCGCGTCGAGCTCCTCGCGGATCTTGCGGGCGCCGAGGTCGGCAGTGATCGCCGTGCCGGCCACGCCCGCGAGCACGATCGCGGTCACGAACGGCGCGAACTCGCGGATCGACGCGAGCACGAAGAAGCCGCCCAGGCGGTCGATCGACCCGAACAGGTTGAGGAAGTTCGCGGCCTGCAGGCCCGGGGCGCCGTAGCCGAACGCCACCGTGGAGACGATCAACGGGAACCAGCAGAGCTTGAGGGCGAACAGGAACTGGGAGACGAACTCGCCGCCGTAGGGGTACGGCGGACGCACGGCCGAGACGATCGTCTTGCCCGTGAGGATCATCATGTCGCCCACTTCCTCCAGCAGGCTCTTGGCCGGCAGGAAGGCTCGATCGGCGACGGTTCGGACCAACTTCTCTCCCCTTGGTTGGCCGCCGCGCCTCGTGGGCGGCGGACGGCGAAGGTTATGCGACGGCCTGCAAGGGGCACAAACGGCAACCGTCGCCGTTTCTTGCGCGTGCGCGTAACATCGCGCGCCGTGGGACGTGCTGCGGTTTTCGCCATGGTCTGCTGCCTGGCGCTTGCCGGCTGTGGCAGCGAGCGCCAGGACGAGAACGAGCCGGAAGGCGAGTTCGCGCTCCAGGTCGTCGACGCGTCGTTCCCCGAGCGTCAGTCGACGGCCCAGCACGCGACGCTGCGCATCTCGGTCCGCAACACCGACGACCGCGACCTGCCGAACCTCGCGGTGACGATCCGCACGACGGCGCCGGGCGGCGGCGAGGTCGCGTCCGCCTTCGGCACGTCCTCGGACGACCCGCGCCTGGCCGATGACGACCGCCCGATCTGGATCGTCGACAAGGGGCCGGCCGGCGGGGAGAGCGCCTACACGGACACGTGGTCGACCGGCCGCGTGTTCCCGGGCCAGACCGTCGCCCTCGAATGGACGCTGACCGCGGTGCGCCCCGGCGCCTACACGATCGACTACTCGGTGGCGCCCGGGCTCGACGGTCGCGCAGTGGCCGCCGACGGGCAGCGCACCACCGGCTCGTTCGACGTCGAGATCTCCGCGGACCCGGTGCCCGCCCGCGTCGGCGAGAACGGCGAGGTCATCCGCGGCGGCCGCGACTGACACAGTGGGGCCCCGACCAACGGGCCACTCCGTGTCAGAGCGATGTCCCGTTGGGCACGCCTAACAAGGCAGGCCGGGCGCGATGATGCGGTAGGCCTTCAGCCCGAGGCCGAGCCGCTCGCGGTCCTCGGTCTGCATCGGGTCGAGCCCGCTGAGCTCCTTCACGCGCTCGAGCCGGTACGCGACCGTGTGCCGGTGGGCGTAGATCGCCGACGCGGTGGCGTTCATGTTGCAGTTGTGCTCGAGGTAGGCCTCGAGCGTCTGCACGAGGTCCGTGCGGTACTGGTCGTCGTAGCGGACGATCGACGCGACCGTGTCCTCGTAGAAGGAGCGGACCTCCTCGGGGTGCGACGCGAGCACGCGGAACAGCAGCCGGTAGGTGCCGGTGCCGATGTCCTCCTGGATCGGGCCGCCGAGCCCGTCGCCGCGCTGGAGCACCTCGAGCACGAGCTCGGCCTCCTGGATCGCGCGGCCGAGCTCGCCGGGGTCGGCGTAGAAGGACGACAGCGCGACCACGCCGTGGCGCTGGAGCCGGCCGGCCAGCGCACGGGCGGCGACGATCGTCGCGGTCTGGTCGGCGTCGCCGGCGGCCGGCAGCAGCGCGTACACGCGGCCGGCCGGCCCGCCCTCGACATGCTGGGCGAGCGCGCCCGCGTACTCGGACGCGATCAGCGCGACGACGTGGCGCGGGCGCTCCGTGCTGAGCTCGGCGCACAGCACCACGGCCCCGCGCTCGAGGTCGCATCCGAGCCGGGCGGCCCGCCGCACGACGTCGGCCGGGTCGAGCCCGTCCGGGCGTTCGCGCAGCTCCTCGAGGAACGAGCCGCGGACGTTCTCCTCGACCTCCTCGCGGGCCTCCTCGACCGCCACCTCGGTGAGCGCGGCGACGGCCGCCAGGTGCAGGAACTCGACGGCCTCCGGCTCCGGCCGGCCGGGGGCGAGCAGTACGACGCCGCCGATCCGCTCGTCGCCCGAGGCGATCGGGACCTCGGCCACGATCTCGCCGGGCACGGGCGCGACCCGGCCCCGGCCTTGCTCGCCGATGTAGCGGCGGACGGCCTGCAGCGCCGCCTCGCCGCCGTCGGAGACGACGGCCACGCCGAGCCGGGGCACGACGACGGCCACCGGCCCGCCCGCCGCGCCGGCTGCGAGGTCGGCCACGGCCGCCAGCCCGTCGCCGGTCAGCACCGCGTCGAGCATCTGCAGGTGCACGGCGCGCAGGCGCTCGACGAGCGACGTGGCGGTACGGGGAGTGAAGTCGGGCTCGGCTGGCATCGAAGAAGCGACGGGGCGGCCTCGCGGCCGCCCCGTTCCACTCACGCGGTGGCCTGCGCGGCCACCTCGGGATGGGCCTGGAGCGTCTCCTCACCGGACTCGCCGGTGCGGATACGGTAGGCCTCCTCGACGGGCATGACGAACACCTTGCCGTCGCCGATCTGGCCCGTCCGGGCGTGCTTGAGGATGGCGTCCACCACGGTCTGGACGTCGTGGGACGCGACGACGCACTCGAGCTTGACCTTCGGCCGCAGCCAGTTGGTCAGCTCGGCGCCGCGGTAGCGCTCGGTGATCCCCTTCTGCCGCCCCGAGCCCTTGACCTCCGAGATCGACAGTGACGGGAACCCGAGCCCCATCAGCTCCATGCGGATGGGCTCGAACGCTTCGTGTCGGATGAACGCCTCGATCTTCTTCACGCGACCGGCACCTCCTTCGTGGTGGCGCCGCGAGGCGTCTCACGCGGCGGCACGTTGCCGGGCGCGGGGCTGTAGCCGATGAGCTCGGGCGCCGGGATGAACTGCTCCGGATACCCGTACATACCATGCTCGGAGATGTCCAGGCCGGCCTCTTCCTCGTCGGCCGTGACGCGCAGCCCGTACGTCTTCTTGATCGCGAAGAACGTCAGGTACGAGAGGGTGAACACGAACGCGAACACGGTGACCACGCCGAGGGCCTGCGTGCCGAGCTGCCCGAACGAGCCGGTGTAGATCAGGCCCGGGTCGCCGAACGCGTTGTACTCGGCCAGCCGCGGCGACGTGAAGATGCCACAGGCGAGCGTGCCCCACACGCCGCACAGGCCATGGGCCGTGAGCGCGCCGACCGGGTCGTCGATCTTCTTGTCGATCGCATAGACGCCGAGCGGGACGATGACGCCGGCGATGGCGCCGATGATCGGGGCGGTCCACGGCTCCACGTAGCCGGACGGGGCGGTGATGGCCACGAGGGCGCCGATCGCGCCGTTGCCGGCCATGCCGATGTCGATCGTGCCGGTCTTCCAGCGTGCGGTGGCGATCGAGGCCAGCACGCCGGCCCCGGCAGCCAGCATCGTGACGAGCGCGACCTCGGGGAAGCGGCCGTCGAGCGCGCCCAGCGTCGAGCCCGGGTTGAACCCGAACCACCCGAGCCACAGGATCAGCACACCGAGGCCGAAGAACGGCATCGAGTGCCCCGGGATCGCCCGCGGGGACCCGTCGGACCCGTACTTGCCGCGCCGCGCGCCGAGCTGGAGGAGCACCGCCAGGGCGCCGGTGGCGCCGATCAGGTGCACCGCGGTCGAGCCCGCGAAGTCCTGCATGCCAAGGTTGTTCTGCAGCCAGCCGCCGCCGAACACCCAGTGCGAGGCGATCGGGTAGATCAGCCCGGCGAAGACGACCGCGTAGATCACGTAGACGCCGAACTTGATGCGCTCGAGCGTCGTGCCCCACACGATGGCCAGCGAGACCGCGCAGAACGAGAACTGGAACATCCACTTCGTCTCGATCGTGGCGTCGGACAGGCCCATCACCGGGAACGCCTCGAGCGGGTCGCCGTAAGCGCGCAGGAAGAAGCCGTCCGTTCCCATCAGGTCGCCGACGCCGAACGCGAAGGCGAAGCCGCAGGCCCAGTACATGAGCCCGGCGATCGAGAAGTTGGTGAGGATCTTGGCGACCACCGTGCCGGCGTTCTTCGCGCGGGAGAAGCCGATCTCCAGGAACGCGAAGCCCGCCTGCATGAAGATCACGAGCAGGGCCGCCACCATCACCCAGATCGAGTTGATCGCCACGCTGTCGGGCAGCACTCCGTTGCCCGCCGCGTCAAGCGTGTCTGCGTGTGCCGCCGCTGGCAGCACCGCAGAGGCAAGCGCTACCCCCAGCAGCGCCGTGCCGATCCTTCTCATCACAGATCCTCCTCTTCCGGGAACGTTCAGCCGGAATGGTCGGACGCGGAGGCCCAGGGGTCTTTGTCCCGGTGTCGAAGATTCCCGGTTGCGGTTTCTCCATCCGGTCGAGGGCCAATTGCCGCCAGCGAACCTTGGCCCGGTGGCCAACGACGCCGGGCGGCCGGCGGAGCGACAATGCCGCGAGCCCTGCGAGAGGAGGACATCTGATGGCCATCGCGGACCGTCTGAACGCGGAGATGACCGAACCGCTGCACGTGCGCGCGTTCGTGGGCGACCGCGCCCCGACCCCCGGCGCCGTGCTCGACTTTGCCGCCCGTCATGGCGCCCGGCTCGTTGACCTCAAGTTCACCGACCTGCCCGGCACGTGGCAGCACATGGGCATGGCGCTCGAGAGCCTCGACGAGGACGCGTTCACCGAGGGGATCGGGTTCGACGGCTCCTCGATCCGCGGCTTCCAGGAGATCTACGAGTCGGACATGCTGCTGATGCCGGACCCGACGACGGCAATCCTCGACCCGTTCTATGAGGCGCCGACGATCTCCGTCGTCTGCACGGTCCTCGACCCGATCACGCGCGAGCCGTACTCGCGCGACCCGCGCTACATCGCGATCAAGGCCGAGGAGCACCTGCGGTCCAGCGGGGTCGCCGACGTCTGCTACTTCGGGCCGGAGGCCGAGTTCTACGTCTTCGACCACGTCGCCTTCGACCAGCAGGCGCACACGGCGTTCTACGAGGTCGAGTCCGAGGAGGGCCACTGGACGTCCGGGCAGGGCTTCCAGCGGCGCGGCGAGGGGCTGGCGGCGCTCGGATACAAGAACCGCTCGCAGGAGGGCTACTTCCCGGCGCCGCCCAACGACACGCTCAGCGACCTGCGGGGGACGATGGTGCTGGTCCTCGAGGCGCTCGGGATCCGGACCGAAAGCCACCACCACGAGGTCGGCGGGCCCGGGCAGGGCGAGATCGACCTGCGCTTCCTACCGCTGCTGGAGATGGCCGACGCCCTTCAGCTCCACAAGTACATCGTCAAGAACACGGCCAAGCAGGCCGGGAAGACAGCCACCTTCATGCCGAAACCGATCTTCGAGGAGAACGGCTCCGGCATGCACGTGCACCAATCGCTCTGGAAGAGCGGGGAAACGCTCATGCACTCCGCCGACGGCTACGCGCTGCTCTCGCCGCTGGCGCTCCACTACGCGGCCGGGCTGCTCGCGCACGCGAACGCTCTGCTCGCCTTCTGCGCGCCGACCACGAACTCGTATCGGCGGCTCGTTCCCGGCTACGAGGCGCCGGTGCTGCTCAAGCACTCGCAGCGGAACCGGTCTGCGGCGGTGCGGATCCCGATGTACTCGCCATCGCCGAAGGCCAAGCGGATCGAGTTCCGGCCCCCGGACCCGCTCGCCAATCCCTACCTGGCGTTCGCGGCGATGCTGATGGCGGGGCTGGACGGGGTCGAGCGGGAACTCGACCCGGGCGAGCCGATCGACCAGAACCTCTACGAGCTGCCTCCTGAGCAGCTCGCCGACATCCCGACGGTCCCCACCACGCTGGACGAGGCGCTCGACGCGCTCGCCGCCGACCACTCGTTCCTCACCAAGGGCGGTGTCTTCACGGAGGACCTGATCGAGACGTACGTGGAGTTCCGGCGCGAGCAGTCCGACCGCGTGAAGATCCGGCCGCACCCGTACGAGTTCCCGCTGTACTTCGACGGCTGAGCGTCGAAGCCGGCGGCCCCGATCTTTGGACAAATGGACAAAGAGGGTCGGCCGTCGCCGTTCTAGGCTGGCGCGCGAACCAGGACCGTTCCCGGAGGAGGACCCTCGACACGATGCCCCCGCGCACGCGCACGCCCAATGTCCATGCTGCCCAGTGGAGCCCCAACGGCGGCTCGCTGGGCCAGGCCGACCTGACCCAGCCCGGCGCCAACGTCTTCGGCGACGCGGTGTTCTCGACAGCCGTGCAGCGCCAGCGGCTGCCGAAGGCCGTGTACGGCCAGCTTCAGGACACGCTCGAGGCAGGCGCACTGCTCGAGCCGGCGCTCGCCGACGCCGTCGCCACCGCCATGAAGGAATGGGCGATGGAGCGCGGCGCCACGCACTTCACGCACTGGTTCCAGCCGCTGACCGGCATCACGGCCGAGAAGCACGACTCCTTCTATGCGCCCACGGGCGACGGCAACGCGATCGCCGAGTTCTCCGGCAAGGAGCTCATCCAGGGCGAGCCCGACGCCTCGTCGTTCCCCACGGGCGGCATCCGGGCCACGTTCGAGGCGCGCGGCTACACGGCGTGGGACCCGACGTCGCCGGCCTTCATCCTCGAGAACCCCAACGGCGCGGTGCTCTGCATCCCGACCGCGTTCGCGTCGTGGACGGGCGAGGCGCTCGACCAGAAGATCCCGCTCCTGCGCTCGATGGACGCGCTGTCCAACGTGGCGGTGCGCGCCGTACGCCTGTTCGGCGACGTGGAGAGCTCGCGCGTGTTCACCACCGTCGGGCCGGAGCAGGAGTACTTCCTGATCGACGAGCGCTACTACTTCGAGCGCCCGGACCTCATCACCACGGGCCGCACGCTGTTCGGTGCCAAGCCGCCGAAGGGGCACGAGCTCGACGACCACTACTTCGGGTCGATCCCCGAGCGCGTGCTCGCGTGCATGCTCGAGACCGAGCAGCAGCTCGCCCGCCTCGGCGTGCCGGTCAAGACGCGCCACAACGAGGTCGCGCCCGCCCAGTACGAGGTGGCGCCGGTGTTCGAGAACTCCAACGTCGGCTCGGACCACCAGCAGCTGACCATGCAGGTGATGCAGAACGTCGCCCGCCGCTACGGGCTGGTGTGCCTGCTGCACGAGAAGCCGTTCGCCGGCGTGAACGGCTCCGGCAAGCACAACAACTGGTCGATGGGCACCGACACGGGCGTCAACCTGCTCGAGCCCGGCGACACGCCGCACGAGAACCTGCAGTTCCTGTTCTTCTGTGCGGCCGTGCTGCAGGCGGTGGACAAGCACCAGCAGCTGCTGCGCGCCTCCGTGGCGAACGCGGGCCAGGACCACCGGCTCGGAGCCAACGAGGCGCCGCCGGCGATCATCTCGATCTTCCTGGGCGCGGAGCTCGAGAAGGTCTTCGGTGCGATCGAGTCCGGCTCGGGCGACGCGGCGACGCCGCAGAGCTATCTCGAGCTGGGTGCCTCGGTGCTCCCCTCGCTGCCGATGCATGGCGGCGACCGCAATCGCACGTCGCCGTTCGCGTTCACCGGCAACAAGTTCGAGTTCCGGGCGCTCGGGTCATCGATGTCGCTGGCGCTCCCGAACACTGTGCTCAACACGATCGTCGCCGAGGCGATCGACGAGCTCACGGCGGCGGTCGAGGATCGCCAGGCCAAGGGCGACTCGCTCGAGGAGGCGGTGCTCGAGGTGGTCCGGGCGGCGTACGCCGCGCACAAGCGGATCATCTTCTCCGGCGACAACTACTCGGACGACTGGCATACCGAGGCCGAGCAGCGCGGTCTGGCCAACCTGCGCCAGTCGCCCGAGGCGCTGCCGTGGCTGCTCGAGCCGAGCACGGTCGAGGCGTTCAGCCGCTACGACGTGCTGTCCGAGCGCGAGCTCGAGTCCCGCTACGAGGTGCTCGTCGAGCAGTACGTGACGACGATCAACATCGAGGGGGAGACCGCGGCGTCGATCGCGCGCACGATGCTCCTGCCCGCCGCCGTCCAGTGGCTGGCGACCTTGGAGGCGGCCGACGACAACAAGGGCGTGGAGCGGCTCAAGGACGAGCTGGGCGGCCTTGTCGACCAGTTCGTCGAGGCGATCTTCGCGCTCGAGGCGGTCAACCGCGACCACCCCGAGGGCGTCGAGCCGATCGAGGAGGCGCGCTACGTGCAGACGAGCGTGCTGCCGGCCATGGAGGGCGTCCGCGAGGTCGCGGACCGGCTCGAGAAGGTCGTCCCGGACGACCTCTGGCCGCTCCCGAAGTACGCGGAGATCCTCTTCATCAAGTAGCGCACCAGCCCTCGATCCGCAGGGTTACGGCGTGAGCCGACGGCCCATGACTCGTCCGCGTCCAGTGGGCGAGGTGGGCCTCGGCTTGGCCGCGGCGGCCTCGCGGCGCTCGGCGGCCTCGCGCTTGAGACGCTGCTGGACGTCGGCGGCCTCCTGAGCCCGCTCGACGGGTGTCCTCGCCCTCGGCCGGCTGTCCCGCCGCGGTGGCCTCTGTGATGGTGCCATGTCGGCACTCCTCGCTGGCTCCCCTGGGGAATTGGAACTGCACGCGACGGGCGGGGAGGCGAGGCCCCAGCGTGCGGGTCCCTCCACCCTACTGCCCAGGCTTGCATACTGGTCCGCTTCATGAACCTCTGGCCAGGATCGCCGTTTCCGCTCGGCGCGAACTACGACGGCGTAGGGACCAACTTCGCGATCTTCTCGGAGGCCGCCGAGCTGGTCGAGCTCTGCCTCTTCGACGACGACGGCACCGAGACCCGCACGCCCCTCACCGAGATGGCGGCGTGGGTGTGGCACGGCTACGCGCCCAACGTCGGCCCGGGGCAGCGCTACGGCTACCGCGTCCACGGGCCTGACGATCCAAGCCGAGGCGTCCGCTGCAATCCGTCGAAGCTCCTGCTCGACCCCTACGCCGTCGCCATCGACGGATCGGTACGTTGGCACGAGGCGCTGTTCGGCTACCGCTTCAAGGATCCGGAGACCTCGTCCAACGACGTCGACAGCGCGCCGTTCATGCCAAAGTCGGTCGTGATCAGCCCGTACTTCGACTGGGAGAGCGATCGACCGCCGCGAGTCCCGCTCGACGACAGCGTCATCTACGAGGTCCACGTCAAGGGGTTCACGCAGCAGCACCCCGACGTCCCGGAGCAGCTCCGGGGAACCTACGCAGGCCTGGCACATCCGGCCGTCATCGACCATCTCCTCGCGCTGGGCGTGACTGCCGTGGAGCTGATGCCCGTGCATCAGTTCATCCACGACTCGCACCTGGTCGACCGCGGCCTGCGCAACCACTGGGGCTACAACTCCATCGGGTACCTCGCGCCGCACAACGAGTACTCGTCGTCGGGCCAGGAGGGTCAGCAGGTCCAAGAGTTCAAGTGGATGGTGAAGGCCCTGCACGCGGCCGGCATCGAGGTGATCCTCGATGTCGTCTACAACCACACCGCGGAGGGCAATCATCTCGGCCCGATCCTCTCGTTGAAGGGCATCGACAACGCGGCGGTACTACCGGCTCGTGGACGGCGACCGTCGCTACTACTACGACACCACGGGCACCGGCAACAGCCTGAACATGCGGCATCCTCACGTGCTGCAGTTGATCATGGACTCGCTGCGGTACTGGGTCACGGAGATGCACGTGGACGGCTTTCGCTTCGACCTCGCGTCGACGCTCGCCCGCCAGTTCCACGAGGTGGACCGCCTGTCGGCGTTCTTCGACCTCATCCAGCAGGATCCGGTGGTGTCGCGGGTCAAGCTGATCGCCGAGCCTTGGGACGTCGGCGCCGGCGGGTACCAGGTCGGGAACTTCCCGCCCCTGTGGTCGGAGTGGAACGGCAAGTACCGCGACACCTTGCGAGACTACTGGCGCGGCGAGCCGCAGACCCTGGGCGAGTTCGCCTCGCGCCTCACCGGAAGCTCCGACCTCTACGAGGACGACGGCCGGCGACCTTCGGCGAGCGTCAACTTCGTCACCGCCCATGACGGCTTCACGCTCAACGACCTCGTCTCCTACAACGAGAAGCACAATGAGGCCAACGGCGAGGGAGGAGCCGACGGGGAGAGCCACAACCGCTCGTGGAACTCCGGCGCCGAGGGTCCGACGGACGACCCGGTGGTCCTCGAGATCCGCGGACGGCAGCGGCGGAACTTCCTGGCCACACTGTTCCTCTCACAAGGCATCCCGATGCTGCTCGCCGGCGATGAAAGCGGGCGGACTCAGGGCGGCAACAACAACGCCTACTGTCAGGACAACGAGATCTCGTGGCTCGACTGGCACCACGAAGACGGAGCCCTGCTCGCATTCACGCAGCGGCTGATCTCGTTCCGGCGCGCGCATCCGGTGTTCCGCCGCCGGCACTTCTTCCATGGTGAGTCGCTCGGCGCGGACGCCCCGGACATCGCGTGGTTCCGCCCGGACGGATCCGAGATGACGGCGGACGACTGGTCGTCGGGCTTCGGCAAGTCGATCGGCGTCTTCTTCAACGGCGAGACGATCCCGAGCCCGGACGCGCGGGGGGAACGCGTCGTGGACGACACCTTCCTCATTCTCTTCAACGCACACTACGAGCCGCTCGTGTTCACGCTCCCCGCGAAGCGATGGGGCGCGCGCTGGCTCCGCATGCTCGACACCGCGGATGCCCTCAACGAAGGCGAGGCCTTGGACGCCGGCGCCGTGACGACCGTGGCCGCGCGGAGCCTCGCGCTCTTCCGCAGGACGGGCTGATGCAGCTGCAGGTCGAACGGCTGGATGGCGAAGACGCCGCGGTGCTCGCGCTCCGCGGCGAGCTCGACCTCGATGGCGCTCCCGACCTGAGACTCGCCCTCATCCAGGCGATCGACGAGAACCCCGGAAGGCGCGTCGTGGTCGACCTCGACGGGGTGGACTTCATCGACTCGGCGGGCCTCGGTGTGCTCGTGGGCGGGCTCAAGCGTGCTCGCAGCCATGACGGCGACCTCGTCCTCGTCGCCACCGGCCGAAGCGTCTTGAAGGTGCTCGAGCTCACAGGCCTCACGCGTGTCTTCGAGATCCACGCGTCGCGCGCCGGGGCACTCGGCATCCCCGGCTGAGCACCGCCACCTCTCCCTAGCCACCTCATGTCGGACAATCGGGCGGACCTCGAGGCAGTGCGCGTCCCGACGCTCGTGCTCCAGTGCAGCGACGACGCGATCGCCCCTCGGGCGGTCGGCGAGTACGTCCACTATGAGCGTGAGCTCCTGGCCGCACGCAATCGCGAGCGCGTGGCCCGTGAGCGGGTCGGCACACGCTGCAGCGCAGCCTCCTCGCCGGCGCTCCCCCGCGCGACTCTCGGTTCGACGTGGCGACGCTCCATCAGCCGGCCGTCGAGCACCTCGAAGTGGGGGGCGACTGGCACGACGCGTTCAGCCTGTCCGGCGGCCGGGTCGGCATCGTCGTCGGGGACTTCGTCGGCCGTGGCCTGGTCGCGGCCAGCGCGATGGGACAGCTGCGCAGTGCGGTCCGCGCGCTGGCCGGCTCGGGACTGGAGCCGGCCGCGGTCCTCGCGCACCTGGACACGTTCGTCGAGCAGGTCGAGGCGGCGTGCTACCCGACGGTCGTGTACGCGGAGGTCGACCCGGACAGCGGGAACGTCGCGTTCGCGTCCGCCGGGCATCTGGCTCCGGTCATCGTCGAACCCGATCGCGCTGTGCGCCTGTTCATGGAGGGCGCTCGCCGCCGCTCGGCGTCACGCTTCCGGGGAGCGTCCGGTCGCAGGCGGCCTTCGTCCTCGCGCCGCGCTCTGGCTTCCTCCTCTACACCGACGGTCTCGTCGAGCGCCGGACGGAGGCGATCGACGTGGGGCTCGAGCGGCTGCTGGCGGCGGTCGGCGCCAACCCGAGCGCGACGCCGGCGCAGCTCGTTCAGGCGCTTCCGCCGGCGCTGCTCGAGCGCGGCGCCGCCGATGACGACGTCTGCCTGCTCGGCTTCCGGCTCGGTGCCGGGCGATCCTGAGGCCCGCGGTACGGTCCCGGCTTGGGGCGCGGGCGCCCGCCGGGGAGCGCGAGGCGCAGGATCGTTCGCTGCACGGTGGTCCACTGCTTGAGGAACGGTCCGCTGTTGTAGGGCAGCTGGAAGCGCTCGCAGATCTCCTTGACCTGCGGGGCGATCTCCGCGTAACGGGTGCTCGGCATGTCGGGGTAGAGGTGATGCTCGACCTGGTAGCCGAGATTGCCGCTGATCACGTGGAACAGCGGGCTGCCCTCGATGTTGGCGGCCCCGAGCAGCTGCCGGACGTAGAAGCGCCCGCGCGTCTCGCCGGCGACCTCCTCCTCGCTGAAGGTGTACGTCTGATCGGGGAAGTGGCCGCAGAAGATGATCGCGTGCGCCCACACGTTGCGGATGATGTTCGCGGTGATGTTGGCCGTCAGCGTGCTCTTGAACCCCTTGCGACCCGAGAGCAGCGGATAGGCGAGGTAGTCCTTGGCGATCTGGCTGCCGGCCTTGCGCGCCATGCCCTTGAGCTCGCGCTTGAGCGCCTTGACGGACTTCTCGCGCTTCTTGATCGCGTCCAGGTCCAGGTCGTGGAAGGCCACGCCCCACTCGAAGAACGCCATCAGCAGCACGTTGTAGATCGGCTGCAGCAGGTAGACCGGCACCCACTTCTGGTGCGGGTCGATGCGCATGATCTTGTAGCCGAGGTCCTTGTCCTTGCCCCGGATGTTGGTGTACGTGTGGTGGATGTAGTTGTGCGAGTGCTTCCACGCCTCCGGCGTGGACGCCGAGTCCCAGTCCCAGGTTGAGGAGTGGATGTAGGGGTCCTGCATCCAGTCCCACTGGCCGTGCATGACGTTGTGGCCGATCTCCATGTTCTCGAGGATCTTGGCCAGCGACAGCGTCGCGGTTCCCGCGACCCACGCCGGCTTGTAGCGCGACGCGAACAGCAGGACCCGGCCGAGGACCGCCAGCCGGCGGTGCATCTCGATCATGCTCGTGATGTAACGGCGGTCGCGGTCGCCGAGCTCGGCGAACACCTCGTCATGAATCGCGTCGAATTCGCGCGCGAGGTCGTCGACTTGCTCGTCGCTCAGGCGGGCCAGCGGGCTCTCGATCAGCGTGTCCATGTGCTTCCTCGGTCGGTCAGAGGTCGATCTCGACGGGGCCTTCGGGCGCGTTGATGCAGGTCCGGACCATCTCGCCCTCGGTGCCCGACACCTTCCCGGTTCGCAGGTCTCGTATCCGTCCGGAGCACAGGCGGCCCACGCAGGTGTGGCAGATGCCCATCCGGCACCCGAACGGCAGCGTGAGACCGGCCTCCTCGCCGGCGACCAGGATCGGCGTCCCGCCGTCCGAGGAGGCCTGCTCGCGGCTTGCCAGGAACGCGATCGCGCCGCCTTCGCCGCCCGCGGCGTCGCCGCCGATGACCGGCTGGAAGCGCTCCGTGTGCAGGCGCCCGCTGTCCCCGTAGGTCTTCCAGTGCGCCGTCAGGGCGTCGAGCATCGCGCCCGGCCCGCTCAGGAACGCCTCGCGCTCGCGCCAGCCTGGGCACAGGGCGTCCAGATCGGCGGGCACGAGCCTTCCGTGGGCGCCGGAGAGCTGCAGGTGGAGGCGATAGCCGGGATGCCGGTCCGTGAGATCGCGCAGCTGGTCGCCGAACACGACTCCCGCGGCCGTGCGAGCGGAGTGCAGGTGCACGACGTCGCGCAGCGCGCCGCGCCGGTCGAGGTCGCGCAGCATGCTCATGATCGGCGTGATGCCGCTGCCCGCGCTGATGAACAGCAGCTTCGCGGGCAAGGGCTCCGGCAGCATGAAGGTCCCCTCCACGCCCCCGAGCCGCACGATCGTGCCGGGGCGTGCCGCCCGGACCAGGTACGGCGACACCTTTCCCGTCTCCACCAGCTTCGGCGTGATCGAGATGAAGCCGTCCGGGCGCCCGGGATCGGAGGTGATCGAGTAGGCACGCCAGTGATGCACGCCGTCGACGACGACCCCCACGCGCAGGTACTGGCCAGGCGCATGACCCTCCCATGTCCACCCCGGCCGGATCGTCACCGTCACCGAGTCGGGCGTCTCGTGCGTGATCGACTCGATCCGACCGCGCTGCTCGCGGCTCGACCACAGGGGATCGATCAGCTCCAGGTAGTCGTCTGGCAGCAGCGGAGTGAAGAACACGCGCGCCGCCCGCAGCAGTCGCCGGCGCGTCGGTGAGACCGTCGGGGGAGCGCCTCGCTCAGCCACCGGCGATGGACCACGACGCGGTGGGCACGGTACTCATCCTGCCCCTCGCCGCATGAAGCCAAGCCTTGATCGCTTCCGTCAGCTCCGCGGCCGGACGTGGACGACGGTCTCCGGGCGCACGGCGATCGCGTCGCCGTCGGGCTCGCTCAGGAGCGCGAAGCTGTGCTCGCGGCGGGTGCCGACCTTGTGCAGCTCGTCGATCACCGCCTGCAGCTCGCCCTCGACGTCCACGGTGCTCCCGTCGAGGAAGGTGATGGAGCAGACCGCCATGCCGCTCGGCTCAGGAATGCGGGGGGCTCGGGTCGGCGTCTCCGCCGTCCGAAGCATCGTCGTCACGGTCGCGGGCATCCTGGCGCTCGAACGCCTCGCGTATCTCGCGCCTCAGACGCTCGCCGGGAATGGCCCTCTCGGCGGCGTCACGCTGGGCTCGGACGGACCTCACGGCCTCGATGCGCCTGTCGAAGTCCTCGGACTCCATGTCGGCTCCTCTCCTCACTGGTGGACGGAAGCCAGACGGCGCTCGCAATCTGAACGTCAGGCGGATTCCCTGGCGTCACACCTTACCGGCCGCCGCTCAGCACGCGAAGGAAGAAGAGACACTTCAAGGGCTCGGGCGGGGTAGCTACGGATGGACTCCGCCAGACGCATCACCCTGGTATAGGTTGCGCGAATCATCGTTGCCCACTAGCGAGCCGGCCGACCCGTCGCCATCCAGCGGCGGTCCGTGGTCTGGGCTGATCGGCGGCGCGGGTGGCTTCGCGCGCCGGCGGCGGGGGTGGCTCACGGCTGTGGTGTCGCTGGCCGCCGCAGCGGCCCTCGTGGCACTGCTCGCGGGCCGGCGAGACGAGTTCGCGACGGCGCTCTCAGCCGCCTCGGCGTCGGTACTCGCGATCACCGTGCTGCTGCAGATTGTGGCGCTGGTCGCACGCAGTGAGGCGTGGCATCTGACCATCGCGGCGGCCGGCGGGACGGTCAAGCGCCGCGTGCTGTACCGCGCCTCGAGCATGCAGGTGGTGGGCAGCGTGATCAACGGGCAGCTAGGGGTCGCGGCAAGAATCGCGGCGCTGCGGCGGTCCTCCCCCGAGGTGAGCCCGCAGGTGCCGACGTTGATCGCCTCCGAGTTCCCGATCCTCGCCATCGAGGCGATGCTGGCCGCGCTGGCGTCGTTCACGCTTGTGGGACCGCTCGGCCTGCCGTGGTGGCTCCCGCTCGTCGGCTTGGCCGTGGTCGGGACGCTCAGCGCGGGCCTGCGCCACCTGGCCGTCCGGAAGGGTCGAGAGCTGTGGCGTGGCCTCGCGGTGCTCCGGAGCCTGCACGGCGGCGGCCGCGTGATCGGGTTCGTGCTCGTGGCCGTGTTCGCGCAGGTTCTCCGCAACTGGATGCTGCTGCACGCGGTCGGCGTCGATGCGTCGTTGTTCGATGCCACGGCCGTGTTGATCGCGGTGGTGACGCTGGGTCAGCTTCCGGTCGGCCCGAGCGTCGGCGCGGCGGCGGCGGTGCTGATCCTCGGCAGCCGCGGCGTCGCGGCGGCCGCGGCGGCCGGGGTGCTGATGACGGTGACGGGCACCGTCGGCGGGCTGTGCTTCGCGGCATGGGCCGGCGGCGACCGGCTCTGGGCCGCCGGGCGTCGTGCTTCGCACCGGCGCGCCCGGAGACAGCGCCCACGCGAGGCGGACGAGGGGTGACACCCGGTAGACTCCCCTTACAGGGCACTTCCCCGCTCTTGCGAAAGCGACTTCGCGCGGAGCTCCGATCGGCGACATGCCGAACCGGTGACGTCGCGGAGGGTTTCCTCTCCAGCGATAGAAGGGCCGTCCTCTTATCGAGCTGCCGGACGCCGTGACCGGCGATTCGCGCTCGGGAAGGCCGCCGAGATGGAAACAAAGGGCAACGAACGAGCGCTGACTCATGCGTGACCGACATCTCCCG
Source organism: Solirubrobacteraceae bacterium (assembly GCA_036257565.1). Classification (GTDB taxonomy): domain Bacteria; phylum Actinomycetota; class Thermoleophilia; order Solirubrobacterales; family Solirubrobacteraceae; genus DASSUW01. The sequence continues at coordinate 77,816 of DATAFH010000085.1, read as the reverse complement.
CGCATGTGCCGCTCGTGCCGCGCGCCGATGGCGCGCGAGGAGGACACCTGCTGGCGGTGCGGCACTCGATGGGCATCCGAGGATGAGCCGCGGACGACGCTGAAGCTGATCGTCGGCGGGGCGCAGCCCGAGGACCTCCCCGACCGCGCGATCGCCGTCGCCGCACCGGCCGACACGCGTGTGGATGCGGACCGCTGGGCGAACGAGGGCGGCACCTTCGTCACCGACGCTGCGCCGCGGCTGCGGTGATCTAGTGCCGGGCGGTTCGCGAACGGCGGAACCCGGACTCGAACCGGGGGCGGCACGATCTGGTGTCGGCCGCGCCGGGGCGCCTCGCGAGCGCAGGGATCCCGTCCGCGTGGTGATCGCCGAGGATTCCGTGCTGCTCCGCGAAGGGATCGCTCGGCTGCTCGAGGAGTCGGGGTTCGAGGTGGCCGGCCAAGCCGGCGACGGCGAGGATCTGCTGCGCAAGGTGGGAGCGCACCAGCCCGACGTCGCGATCGTCGACGTGCGCATGCCGCCGACTCACACCGACGAGGGCTTGCGCGCCGCCCATCGGATCCGAGCCGAGCACCCTGACACCGCGGTGCTCGTGCTCTCCCAGTACGTCGACGAGGCCTATGCGCTCGACCTGCTGTCCGAGTCCACCGAGTGCACCGGCTACCTGCTCAAGGATCGCGTCGCCGACGTTGAGAGCTTCACCGACGCGGTGCGGCGTGTGGCCAACGGCGGCTCGGCGCTCGATCCCGAGGTCGTCGGGCTGCTGCTCGGTCGCCGGCGGCGCGACGATCCGCTCGCGGTCCTCACCCCCCGCGAGCGCGAAGTGCTGGGGCTGATGGCCGAAGGGCGCTCGAACTCCGCGATGGCGGCTGCCTTCGGGGTCAGCGAGCGCGGGGTGGAAAAGCACGTGACCGCGATCTTCTCCAAGCTCGACCTCCTGCCGGCCGGCGCGGACCACCGCCGTATCCTGGCCGTCCTGACGTTCCTGCGCTCCGAGTAAGGGCCGGCGCCGGGGGTCCACGCCATGGACGACGACGAGGACCTTCTGGCGCGGCTCCTGGCCGAGGAGGACGAGCTGCAGTTCGCCACGTTCACGAACGACACGGCGTGGGAGCTCGGGCAGGCGCTCGTGGCTGCTGCACGCCGCGACGGGCTGGCCGTGACCGTGGACATCCGTCGCGGTGAGCAGCAGCTCTTCCACTACGCGCTGGCAGGCACCGCCGCCGACAACGACGCGTGGATCGAGCGCAAGAACCGCGTCGTGCGCCGCTTCGGCCACAGCTCGTTCTACGTCGGAACCGCGTGCCGGCTCGAGGGCGAGCCGTTCGCCGGCAAGTTCCTCCTCGATCCGACGCTGTTCGCGGCCCACGGCGGAGCGTTCCCGGTCATCGTGCGCGATATCGGTGTGGTCGGCACCGTCACCGTCTCCGGGCTCCCCCAGGAAGAGGATCACCGGCTCGTGGTCTCCGAGCTTCGCGCGTTCCTCGAGCGCGCCGGCCGTTCCGGCCATTAGCTCTCGTTTACTGTTGCCGCTCGAGCTCCTCCTGAACGGCGTCGAGCCACTCGCGCTGGGCGTCGAGCGAGCGCCGGGCGTAGTCGTCAATCAGCCGCAGGTACCGCGTGCGGTGGCTGACGAGCTGCCGCCGGCCGAGCGCCCGTCCGACCCGGCCGTCGTGCGTCAGCAGCCGCCAAGGTCGGCATCGAGATCCTCGGCGCCGCGCCCCGGGCGCCCTGCCGGCCTGATCGAAGAGGAGCCTTCGGTGACTCGGCTCGGCGGGTAGACCGCTGGCCGCGGTGTTGTGTAGCCTGGGCCGCGATGGCCGACCTCCCGATGCCTGCTGATCGCAGCGAGGGAGACTTGCCCGCCGCTGACGGGCCAGTGGTCGAGGCGCACGAACTGAGCCGTGTCTACGGCGAGGGCGAGACGGCCGTGCACGCGCTGCGCAGCGTCACTCTGGCTGTCGAGCGCGGGAAGCTCACCGCCGTCATGGGCCCGTCGGGCTCCGGAAAATCGACGCTGATGCATCTTCTCGCGGCGCTTGACGAGCCAACTGGGGGGCACGTCACGATCGCGGGAACACGGCTCGGCGAGCTCAGCGACACCGAGGTCACGAAGCTGCGCCGAGAGCACATCGGCTTCATCTTCCAGTTCTTCAACCTGCTGCCGATGTTGACGGCCGAGCAGAACGTTGTCCTGCCGCTGACCCTCGGAGGCAGGAAGCCGGAGGCCGAGTTCTTCGAGGACCTGCTCGGGAAGGTCGGTCTCCAGGACCGCCGCAAGCACCGGCCATCGGAGCTCTCCGGCGGCCAGCAGCAGCGGGTCGCGATCGCCAGGGCGTTGGTGAGCCGGCCCAGCGTCGTCTTCGCCGACGAGCCGACCGGGAATCTCGACTCGCAGACGGGCGGCGAGATCCTCGACCTGCTCCGCGGCTCGGTGCGGGACTACGGGCAGACGCTGGTCATGGTGACGCACGACACGCGTGCCGCGGCGACCGCCGATCGGATCCTCTTCATCGCGGACGGCCTGATCGTCAAGGAGCTGCACGGCGCCGACGAACACCAGGTGCTCGCTGCGGTCGAAGAGATCGCGCTGCGATGATCGGGGTCGCGCTCCGAGGCCTCGCCGGGCGCAAGTTCCGAACCGTGCTGACCGCGATCGCGATCGTCCTCGGCGTCGCGATGATGAGCGGCGCCTACGTGCTCACGGACACGATCGACAAGGCGTTCAACGCCATCTTCGTCGAGTCCTACGCCGGCACGGACGCCGTCGTCAGCGGCAAGGGCGCCGACATCAGCTTCGAGGGCGAGCAGTCGGAGGCTCCTCCGATCCCGGAGGACGTCCTCGAGCAGGTCCGCGCCGTCGACGGGGTCGAGGTCGCGACGGGCTCGGTGACCGACTTCCAGACCAAGCTGCTCAAGCCGGACGGTGAGTCGATCGACACGGGAGGCGCGCCGTCGTTCGCGTTCGGCATCGAGACGGCGCCCGAGTACGACCGGTTCAATCCGCTCAACCTCGTCGGGGGCCGCTGGCCGAAGGGCGCGAGGGAGCTCGCAATCGACGAGGGTGTCGCCGATGACGAGAGCCTTGCCGTCGGCGATCGGATCGGCGTCGCCGCCCTCGGCCCCGCCCGGGAGTACGAGATCGTCGGGATTGCGAGGTACGGCGATGTCAGCTCGCTCGGCGGCGCCACGTTCGCCATCTTCGACGTCCCGACCGCCCAGACGCTCCTCGACAAGAAGGGCGAGCTCGACGCGGTCCAGGCCGCCGCTCAGGACGGGATCGCCCCCGAGGAGCTCGTCGCCAGCATCCGGCGGGAGCTCGGTACGTCCGTGACGGTGCGGTCGGGAAGCGAGCAGGCGGACGAGGACTCGTCCGAGGTGGCGACGTTCACGAACATCATCCGGTACTTCCTGCTGACGTTCGCGGGCATCGCGCTGTTCGTCGGCGCCTTCGTGATCTTCAACACGCTCTCGATCACCGTCGCGCAGCGGACGCGCGAGTTCGCAACGCTTCGAACGGTCGGCGCGTCTCGCCGGCAGGTGCTGGGCTCCGTGATCCTGGAGGCGCTGGTGATCGGCCTGTTCGCGTCGATCATCGGACTGTTCGCCGGGCTCGGGCTCGCGGTCGGGCTGAACGCGCTCTTCAGGGGGCTCAACCTCGACCTGCCGCAGACGGAGACGGTGTTCGCCACCCGGACGATCGTCGTCTCGCTGCTCGTGGGGACCGTGGTCACGCTCGTCGCCGGACTCTCGCCGGCCTTGCGTGCGACGCGCGTGCCGCCGATCGCGGCCGTCCGGGAGGGTGCGAAGCTGCCGCGCTCGGCGCTCTCCCGCTTCGGGCCGTATATCGCCGTCGCGACCATCGTGCTGGCCGTGCTCGCGCTCTCGTACGCGATGCTCGCGCCCGACGTGGCCACGGGAGACCGGTTCATCCTGCTCGGCGTCGGCGTTCTGGCGCTGTTCATCGGCGTGGCGCTGCTCTCGTCGCGCCTCGTCGTCCCGCTCACCCGGCTCGTGGGATTGCCCGCGCGCCGGATCGGCGGGCCCTCCGGGACGCTCGCCGAGGGCAACGCGATCCGCGACCCGGGGCGCACGGCCTCCACTGCCGCCGCGCTCATGATCGGGATCGCGCTCGTGACGTTCGTCGGCGTGCTCGCGCAGGGCCTCCGCGTCTCGAACAGCGACGCGATCGAGGAGCAGATCCAAGCCGACCTGGTCGTGACCTCGCAGGACGGCTATTCGGAGTTCCCGGCTGCCGTCGGAGATGCGGCCGCGAAGCTCGAGGGCACCGACCTCGTGAGCAACGTCCGCCAGGACGTCGCGGAGGTGGACGGCTCGGGAGCCAACCTGACCGGACTCGACGGAAGCTCGATCAACCAGGTCTACAGCTTCCGCTGGACGGACGGCTCGGACGAGGTGCTGGCGGGTCTGGGCGACGACGGAGCGGTGGTGCCGGACAACGTCGCCGACGACAAGGACCTCGCCGTCGGGGACTCGTTCACGGTGCTCACGACGGACAACGAGCGACGGGAGTTCGTCGTCCGCGGGATCTACGACGGGAGTCCCTTCTATCCGCTGCTCGGCACCGCGAGCATCTCGCAAGAGGCCTTCGACGAGCTGTACGAGCGGCCGCGCAACCGCTTCACGCTGATCAACGTTCCCGGCGCCCCCGGCGCGGGGCCGAAGACGAGCGTCGAGCGCGGTCTTGAAACCTTCCCCGACACCCGGGTCCAGACGCGGCAGGAGTGGATCGACAAGGAGGACGAGGAGATCAGCCAGTTCCTGCTCCTGCTGTACGTCCTGCTCGCCTTATCGGTGATCGTCAGCCTCTTCGGAATGGTCAACACCCTCGCGCTGTCGGTGTTCGAGCGGACGCGCGAGCTCGGAATGCTGCGGGCCATCGGCATGACGAGGCGTCAGACGCGCCGCATGGTCCGGCACGAGAGCGTGATCACGGCTCTGATCGGCGCCGCACTCGGGTTGCCGCTCGGCATCTTCCTCGCGCTGCTGGTGACGCAGGCGCTGTCGGAGTACGACCTTCAGTTCGCCATCCCCATCGGCGCGCTGATCACGTTCGTGATCGTCTCCGTCATCGCCGGCGTCGTCGCCGCGATCCTGCCCGCGCGTCGCGCCGCCCGCCTGCGCGTCCTCGAAGCCCTCCAATACGAGTAGTTAGGCACCCCCGTCGGTGGTCGCGGAGACCGCGGTGCCGGCGACGGAGCACTCTTGGGGGTCGGCGTCGGCGATGGCCGCCACGTTGAGGGTGATCGTCCGGCTGTCGCTGGTGACGATGACGGTGGCAATGGAGCGCAGGTAGTTCGGGGCACTCACCTGCGGGATGCCCGTGGCGAACGCAACGCCGGCGCTGAGCGGAATCTGAACGTTGCCGGTCGAGGCGCCGGTCTGCGTGTTCGAGTCACCCGGGTCGGTGCCTTGGTCGACCGAGAACATGTCCTGCACGACCGCGTCCTCTGAGGAGGTGAGCGTGAGATCGAGCCGCACATTCCCGGCGTCAAGCACGCAGGCCGCCGCGAACTGGAAGCCCGCGACGTCGAGCACCGTCGTGGGGCTCGGACCTGCGGTGGCGGCGGCGCTGAAGTTGATGCCGCGAGCCGAAGGCCCAGCAGCTCCGGCCGGCCCGCGCGGACCCTGCGGGCCGGGTCGCCCAACGCGACTCAGCCGGGCGCGGACGCCACGCGAAAGCCGTTTGAGGGTCACCGCGCGGCGAGCGAGCTGGTGGGTGTCCACGGCACGAACGGCCAACTTCGACCGGGTGACTGCGTGGCGCTTGATGTGGTTGGTGTCCACGCTGCGGTCGGGCAGCGACACCGCCGCGTAGGCGCCGCCGCCCAGACCCAGGAAGACCGCGATCGTGGCCATCACGTTCGCGTAGCTCAACCGGGGACGCAGTCGCTTGCTGGTGGTCTTTACCCATGGCTTCACGATCCGACCTCGATTCCTTGCGACGACGGTTCCTGAGACTGCCCTCGCGGGAACCTAACGGACCTCAGAGACCGGAGTACGGTTGCGCGACCAGCGAACGGCGTTTCAGGCGGTCAGGAGCTCGCAGGCGCGGTCGATGTCCGCGTCTCTAGCCCTGATCAGGCGCTCGGCCTCGCGGGCCAGGGCGGCGAGGTTGGCCTCGCTTGCGTCGTCGAGGTCGTCGCTGGCCTCGACGAGCGGCGTCTGCAGCCGCACGTACGTGTCGCCGACGAGACGCGAGAGCCCGAGGTCGACGGCATCGGCGCTGCCGTCGAACACGACGTCGATGATCGGCGCCGCCCACTCGAGCCGACCCCAGTCGCGCACCTCGTCGTAGGGCAGCGGGCGGGTCATGGCTCCGGTGCCGAGCGAGAGCAGCAGCTCGAGCTCGCCCGCCACCTCGGCGTAGCCGAGAGCCGCGGGGTTGATCGCGTAGACGCCGCCGTCGACCAGCGTGGCGTCGCCGACGCGCAGGGGCTCGAAGTAGGTCGGCGCCGCGGAGCTGGCGTGGGCGGCATCGGTCATCGAGATGTCGTCCGCGCGCCGCAGCAGCACGGCCCTCCGCCGCTCGAGGTCGTAGACGGTGATGAGCACCGCCGGGTCGGCGTCGGCCAGCCGGGTGTCGCCGAGCCAGCGGTCGAGCACGGCGCGCAGCCCGTCGTCGTCGTAGCGTTCGTCGAGGTAGCCCTCGACGGACGTGATCCGCTTGAGCAGCGAGCGCTCGAAGATCCGCGGCCCCTCCTCGACGTAGAGCTCGGCGATGCGTGCGGCGGGCAGCGGGTCGGGCCGCGTAAGCGCGCACGCGAGGATGGCGCCCGTCGACGTGCCGGCCACCAAATCGACCATCTCGTGCATCGCGCGCCCCGTCCGCCGCTCGATCTCGGCGAGCACGAGCGCGGGGATGAGCCCGCGGATGCCGCCGCCGTCGAGCGCGAGGACCTTCACCCCGTGGGGACGCCGGCGCGGCTCGGGTCCTTCTCGGTGCCCTTGATGACCTCGTCCGGCGCCCTCTGCTTCGGGATGAAGCCGGACTTCATGCCGAAGTAGACGCCCTGCGGGTGGTGGGCGACGATCGCGACCGTCGACTGCTCGGGCTCGACCGCGTGGCCGCCTGACAGCGAGAGACCGATCTGCTCGGCACCCAGCAGCCGGAACACCTTCGTGTGCTCGGACTGGTCCGGGCAGGCCGGGTAGCCCCAGGACCAGCGGCGGCCCTGGTCGGGCTCGATCCCCAGGTCCGAGCGCACGCGGGCGTGCAGCCACTCGGCCATGCCCTCGGCCGTCTGCACGCCGAGCCCGTGCGTGTAGAGCTGCTCGGCGAACTCGCCCTGCTTCTCGAGCTCGGCCATGAGCTCGGTCACCTGCGGGCCGGCGGTCACCGCCTGGATGGCCACCACGTCCCGCTGGGGTGGGTGGGGATCGTTGTCCCGCGGGCGGTAGAAGTCGGTGATGCAGATCCGGTCGTGGCCGGGCTGGCGCGGGAACACGAGCGTCTCGAGCACCTGCTCTGGATCCTCCGGGTCGTAGAGCTCGAGCGAGTTGCCGACCGCGTTGCAGGGGAAGTAGCCGAGCAGCGCCCGCGGGTGCAGGTAGTCCTGCTCGCGCCACATGCGCTCGAGCCGCGGCTGGAACTCCTCCTCGACGAGCTGGCGCCACTCCTCGCCCTTCTTCCCGCGCCCACCCCAGTGGAGCTTGTAGAGCACGTGGGTGTCGAGGTGCGGGAACACCTCGTCGAGGTCGACCGGGATCTCCCGCACGCCCCAGAACGGCGGCGTGGGCACGGGCACGTCGGTGCGGGCGGCCGAGCGCACGGACTCGTCGTCCGTCGGGCCGAGGGCGAGCTCGGGACCCTTGTCGCGCAGCGCGCGGGCCTCGTCGCGGGTCTTCTCGACCAGCGCGCTCCGCTTGTCCGGCTCCACGAGCTGGTCCATGACGGCCAGGCCGGCGAACGCGTCCTTGCAGTAGAACACGCCGGGGTCGTAGACCTCGTCGGACTCCGTGCCGCGCGGGTAGAGGATGCGGCGGCCGAAGTCGCGGTTGATGGCCGCGCCGCCGACCAGCACCGGGTACTCGAGCCCGCGCTCGTGCAGCTCCTGCACGGCGAGCGGCATCTGCTTTGAGGTGGACACGAGCAGCGCGGACAGCCCGATCGCGGTGGCGTCGTGCTCCTGCGCGGCGTCGAGGATCGTCCCGATCGGCACCTGCTTGCCGAGGTCGACGACCGTATAGCCGTTGTTCGTGAGGATCGTGTTGACGAGCGACTTGCCGATGTCGTGCACGTCGCCGAACACTGTCGCGAGCACGACCGTCCCCTTCGTGTAGCCCTCGATCTTGTCGAGGTACTGCTCGAGCTGCGCGACGGCCTTCTTCATGACCTCGGCGCTCTGGAGCACGAACGGCAGGATGAGCTCGCCGGCGCCGAACTTGTCGCCGACCTCCTTCATGGCCGGGAGCAGCACGTCGTTGAGCGTCGGGACGGCGCCGAGCTTCTCCACCGCGGCGTCGATCTGGGCCTCCACGCCCTCCTTCTTTCGGCGCAGGATGTGCCAGTGGAGCGCCTCCTCGGGCTCCATGCCGGCGGTCGGATCGGCCGCCTCGGCGACGTCCTCGGACTTGCCCTCGAAGTGCGCGATGAACCGCTCCAGCGCGTCGTCGCGGCGGTTGAACACGAGGTCGTCGGCCAGCTCGCGCTCGTCCTCGGGGATCTCCGGGTACGGCGTGATGTGGTTCGGGTTGACCATCGCGAGGTCGAGCCCGGCCTCCACGCAGTGGTGCAGGAAGACGGAGTTGAGCACCGAGCGCGCCGTCACGCCGATGCCGAACGAGACGTTGGAGACGCCGAGCGAGGTCTTGACGCCCGGCACCTCGCGCTTGATCAGCCGGATGCCCTCGATCGTTTCGATCGCCGACGGCTTCCACTCGTCGTCGCCGGTGGTGAGCGTGAACGTGAGCGCGTCGAAGATCAGCAGCTCGGGGTCCATCCCGTGCTCGTCGCACACCAGCTCGCGGATCCGGCGTGCGACCTCGAGCTTGCGCTCGCGGGTCTTGGCCATGCCGGTCTCGTCGATCGTGAGCGCGATCAGCGCAGCGCCGTGGGCGAGCGCGATCGGGACGACGCGGTCGAGCTTGTCACGGCCCGCCTCGAGATTGACCGAGTTGACGATCGCCCGGCCGGGGATCTGGTCGAGCGCGCGCTCGATCACCTCGGGCTCGGTCGAGTCGATCTGGATCGGCGCCGGCTGGGTGAGCGAGACCTTCTTGGCGACGAGGCGCATCTGCTCGTCCTCGTCCTGGCGCTCGGTCAGCGCCACGCAGAGGTCGAGCACGTGGGCGCCGCCCTCCACCTGGTCCTCCGCGACCTGCAGCAGCCCGTCGTAGTCGTCGGCCAGCAGCAGCTCCTTGGCCTTGCGCGAGCCCTGCGAGTTCACACGCTCGCCTACGAGCGTGGGGCGCGGCTCCTGCACGAGCGGCTCGGCGGCGATCATCGACGACACGTGCGGCGGGCGCGGCTGCGGCCGGGTCGACGACGTGCGGCCGTCGACCCGCTGGCTGAGCGCGTAGATGTGGTCGGGCGTCGTACCGCAGCAGCCGCCGACGACGTTCACCCCGTAGCGCTCGACGAACTCGCCGAGCACGGTCGCGATCTGCTCGGGCCTCTCCGGGAAGATCGTCTCGCCGTTCGGGCCCTGGTGAGGGATGCCGGCGTTGGGGATGACGTGAATCGGCAGCGGGGAGAACTCGCCGAGGAAGCGCACGGCGTCGCGCATGTCCTCGGGGCCGGTGGAGCAGTTGAGGCCGATGACGTCGACCTTCAGCGCCTCGAGCGTGGCCAGGGCGGCCGAGATGTCGGTCCCCAGCAGCATCTTGCCGCCGTTGGGCAGAAGCGAGACCGAGGTCTGGATCGGTGTGCGGCGGCCGGTGAGCTTGAACGCCTCGCGGACGCCGAACACCGCGGCCTTGACCTCGAGGATGTCCTGCGCGGTCTCGATGATCACGAGGTCGACGCCGCCCTCGAGCAGGCCCTGGGCCTGCTCGGTGAACACGGTCACGAGCTCGCGGAAGGAGATCTGGCCGAGCGTCGGGTCCTCGGACGCGGGCAGGTGGCCGGTCGGGCCGATCGAGCCGGCCACGAAGCGCTGCTCGCCGACCGCCTCGCGGGCGATCTCGGCGGCACGGCAATTGATCTCGGCCGTGTGGTCGCCGAGCCCCCACTCCTCGAGCTTGATCCGCGAGCCCTGGAAGGTGTCGGTCTCCACCACCTCGGCGCCGGCGTCGACCATCGACTCGTGGACGCCGCGGATGACGTCGGGGCGGTTGAGCACGAGCGCCTCGTGGCAGCGCCCGGGGAGCTGGTAGTCGCGCTCCAGCGAGAGGTCGAACTGCTCGAGCGTGGCGCCCATGCCGCCGTCGAAGACGACGACGTGGTCGCGGACCGCGGCGAGGAAGTCACGCATGGCCGCCAAGACTAGCGTAACCTTGACACACCTTTGGCAAGGTTTGCGGCGCGAGCGTCTCGCCTACCGTAAGGGCGATGGCCGGCGGACTCCTCGTGGCGATCGTGCTCGTGCTCGCGAACGGGTTCTTCGTGGCGGCCGAGTTCGCGATCGCCCGCATGCGGCCGACCCAGGTCGCGGAGCTCGTGCGCCAGGGCCGGCCCGGCGCGCGCTCGGCCAAGCACGCGGTCGAGCACATCGACGCCTATCTCTCGGCTTGCCAGCTCGGCATCACGCTCGCCTCGCTGGGCCTGGGCGCGGTCGGCGAGCCCGCCTTCCACGAGCTGCTCGAGCCGCTGTTCGGCGACAACGCGCGCATCCTGAGCTTCGGTCTCGCTTCGGCGATCGCCTTCTCGATCATCACCGTGCTGCACGTGGTGATCGGCGAGCTCGCGCCCAAGAGCGCCGCGATCGCCAGGACGGTGCCGGTGGCGCTGAGGCTCGCGCCGCTGATGCGCGGCTTCTACCTGGTGACGAAGCCGGTGGTCGACGTCTTCAACGCGATGGGCAACCTCGTGCTCAAGCCGTTCGGCATCCCGCCGGCGGCCGAGGCGGGTCACGCGCCGCACAGCGAGGACGAGCTACGCGACCTACTGCGCGAGAGCCGGGAGGGCGGGATGATCGAGCGTGACGAGCAGCGGCTGTCGGAGGCGGCGCTGGTGTTCGGCGACCTCCGCGCGCGCGAGGTGATGACGCCGCGCTGGGAGATCGACTACGTGACCACCGACATGAGCCCGCACGCGATCGCCGAGAAGGCCATGCGCAGCGGGCACACGCGGCTCCCCCTGTGCGAGCCGGACCGCGGGCTCGAGGGCGCGATCGGCTTCATCAACGCCAAGGACCTCCTGCGGGTGGCGTTCGGCGAGGCCGAGACCGATGTCCGGCAACTCGCGCGCCCGATCGCGCGCGTCGCCGAGTCGACGCGGCTCGACGAGGTGCTGCGCGAGATGCGCCGCGAGCGCCGCCACCTCGCGCTCGTGCTCGACGAGCACGGCACCGTGGTGGGGCTCATCACGCTCGAGGACATCCTCGAGGAGCTGGTGGGGGAGATCGAGGACGAGTTCGACCCCCGCACGCGCGACATGGTGCGCCGGGACGGCGACGGCTTGGCCATCGACGGCTCAGCGCCGCTGCGGATGGTGGCCGAGCGACTGGGCGTGACGATCGACGTGCCGCACGAAGCGACGATCGGCGGCCACCTGATCGAGCAGCTCGGCCGCGTGCCCGGCCCGGGCGACGTCGTCGAGCTCGACGGCATCGCACTCGAGGTGCTCGACATCGACGACACTCGGATCGTCGGGCTGCGCTACCCGCCGCGGGAAACCCCAGCGACGGAGTGAAGAAAGCGGCCCGCTCGCCTGAGGCTTCCACCTGGGAGGGGGAGGAGGGCGAAAGCGAGAGGAGGCGAGCAGGCCCACCCCTCTGATCGGCAGGGACTAGCGGTCTCTTGAGCCGCCGTCGTTGCGCGCCTACGCCTTGGCCTCGCTCGGCAGCGGGCCGAGCGACACGGGCGATGTGTGCAGCGTGCGTAGACGGACCTCGCGCCAGGAGAGGCCCTCCTTGACGAGCGCCGGAGCGCCCATCACGACCGCGGTGGCGACCTCGACGGCCTGCAGGATGATCCCGTAGCCGAGCGCCTGCGCCGCGTCGATCCCGTACGCCCCGGTGAGGACCGCCAAGCAGGCGGCCTGGAAGACGCCGAGGTTGGACGGCGTGAGCGGGAGCACCGCGGTGACGTTGACGGCGAACAGCACGGCAGCGGCGGCGCCCATGTCGAGGTCGAGCCCGAGCGCCACGAGCAGCACGTAGCAGGAGACGCACTGCAGCGCCCACGCCCCGAGCTGCATCACAACCGCCTCGAAGCCGAGCCGCGGCGACCGGAACACGCGCAGGCCCGAGCGCACGCGCGCGAGCGCCGCACGGGCTACGACCAGCCACCGGTGCACGCGCGCCGAGCGCGACGGCAGAGGTGGGCGGGGACGGGTCAGCAGCGCCGGCGCCACGAGCACCGCGCACAGCACGATGAACGGCGCCACGGCGTACCAGACGAGCGCCTGCTGGCGGCCCGCGAAGAGGCCGACGGTGGTGAACATCACTGCGCCGAGGATGACCAGCGCGAGCACGTTGAGCAGCGTCTGCGACACGAGCGTGCCGAGCACGGCTGGCAGGCTCTCGCGCGGGCGTCCCAGCCGGCGGGCGACGATCAGCGCCCGCGCCGGCTCACCGAGCCGGGCGGGGAGCGTGGCCGACATCAGAACGCCGATCGTGGTTCCCTGCACGGCGTCCACGAGACGCGGGAAGGCATCGGGCAGCGCGGCGCGGAGGATGGCGTGCCAGGCGACCGCGCGCGCGAGCATCGAGGCGCACATGAGCGCGAGCCCCACGAGTACCCAGACGGGCTGCGAGTGGACGAGCGCCGTGCCGATCGGCCGCATCCCGATCCGGTCGAGCGCCATCAGCGTGCCGCCGGCGGCGCCGGCCAGCGCCGCGCCGACGACGACGCGCCGGGCGATGCGCACGCCGCGCGATCCGCGGGCGGCGGGCTCGAGCGAGGGCAGGCGGCGGGGGCGCGAGCGCGGCCGGCCATCCGCCGGCAGGACGCCGATGCGGACCGCGGCGCGCTGCACGGCGCCGACCGGATCCGGAACCTCGCGCGCGTCCTCGTAGGCGGCCACCACCTGCTCGGCGACGCGCGGCCACGCGTACCGGGCGGCGCTGAGTGCCGCCCCGGCGCCCAGGCGCGCGGGCCGTTCGGGGTCGAGTGCCAGGTCGCGCAGCGTCTCCGCCAGCCGGGTGGCGTCGCCCCGCGGGACGAGCAGCCCGTCGGACCCGTTCTTCACCACGTCGCGGTAGCCCGCGATGTCGGAGGCGACGACGGGGCGGCCGGCGGCGAACGCCTCGGTGAGGACCATGCCGAACGACTCGCCACCCAGCGACGGCGCGCACAACACGTCGGAGCCCACGACGGCGGCCTGGCGGGCGTCGTCATCCACCCGGCCGAGCGCGCAGATCCCGTCCTGCTCCTGCACCAGCGGCGCGATCTCCTCGGCCGTCGCGCCCACGATCGTGAGCTCGACCGGCACCTGGGCGCGCAGCGCCTCGAAGGCGCGCAGGAGGACCGGCAGGCCCTTGCGCTCCACGGCTTGGCCGACGAAGACGATCCGCAACGGGTCGTCCGCGCCGCGGCGGCGGGGCGCGGGCACGCCGCTCTCCGGCAGCGCGACCCCGTTGGGCACGACCCGGTAGTGGCCGCCGTAGAAACGCCGGCCCGTCCAGGCCGCGGCCTCGGAGACGGCCAGGCGCAGCGTCAGGTGGTTGAGCTTGCGACGGGCGCCCATCAACACCGCGACGAGGTGTGGCGGAACCGCCTCCGAGTAGCAGTGGAAGGTGCCGACGAGCGGCGCGTCCGTGCTGGTGACGGCGTCCCACCCGATGACGGGGGCGATCGGCTCGTGCACGTGCACGACGTCCGGCGCGTAGGCGCGCAGCTCGCGCCTCAGCGCGGACACGGCGGATGGCGTGCCCGCGAGGTTGGAGACCGCGCCGTTCAACGGCCACCCGATCGTCCCGCCCAGCGGCACGAGCCACTCCGGCGCACGGCGCGCCTGCGGGTGAGCGCCGCGGTGCCGCAGCGCGGTGGCGCGGCCCTCGCGGTCGAACGGGGCGAACACGCGGACCTCGTGGCCACCCCTCGGCAGCTCGGCCGCGAGCGCCTCGATATGGCGCGTCACGCCGCCGGGGTACGTCCACGAGTACGGGGAGACGAGGGCGACCCTCATCGCGCCCATCCTACGGGCACGTGCAGAGGGCATCGGTTCGGCTAACCCTATGCTTGGAGCCGGCACGATGCCCGAACGCCACTTCGTCAAGTACACCTTTTTGAAGGTCGACCCGGCGTGGCGCCGGCTCGACGAGGCCGAGCGCACCCAGCACAAGCGCGAGTTCATGGCCGCCTGCGAGGACTTCGCGGGGGAGCGCCTGCTGCGCGCGTTCTCGCTGGTCGGCACGCGCGGGGACGCCGACCTGATGCTGCTCAGCCAGGCCACCAACCTCGAGCGCATCCACGAGTTCCACGTCGTGCTCGGGCAGAGCGGGCTCATGAAGTGGTGCGAGACGCCCTACTCCTACCTCGCGCTCACCAAGCCGTCGGAGTACTCGCACGAGTCGCGGCTCGAGGTCCGGCCGGCGCACGGCAAGTACCTGTTCGTCTACCCGTTCGTGAAGACGCGCGAGTGGTACCGGATCCCGCCAGACGAGCGCTGGCGCATCATGCAGGAGCACATCAAGGTCGGCCGTGAGTACCCGGAGATCGACCTCAACACGAGCTACTCGTTCGGCCTCGACGACCAGGAGTTCGTGGTCGCCTTCGAGACCGACGAGCCGGCCTCGTTCCTCGACCTCGTGCAGCGGCTACGGACAACCGAGGCCTCGGCCTACACCAAGCGCGACACCCCGACCTTCACGTGCGTGTCGTGCTCGGTCGAGCGGGCGCTCAACGCGCTCGACGGCACGCCGCTCACCGTCGAGCTGAGCGCCTGATCAGCTCGGCAGGCAGTCGCTGAGCCCGTTCTCCTGCGCGAACGGGCGCGTGTCCTCGGCGATCTGCGAGAACTTCGCCGTCAGCTCGGCGAGCGTGTTGCGGTCGCGCTCGCGCGTGGCGTCGGCCAGCTGTGGGATGAGGTCGAAGGCCTCCCCCACCCCGTCGAGGAACCGGCTCCAGCCCGACTCGAGCTCGGCGGGCGCGTCGAGCTCGCGCAGGCGCTCGAGGTAGGGCGCGTACTCCTCCGCGGTGGCTTCGAGCCGGTCGGCGATCACGCCCCGCGAGGTCGCGGCGCCCTCGCCCGCGGTCTCGGCGATCTTCGCCTCCCCCTCGCGACAGATCCGGTTGGCGTCGGAGACGAACTGCTCCTTCGTCGGCCCGCCGCCCTCTCCCCCACCGCAGCCGGCGAGCAGCACGAGGGGCACGGCGAGCAGCAGGCGGCCCATCGCGATCAGGCTAGCCTGCCCCGCCGTGAAGGCACCGGACAGCCACCTGTACCACGCGGATCCGGTGATGGCGGGCCTGATCGACGGCTTCGGTGGCCCGCTCCCGGACGAGCCGGACCGCCGCGGCCGCCCGGACGAGCAGTACGGCGCGCTCGTGCGCTCGATCACCGGCCAGCAGCTGTCCGTCAAGGCGGCGGCGTCGATCTGGGGGCGGCTGCTCGAGCGCTTCGGCGGCCACACGCCGACGCCCGAGCAGATCCTCGGTGACGACCCCGACGAGCTACGGGTGGCGTGCGGCTTCTCGCGCGCGAAGGTCACCTACCTGCGGTCGCTGGCCGAGCACGTCCTGTCCGGCGAGATCGAGCTCGACCGGCTCGACGAGCTGCCCGACGGCGAGGTGATCCGCGAGCTGACCGCGGTCAAGGGGATCGGCGAGTGGACCGCCCACATGTTCCTGATGTTCACGCTCCACCGGCCCGACGTCCTGCCCACGGGTGACCTCGGGGTGCGCAACGCGGCCATGCGCGCGTACGGGCTCGCCGCTCCCCCGCCTCCGGCCGACCTGCAGGTGCTGGCCGAGCCGTGGCGCCCGTACCGCACGCGCGCCTGCCTGTACCTGTGGCGGAGCCTGGACAACCAGCCGATGTGACGTAGCTACCCTCATCGGCCTGATGAGGAGGCTGGTGCTCGTAGCGCTGCTGCTCGCGCTGGGGGGTTGTGGCGGCAGCGAGGCGTCGTCGGACGGCGGGGCCTCCCAGGTGCCGGCCGAGGGCGGCCTGCGGGAGCGGGTCCAGGCCGCCCAGGCGGTCGAGGCGTCCGACTTCCCGCCCGCGAAGGGCCGCACCCTGCAGCAGATCGCCAACGAGGTGCGTGGCGGTGGCACGGTCGAGGTCGGCCTCGCCACGTCGGTCTTCACGGTCGGGCGCGACCGGCTCGCCTTCGGCGTGATCGACAACGAGGGCCAGTTCGTCTACGGGCCGACCGCCGTCTACGTGGCGCCGGCGTCCGGCTCGCGCGCGCAGGGCCCGTTCGCGGCGCCCGCCGACGTGCTGGTCACCGAGCCGCGCTACCGGTCGAAGCAGGCGGCGGAGGAGAGCGACCCGTTCGCGGCCGTCTACCAGGCGCAGGTCCGTTTCCGGCGCCAGGGCGCCTACGACGTGCTGGTCGTCACGCGCCAGGGTGACTCCTACGTGGCGGCGCCGGCCAAGGTGCAGGTGACCACGAAGCAGGCCGACGCGATCCCCGACGTCGGCGAGGCGCCGCCCAAGGTCAAGACGGACACGCTCGAGTCGGTCAAGGGCAACCGCGACCTGCTTGACACGCGCACGCCGCCCAGCGAGATGCATAAGACCTCGTTCGACCAGGTCGTCGGCACCAAGCCGGTCGCCCTGCTCTTCGCCACGCCGCAGCTCTGCCAGTCGCGCGTCTGCGGGCCGGTGACCGACGTGGCGCTGCAGCTGCAGGCCAAGTACGGCGACCGGGTGGAGTTCATCCACCAGGAGGTCTACATCGACAACAACCCGCAGGTCGGCCTGCGCGAGCCGCTGAAGGCGTTCCGGCTGCGCACCGAGCCGTGGCTCTTCGTCGTGGACTCCCAGGGCCGGATCACGGCTCGCCTCGAGGGCTCGTTCGGGCTTACGGCGTTCGAGAACGCCCTCAAGACCGCGCTCTAGGCAATGCTGTTCGCGCACAGCGGACTCAGCGCGCGGCAGAACCTGCCGATTCCCGAGTGGCTGTTCGGGTGGGCGGCGGCCGCCGTGCTCGTCGTGTCGTTCGCGGCGCTGGCCGTGCTGTGGCCGCGGCCGCGGCTCGAGCAACCGGGGTGGCGCCCGCTGCCCTTCGGCCTCGCGCGCCTGCTGGGCAACCGCGCCGTCGACGTGGCGTGCGGGACGATCGGCGTCGGGCTGCTCGCCCTCGTGGTCGTGGCGGCCTACGTCGGGCCGGACTCGGGCGCCGACAACCTCACGCCCACCTTCATCTTCATCATCTTCTGGGTCGGCGTCGTCTTCGCGTCGGTCCTCTTCGGCGACCTGTTCCGGGCGTTCAATCCGTGGCGAGCGATCGGGCGGGCCACGGGGGCGCTGCTCGGCCGGCGCGCGCCGCTGCACCGGCCCTACCCGGAGCGGCTCGGGCGATGGCCGGGCGCCGCGGGGCTGCTCGCCTTCACGTGGGTCGAGCTCGTGAGCGAGTGGGCGATCCTCCCGCGCACGATCGCGAGCCTCGCCGTGGGCTACACGATCGTCACCCTCGCCGCCCAGGCGGTGTGGGGTGTGGAGACCTGGACCCGCCGCGGCGAGGCGTTCTCGGTCTACTTCAACCTGTTCTCGCGGATCAGCCCGTTCGAGACGCGCGACGGCGTGGTCGGCTTGCGGCCCGTGCTCGGCGGCCTGCCGCGGCTCGCTCCGGCGGCGGGCACGGTCGCCCTGCTGGCGGTGATGATCGGGACGGTCACGTTCGACGGCTTCGAGCAGGGGAGCGCGTGGGGCGACATCTCGGCCTCGATGGTCGACGTCTTCACGAGCCTCGGGATCGGAGCTTCGGCGGCGCCGAAGGTCGCGGGCACGATCGGGCTCCTGGGCGGCGTCGCGCTGGTCGCCGGCTTCTACTGGGTGGGGATGGAGGGCGCGCGCTCGGTCGGCGGCGGCTTCACCGCGGCGCAGCTCCGGCGCGAGTTCGTCCACACGCTCGTGCCGATCGCCGGCGCGTACGTCGCCGCCCACTACCTCACGTACCTGCTGTTCAGCGGCCAGCAGATCATCTACCTGGCCTCGGACCCGTTCGGGCAGGGCTGGGACCTGTTCGGCACCGCCTCATCGGGCATCGACTACTCCTTGCTCTCCCAGAACGGCCAGTGGTACGCACAGGTGGGCTGCGTCGTCCTCGGCCACGTGGCCGGCCTGAGCCTCGCGCACGACCGCGCGCTGGCGCTGTACCGCGATCCCAAGCTGGCGGTGCGCTCGCAGTACTGGATGCTCGGGATCATGGTCGGCTTTACGACTCTCGCCCTTTGGCTATTGAGTCAGGCCGGGTAGGCGGCGCCGACTCCCCCACCCTCCCTACCCCGCGCAGTTGACGTCCTCCGGCGGCGGCGCGGCGGCGCTCGCCCGTGAACCCCACGCCTGCCACTCGCCGAGCGCGAGCCGAGCGCGCGAGAGATCGGTGGTGACGAGCCCGGTCGGGAAGAGGTCGTCCTCGCGCATCGTGTACTGCACCGCGACCGTGACCTGCGGGTCGGCGTACCACTCCGACAGGCGCTCGTGGAGCAGCTCGCAGCCCTGACGCTCGCTCGTGATCCCGCGGGCGAGCGAGAGGCCGCCAGGCGCCGGGCCGACGCCCGTCTCGGTGATCCAGATCGCGTGCTCGCGCGGGCACCCCCGCGAGGCGAGCGCGGTGCGGGCCGCGGCGACGGGGTCGCGGCCGCCGATGTAGCCGTGCTGGGACCAGACCGGGGCGTCGCAGACGATGTCGCGCGGCAGGCCGCGGACCAGCTCGCCGATCGCCAGGGCGCGCGCCTGCGGTTCGGTCACGCCCGCGGCGTCGCCGAGCGCGAGCTCGCGGTCGCCCATCTCGGCCTGTGCGGCGCGCACCAGCCGGACGTACGGCGCCACCGCCCGCGGACGAGCACCGGCGTCGCAGCGCGCGCGCTGGGGCGCGAGGAAGCCCGGGTGGTTCGGCTCGTTCCACGGGCTGACGTAGCGCAGGCTCGCGCCGACCTCGTCGGCCATCGCGAACACCGCGGCCAGCAGGCGCCGGTAGGCCGGGATCGCGTCCGGGCGCGGTGCGCCGGCGCGCCGCTCGCCGGGGCAGCCGCTCTTCGGGCCCTCGGCCCACTCCGGGGTACCGGTGACGACGACCATCCCCTCCCAGCCGCCGTCGCGCTGGCGGGCAGCGAGCGCCCGCAGCTGGTCGCGCACGCCGGCGTACTCCGAGCACGGCGGCTTGTCGCGCATGCAGCCGGTCTGCGGCATCGCGAGGTTGGCCGGTGCGTCCGGCCCCGGCTGGACCTCGTACCAGACGACGAGCAGGCGGTAGACCGCGGGGTCGACGCGCGTCAGCTCGTCGCGCCAGCGGCTCCAGGGCGGCGCGTTCGAGCCCGGCCCGATCGGCGCGAGCAGGTTCGGGTTCTGCTCGGTGATGCCGAGAGCGAGCGACGGGCCGTCGGTGGGGGCGTCGAGCGCCGGCTCGGGCGAGGGCGAGGCGGTGGGGCGGGCAGGCTCGCGCGACTCATCCCCGCCGCGCCCCGCGACGGTGACGACGACGGCGATGAGGACCGCGAGGGCGGCTAGACCGCCGAGACCTCTTCCTCGTCCGCTACGCGGAACGAGGAGCCGCAGCCGCATGCAGCGATCACGTTGGGGTTGTCGACCTTGAAGCCCGCACCCTGCAGGCCCTCGACGTAGTCGACGATGGCGCCGCGCACGTACGGCAGGCTCGGTCCGTCGACCAGGATGCGGAGGCCGTGGTCCTCGAACACCTCGTCGCCGTCACGCTGGGTATCGAATGCGAGCGCGTACTGGAAGCCGGAGCAGCCGCCTCCGCGCACGCCGACCCGCAGGCCGGAGGTCTGGATCTCGGCGCCCTGGCTGGCCAGGAACTCCTGCACCTTCTCGGCGCCCTTGTCGGTGAGGGTGATCATCGCTTCAGAAAGAATAGCGCCCGCTACAGTCTGAAGGGTGCCGACGACGGACGAGCTGAGGCAGCGGATCGAGGCGGCCATCCCTGGCGCCCGCGCGGATGTCACGGACCTTACAGGCGGCGGCGACCACTTCCGCGCCGCGGTCTCGGCCCCCGAGTTCGCCGACCTGAGCCGGATCGAGCAGCACCGCCGCGTCTATGCGGTGTTCGGATCCGAGATCGGCGGCGCGATCCACGCGCTGTCCCTCGAAACGCGAGCGGAGTGACATGAGCGAGACGACCGACAACCCCATCCGCGAGGCGATCGCCGAGGCGATCCGCGACCACGAGGTGATCCTCTTCATGAAGGGGACGCCGGAGCGCCCCGCGTGCGGCTTCTCCGCGCGCACGGTCGCAGCCCTCGATGCCGTCGGCAAGCCGTTCGCGGCGGTCGACATCCTCCCGGATCCCCGCATCCGGCAGGAGCTCTCGGGCCTCTCGAACTGGCCGACCATCCCCCAGCTGTTCGTCAAGGGCGAGCTCGTAGGGGGCTGCGACATCGTTTCCGAGATGTACGAGACGGGCGAGCTGTTCCAGGTGATGGGCGTCGAGCCGCCGGCCGAGGCGCCGGACCACGCGCCGAAGGCCGCCGAGCCGGGCGCGCCGCCGCTCCAGATCCAGAACGACCTCGTCGACCGCTCCTAGTCAGGACGCCGCCGCAATCCGGCGGGAGGGCTTCGTCGAGGGCTCCCGCCGGTGCCCGGCCGCTGGGAGCGCGAAGCCCCCCGCGGCGAGGTTGCGATCAGCGCTGCGCCAGCGGGCGGGCGAGCGGCAGCACGTGGGAGACCGCCGACGCCTCGCGGCGCGCCGCGGCCGCCGCGCCGGGCGCCACGAACGGCACCTCCTGGCGGCACTTGGCGCCCTTGGCGGGCACGACGCCGTCCTCGAGGTACGCGTCGACCGCCGCGTCGATGCACGCCGAGTTGCCGCCGTAGGCGGTGTGGCCGTCGCCGCGCATCGTCAGCAGGCGCGCGTTGCCGAGGTCGCGCGTGAGCCGCACGCTGCCGCGGTAGGGCGTCGCGGGGTCGTACGTCGTGCCCACCACGAGCACCGTCGGCGAGCGCTTGGACGCCTTGAACGGCCCGTGGAACGCGCCGCGCGCGTCGATCGGCCACAGCCTCCACGCCAGCTCGGTGTAGCCGTGGTTCCACCACGCGTGGTCGAATATGCCCCACGAGTGGTCGCCGGCCTCGAGGTACGTGTCGAGGTCGCCGCGGTAGCGCTGCTCGAGCGCGCCGAGGACGAAGTAGCGGTCGAGCAGCGGGTCGTGCTGCCGTCGTCGAGGCGGCCGTAGAACCCGTCCGCGAGGCCCCGGACGAGCGTCCCGTCGCCGTCCTCGGTGGCGGCGAGCGCGAGCCCGAGGGCGCCCCACGCGGACTTCGAGTAGATGGCGCTGACCGCCGCGGCGCGCACGTCGTCGCCGTCCACCGGCCGGCCCTGGGCGGCCGGGAGCGGCGACTCGTCGGCCGCCCGCAGACACGCGTTGATGTAGCGCCGGTCGGTGCGCACGAGCCGGTCGACGCCGGGGTCGAGCGGGGTGTCGAACGGCTGCGAGTAGACGCCCTGGGTCTCCTGGTTCACGTCGCAGTCGATCGCCCCTTCGCTGGCGCCCGTGCCGCGCGGGTCGACGCCGACGATGTCGAAGCGGTCCGACAGCGTCGGGAACAGGTCGGCTCCGAACGCCTCGACGTAGATGATCGCCGCGGGCGCCCCAAACGCCATCGTGGCGACGACCAGTCCCGCCGCGAGAATCGCCCGGGACACCCGACGAGATGAAGCCATGTCACCCTCCCGTGGTGAGGCCTGGACGCGCCCCTGCCCGGCGCGCCGCGATCACCGGATCTAAAGATCGCGGCGCGAGAAGGCGGCTGCGGCGACGGCTCCGGTCAAGAGCACATAGCCGAGCGTGTAGGGCCACAGCAGCGGCCCGGCGCCCTCGGCGCCGCCGAAGGGCCCGAGCTCGATGGCCAGCCGCGTGAAGCCGACGGTGTCGACGGTGATCGCGGCGAGCGCCGCCTGGTAGAGCGCCTCGAACGGCAGCACCCAGCTCACGACGTTGGCCACGTCGTCGAGCGTGCGGGAGCCGAGCGCCTCGCCGATCTGGCCGAGCAGCCCTGCCACCAGGCCGGCGCCGAAGAGCATGAACACGGCGATGCCGTTCGCGGTCGAGGAGAGGACGACCGAGCCGGCCAGCGAGAGCGCGGTGAGGACGGTGACTGCGGCGGCGAGCTGAAGCGCGGGCACGACCGTGCGGTCGGGCCACCAGTCGCTGAACACCCAGGTGATGACGGTCGCCGCGACGAAGACCGCGACGACGTAGACGGCGCACACACCGGCGGCCCCGGCGAAGCGGCCGACGAGCACGGTGCGCCGGCGCAGCGGCCGCACGAGGACGGGCTGGAGCAGCCCGCGCTCGGCGTCGCCCCGCACGGCACCCAGCGTGAGGAAGACGGCGAGGATGCAGCCCAGGAAGAGCGTCGCGAACATCGCCAGCCCGAGGATCGTCGCGCCCGCCACCGTGCGCGCGTCGACGCCCTCGATCGGCTCGTCGAAGTCTCCGACGGAGTCGAACAGCTGCCAGGTGCCGAGCCCGTACAGCGCGAGAAAGGCGATCGTGAGCAGGCCGACGACGACGAACACCCGGCGTCGCACCGACTCCCGCAACGCGAAGACGGCGATGACGCGGGCGCCGCTCACTCCTCGCCCACCGCCTCGAGGTAGGCGTCCTCGAGCGTGGAGCGCAGGACGCGCACTTCGAAGACCTCCTCGCCGGCGGCCACGAGGTCGCGCACGATCCTCGGCGCCTCGTCGCGGTCGGCGCCCTCGAACATGCGGGTGCCGTTGGCCGTCGTGACCTCGACGCCGCTGGCGCGGCTCAGCTCGTCGGGCGTACCGGCCGTGACGACCTCGCCCCGGTTGATGATCGCGACGCGGTCGCAGACGAGCTCGACCTCGGACAGGAGGTGCGAGTTGAGCAGCACGGCGACGCCGCGCTCGCGCAGGTCCTCGAGCAGCCGGCGCACCGTGCGGCGGCCGGCGGGGTCGAGCGCGCTGGTCGGCTCGTCGAGCAGCAGCACGCGCGGGTCGCCGATCATCGCCTGGGCGATCCCGAGGCGTTGCTGCATGCCCTTCGACATCGCGCCGACGCGGCGGTCGGTCGCGTCGGTGAGGCCGACGGCGGCGAGCAGGCGCTTGCGCTCCGCCGCCCCGCCGTCGGCGGCGGCGAGCCGCTGGTGCATCGCGAGCAGCTCGTCGGCGGTCAGCCAGTCGGGGAAGCGGAACAGCTCGGCGAGGTAGCCGAGCGAGCGGTGGGCTTCCGGCTCGCCCGCGGGCGCGCCCGCGATGGCGGCGGTTCCGCGGGTGGGGCGCACGAGCCCGCACGCGATCTTCACGAGCGTGGACTTGCCGGCGCCGTTGGGTCCCAGCAGCCCGACCAGCTCGCCCTCGGAGACCTCCAGGCTCACGCCCTTGAGGGCATCGATCGACCCGTACGACTTCCGCAGGTCGCGAGCTTCGAGGGCGGGCGGCACGGTTAGCATCGTGCCCGATGGCCGCTCCGCCACGCGTCGATGCCCCGCCTCCGCTGCACTGGGACGGTGCGGTGCTGCGGATCCTCGACCAGACGCGGCTGCCCGTCGAGGAGCGGGTGCTCACCCTGTCCGGCGCGGCGGAGACGGCCGAGGCGATCCGGCGGCTCGCGGTCCGTGGCGCGCCGCTGATCGGCGTGGCGGCGGCCTACGGGCTGGCGATGGAGGTGGCCCGGGATCCGAGCCCGGAGGCGCTCGAGCGCGGAGCAGCGGTGCTTGCCGGCGCGCGGCCGACGGCCCGCAACCTCGCCTGGGCCGTCGAGCGGGTCGTCGCCGCGGCGGTGGCGGCGCCGCCGCACGAGCTGGCCACGGCCGCGCGGTCGGCGGCCGAGGCGATCCACCGCGACGACCGGGCAGCCAGCGAGGCCCTGGCGCGTTGGGGCGCGGACGCTCTGTCCGGGGTGCTCCCGGACGGCCCCGTCACGGTGATGACGCACTGCAACTCGGGCGCGCTCGCCGCGTCCGGGCGCGGCACGGGCCTCGGCGTGATCGCCGCGCTGGCCGAGCGCCGCGACGTCCGCGTCCTCGCTTGCGAGGCGCGGCCACTGCTGCAGGGCGCGCGGCTCACGGTCTGGGAGCTGCAGCGGCTCGGGATCGAGCACGAACTGCTCGTCGACGCCGCGGCCGCCGGCCTGCTCCGGCGCGGTGCGGCCCAGGCGGTGGTCACCGGCTTCGACCGGGTGGCCGCCAACGGCGACGTTGCCAACAAGGTCGGCACCTACGGGCTCGCGCTGGCCGCCCGCGCCGAGGGCGTGCCGTTCGTGGCCGCGGGCCCGTCCTCGTCGATCGACCTCCGGCTCCCGACCGGCGAGATGATCGAGATCGAGGAGCGCTCGGCCGACGAGGTCCGCTCCGCCGGCGGGGCGCTCCTGACCGTCGCGGGCACACCGTGCCGCAACCCCGCCTTCGACGTCACCCCCGCGTCATTGGTCTGGGCGCTGGTCACCGAGCACGGCACCGCCTCGCCGGTCACGGCCGAGACCGTGGCGGCAGTCGCGTGAGGGTCGCCGTCACCGTCGCGCCGGGCGAGACGCGGATCGAGGAGCGGCCGGACCCGGTCCCGGCGCCAGACGAGGTCGTATGCCGGATGCTCGCCTGCGCCACGTGCGGGTCGGACGTCCACGGCTCGTACGTGACGCGCAAGCTGCCGGCGGTGCTCGGCCACGAGCCCGTGGGCGAGGTGGTCGAGGTCGGCTCGCTGGTGACCGGCGTGGCGCCGGGCGATCGCGTGGTCATCCATCACCACGTCCCCTGCGGCGAGTGCCGCCGCTGCCGGCACGGGCACGAGACGCTGTGCGACCGCTTCCGCTCGACGGCGCTCGACCCCGGCGGCTTCTCGGAGTACGTGCGGGTCGAGGCGGCGCTGGTGCCCGAGCTGCTGCCTCTCGACGGGCTCGACCCGGTGGCGGCGACCGTGACCGAGCCGCTCGCCTGCGCCCTCCGCGCCCAAGCGCGGGCCGAGGTGCGGCCGGGCGACAGCCTGCTCGTCGTCGGCGCCGGCTGCAGCGGGCTGCTCCATATCGCCGCCGCCCACGCGCGCGGGGTCGACGCCGTGTGGGTGCGCGAGCCGGATCCCGTGCGGCTCTCGCGCGCCGAGGCCTGGGGCGCGACGGCGCACGGCAACGAGCCCGTCGACGCGGCGGTGGTCTGCACGGACAGGCCGGAGGCGATCGCCGGAGCCGCCGACGCCCTCGCGCCCGGCGGCCGGCTCTGCCTCTACGCGCCGGGGGAACCCGGCCGCCCGCTGCTGATCGACGGCTGGACCGTCTTCTCGCGTGAGCTCGGGGTCACGGCGAGCTGGTCCGCCGGGCCGGTCGAGTGGCGAGAGGCCCTGCGGCTCCTGCAGCGCGGCGCGGTCCGCACTGCGGAGCTCATCACCCATCGCTTCACCCTCGAGCAGACCAACGCGGCGCTCGAGGCCCAGCGGTCCGGCGCGGCGCTCAAGGCCGTCGTCGAGCCGTGGCGACCTCGTCGAGCCGCCGCGCCAGGAACGTCCGCTCGACCGGATTGACGGCCAGCTCCAGCGCTCGGGAGTAGGCCGCGGCCGCGTCGGCCGACCGGTCCAGGCGCCGAAGGAGGTCCGCGCGCGCCGAGTGGAAGAGGTGGTAGCCGTCGAGCTCGCTCGCCAGCTCGTCCATGAGCGCCAGCCCGGCCTCCGGGCCGCGGGCCATCGCCACCGCGACCGCACGGTTGAGGGCCACGACCGGGCTCCCGGCGACCGCCAGCAGCTGCTCGTACGCTCCCGCCACGCGGGTCCAGTCCGGCCCGCCCGGCCGCGCGTGCTCGGCGGCGATGCACGCCTGCAGCACGTACTTCCCGCCGCCGCCGAGCGCGAGCGCGCGCTCAACCAGCCCCGACCCCTCGGCGATCGCCTCGCCGTCCCAGCGCGAGCGGTCCTGGTCGGCGAGGAGGACGAGCTCGCCGGCCGCGTCGACCCGCGCGTCGCGGCGCGAGTCGTGCAGCAGCATCAGCGCCAGCAGCCCGAGCGCCTCCGGCTCGTCGGGCATGAGCCGGCACAGCACGCGCGTGAGGCGGATCGCCTCGGCGCACAGCTCGCGGCGCACGAGCGCGTCACCGGCGGTCGCCGCGTAGCCCTCGCTGAAGATCAGGTACAGCGTCGCGAGCACGGAGGCGCGGCGCGTGGGCAGGTCGCGCTCGCGCGGCAGCTCGAACCGGATCCCCGCCCCGCGCAGCTTCTGCTTCGCGCGCTGGAGGCGCTGGGCCATCGCGTCCTCGGAGACGAGGAAGGCGCGGGCCACCTCGCGCGTGGACAGGCCGCCGAGGGCGCGCAGCGTGAGCGCGACGCGCGCCTCTGGGGCCAGCGCAGGGTGGCAGCACGCGAAGATGAGCTCGAGCCGCTCGTCCGGGATCGGCGACTCGCCCTCGCCGCCGACCGCGGCTTCGTCGGCCGCATCGCCCGCCGCCTCGTCGAGCAGCGCCGCGGCCGGCGACGGGGACTCCCGGCGCGCGGCGCGGAGGCGGTCGATGGCCTTGCGGCGCGCGGTGACGGCGATCCAGGCCGCGGGGTTGGGCGGGATCCCGTCGCGGGGCCAGCGCTCGAGGGCGACGAGGAAGGCGTCCTGCACGGCCTCCTCGGCGCGGTCGAGGTCGCCGAAGGCTCGGGCCAGGGCGGCCACCGCCTGCCCGGACTCACGCCGGAACAGGCGGTCGATGGCTGCCCCGGGGGCGCTCAGCGTGGATCCACCGAGCATCGTGGATGAATCATCGACGTGGGCCCGGTCACGCGTCGATCGGCCGAGCATCGACGTGGCGGGTCACCTGGGTGCTCGGCCGAATCGGCGGATGGCCGTGCATACGGCGGTGATTCGCCGCGAGAATCGGTGGATTCAGGCTCAGCGCTGCGCGCCCTGCCGCGCCTCGTCGGGGTGTTCGGCGCCGGCGCCGTCGTAGTCCATGACCGGGCGGACCTCGACCGAGCCGTGCGCCGCATCGGGGATCCGGGCGGCCCAGCCGATCGCGTCGTCGAGGTCGCTGCAGTCGAGGAGGTAGTAGCCGCCGAGCTGCTCGCGCGTCTCCGCGAACGGCCCGTCGGTGGTCAGTGTCTCGTTGTCACGCACGCGCACGGTGGTGGCCGTGCTCGTGGGCTGCAGCCCCTCGCCGCCGACGAGCACGCCGGCGTCGGCGGCCGCGCGCCCGAACGCCTCGTAGGCGGCCATCACCTGGCCGACCTGCTCGGGAGTGGCGTCGGTCCACCGCCGCTCGTCTCCATAGATCGTGAGAAGGAACTTCATGGGTCCTCCGATCGTCGGGCGACGCCCTTTCGCGTCGCGTTCACCCTACCGACGGAGCGCCGGCAGGCAA
The DNA here is from genome assembly GCA_036257565.1 of Solirubrobacteraceae bacterium. GTDB lineage: Bacteria > Actinomycetota > Thermoleophilia > Solirubrobacterales > Solirubrobacteraceae > DASSUW01. Next base: position 50,272 of record DATAFH010000085.1, on the reverse strand, counting down.
GCGACGAACGTGGCGCATAGACGCTCACCGAGCGTCGAGCTTCGGCACCGGTGGACGACCGCCGGGCTCACCGCATCGCCTCGCGCACGGCCCACCCCACGAGGCGCCACGCGAGCGGCTGGCGGCGGCCCACCCGCAGCAGCCGGTCGCCGAGCAGCTCCTGGTGCCACCGGACCGTCGCCTCGACCGTGTCCTCGTGCGGGCGGGTCGTCCAGCCCAGCTCGCGCCGCGCCTTGGCCGACCGGTACGTCCACCAGTGCGCCGCGGCCCGGATCTCCTCCGGGCTGCCGATCGTCGGCCCCGGCAGCCGCGCCGACCCCTCGGCGACCGCCAGCGCGAGCGAGCGGGGCAGCCGCATCACGGGGCCTTCGACGCCCGAGATCCGCTGCAGCTCGCCGAACAGCCGCTGCCACGTGTAGTTGCGCGTGCCGAGGATGTACCGCTCTCCCGGGACCCCCCGCTCGTCGCACAGCAGGAGCCCGGCGGCCACGTCCTCGACGTCGACGATGTTGATCGCCCCGTCGACGTAGGCGGGGATCCGCCGCAGCAGGAAGCGGCGCACGACCTCGGTCGACGACCGGCTCTCGTCGCCTCGCCCGAACACGTGGGCGGGGCTCGCCACGACCACGTCGAGCCCGCGCGCGGCGATGCGCAGCGCCTCGACCTCGGCGGCGTGCTTGGCGTCGGCGTACGGGATCCCCAGCGGGCCGGTCCGCACGTGCCGCTCGTCCAGCGCGCCGCCCGGCCGCGCCGGCCCGATCGCCGCTACCGAGGAGACGTACACGACGCGGTCCACGCCCTCGGCCAGCGACGCGTCGAGCACCGCGCGCGTACCGTCGACGTGGAGGCGCAGCAGCTCGGCGGGGTCGAGTCCCAGGCGCGTGGTCCCCGCCACGTGAAACACGCGATCGACCCCGCGCACCGCGCGCCGCACCGCGCGGCGGTCCGTCACGTCGGCGGTCACCCGCTCGACCTCCGGGGGCACGTCCGTGCGCGATGACGGCCGCACGGTGACGCGCACCTCGTCGCCCCGGGTGAGCAGCGCCCGCACGACATGCGAGCCGATGAACCCGGTCCCTCCCGTCACCAGCGCTCGCGCCACGGCGCGAGGATAGGCTGCCCGCCATGTCCGGCGTCGCAGTGGTGACCGACACGACCCAGTACCTGCCTTCGGCGGTGGTCGAGCGCCACGACCTGCACCTCGTCTCGCTCTACGTGAACTGGGATGGGCACACGGATCGGGAGAGCGACCTGCCCGACTACGACGGCTTCTACGACCACCTGCGCACGGCGACGACGCTGCCGAGCACGTCGCAGCCGTCGGTCGGCGACTTCCTCGCGGTCTACGAGCCGCTGCTCGAGGCGGGCGACGACGTGCTCTCCATCCATCTCTCGGGCGGTATCTCGGGCACCGTCCAGTCCGCCCGCCAGGCGCGCGACGCCCTGATCGAGCGAGGGATCGACCCGGCGCGAATCGAGGTCGTCGACTCCGACACGGGCTGCGCCGGGCACGGCCTGATGGCGATCGCCGCCCGCAACGCCGCGCTGGATGGGGCGGACCTGCACGGTGCGGCCGAGGCCGCCGTCGCGCTGCGCGCGAGGATGCGGATCATCTTCGCCGTCGACACGCTCGAGTACCTGCGGCGCGGAGGGCGGATCGGCGCCGCCCAGGCGTGGGTCGGCTCGGCGCTCAAGATCAAGCCGATCCTCACGATCGACCGCGAGATCCAGCCGATGGAGCGGGTTCGCACGGCGGGCCGCGCGTTCGAGCGGATGGTCGACCACCTGACCGCGGCGCGCGAGTCCGGCGCCGACGTGTTCTTCGTCCAGCACATCCAGGCCCACGATGTCGCCGACCGGCTCGCCGAGCGCGGGCGCGACATCTACGGCCGCGATCCTGAGTTCGTGTCGGAGATCGGGCCGGTCATCGGCGCCCACGTCGGCCCGGGGCTGTTCGGCGTCACCGGCCTGCCGACCTCGCTGCTCGGGCCGGTCTAGGCCGCGCGGGCCGTCTCGCCGAGCCAGGCCCCGACGGATTCCGGCGCCTCGTCGACGAGCGGCAGCCGGGCGACCTCGGCCGCCACTCGCTTTGCGCTCTCGCGGTAGGACGGCTCGGCGAGGATGCGCCGGACGGCGCTCACGAGGTCGTCGGCGGTCGCCTGCATGCCCGCCCCCAACGCCGCCACGCGCTCGGCGTTGCGGAACTGGTCGGCGAAGCCCGGGACGATCACCGACGGCACGCCCGCGGCCAGCGCCATGCGCGTCGAGCCGGCGCCGCCGTGAGCGATCATCACCGCCGCGTGCGGCATGACCGCCTCCTGCGGGATCCAGCGCTCGACGCGCACGTTGTCCGGCACGGGACCGAGCGAGGAGACGTCCACCTCGATGCCGACTGTGAACAGCGCTCGCACGGGAAGCTCGCCGAGCGCGGCGACCGTCGCCCGGAAGAGCTCGGGGAAGAACGGCAGGCTCGGCGTGACCGAGCCGTAGCTGGCGTAGACCAGCGGGCGGTGATAGCCGCCGCGCCACCAGTCGGGCAGCGGCCGCGGCTCGGCACGGCGCTCACGGAAGCGGACGGCATGTGCGGGGCCGAAGTCGTCGGGAGCCTCGAGCGCCTCGGGGATGACCGTCAGGTACGGGCTCTCCTTGATGCGCCGGCCGGACGGGTCACGCGGGAGGCCGAGCCGCTCGCGGTGGGCGTCGAGCGCGGGGGCGACGATCGGCACGCCCCAGGTCTCCGACGCGGCGGCCATGATGGCGATCCGCCCGTGCGGCAGGCCGAGGCGCTCGGCGGCGAGCAGGCCCGCGTACTCGGTCGGCTCGCGCAGCAGCACGTCGGGCCGGAAGCGGTCGACGGCGCGCAGCACGCCGGGGAACGACGCGCGGAAGTCGATGTCGGCGAAGATGTCGCGCATCACGCGCACGCTCCGCTCCTCCTCCGGCAGGCTGGGGAGCGACTCCCAGATCGCGTCGGTCTCCTCGGTCGGCGGATCGGCAAGTGGAAAGAAGGGGAGGTCCTCGCGCTCGACGGTGGGACGTGCGGCGGCGGGCGCGGCCAGCAGCACGTCGTGGCCGGCGTCCAGGAAGGCGTGGGCGAACGGGACGAGCGGGCCGATGTGCCCAGCGCCGCTGTTCGAGGTCAGGAGGACTCGCATCGTCATGGATGACGACGCGCACCGCCCGCGTATTCCCGGCTACGCCGGAGCCTGGCTGCCCGCGGGTGGCGCGGGGCCCTCCGCCTGCCGCTGCTGCCAGTACTCGCGGATGGTGATCTGGATGGAGGCGGCCACGGGTATGGCGAGCAAGGCGCCGAGCACGCCGAACAGCGTCGAGCCGAAGAGGACGGAGACGAGCACGATCAGCGGGTCGAGCTGCACCGCCTTGGCCTGGATGCGCGGCTGGATGACGTTGTTCTCGATCTGCTGGTAGATGATCGCGTACGCCGTCCAGATCGCGGTGTCGATCGGGAAGTCCGAGAACACCGTCACGATCCCGACGATCACGGCGCCGAGCGTCGCGCCGACCAGCGGGATGAGGTCGAGCGCGAACACGACGACGGCGAGCGGCAGGGCGTAGTCGACGCCGAGGATCAGCAGCATGATCCAGCTCGAGATGCCGGCCACGGTGGCCTGCAGGAGCGCGCCCGCCACGTAGTTGCCGATCGCGTTGCCGATGCGCTGGAACAGGTTCCGCATCCACTGCTCGCGATCGGGCGGATAGCGGCTGGCCCACCACTCGAGGAAGCGGCGCCCGCTGCCCTGCATGAAGATCGAGAGCACGAGGATCGTGACCGCCGCGAAGATCGAGTTGACGAGGCCGACGCCGATGTCGCTCAGCACGCCCGCGGCGTCGCCGAGGCGGCTGGGGAGCTTGGCGGCCTCCTCCTCCAGCTTCCCGGTGATGTCGTAGTCCTCCTGAAGCTGGCGCAGCTGGTCGTTCTCGTTGACGAACTCGGACAGCTGCCGCGCGTAGTCGGGCAGATTCTGCACGAGGTTGTTGGCCTGCGTGACGATCGGCGGCACGAGCAGCCCGATCAGCGCGAACGGCGCGAGGATCAGCGCGATGTAGACGATCGCGACCGCGAACCCGCGCCGCATGTGCCGCTCCAGCACGTTGATCGGGCCCGACAGCGCAACGGCGATGAAGGCCGCGATGAAGATCCATGTCAGCGGCCGCCGCAGCAGGAACATCAGCCACAGCGTGAGGACCACCACGACGACGACCAGCACCACCCGAAGGATCGCGCGGACGTTCGGAAAGTCCTCTCGGGTGGCCCCAGGGACGCTCACTCGCCACCGGATTCTCCACGGTGGCGCAAACGCCTGCGTGTCAGTACGGCTCGCGGCTGCGACGCCGGCCGGTGACGAGGCCGGTCATCGCCGCGATCCCGCCGCCGAGCACGAAGCCGGCGACGGCAGCGCCGATCAGCACTTCCCTCTTATGGCGCTCGAAGTGCCCCCGCCAGTCGGTGGCCTTCGCGACCTCGGTCCGCAGGCGCTCGACCGACAGGCCCAACTCGGCGCGATTGGCCTCGATCGACTGGCGGATCTCCTCGGCAGAGCGGATCTCGGCCATCAGCGCGGCACCTTCGTGCGGGTCTCGGTCGTCGGGCCCTGCGGCGTCGCGGGATGCGAGCTCGTCACCGTCTCCTTGATCAGCTTGCCCTCCTCGATGGCCATCTGCGGGGTGGGCGGCGAGCCGCGCTTGAGGAACCGCGAGGCCACGAAGCCGGCGATCGCTCCGAGCACGAAGAGGCCGACGGCCACGATCAGGAAGCCGACCCAGAAGTCGCGATCGAAGCCGAACAGCTCCCAGATCGCCCACGACGCCGCATGGAGCAGGTAGACGAGGCCGAACACCGCGAAGATGCCGGCCACGATCCCCACCACGGCGCCCTTGATGAGCTTGTTGATCTTCTCGCTCATCTCGCGCTTGGCGAGCTCGATCTCCTCGCGGATGAGCAGGCTCGCCCGCTCCGTGACGTCTTGGACGGCGCGGCCGAGCTCTGAGGTGTCGTGATCGTTCGCCATATCAGTCGAAGATGCGCTTGAGGATGCGGGCAAGGAGGAACGTGCCGACGAAGGTGGCGCCGACGAGGACCTCGGGGCGCTGCGCCGCCGGCGGAAGCCTGTCGAGTGGGGTGCTGGTGCCCTCGCCGCCGGCCGCGACCGAGCTCGTCCGGCCGGTCGGGCCGGGGGTGGCGGCGCCGGCCACCGCCTCGTCGGCCTGTGCGCGGGCGTGGTCGGCCTGCTGGTGCACGCGCTGCGCGCGCTCGCGCTCCTCCTGCGCCTCGCGCTCCTGCTTCTCCTGCTCCTTCTCGGCCTCCTCGGTGGCCTGCTGCGCCTTGGCGGCCTCCTCCTCGGCGCGACGGGCGTCCGTGTCCGCCAGGTTCTCCCGCAACTCCTCCCCGCGGGCCGTCGAGCGTGTGCGGTCTTCGGAGCTCATTCCGGAGGATCTTCCCCGAACGCCCGGTGCCAAATCACGACGGCGAGCTTCGACGTCGCGATGGATGCGAGGGCTCCCAGCCCCGCCAGCAGGCCGGCCCAGAGTAGGCGCTTGACCATGTCGTTGTCGGTCATGGCCGCGCAGTCTAAGAGTTGAGGCCGCCGCAGATCGTCTCGACCACGTACTCCTTCGCGCGCTCGTACGCATCGTCGCCCTGCTCGAGCGTCCCGAAGATCCACCCCGTGAGGACCTGCTCGATCGCCCCGTAGAACGCCATGGCGGCGAACTCGGGGCTCACCGTGTCGCGGAACTCGCCGGAGCGCTGGGCCTGCTCGACGATGCCGCTGAGCTGCGCGTAGCCCTCGGCGATCTTGCCGAGGTGGACGGCGCCGAACGAGTTCGCCGCCCGCGTGACCTCGACGATGATCACCTTCATCAGGTCGGGGTCGTGGCGGTAGGAGTCCACGATGAACGAGGCGATCGCGTACAGCTTGTCGCGCGCTGGATCGGGGCGGGCGTCGACCTCGCGGATGGCGTCGAGCATGACGTCCCAGCGCTCGAGGAACAGCGTGTCGAGGACCTCGTCCTTGGACTGGAAGTAGTGGTAAACGAGGCCGTAGGCGACGCCCGCCTCGTCGGCGATGTCCGACACGCGGCACGTGTGGAAGCCCTGGCGGGCGAACACGCGCACGGCGGCGTCGAGGATCATCCGCCGCTTGTCGACGGCCGGGCGCGCGGTGGCCACTAGGTGTGGATCTCCTGCGGCCAGGCGTAGGCCTGCGGCCGGCGGTTGGCGAGCGAGGGCAGCGTGCGGCGCACCTCGGCCTGGCGGTCGAGGTCGAGGTCGGCGGTGATGAAGGTCTCGGTGTCGGGCGCCTGGGCGAGCACGACGCCCCAGGGGTCGACGATCATCGAGCGGCCGCCCGAGCGCAGCCCGGGAGCGTGCTCGCCGACCTGGTTGGGAGCGATCACGAACGCCTGGTCCTCGATCGCCCGGGCCCGCAGCAGCACCTCCCAGTGGTCGCGCGTGGTGGCAAGCGTGAAGGCGGCGGGAACGGTGAGGATGCGCGCCCCGCGCACGGCGAGGATCCGGTGGAGCTCCGGGAAGCGCAGGTCGTAGCAGACGGTGAGGCCGATCGGGATGCCCTCGGCGGTCTCGCTGACGACGAGCTCGTCGCCGGGCTCCTCATGCTCGGACTCGCGGTAGGTGCGGCCCGCGACCTCGACGTCGAACATGTGGATCTTGCGGTAGACGGCCTGCACCTCGCCGTCGGGACCGATGTGCGCGGAGGTGTTCGAGTTCTTCTCGCGGTCGGGGACGCGCTCGGCGATCGAGCCTGCCACGAGGTCAATGCCGAGCTCTCGTGCGGTGGTCCTCGCCCAGGTGAGGGCGGGGCCGTCGAACGGCTCGGCGCCGGCGGCCGTCTCCTCCGGCGTGCCGAGCACGGACCACTTCTCGGGCAGGACGACGAGCTCTGCGCCGGCCGCCGCGGCGGCACGGGTGAGCCGGTCGGAGGTCGCGAGGTTGCGCTCTCGATCGGCGGTGGAGGTGAGCTGGACGGCGGCGACGCGCACGGGGTTCTCCTTCCCTCGGATTGACTCGTCAGTCAACCCGGGTTCGGGAGGATACAGCGCGATGCCGATCCAACCGTGGCGCGGTCCTGGTCCCGGGCGGCCGTCTCCGCCGCTGCCGCCGGGTGAGATGCCGGCGTGGCGCGGTGGCCGGCCGCTCAAGGCGTGGACGTACGTGGGCGCCTTCGGGCCGGACATCATGCTGTGCGCCGCGCGGGGCCGGGTCGGGCCGGTGCGTGTGGCGTGGTGGGCGGTCTGGGATCGCGCGCGCGGGCGGATGGTGGCGCGGACCGCGCGGGGGCGGGGCGGCGTGACCGTGGACTCGCGGCGGCTGCGGGTCGCCGGCGGGCGGGTTCGGCTCGATCTCGCGCTCTCGGACGGAGCACCGATCGAGGTGATCTCCCCGCACGGACGCCAGTACGCGTGGACCCGCAAGCGCGGCGGCGCGGCCGCCCGCGGATGGCTGGAGGTCGACGGTGCCCGGCACGAGCTGGACCTCGCCGCGATCGTCGACGAGTCCGCGGGCTACCACGCGCGCCACACGGCCTGGCGGTGGTCGGCCGGCGTGGGCGTCGCCTCCTCCGGCGCCCCGGTCGCATGGAACCTCGTCGCGGGCATCCATGACGCGGTCGAGGCGTCGGAGCGCACAGTCTGGGTCGCCGGCAGGCCATTCGAGGTCGGCCCGGTCACGTTCGCGGACGACCTGTCGTCGGTCGGCGGGCTGCGGTTCACCCCCGAGGCGGTTCGCTCGCGGCGGGAGAACCTGCTGCTCCTGCGGTCCGACTACGAGCAACCGTTCGGAGCCTTCACCGGCACCCTCCCCGTCGCCGGCCCACTGCGCGAGGCGTGGGGCGTGATGGAGCGCCACGACGTGCACTGGTAGCTCGGCGTCCGCCGACCGGACCCGGGTGGCCAGGATGGGAACGGGTTCGGGGCGAGAGGTGTAGCGGGGGTATGAAGCTTGCTGCCGCCATCACAGCGCTCGTCGTCCTCGCGTTCCCGACCACCGCGCTCGCGGGCGGCTGGGCCACCGTCGAGGTGGCCGCGCCACCGGCCGGCATCGGCCAGGGCGACACGTGGCGGGCCACGTTTGTCGTCAGGCAGCACGGCCTCACGCCGCTCGACGACGCGAGGCCGAGGCTGCTGATCGACAACGGCCGGGGCGAGACGCGGCAGTTCTTCGCCGAGCACGCGGGGCGCCCGGGCACCTACGTCGCCGACGTCACCTTCCCCTCCAACGGCACCTGGAAGGCGCGGGTGTTGGACGGTTGGACGGACGCGACGCCGCATCGCATGGCGCCGATCGAGGTGCCGACCGTCGGCGTCGCCGCCGTGCCGAGCGCCGCCCGCGAGCCCGTCCGAGTCCCACACGTGCCGCCCGTCGAAGCAGCGCCCGCGGGCTTCCCGGTCGCGAAGGCCGCGGCGATCGCGTTCATGGGCGTCGTGTGGTTGGGGCTCTGGATCGCGGTCTCCGGCGCGTCGCTCCGGGTGCCGGTGGCGATGCGGGCTCGGCGGCCGGCCTGACCTCAACCGCAACCGTGCGAGACCACGTCTCTTGCGCCGGCGAATGCGCGGTGGCTCTGCGGCCGGCCGCGCGGCGGTGTGAGTGTGGGTCCGTGGCCGGTTATGCGCCCTCACCGCCGCCCCGCCCCAACACCTCCCTGCCCAGCGCAGTTCGCCGTTCAAGGCATCCCCCAGCACACAGCGGTAGGCCGCAGAGCCACCGCCCCGAGTCAACGAGCCAGAACGAGCAACGACTGTCCACCGCGAGCAACCACGCCCTCGTCGTCGCTGAGCACAGAGCTGGCGAGGCCGGCCCCGCCGGAGGCGATCGTGGTTTCGGCGTCGAGGCAGATCCACTCGCCGAGCGGCTCTCTGAGCACGTGGACGGTGAGCTCCGGGTTGATGAACAGCCAGTCGTCCCACGACAGCACGGCGGAGACGCCGTTGCCCGAGTCGGCGACGGCGAGCACGCGCTGGAGGCCGGTCGGCGACTCGTCCTCGACCACCGCCACGCGCAGCCGCGTCCAGACTGTGGCCGGACCGGGCACGCCCCAGCCGCCGGCCGCGAAGCGCAGCTCGACCGCGTCGCCGTAGCCGAAGTCGCGTAGGCCGCGTGGTGGCGCGGCCGCCTCGCTGGGCCGCGGCGGCGGCGCGCCGTCCGTGCGACGGTCGGGCGCGTCCGTCGCCTTTACCCGCCATGCCCGCACCGTCATCACCCGCTCCCCTTCCGACGACAGCTCTCCCTCGAGCAGCTGCACCGAGCGCCCCGGCCGCACAACATAGGCACTGACCGCGACCTCAGCAACGGGCACCGGTCGCAGGATCTCGAACGTGAGCCGCGCGAGCAGCATCCCCTCGCGCGGGTCGCAGCGCTCGAGCGCGCGGCAGAGCAGCGCCGCAGGCGGGCCGGCGTGCTGATGAGCGGGATCCCACGGCCCGCGGGTGTGAGGCGTCGCCACGAAGCGGCCGCCCCCGAGCGGGACGAAGAACGCCGCCGCGGGATCCGAGCCGCCGCCCGCGCGCGCGGGATCCGTCATGAGAGGAAGGTGCCCTCGGCGGTGGTGGTCGGGCCTGCGACCGCGCCGGTGGCCGTGAGCTCGTGGATCTCGTCGGGCGTGTAGCCGGCTTCGGTGAGTACCGCTTCGGTGTCGGCTCCCAGTGGCGGGCCGCCGGCTCGGGTCGGGTCGGCGGGGGTTCGGGAGAGCTTGACCGGGGTGCCGAGGAGCTGGACGGGGCCGGCTCCCGGCTGGTCGACGGAGACGACCATCTCGCGCGCCCGGACGAGCTCGGACGACAGCGCCTCGTCGAGCCTGAGCACCGGCTCGAGGCAGCAGTCGTGCTCGTCGTTGAACGCCTCCCACTCCGCACGGGTCCTGGCAGCGAAGACGTCCTCGACCTCACGATGCGCCTCCGAGCCGACCGGATCGAACTGCCGCTCGATCAGGTCCGGCCGCTCAACCCCCGAGCACCAGGCCCCCCAGAACTTCGGCTCCAGCGCGCCCAGCGCCACCCAGCCGCCGTCCGAGCACCGATATGGGCGGTAGCAGATCAGCCCCCCGCCCAGCTCGGCCCGCCCCCGCGCCCGCGCTGCCCCGCCCGCGAGCACCCGCGCCGCCTCCATCACGAGCCACGACAGCGCGCCGTCGGCCATCGAGACGTCGACGAGCTGCCCCTCCCCCGACCGGTCGCGCTCTCGCAGCGCGGCGAGGATCCCGAAGGCGGCCATCAGCGCGCCGCCGCCGAGGTCGGCGATCTGGCCGGCGGGCTGCACCGGCGGGGCATCCGGGGACGAGCCCGTCATGTCGAGCAGCCCCATGCGCGCGAGGTAATCGAGATCGTGGCCGGCCCGGCCGGCGTACGGCCCCTCCTGCCCGTACCCGGTGATCGCGCAGTACACGAGCCGCGGGTTCTCCGCCCGCAGCCGCCCATACCCTACGCCCAGCCGCTCCATCACGCCCGGCCGGAACGACTCCAGCAGCACGTCGGACTCCGAAGCGAGCCGAACGAGCACGTCCCGCCCCGCCGCCGTCTTGAGGTCGATCCGCACCGACCGCTTCCCCCGGTTGAGGCCCAGGAACATCGCCCCCGCGGCGCTCGGGTCCGCGCCCGCCACACGCGGCGCCGCCCACCGCACGTAGTCGCCCATCCCCGTGTCCTCGACCTTCACGACGTCGGCACCGAAGTCGGCCAGCAGCAGCGAGCAGAAGCCGCCCGGCAGCAGCCGCGAGAGGTCGAGCACCCGGATGCCCTCGAGCGCGCTCACCGCGGCAGGCCCAGCATCTCGCGCGCCTCCTCGAGAGAGGCCACGCGCCGCCCCGCGTCCCCGGCCATGGCCCGCGCCTTCGCGACGAGCTCACCGTTCGAGCGCGCCATCGTCCCGTCCGGCAGGTAGAAGTTGTCCTCGAGCCCCACCCGGACGTTGCCGCCCAGTCCCAGCCCCGCGGCCACGAGCCCCCACTGCTTCCGCCCCACCCCGATCACGCCCCACTTGTGCGGCACGGCGGGCACCTGCTCAGCCATGTGCCCGAGGTTGCGCACCGTCGGCCGGATCCCGCCCGTCACCCCCATCACGCACGAGACCTGCAGCGGCGGCTCCAGGACCCCCATGTCGAGGAGCGGATCAAGGCTGGCCAGATGCCCCGAGTCGAAGCACTCGTGCTCCGGCCGGATGCCGCACTCGTTCATCGCCCCCAGCAGCGCGAGGATCGTGTCGAACGAGTTCTCGAACACCGCCTTGAAGACGAAGTCCCGCCGTCGCCGCGAGTACTTCGCGTAGTTCATCGACCCCATGTTCAGCGCCGCCACCTCCGGCCGCAGCTCCCGCAGGTACGCGATCCGCTTCGAGACCGGCACCCCCACGGCACCCGTGGAGAAGTTGACGATCACGTCGCCCACCTCGGCGAGGATGGCCTCCGTGATGGCCCGGAAGTCCTCGACGTTGTGGCTCGGCGTCCCATCCGGTTGACGCGCGTGGATGTGGATCATCACGGCGCCCTCGTCGACGCTCCGGCGCGCCTCGGCCGCGTATTCCTGCGGCGTGTAGGGGATCGCAGGGCACTGGTCGCGACCGGCCACGGCGCCGGAGATCGCGCACGTGAGGATTACCGGGTCAGCCAGGCTCATTTCGGGTAGACCGGGACCATGATCGGAGAAATCATTGCTGCGATTGTCATCGGCATCATCGCCGGCTACCTCGGCCGCCTGTTGCTGCCGGGCCGTGATCCCATGGGGTTCGTCCAGACCGTCGCCTTCGGCATCATCGGTGCTCTGCTGGGCTACTTCATCTTCACGGGCCTGCTCGGCATCGGTGACGACGACAAGTTCGACCTCGGTGGCATCATCGGGGCCATCATCGGCACGATGATCGTGCTGCTCATCTGGCGCGCGGTCGCCGGCCGGCGGGAGTCAAGCCGCCCGGCCAGCTCGGCTCGCTACTGATCCCTTGCGGGCGTACATGGCGCGGTCGGCCGCCGCAACGAGGCCGTCCGCGCCATCAGCGTCTCCGGGGAAGCACGCCGTACCCACCGCCGCCCCCAGCGTGACGCGGCGGCCGGCCACCTCGAGCGGCTCCGCGAACGCCTCCCGCACACGCGCCACGGCCTCGTCGGCGACCCCGTCGGCCGACGACAGGTCCGGGAGCACGATCACGAACTCGTCACCGCCCGCCCGCGCCACGAGGTCACGCTCGCGCACCTCGTGCCGCAGGCGCGCCGCCATCTCGCGCAGCGCCTCGTCGCCCGCGGCGTGACCGAGCCGGTCGTTGACGCCCTTGAAACCGTCGAGGTCGAGGACCAGCACGGCGACCACCAGCCCGTGCGCGCGGGCCCGCGCGAGCGCGGCATGCAGCATGCGCTGCAGCGTCCGGCGGTTCGCGACCCCCGTCAGCGCGTCCGTGTCGGCCTCGTGGAGGATCCGCCGCTCGCGCTCCACCCGGCCCGTCACGTCGGCGTACGTGCTGAGCGCGCCGTACGGGCGGCCGTCGTGATCCGTCAGCGGGCTCGCGTCGACCTCCGCCCACAGCGCTTTCCCGTCGGCCCGCTCGACCTGGACCAGCACGCCGCGCACGGTCTCCCCGGCCAGTGCGCGCCGCGCGGGTGAGGCGGCGGCCTCCAGCCGCGCGCCGCCGCGCCGGCGCAGCTCGATCGGCACGTCGCGCAGGCGCGTGCCGACCAGCCCGCGGACCCCGCACAGCTCCGCGGCGGCGGCGTTCGCGCGCGTGATCCGCCCGCCCATGTCGACGACGATCAACGCGTCGTGCAGGTTGTCGACGATCGCCGCGTCCAGCGGCTCGCCCGAGGCCGTGCACTCCTCGAGGCTCACCGGCACCGCGCCGTCGCCGAGCGCCCGTGCGCGCACGCGGCACGACCCCGCCTCGCCGCACTCCGCGAACCGGTCCACGTCCTCGCCCGCCAGCGCGGCGAGCGCCGCCGCGCGGCCGACCTCGCGCGCACGTCGTCGTGGTTCGCCCAGCGCAGCGCAACCCCGCCGCCGGGCTCCTCGTCCCAGATCTGGAGCCCGACGGGGATGGCGCCGAGCAGCGTGATGCTGTCCATGCCGATCACGACGGCGCGCGAGACTACCTCCCGCCCCAGTCAGACCGGGACGACGCCGTTGCGCTTCCACGGCCGCTGGACGCGCTTGCCCTCGGCCATCTCCAGGGCGCGGATGATCGTCGGCCGCGTCTCGCGTGGGTCGATCACGTCGTCGACCATGTCGTTGCGCGCGGCCACGTAGACGTCGATCAGCCCCCGGTATTCCGCCACCAGCTCCTCCCGCTTGGCCGCCGGGTCGGACGCCTCCTCGACCTGCTTGCGGAACACGATCTCGACCGCGCCCTCGGGCCCCATGACCGAGATCTCGGCGCTCGGCCAGGCGACGATCAGGTCCGGCTCGTAGGCGCGCCCGTTCATCACGTAGTAGCCCGCTCCGTACGCCTTGCGCACCACCACGGTGATCTTGGGCACGGTGGCGTTGGCGACCGCGTAGAGCATCTTCGCGCCGTGGCGAATGATCCCCGCGGCCTCCACCTTCGTGCCCACCATGAAGCCCGGCACGTCGACGAGGAACACGAGCGGCAGCCCGAAGGCGTTGCAGAGGTTGACGAAGCGGGCCGCTTTGTCGGCCGAGTCGTTGTCGAGGATCCCGCCCAGGTGCCGCGGCTGGCTGGCGACGATGCCGACCGGCCGGCCGCCCATCCGCGCCAGGCAAGTGATGATCGTGCGGGCGAACCGCGGCTTGAGGTCGAGCCACTCGCCGTGGTCGACGACCCGCCGGATCACGTCGTACATGTCGTACGGCTGGCGCCCTGACTCCGGCAGCACGTCGAGCAGCTCGTCGTCCATCCGGTCGATCGGGTCGTCGCACTCCCGCGCCGGCAGGCGCTCCCCGCAGTGCGACGGGAAGTACGACAGGTACTCCCGGATGCGGTCGAGGCACTCCTCGTCGTCGGCGACCTCGAGATCGCCGACGCCGGACGTCCGGCAGTGCACGCGGGCGCCGCCGAGCTCCTCCTGCGTCACGTCCTCCCCCACCGCCGCGCGCACGAGATGCGGGCCGGCGAGCGCCATCGAACCGCGCCCCAACACCATCGGCACGAAGTCCGCGAGGCCGGGGATGTAGGCCGTGCCGGCCGCGCACGGCCCCATCAAAGCTGCCACCTGCGGGATCACGCCGCTGGCCACGACCTCCTCCCGGAACAGGTGCCCGGAGCCGGCGAACAGCGAGCCGACCGCCTCCTGGACGCGCGCCCCCGCCGAGTCGAGCAGCCATACGAACGGCATCCGCTTGGTCAGGGCCAGGTCCCGCAGGCGCGCGACCTTGAGCTCGCCGGTCGTCCCCATCGAGCCGGCCATCACCGTGAAGTCGTAGGCACAGACCGCGACGAGCCGTCCGTCGACGCGCCCGTAGCCGGTGATCACGCCGTCCGCCGGTGCCTCCCGGTCTTCGAGTCCGCGCACCGAGTGGTGGATCCCGGCGTGGATGCCGAGCTCCGTGAACGTGCCGTCGTCGACGAGCTGCGCGATCCGCTCCCGCGCTGTCAGCTTGCCCTGCGAGTGCTGGCGCGCGATGCGCTCCTCGCCGCCACCGAGCGCCGCCTTCGCACGGCGTGCCTGAAGGTCCTCGACCAGGGGGCGGAGCATCGGGGGAACATAGTGCTCGGACCCGATTCGCTACGGTTGGGCCAATCGCCTGGCGGACCGCAGGGGTGTGTCCGCCGGCACCAGGCCTGCGACACCATCACCAACCTGAGCACGAAGGCGCTGAGCGAGATGTCCGACGGCGCCGCGCACGCGGGCCTCACGCTGGCTCGCTCGCGCTCGGGCTTCTTCGAGGACGGGAGCCGCGTGGCCGCCAAGAAGGTCAAGCGCTCCAAGACGTTCGACGGAGCGCTGGCGCTGCGCAAGCCGCAGCAGCAGTCCGGTAGCTCCAGCGGGCCGCCTTCGGGCGGCACGCTCGCTATCGGCGCGTCACCGGCTCGAGCATCCCGGCGACGAGGTCCACCGCGCCGGGGTCCTCGACGGCCGTGACCTCGAGCCCCACGAGCCGGTCCTCGTCGCGGAGCCGCTCCAGCACGGTGCGCACTTCGGCCGCCTGGAGGCCGCCGGGCACCGGGAACTGGGCGGCGAAGACCGACGGGTCGAGCACGTCGACGTCGAGGTGCACGAACACCGGCCCCTCGTCGGGCACGCCGGCGCCCACGCCCGCCCGCTCGACCTCGACGCGCTCGCCGGGATCGAGGTCGCGCACGCCGACGAAGGCGACCGTCTGCGGGTCGAGCGTGTCCGGCCAGCCCGCCTCCCAGCGGCCGCAGGCCGCGGACAGGCACATGCCGCCGAGGAAGCCGCTCGGCGTCGTCTCCGGTGCGTTGAAGTCGCCGTGCGCGTCGAACCACACGACGCGCAGCCCCGGCACGCACCGCGCGGCCGCCGGCAGCGTGGCGATGCAGATCGTGCAGTCGGATGCGGTGAGAAGCGGCAGCTCGCCGCCGTCGAGCGCGGCCGTCACCTCGGCCGCGGCCGCCTCGAGCACCGGCCGCGCGGCCGGCAGGTCCTCGGACCAGTCGCGCGGCGCGCCGGGCGACGCCTCACCGACCACACGGCCGCCGAGAGACCGCGCCAGCGCCTCGGCGCCCGCGCCGGCACCGTCGGTGCGGTCCGACGTGCGGCCCCGCAGGCAGGCGACCCTCAGCGGCCGGTCCACTCCGGGTCCCGCTTCTCGAAGAACGCGCGGACGCCCTCCTGAATGTCCTCGGTCGAGAACGCGAGCGTGAGCTGGGTGTGCAGGAACTCGAGTGCATCGGCCAGCGCCATGTCCTGCTGGCGGAAGAGCGCGTCCTTGCCGAGGCGCATGAGGACCGGCGACTTGGCCGCGAGCCGCTCCGCCCAGTCGCGCACGAACGCGTCGAACGCGTCGGCCGTCACGACGCGGTTGACGATGCCGATCCGCTCGGCCTCCTCGGCCGAGATCTGCTCGCCCAGGAGCAGTAGCTCGGTCGCCTTCTTGCGCGGCACGTTGCGGAAGATGAGCGCGGCGATCATGAAGGGGAACACGCCGACGTTGATCTCCGGCGTCCCGAACCGCACGCCCTCGCGCGCGACCACGAGGTCGCACGCCAGCACGAGGCCGAGCGCGCCGGCCAGCACGTGCCCGTTGGCCGCGCAGATCGTGGGCTTGCCGAGCTCGCCGATGAGCTGGAACAGGCGCGGGAAGCGCTCCGTGGCGAAGTGCTTGTGCACGAGCGGCACCTCGGCCGTGAAGCCCGCGAGATCGCCGCCGCTCGAGAACACCTTCTCGTGGGTGGAAGTGAGGATCACGCACCGCACGCCGTCATCGTCGCGAGCGAGCTCGAAGGCCTCGACCAGGTCGTCGAGCACCTCGTCGGACAGCGCGTTGCGCGTGCCCGGCTGATCGAGCGCGATCGTCGCCACTCCGGCCGCGGACACCTCGTAGAGCACCGTCGAATCGGGCATCGACGCCGGAACCTACCGACCTCGTTGTGCCGGGTCCGCGGCATGGCACTCTCGTCGCAACAGGATTCCTTCAAGGGGGGACATCGACACACGTCGTGCGCGGCCGTTGCGGCCGTGCTCCTGCTCGCCGTGTCCGCGCAGGCAGCGGTGGCCGAACCGCCCCCACGAGACCGGCTCGAGGCATAACACGGCGGTGGTCCAGGCGGGGGACCTGAAGACGCTCTCCGAGCGTGGCTTCGACTTCGACGGCCGCAGGGTCGCCCGGGGCAGATCGCCACGTGATGGAGCGCGTGCTCGGCCACCTGCTCGACTGACGTGATCGGAGGCGGCCATGGGCTAGCGTTGGCCCATGGCCGCCACCGACGTCCTCAAGCCCGATCACGCCGCGGCGCGGCGGCACTTCATCTTCACGGACGAGCACGAGCAGCTGCGCGAGTCGATCCGCGCGTTCGTGCTCAAGGAGCTGCGGCCGCACGCGGCGGAGTGGGAGCGGTCGACGTTCCCGAACTGGGTCTTCCCGCGGATGGGCGAGCTCGGCCTCCTCGGGCTCTCGTTCCCCGAGGCCTACGGCGGCCAGGGCGGCGACTACCCCTGCAACCTCGTCCTGGCCGAGGAGATCGTCCACGCCGACTGCGGCGGCCTGGCCATGGGCCTGGCGGTGCACACCGACATGGCGACGCCGCCGATCCTCGCGTTCGGCACCGAGGCGCAGAAGCAGGCTTACCTCGTGCCGGCCATCCGCGGGCAGAAGATCTCATGCCTCGGCATCACGGAGCCCGACGCGGGGTCGGACGTCGCGGGGATCAAGACGCGCGCTGTACGCGACGGCGACGAGTGGGTGATCAACGGCTCCAAGACGTACATCACCAACGGCCACCGGGCCGATTTCATCGTGCTCGTGACGAAGACCGACCCCGACGCGGGCTACGACGGGTTCACGCTGTTCATCGTCGACATGGAGGTGCCGGGCGTGGTGCGCGAGGAGCGGCTGCGCAAGCTGGGCATGCACGCCTCCGACACCGCGCTGCTCGCTTTCCAGGACGTCCGGGTGCCGGCGAGCGCGGTGCTCGGCGAGGTCGGCAAGGGCTTCTACCACATCATGTGGGAGCTCCAGGGCGAGCGGCTGATCGGGGCCGCGGGCGCGGTGGCGGCCGCCCAGAAGGTGTTCGATCGCACGCTGACGTATGCGAACGAGCGGCATGCGTTCGGGCGGCCGATCGCCAAGTTCCAGGCCATCCGCCACAAGGTCGGCGAGATGGCGACGAAGATCGAGGCCGCGCGCCAGCTCGTCTACGCGACCGCCTGGCGGCACATGAACGGCGAGTACCCCGTGCGGGAGATCTCGATGGCGAAGCTGTTCGCTTCGCGCATGGCCTGCGAGGTCGCCGACGAGTGCCTGCAGATCCACGGCGGAGCCGGCTACATGGAGGAGTACGGGATCGAGCGCGTGTGGCGGGACCTGCGGCTCAACCGAATCGGCGCCGGCACCGACGAGATCATGCTCGAAGTCATCGGGCGCTCCTACGGGCTCTGATTCTCGTGGGAGGCCCACCCCAAAGGTGCGGTTACCCGTCCTTTGCGTGGTACGGCCTGGTGGGACAGTTCTCGTCATGCCAGGAGTCATCGCGCACAACCTCTTCCACCGCGTGGGCGATCTGCGGACCCGCGTGGACGTGCTCCGGAACGTCTCGTTCGAGGCGCCGGCCGGGCGGCTGACCGCCGTCGTCGGGCCGTCGGGGGCCGGGAAGACCTCGCTGCTGCATCTCCTGGCCGGTCTCGACCGCCCGGTGGGCGGCAGCGTGTACGTGGACGAGCGGCCGCTGCAGGGGCTCGCCGAGCTCGAGCTCACCCGCCTTCGCCGGGAGCGCATCGGGCTCCTGCTCCCCGCCGCGTCGGTCTTGCACACGGTGAGCGTGCGCGAGAACGTCACGCTCCCGCTGCTGATCGCCCGCCGCGCCCCCGAGGCGGCGACCATCGACGCGCTGCTCGAGCGCGTCGGCCTCAGCAACCACGCCGAGGACCGCGCCGGCGAGCTCGGCGTCGCCGACCGCCAGCGGGCCGCGCTCGCGCGCTCGATCGCCGGCGGCCCGTCCGCGCTGCTCGCCGACGAGCCCGCGGGCGACCTCGACGAGGACGAGGGCGCCGCCCTGCTCGAGCTGCTGCGCGACATCGCGCACGAGGACGGCATCACGGTCATCCTCTTCACCCGCGACGCCGACGCCGCGGAGGCCGTGGCCGATCACGTGATCGAGCTCGACGGCGGCCGCGTGGTCGAGGCTGCTGCGACGGCGCTCGCGGCTTAGCTGGCACGATCCGGCCTCCTGACTCTGACTGGAGGCCGAAACATGGGAGTGCTGGACGACAAGGTGGCGATCGTCACCGGCTCGGCGCGCGGCATCGGCCGCGCCACCGCCGAGCTGCTGACCGAGCACGGCGCGAAGGTGCTGATCAACGACCTCGACGCCGACCTCGCCGAGCAGACCGCGTCCGAGATCGCCGGCGAGACCGTGGTCTACGGCGGCGACCTCACCGCCCCCGGCACGTGCGACGCGCTCGTGCAGACCGCGATCGACGCCTGGGGCAAGCTCGACATCATCGTCAACAACGCGGGCTACACCGTCGACGCGCCGATCCACAAGATGAGCGACGACGCGTTCCAGAAGATGCTCGACATCCACGCCGTCGTGCCCTTCCGCGTGGTCCGCGCCGCCGCGCCGCACCTGCGCGAGCCGGCGAAGGCCGAGCGCGAGCGCGGCGAGGAGGTGTTCCGCAAGATCGTCAACGTCTCCTCGATCTCCGGCACGATGGGGAACGCCGGCCAGGCCAACTACGCGGCCGGCAAGAGCGCGGTGGTGGGCTTGACGAAGACGCTCGCCAAGGAGTGGGGCCAGTTCAAGATCAACGTCAACGCGGTCGCCTTCGGGTGGATCGAGACGCGGCTGACGGCCTCCAAGGACGCGGGCAACACGATGGAGATCGGCGGCGAGACCGTGCAGCTGGGCATCCCGGAGCAGATGCGCGGCATGAAGTCGATGCTCATCCCGCTCGGGCGGTCGGGGACGCCCGAGGAGGCGGCCGGCGGCGTGTTCTTCCTCTGCTCACCGTGGTCGAACTTCGTCCACGGGCAGGTGCTCAACATCACCGGCGGCCAGTTCACCGGGATGACGACCTGAGCATGCCGCCCGGCCCGGCGCGCGGCGGCCTGCGTGGCAATAGGGTGCGCTCATGAAGGTCGTCAAGCCAGAGGACCATCACCGCGAGACCCCTCGCGGCGTGGTCGGGGGCGCTGAGATCTCGCAGGCGACCACCGGGGCAACGAACATCTACATGGGCGTCTTCCGCGTGCCGGCGGGCGCCCAGTCGCGGCCCCACTACCACGACTCCTGCGAGAGCGCCGTCTACATGCTGTCCGGCACGCTCGAGGTCCGGTGGGGTGACCATCTCGAGCAGACGGTCACGATCGGACCGGGGGACATGGTCTACGTCCCCCCGCGCGAGACCCACCTCCTGCAGAACCTGTCCGACGCCGAGGGCGCCGAGTACGTGGTCGCCAGGGACTCTCCGACCGAGGACTCGGTCGAGGTCCCCTGGGCCGGCTGACCGTCCCGCGCGCCCGCCCGGGTCGTCCGGGCGGGCGTGCCGGCGGGGCTGCGGGGCTAGACGACGCCGGCGGCGAACGTCAACGGCGGCTCAGCGGCCAGCCGTTGTCCCCTTCTGCCGCTATGGCACCTAAGTGGACACGCGCCCCCGAACGAGCCTGTGCGTGGGCCGTTATGCACCCACACGCCGCGCCGCGGCCAGCCACCCTCCCCACCCAGCGCCGTTGGCGTTGGCCTGCGGCCCTACGTGGACGCCTTGACAGTCTAGGTTTGTTAGTGAATACTCACGATCTAACATGAGTGATCACTCACAATTCGGCTTGGAGGCCCCGATGCGCACGCGACCTGGCTGGACCTTCGCGATCGTCTCGACCGCGCTCTTCATGGTCGTCCTGGACAACCTCGTCGTCACGACCGCCCTGCCCTCGATCCGCGCTGATCTGGGTGCCACGATCCAGTCGCTCGAGTGGACTGTCAACGCGTACACGCTCTCGTATGCGGTGCTGCTGCTGACCGGCGCTGCGCTCGGCGACCGGTTCGGGCGCCGGCGGATGTTCCTCCTCGGCCTCGGCCTCTTCACGGTGGCGTCGGCGGCCGCCGCCCTCGCCCCGAGCACCGGTGCGCTGATCGCCGCGCGTGCCGTCCAGGGCGTCGGCGCCGCGGTTGTCACCCCGCTCACGCTCACGCTGCTGGCCGGCGCCTTCCCGGCCGAGAAGCGGGGCCTCGCGATCGGCGCGTGGTCCGGCATCTCCGGCCTCGGCGTCGCGCTCGGGCCGCTGGTCGGCGGCGCGGTCGTCGACGGCATCTCGTGGCACTGGATCTTCTGGCTCAACGTGCCGATCGGCCTCGCGCTGCTGCCGATCGCCGCCCGCCGCCTCACCGAGAGCCACGGGCCGTCGCGGTCGCTCGACCTTCCCGGCGTGGCGCTGGCGAGCGCCGGCCTGCTCGGCGTCGTGTACGGGATCGTGCGCGGCGCGGAGCTCGGGTGGACGAGCGCGACCGTGCTCGGCTCGCTGACGGCCGGCGCCGTGCTGCTGGTCGCCTTCCTGGTGTGGGAGGCCCGCACCCCGCAGCCCATGCTGCCGCTGCGACTCTTCCGCTCGCGCGCGTTCGCGGCGGTCAACGTCGTGTCGCTCGCGATGTACTTCGGCGTCTTCGGCTCGATCTTCCTGCTCGCCCAGTTCTTCCAGGTCACGCAGGGCTACTCGCCGCTCGAGGCGGGCCTGCGGACGCTGCCGTGGACCGGCATGCCGATGCTCGTGGCCCCGATCGCCGGCCTTCTCTCCGACCGGATCGGCTCACGGCCGCTGATGGCAACCGGGCTGGCGCTGCAGGCGATCGCGATCGGCTGGCTGGCGTCCGTGTCCACGCCCTCCACGCCCTACGGGGACTTCGTGGTGCCGTTCGTGCTGGCCGGCATCGGCATGGCGCTCGTCTTCGCCCCCGCGGCGAATGCGGTGCTCGGCGCCGTGCGACCGGAGCAGGCCGGGCAGGCGTCCGGTGCCACGAACGCGATCCGCGAGCTCGGCGGCGTGCTCGGCATCGCGGTCCTCGCCACCGTGTTCGCCTCCCACGGCTCGTACGCGTCGCCGCAGGCGTACACCGACGGCATGACGAGCGCAGTATGGGTCGGCGCCGCGGTGCTCGCCGTCGGTGCGCTCGCGGCGCTGTACGTCCCCGGCCGCCGGCCGCGCCGCGAGGCGGCGGTCGGCGAACCGGTCCCCGTCCCTGCGTAGGGGCCGGGCGCGTCAATCACGTTGCGGATCGCGCGCTCGAACTTCGTCACGTGCTCGGCGGCCCGCTCGGCCGCCGCCGCTCCTTGCGTACGACGTCGTCGAGCCGAGGTGCTCGGACGGTTCCGCGTCGACCGCTTCTAGGCAAGCGCGAAGCGGCAGCCGGAGAAGTACGCCCCCGCTGGCGACGCCAGATAGGCGACGAGCTCGGCCACGTCGCCCGCCTCAGTCGCCGCGCCGGGGAGCACCGCCACCGGCCGGACCCCCAGCCGCGCCCACTCGATCGACAGCGTCCGCGCCATCGCCTCCAGCCCGGCTCGCGCCGCCTCGGCCTGCGGGTCGCCGGGGCGCGGGGCGATGAGCACGATCAGTCCGCCGCCGGTCATCGCCCTGGCCACCGGGCGCACCACGAGCCACGCCCCGTCGAGCGCCGCGAGTGCGGCGGCGGCCGGCGAGCTGTCCCAGACGAGGACGTCCGCCTCACCCCCGGCCTCCTCTCCGGCGGGGTCGACTTCGAGCCGGCGGGCGGCGGCGCCGAGGGCGCTCATGCGCTCCGCGATCGCGGGCGCGAAGCTCGCCTCGCCGGGCGGCGCGGCGACCAGTGCGCGGACGCCGCGCAGGACGTCCGTGCGGAGGACCTCCGTCACGCGCGGCGCAGCTCGCGCCGCGCGCGGGCCACCCCGCGCCGCCCCACGGCGTCCAGCTGCGCGTACAGCTCGCGCACCTCGGCGAAGATCGCGTTCGCGACCTGCTGCTGCTGGTCACGCGTCGGCGACGGAATGCGCTCCCAGCGGATCGGATCGCCGTACAGCACGGTGACCTTGGGGAACTGCAGGCGCTTCCAGTTGCGCACCCGCGAGGAGCCGTGGATCGCGACCGGGACGACCGTGGCACCCGACTCGAGCGCCAGCCTCCCGATGCCGCGCCGCACGGTGTCGGACAGCTTCCCGGTCCGCGAGCGGCCGCCCTCGCTGTACATGGCCACGCAGCCGCCCCGCGCGAGCACGCTGTTGGCCGTGGTGAACGCCTCCTCGTCGGAGTAGCCGCGACGCACCGGGAACACGCCGCCGTGGGTGTAGATCCACTGCATCGGCGGCTTGAAGAGCTGCGACTTGGCCATGAAACGGACCTTCCGGCGGATCGAGGTGCCGAGGAAGAAGTGGTCCATGAACGAGAAGTGGTTCGGCGCGAGGATCACGGGGCCCTCGGCGGGGACCTTCTCGGCCGCGAAGCCGCGCGTGCGGAAGAAGATCCACGCGTAGAGCGTGGTGACCAGGCGCACCGCCTCATACACCCAATCCGGCTCGCGACTGCGGGAGCGCTCGTGGAAGCGCGCGAAGTGCTCGGCGGGGCGCGGATCCCTGTAGACCTGCTCCCGGATCGCGGTGAGGTTCTCCTCCGTCATCGCGTCCATTGTGCCCGCTCAGCGCCCCAGGAGGCTGAGGAAGCGGCGGGCCCGCTGGGGCGGCGCGGCGATCAGCTCGCGGACCTCGGCCAAGCCGGCCCGCAGCTCGGCGTCGCCGACCTCGACGGGCCGCATCGAGTCCTGCAGCTCCGCGAGGATGCCGTCCGCCTGCACGAGCGCGTCCGTCGCGTGCTCGACGAAGCCGCGGACACCCTGTGACGGCAGCCCCACAGAGGCCGGCTCGAAGGTGCGGCCGGGCAGCCCGTGGCGGTCGGCGAAGCCGGCATGGGTGCGGCGGGCGCGGCCGTAAGCGACCTGGACCGGGCGGAACAGCTCCGCCTCGAGCCGGTCGCCGCTCTGCTCGTCGAGCTGTTCGTAGGCGGCGCCGAGCGCGGCGAGCGCCGCCCCGATCTCCTCGGTGGCCTCCGCGACCGTGGCCAGCAGCTCCTCCCGGGCCTCTCGGGTGACGTACGCCATAGCCAGAGTATGGTGCCCACCTTCCGCAATCGAGAAAGGAGAAACGTGGCCGCCATCGAGGCCCACATCACCGGCACCATCTGGAAGATCGAGGTCGCGGTCGGCGACACCATCGAGGAGGGCGACACCGTGGTCATCCTCGAGTCGATGAAGATGGAGATGCCGGTCGAGGCCGAGGACGAGGGGACGGTCGCGGAGATCCTCGTCCAGGAGGGGCAGGCGGTCTCCGAGGGTGATCCGCTGGTCATGCTCGAGTAGCGCAAAGCCGTCCGGAGGCGGCCGTAGCTTTCCGCGCGTCGGCAAGTCACAAGGAGCGCGGATGCTGGACCTCGACGACCGCCTGGACGAGCTCAAGCAGCTCGGCCTCTACCGCCGCACCCGCATGGTGAGCGGCCCGCAGGGGCCGCGGGTGGTGCTGGACGGGCGGCCGGTGCTCGTGCTGTGCTCGGGCAACAGCCTCGGCTTGGCGGACCATCCGCGGGTGCGGGAGGCGGCTGCGGACGCGGCCATGCGATGGGGCGTCGGCGCCGGCGCGTGCCGCATGACATCGGGGACGATGACGCTGCACCGGCGGCTCGAGGAGCGCCTCGCGCGCTTCCTGAGGGCGGACGCGACGGTCGTCTTCGGCTCGGGGTCGCTCGCCAACCTCGGCGTCGTCCCGGCGCTCGCGCGCAAGGGCGAGGTCGTGTTCCACGACGAGCTGGCGCATGCCTCGATCGCCGACGGCTGCCGCCTGGCCGGCGCGGACGTGTTCGCGTACCGGCACGCCGACCCCGACCACCTCGCGTGGGGCCTGAGCCAGGCAGACGGCCGCGGGGCGCTGATCGCGACCGACGGCGTCTTCGGCCTCGACGGCGACGTGCCGCCCCTCGAGGAGATCGTGCGCGTCGCCCGGCGCTACGACGTGCGCGTGCTGGTCGACGAGGCGCAGGCGATCGGAACGCTCGGGCCTGGGGGCCGGGGCGCCGTCGCGGAGGCCGGGCTCGACGGAGAGGTCGACGTTGTCACGGGCTCGCTCGGCAAGGCCCTCGGCTCCTACGGCGGCTTCGCATGCTGCGACCACGTGACCGCGCGCTACATCGTCAACAGCGCGCGGACGCTGCTGCACTCGACCGCCCCGCCGCCGCTCGCCGTGGCGGCCGCGATGGCGGCGCTGGAGCTGCTCGAGTCCGAGCCGCGGCGCGTCGAGAAGCTGCTCGCCAACGCCCAGACGCTGCGCGACGAGCTCGCGCGCGAGGGGTTCGAGGTGGCGGGCGCGAGCGCGCACGTGGTGCCGCTGCTGGTCGGGGAGGCGGACGCGGCCGTCCGGATCGTCGACCACGCGCTCGAGCAGGGCGTGTTCGCCGAGGCCGTGCTGCCGCCGGGGGTGCCGGACGGCGCCGCGCGGGTACGGCTGGCGGTGATGGCGTCGCACACGCGGGCCGAGCTGCGGGACGCGGCACGCGCCCTCGCCCGCGCCGCGCTGCGCGCGGGCGTGCGGCCGGGCGCCGGCGGTCCCGTCGCGCTGGCGCAGTTCGACGAGCTGCCGCGCGCTGCGTGAGCAAGGAAAAACGCTCTAGGCACGGCAACCGGTTCGGTGTAGACATGGCCTACACCCCCTCTCCCCCTAGGAGGATCCATGTCGGCCACCGTCGAGCAGGCTGGGCCGTACGAGGCTGAGACCGCCGTTGGCAACGGTCACGCAGCCGCGCCGGAGATCCGTGATTCCGCCGTCCCCTACGCCATGGGCTGGATGCGCGACCTCCCGGACGTGCGCGACTTCACGACCTCCCACGACGAGGTCGCGCCGATCCTCAACGCGGTGCCGGCCGGCGAGCTGGTGTGCGCGACCGACCCGGCGCTCCCCCCGCGGGTCGACCTGCGCCAGTGGTGCTCGCCGATCGAGGACCAGCGGACGATCGGCTCGTGCACAGCGCAGGCGGGCGTCGGGATCGTCGAGTACTACCAGCGGCGCGCGTTCGGCAAGCACCTCGACGGCTCGCGACTCTTCGTCTACAAGGCGACCCGCAACCTGCTGGGCCTGAACGGCGACACCGGCGCCTGGCTGCGCAGCGCCATGGGCGCGCTGACGCTGTTCGGGGTGCCGCCCGAGCGCTTCTGGCCCTACGACGTCACGAAGTTCGACATCGAGCCGCCCGCGTTCGTGTACGCGCTGGGCCAGACCTACCAGGCCGAGAAGTTCTACCGGCTCGACCCGGGCGGCACCCCGCCCGCCGACCTGCTGGCCTCGATCAAGCAGCACGTGGCCGCCGGGCTGCCGCCGATGTTCGGCTTCACGGTCTACGACTCGATCGCCCAGGCGCAGGGCACCGGCCGCGGCCGCATCCCGTTCCCGGTCACCACCGACAGGGTCGCCGGCGGGCACGCGGTGGCGGCGGTCGGCTACGACGACGCGATGGAGATCCGCCATAGCGACGCCTCCACCGCGCTGCGCGGCGCGTTCATCATCCGCAACTCGTGGGGCCGCGGCTGGGGCGACGCCGGCTACGGCTACCTGCCGTACGAGTACGTGCTGCGGCGCGCGGCGGTCGACTGGTGGGTGCTCGTGAAGTCCGAGTGGCTGGACACCGACCCGTTCAAGCAATAGCCGATCAAGGCGCTCGCGCGACCTTGCGAGCGCGAGTGAGCCGCATTGCTAATCGTTGCCGTTCGCGGCCTCGGCCACGATCGAGGCGTCGATGAGCCATTCCACGGGGGCGTGGTCATCCGTGTAGACCTCGCCCCCGGGCAGCGGCGGCGCCAGCCGCGCCGCCGTCTGCAGGGCGAGCGGGCGGAGGTCGGCCGGCAGGCTCGTCGCCGCTCGCTGCAGGTTGGCGGCGGTCGGCTCGCGCTCGGAGGCCACGAGCAGCGTGTTGACATCCTCGAGCGGGTCCCGGGCGACATGCCCGAACACCGTGCCGAGCGTGGCCGACAGCACCTTCTCCAGCTCCTCGGAGCCCTCCGGATGCCCGACGTTGACGATCACCACGCCGCGCGGCGTGAGGCGGTCGCGGGCCAGCTCGAAGAACTCGGTGGTGGTCAGGTAGAAGGGGATGTAGGGCTGCCGGTAGGCGTCGACCATGATCACGTCGTAGCGGCGGTCGATGCGTCGGAGGAAGGGCCGTGCGTCCTCCGTGTAGAGCTGCAGTTGGGGCCGCTCCTGCAGCCCGAACCAGCGCTTGCCGATCTCGTGCAGCTCGCCGTCGATCTCCACGCCGTCGATCTGCGTGTCGGGGAAGTACTTCGCGTACGCGCGGGCGGTGGTGCCGGCGCCGTTGCCGAGGATCGCGATCCGCTCGGGCGGCGCGTCGAGCACGGACAGGGGCTCGATCAGGTAGCCGTCCCACACGTTGTCGGTGAGCACGGTGTCGGGCCGGTAGACCGAGTGCATCGCCAGGCCCTCGTTGAGCTCGAGTCGCCGCTCGCCGTCGGGCATCTCCACCACGCGGGCGTACTGGTACTCGGTCTCCGCCTCGTACAGCACGCGGCCGTCGCCGGCGTCCTTGACCGTTCCGACCGGCACGGCGATCAGCGCCGCGATCGCCGCGGGCACGAGCGCCCAGCGCGGCCGCACGCCGAGTGCCGCAACGGCGGCCGTGATCAGCGCGAAGATGAGGAACGTGCGCTGCGTGCCGACGAGCGGGATCAGCAGCAGCGAGGCGGCGAACGTGCCGAGCAGCGAGCCGACGGTCGAGATCGCGTACATGCGCCCGGCCATCTGCCCCGAGTCCTCGACGGCGTGCATCTTCAGGCGGATCGCCCACGGCGACACCGTGCCCATCATCAGCACCGGCACGGCGACGAGCACGAGCACGCCGAACAGCGAGCCCGCGAACGCGCCGACCGAGTACGAGTCGAAGGCCTCGACGCTGAGCGAGAGGAACGGGTCGGCGACGAACGGGATCAGCGCGAACAGCGCGGAGGCGATGAGCACCGTGCCGCACAGGGCGCGCAGGCTCGGGTGCCGGTCGGCCATGCGCCCGCCGAACCAGTAGCCGATCGAGAGCGCCACGAGCACGATCGCGATCGTGTTCGCCCACACGATCGTCGACGCGCCGAAGAACGGCGCCATGAGCCGCGCCGCCGCGATCTCGCCTCCCAGCGTCGCCATGCCGACCGCGAACACGAGGAGCTCGAGCGGCGGCAGCCGCCGATCTGCCTCGACGGGCGCGGCGGGCGCGTCGGCGGCAGGCTCGGCGGTGGAAGAGACGGCCTAGTCCTCCAGTGGCTCGAAGTCGGCCTTGCGCGCTCCGCACACCGGGCAGAACCAGTCGGCCGGGATGTCGTCGAACGCGGTGCCGGGCGGGATGCCCCCGTCCGGATCACCCTCGTCGGGGTCGTAGATGAACCCACAGGACTGGCAGACCCACTTCTGCACGGTGCTCGTTGTCATGGATCCAGAGGGTACCCTCGCTGCCGTGAACGGCAGCCCGACCGAGCCGCGTCAGGCGGCCACGGTGATCGTGCTCCGCGGCGGCGCGGAGCGGCTCGAGGTGCTGCTCGTGCGCCGCAACCCGCAGGCGCGGTTCATGGGCGGCGCGTGGGTGTTCCCGGGCGGGGCGCTCGACGCCTCGGAGGACCACCAGGCTGCGGGCGTGCGGGAGGTGGCCGAGGAGGCGGGCGTCAGGCTCCCCGACCCGTCCGCGCTCGTGGGGTTCTCCCGCTGGATCACTCCGCCGCAGGTGCCGATCCGGTTCGACACCCTATTCTTCCTCGCGCCGCTGCCGGACGGCGCCTCGCCGCGCCCCGACGGCGGCGAGACGGTCGACCTGCGCTGGTACGCGCCGCGCGACGCGCTCGCGGCCCACGGGCGCGGGGAGCTCGAGCTCGTGTTCCCGACGATCCGGACGCTCGAGCAGCTGCGCGCGTTCGTGTCGGCCGACGAGCTGCTCGAGTGGGCGGACGGTCGCGAGATCGTGCCGATCGCGCCGCAGGTCGTGCGCGAGGGGGAGGTGGCAAGGGTGGTCATGCCGGGAGAGCCGGGCTATCGCGCCTGAGCCGCTCACCGTCGCGGTCACCGGGCCGACCGGCGACATCGGCCGCGCGTTCCTGCGCGCCTGCGACCGCGCGCGCAGCGTCGGCCACGTGCTGGGGATGGCGCGCCGGCCGTTCGACCCGGCGGCGTTCGGGCTGCGCAAGACGGAGTACCGGCAGGGCGACGTGCTCGACCGGCGGGCGGTCGACGCGCTGGTCGCGGAGGCCGACGCCGTCGTCCACCTGGCGTTCATCATCATGGGCGGGCTCGAGGAGACGCGGCGCATCAACGTGCAGGGCTCGCGCACGGTGTTCCGGGCGGCGGTGGACGCGAGGCGCGTGCGGCGGCTCGTCTACACGTCGTCGGTCGCCGCGTACGGCTTCCACGGCGACAACCCGCAGCCCTTGACGGAGGTCGTGCCGGCGCGGGGAAGCGAGGAGCACTACTACTCGGCGCAGAAGGCCGAGCTCGAGGCGGCGCTGTTCGAGACCGTGGCCGGCTCGCGGCTCCACGCGTACGTGTTCCGGCCGTGCGTCGTGGCCGGCCCGGACGCGCTCGCGATGCTCGAGAGCATCCCGTGGCCGGTGCGGCGCTCGCCGCTTCCCGTGATCCCCGATCCGGGCACGCGCTTCCAGCTCGTGCACCACGACGATGTGGCGGCGGCGCTGGTGGCCGCCACGCGCGGCGCCGGCCCGCCGGGGGTCTACAACCTCGCGGGGCCGGGAGAGCTGACGGCGCGCGACCTCGCGCGGTCGCTCGGCTGGCGCTCGGTGCCGATCCCGCGCGCGACGGTCTCCCTCGCCGCCGCCGGAGCCGCCCTCCCACTCGTCCCGGCCAAGGCCCAGTGGCTCAACGCCTTCCGCGTCCCTGTGCTCATGAGCTCGGCCAAGGCCCGAAAGGAGCTCCGCTGGCGGCCACGCCACGACGCCGCCACGACGCTCGCGGGCACCGTGGCGGCCGCGCGCGAGCGCGGGCTCGTGTAGGCGGCTCCGGCGAGCGTCAAGGGCGGCCCGGGGAGGGAGGGTGAGGGTGTCGGCGGGGCGGTCGGTCCCGGCGAACGTCAACGGCGGCTGGATCGGGAGGGTCGGCTGTCGAACGCCGAGGTCGCCGCCGAGCTCTTCCTCGGCGAGGCCACCGTGAAGACCTGCGTGGCGCGGATCCTCGCCAAGCCGGGCTCCGCGACCGGGTGCAGGCGGTCGTCCTCGCCTACGAGTGCGGCCTCGTGCGCCCGCAGGGCTGAGGGGACAGGATCAGGGGGTTCCCTGATGCGAGCTCGGGGGCCGGGACGGGATGCTGCGCCCATCCTCCCCTCCCCTCTTCCCCTGGAGCTTCGATGAACATCCAACGCTGGACGCTCGCGGTGGTCTGTGCGGCGACCGCGATGCTGATGCTCGACATCGCGGTGGTCAACACGGCTCTGTCGCGCATCGCCGAGGACCTCGACACCGGCCTCTCGGGTCTGCAGTGGGTCGTGGACGCCTACACGCTCGCGCTCGCCAGCACGGTGCTGACCGCCGGCGCGCTGGCCGATCGCCTCGGCCGCCGCAAGCTGTTCACGATCGGCCTGGCGATCTTCACGCTCGCTTCATTGGCCTGCGGTCTCGCGCAGGACATCGTGATGCTCAACAGCGCGCGGGCGGTGCAGGGCATCGGCGCGGCGATCATGTTCGCCGTCTCGCTGGCGCTCCTCGCCCACGCCTTCCCGGGTGCGCGTGAGCGTGCCGGCGCGCTGGCCGCGTACGGCGCGGCGATCGGCGCGTCCTTCGCGCTCGGCCCGTTGGTCGGCGGCGTGCTGACCAGCGGCCTCGACTGGCAGTGGATCTTCCTCGTCAACCTGCCGATCGGCCTGCTCTGCCTGTGGATCACGCGGACCTACGTCCAGGAGTCGCGCGACCCGAACGCCCATGGCATCGACTGGCCGGGCCAGATCACGCTCACCGCGGGCCTCGGGCTGCTCGTGCTCGCGCTCCTGCGCGGCAACGAGGACGGCTGGACCTCGACGCTGATCGTGCTCGAGCTCGCCGGCGCGGCGGTCGCGCTGATCGCGTTCGTGCTCGTCGAGCTGCGCGTGCGCCAGCCGATGCTGCCGATGCGGCTGTTCCGCGACGCGACGTTCACGGGTGCGCAGGTCGCCGCGTTCGCGATCTCGGCGTCGTTCTTCGCGGTGTTCCTGTACATGACGCTGTACCTGCAGCAGATCCTCGGGCTGTCGGCGATCGAGGCGGGCCTCGTGTACCTGCCCGGCACGCTGATCATGCTCGTCGTCTCCGCGGGCACGGCTCAGCTGGGCGCCAAGGTGCCGGCGCGCACGATGGTCGCGGGCGGGCTGGTGCTCGTCGCGGCCGGCATGGCGCTCATGACGCTCACGAGCACCGACTCGTCGTGGCTGATCATGATGCCCGGCGTCATCACCGCCTGCATCGGCACCGGACTCTTCAACCCGGCGCTCTCCAACGTCGCGCTCGGCTCCGTCCCGGTCGAGCAGAGCGGCCTGGCCGCGGGCGTCAACGACACGGCCCGCCAGGCCGGCATCGCCGTTGGCGTCGCCGCCCTCGGCGCGCTGATCCCGGCCGAGGCCGCGCTCGGCCAGGGCTCGGCGTCGGACTACGTGTCGGGGCTGCACGACGCGCTGTTCGCGGGCGCCGGCCTGCTGGCCATCGGCGCGGTCGCCTCGGCCGTGCTGATCTCGAAGCGCTTCGGCGCGGGAGCCGAGATGCCCGCCGAGGAGCCGGCCGGCTACCTCCCCGCCGGCGCGCTCCCCGAGCCGGCCTGAGCCCTCAGCCGCCGATCTCGCTCGCGATCAGCTCCCCGATCGCGAGCGAGGCGGTGGCGGCCGGCGAGGGGGCATTGAGCACATGGACCGCCCGCCCCGTGCGGGCGAGCAGGAAGTCGTCGAGCAGGGCCCCATCGCGTCCGAGCGCCTGCGCACGGATGCCGGTGGGGCCGGGGTGCACGTCGGCCAGGCCGATGGCGGGCACGAAGCGCGCCGCCTCCCGCACCAGCAGGCGCCGGCTCAGCGCGTGGGCGAGTTCGCGCGCCCCCGTGCGCCACCAGCGGCGCACGAGGCGCATGGTGCCGGGCCAGCGCAGCGTCGCGCCGAGGTCCGCGCGACTGACCGTCGCCATTCGGTAGGCGTCGCGGGCGCCGGCGAGCAGCGCGGTCGGGCCGATCAGGACGTCGCCGCCGATCGTCCGCGAGAGATGGACGCCCAGGAACGGCAGCGCGGGATCGGGAACGGGGTAGATCTGGCCGCGCACGAGGTCGGCGCGCTCCGGGACGAGGCGCAGGTACGCCCCGCGGAACGGCACGATGCGCACGTCCGGCCGCGCGCCTGAACGTGCCGCCAGACGGTCGGACCACGCACCGCCGCAGGCCACCGCCCAGCGCGCGTGGACGGCGCCGCGGTCGAGCACCGCCTCGACGTGATCTTCACGGTCGACCAAGGCCTGCACGGCGGCGCCCGTGCGGATCTCGCCGCCGTGCTCGGTGACGTCGGCGGCGTAGGCGGTCGCGACCGCCCCGAAGTCGACCATGCCGGTGGCCGGCGAGTGCAGGGCGCCTAGGCCGCGGGCCGCAGGCTCGACCGTGCGCAGCTCATCGGGGCCGAGCCGGGCGAGCCCGGGTACGCCGTTGGCTCGCGCACGGCGCTCGAGGTCGTCGAGGCGCTCGACGTCGCGCGGGCGGGTGGCGACCACGAGCTTGCCGCAGCGCACGGCCGGGATGCCGCGCTGCTCGCAGTACTCGTACAGCGCGGCGGCGCCCTCGACGCAGAGACGCGCCTTCAGCGATCCGGGCTGGTAGTAGAGGCCGGCGTGGATGACGCCGCTGTTGTGCGTCGTCTGGTGGGCGCCGAGGGCCGGCTCCCGCTCGAGCACGATCACCCGCATGCCGCGCAGCGCGAGCGCGCGGGCGGTCGCCAGCCCCACGATGCCGCCACCGACGACCGCGACGTCGTGCACTACGCCACGAGGTCCAGCGCGGCGCCGATCACGGCCTCGGCGTCGATCTGATGGTGCTCGTAGAGCTCGGCGAGGTCGCCGGACTGGCCGAATCGCTGGACGCCGAGGCACGTCATCGGCACGCCGTGCACGGCGCCCAGGAAGGACAGCGTGTGCGGGTGGCCGTCGAGCAGCGAGACGATCGGCCGCGGCTCGGGGAACAGCTCGTCGAGGATCCACGGGTCGCCGTCGCTCAATCCTGCGCGAGCCTGGAAGGCGCGGAACAGCACGTCGGCGCTTGTGATGCAGACGACCTCGGCGCCCAGCTCCTCGGCGGCGTCCATCGCCTCCGGCACCAGCGCGCCCATCACCACGATCACCAGCCGCGAGCCGTCGCGCAGCCGGTAGCCGCCGCCGAGGACCTGCTCGCGCGGCGGATCGCCGGCCAGCGACTGGTCCACGGGCCGCGTGGAGAGCCGGAAGTACGCGGCCTCGCCGTCGGGGCGCCCGAGGCGCGAGAGGGCGTGCAGGAACGTCCACTCGAAGTCGCGCCCGAAGGCCGGCTCCCACGCAACGCAACCGGGCTGCTCGATCCCGATCGACGGCGTGACCACCGACTGGTGCGCGCCGCCCTCCGGCCCGAGCGTGACGCCGCTCGGCGTCCCAACCAGGATCGACTGGCCGCCGGCGTAGATGCCGAACGACCACGGCTCCAACGCACGCGCCAGGAACGGGTCGTAGATGGTGCCCACCGGCAGCAGCGGCTGCCCGTCGCGCGACCACGTCGCGCCCAGCTCGCCGAGCAACCCGACGAGGTTGACCTCGGCGATGCCGAGCTCGATGTGCCGGCCGTGGTCGCTCTCGCGCCAGCGCACCAGCGTGTCGGTGTCATCCGCGAACCAGTCGATCCGCTCGCCGACCGACCAGATGCCGGTCTTGTTGATCCAGCCACCCAGGTTCGTCGACGTGCCCACATCGGGCGACACGGTGACCACCCGTTCGGCCACCTCGGGTGCCTCGCGCTCGAGGTCGACCCAGAAGCGCCCGAACGCCTGCTGGGTCGACTCGCGGCCGCGATGCTCGCGACCGAGCGTGGCAGGCACGGCCGGCGGTTCGCGCAGCTTGGTCGGCTCGCGAGCAAGCCGCGCGGCGGCGTCGGCGCACAGCCGCGCCTCCGGCGAGTCCTCGTCAAAGGCGGCCCACGGGTCGTCCGCGTCGGTCCCCAGCGCCTCGGCCAGCTCCGCGAACTGCTCGACCGACAGCAGCGCCGAGTGGTTGGCAGGGTGGCCCTCGGTCGGCAACCGCCAGCCCTTGATCGTGTACGCGAACACGATGCTCGGGCGGTCGCGTACCTCATCGGCCGCCCGGAACCCCGCGATCAACGTCCCCAGGTCGTGCCCGCCGAGGTCACGGAACGCGGTCAGCAGCTCGGCGTCGCCGCCGGGCAGCACGCCCACCTCCAGCCGGCGCCGCAGCTCCCCCGCATCCGCGCGCAGCAGACGCTGATACTCCTCGTTGGGCATCGCGTCGATCCGCTCGCGCAGCTCGGGCAACCGCCGCAACCGCGGCCCGTACTTGACCATCTCCACGTGCCACCCGGCGGCCTCGAACATCGCCGCAAGCCGCCCGGCGGCGATGTCGGGAACCACGCGGTCCAGCGACTGGCGGTTGAGGTCCACCACCCACATCACCTCGCCGAGCCGGGCCACCATCGGGTCGGCGATCGCCTCCCAGATCGCGCCCTCATCCAGCTCGGCGTCGCCGATCAGCGCGATCTGACGGCCGCCCACCGGGACGTCGAAATGGCCGGCCACGTAGCGATGCGCGAGCGCGCCCCAGATCGGCGCCGTCGCCCCGATGCCCACCGAGCCGGTCGAGTAGTCCACCGGATCGGGATCCTTCGTGCGCGACGGATACGACTGCAATCCGCCGAACTGGCGCAGCGTGGCCAGGTACTCGCGATCCAGTCGCCCGAGCAGGTAGTTGATCGCGTGCAGCACCGGCGACGCGTGCGGCTTCACGCTCACGCGGTCCGGCGCCTCGAGGACCGCGAACCACAGCGCCGTCATCAGCGACACCATCGAGGCGCTCGACGCCTGATGGCCGCCCACCTTCACGCCCGACGCGTTCGGCCTGATGCGATTCGCATGGTGCACGATCGCAGCCGCCAGCCACAGCACACGACGCTGCACGCGGTCGAGGACCGCGAGATCCAGCTCGGGCGACGCCGGCGCTAGCGAAGCGGCGGTGAGCCCGGATGGCGAGCCAGGTGCGATCAGCGGCTCCAGTCCGGCGACATGGCGCGCCGCACCAGCACCTTCTGCTCGCCGCCCCGGTAGGGCATCATCACCACGTTGTGGCGGCGACCCGGATCCGGCCCACCGGTATGGCCGAGCACCGTGCGCCCATCGTCGGTGAGGTCGGCGGCGACGAAGCCGTTCTCGAAGTCCGAGTCGAGCGACTTGACGCTCCCCGACCGCGTGTTGACGCGGAAGCCGACGGTCGTGTCCTGGCCGACGAAGTTGGCGAGCAAGCGGGCGCCGTTGGCGTTGAGCTCGAGCGGGATCAGGCCGCTCACCAGGCTCGGGATCGTCAGCTTCGTGATCTGGCGGAAGCCGCCGCCGTCGGGCTGGATCTCGAACACGTTGTACGCCGGCGCGTCGCCCTGGCGCCAGCGCTGGCGGTCGTGCACGATCCCGAGCGGGCCCCACAGCGGGTTCAGCGAGCGCCGGTCGCGGGTGATCCGCGCGCGGCCGTCGCCGTCCGGCTGTGCGGTGAAGAGGTCCGTGGGGGCGTCGAAGTCACCGCGCTTGGCCTTGCCGTAGACGAGCGTCCTCGAGTCCGGCGAGAACGAGACGCCGCGCATGTGGCCGCGCGCCGTGCGGATCTCCTCGCGCTTGCGGATCCGGTACACGCGCAGACGCTTGTCGCGCACAGTGGCGAGCAGCCTCGAGTCCGGCGAGAAGCGCAGCTCGCCGAACTCGGTGCCGGTGCCGACGCGGCGGGCCGGCCCGCGACGGTCGGCGCGCCGGATGACGACGCGGTCCGGCGAGCCGGGCTTCACCCACGCCACCCACCGGCCGTTCTCGGAGATCGTCGGCGAGTGCCCGGGGCCGAGCTCGTGCGGTCTCGAGCCGTCGTCGTTCGCGACGAAGACCATCGGGCTCAGCGACGCTGCGCCCTTGACGTATACGAGTCTTGCCTGCGCGGGGGCGGCCGCCAGCAGGGCTAGCGCCGTGCCGAGCAGGAGCATGAGAGTCCGGTTCGCCAACGTGGTGCCTCCTCTTCCCGCGGCCGATCCTAGCTTGCGGAGTTTCGAGCGTCAGTCCTCGGCGGCCGGGCGGCGTCGCGCTCGCTTGACGTCGCCGCGCCGTCGCTTGGCCTCCATGCGGCGTCGCTTGGCTGCGGCCGTGGGCCGGGTGGCGCGGCGGGGGCGACTCACCTCGAGGGCTGCTCCGAGGCGGTTCGCGAGGCGGTCGAGCGCCAGCTCGCGGTTGCGCATCTGCGACCGCGTGTCCTGGGCCGCGGCGGTCACGCGCGACCCGAGGCGGGCGGCGATGCGGGTCTTCTGGGCGTCGTCGAGCGCCTCCGAGGCGTGCACGTCGAACACCGCCTCCACGCGGGATGCCGTCACGTTCGCGTGCTGACCGCCAGGCCCTGAGGAGCGGCTCGTGCGCAGCTCGACCTCGTCGAGCGGGATGGCGACCCCCGGTCGGATATCGAGTCGTTCGCGCACCCCACGGGTTAGTTAACACGGCAACTTCGCCCGCCCGGGTCGTTAGAGTCGCCGAGACTGCAGTCGAGGAACGGAGTCAGCGGGTGGAAGCGTCAGCAGTTCGCGCACCGGCCGGAGCCGCTCGCCGGCCGCTCGGGGTGCCGCTGCTGCGCCTGCGCACGGACGATCAGCTCATCGCGCTGTTCCGCGCCGGCAACGACGAGGCGTTCCGCGTCATCCACGACCGCTACCGCCAGCGCCTGTTCGCGTACGTGCGGCAGATGCTATGGGCGGGGCCGCGACAGGACGCGGAGGACCTGCTCCAGGACGTGTTCGTACGAGCGTACGGGGCGCTGCGCGCCGACACGCGCGAGGTGAACCTGCGGGCGTGGCTCTACCGGGTCGCGCACAACCGCTGCATCGACCACCTGCGCCGCCCGGTGCCGCCGGCGGCCGACGTCTT
Organism: Solirubrobacteraceae bacterium; assembly: GCA_036257565.1. Taxonomy (GTDB): domain Bacteria; phylum Actinomycetota; class Thermoleophilia; order Solirubrobacterales; family Solirubrobacteraceae; genus DASSUW01. The sequence goes on along the minus strand of DATAFH010000085.1, from coordinate 13,498 downwards.
CGAGTTGTCCCGGAAGCCGCTGCGCGACCCGATCGAGGAGGCACAGCGCCGCGAGGACCTCGCGCGGCTGGTCGAGGACGTGGGCCGCCTGCCCGAGCAGCAGCGCTCGGCCCTGCTGATGCGCGAGATGGACGGCATGTCGTACGTGGACCTCGCCGCGACGCTCGACGTCACCGTTCCCGCGGTCAAGTCCTTGCTCGTGCGGGCGCGGGTCGGGCTCGTGGAGGCGGCCGAGGCGCGCGACGCCGACTGCGAGGACATCCGCGCCGATTTGATGGGCAGCTACGACCGCGGTGTCAAGGCCTCCGCTCGCGCGCGCCGGCACATGCGCCACTGCTGCGGCTGCCGCGAATACCGCACCGCCCTCAGAGGAGTCCGCCGTTCCTTCGCCGCCCTCAACGCAGGCCCACTCGCCCTCGTGGCCGCGAAGCTCATCGGGCTCGGCTCCGGCGGCTCGGCCACCACGGGAGGCGGAGCCGCGACGACGGGAACCGGCGCAGCGGCAACCGGCGGGGCGGCCACGGTTGGAGGCGGAGCTGCGGCGACCGGCGGAGGCGCGGCGACAATCGGCGGCGGCGCGGCCACCGTTGGCGGCGGCGCGGCCACGCTTGGTGGCGGAGCTGCGGCGACCGGCGGAGGCGCGGCGACAATCGGTGGCGGTGCGGCCACCGTCGGCGGCGGAGCTGCGGCGGGTGGCGGAACTGCGGTGACCGTCGGTGGTGGCGTGGCGACGGTCGGCGGCGCCGCGGCGGCGGTCGGTGGTTCCGCGGCCGGCGGCGCGGTCACCTTCGGGGCGTGCAAGGTCGCGGCCGTGGTCTGCACGGCGGCGCTCGGCGCGGGTGGTGCGGTGGAGGTGAAGGAGCGGGTCCGGGAGCGGCCTCCCGCGGATCCGCCCGCGCGCGTGGCGAAGGTGGCGGCGACCGGTCCGGCGCTCGCTTCGCCGGCGCGCACACGGCCTGCTCGCGAGACGCAGGCGGCGGCGCCGGCCGCGGCCGACGAGCCCGCACCGCCGCAGGCCGAGCCGACCGCCGAGCCGGTCCCCGAGGACTCCGAGCCGCTGCTCGCATCGGGCAAGAGCGGCGGCGCTCAGGCGCCTCCCGCCGAGGAGCCGCTGCCGGCCGTCGACGACGAAGCTGTGGCCCCCGGACCGACGGCCGAGGAGGCGTCGCCGGTCGGCTCCGTTGCCGAGCAGCCGGACCCCGACACCGAGGCGGCACCGGCCGCTCCCACCGCCGTGCCGGCAGCAGAGGCGCCACCGCCGTCTGAGCGCTGACCGCTACCCTCGCGGCCATCGTCCATTTTCCCGAACCGCTCGACCACGAGGCGCTGCACGTCCAGCGGGGGCGGCGATCCGGCCTCTACACGATGGTCGCCGTGCACTCGACGGCGCGCGGCCCGTCGCTGGGCGGCTGCCGGATGTGGACGTACGCCGACTCGCGCGCGGCGGTGCGCGACTCGCTGCGGCTTTCCCGCGCGATGACGTTCAAGTCTGCGGTCGCCGGGCTGCCGCTGGGCGGTGGCAAGGGCGTGATCATGCTGCCCGAGGGATCGGCGCCGCCGACCGGCGACGAGCGCCGAGCCGTGCTGCTCGACTTCGGCGAGACGGTCGCGACGCTCGACGGCGACTACCTCACCGCCGAAGACGTGGGCACCTCGGAGCCCGACATGGAGGTGATCGCGGAGACGACGCCGCACGTCACCGGACTGGGTGTGGACCGCGGCGGCTCGGGCGATCCGAGCCCGTGGACCGCGCTCGGCGTCGAGGCGGCGATCCGCGTTGCGTGCGAGCGGGTCTTCGGGAGCTCGTCGCTCGCCGGCCGCAGCGTCGCGGTGGTCGGCGTAGGCAGCGTCGGCGGCCGCCTGGCCGAGCTGCTCGCCGAGGGCGGCGCCGACCTCGTGCTCGCCGACATCGACGAACGCCCCCGCGACCTCGCCCACCGGCTCGGCGCCCGCTGGACGGACCCTGACTCCGCGCTGATTGCGGATGTCGACGTTCTCGCCCCGTGCGCGCTCGGCGGCGTGCTGAGCGCCGAGACGGTGCCGCTCCTGCGCGCCCGCGCCATCGCCGGCGCCGCGAACAACCAGCTGACCGACGAGACGGTCGCCACGCAGCTCGCCGACCACGGGATCCTGTGGGTGCCCGACTTCGTCGCGAACGCGGGCGGCGTGGTGAACATCAGCGTCGAGCTCGAGCCCGAGGGCTACGACACCGCCCGCGCCGAGACGCGGGTGCGAGCCGTCGGCGACACCGTCCGCACGGTCCTCGACCACGCAGAGGCCACGGGTACCACCCCGCTCGCCGCGGCCGCCGAGATCGCGCGCCGCCGGGTCGCCGAGGCCGCCTCGCCGACGACCGCGTAGCCGGCACCGGACGGGCGGTGAGTCCGGCGAACGTCAACGGCGGCTGGGTAGGGAGGGTGAGGGTGTTGGCCGGGCGGTCGGTCCCCGATGAACGTCACCGGCGGCTGCGTAGGGAGCAAAGGGGACACGCGGCCCGGCGTCGGAGGGGGCGTGGCCGGTTGGGTGCCGTCACGGCATCAAAGGGGACACGCGGCTCGCGCCGGGAAGTGGGCGTGTGCACCTGTATGCCGTGACGGCACCAAAGTGGACAAGCGGGCGCCCGCGCGGGGGCGCGCGTGGCCGGTTGTGCACCGAAGTGGTGCACAAGTGGCCAACCCCCCGGACCGGATTCGGGCGTGTCCACTGATGTATCGCGGGCGGTGCAGAACGGGCCAACCGGCCGCCGAACGCGTCGCCAGTGGCCACCTGTGCACCGCCGCGGCCGGCTCCCTCGCCTCCCTACCCAGCGCAGTTCGCCGTTCACGACACCCCGCACCACGCCCGGGCCGGCCGCAGAGTCACCGTCGACGTTCCTACGCCCGCCCCTCCGACCGCAGCTTCTCGAGATGCGCGCGGAGCGAGATCGCTGCGAACTCGCGGAGCGCCGGCGGGGCGTCGCTCCAGGCCGCGTCGAGCAGCTCGTCCTCCGTCCGCAGTCCGCGCTCCAAGGCCGCGACGAGCCGGCGCTCGCGGTCGAGCCGGTGCTCGACGTAGCCGTCGAGCTTCGCGCCCACGTCCCACACCGGCGGCCCATGACCGGGGCAGAGGACCGCGAGGTCCAGCGCGCGGAGGCGGCGGAGCCCCCCGAGGTAGCCCGCCAGGTCAGACGCCACGAACACGCTTCCCTCGCCGAGCACCGCGTCGCCGGAGAACGCCGCCCGCTCCGCGACGAACGCGACGTGGTCGTCGGAGTGGCCCGGCAGCGCGAGCACGCGCAGCGGTCCGAAGCGGTCGCCGTCCCGCGCCCCGCCTCGAGCCGACACCACCGGCACCTCCGTCCCCACTCGCGCCCGCAGCCCCTCGACGCCCTCCGCGTGGTCCGCGTGGTCGTGGGTGAGCGCGATCCCCTCGGCGCCCCCGCGCGCGGCCACCACGGCGGCGACCGCGTCGAGATGCTGGTCCAGCGCCGGCCCGGGGTCGACCACCCACCGCCCGACGACCCACGTGTTCGTGCCGCTCAACGTCAGCGGGCCGGGGTTGTCGGCGCGAACCAGTGCGATGCCGTGCGGCGCCAGACTCACGTTTCAGCGCGGCACGAGCCGGTAGACGGCCCCGTCGAGCGAGGTCGCGTAGACCCGGCGCCGAGCGTCCTCCCCGAAGGAGGACAGCTGCGAGACCGACACGCTGTGGGTCCGCACCGAGCGCGCACGCCCGCCCGCAAGCCGCGCCGACTCCAGCCGCCCGCGGCAGAAGTCGCCGAACACGTACCGGCCACGCAGCGACGACAGCACCGGGTCACGCACGACGACACCGCCGGTGATCGAGCAGTTGCCGTCGGCGTGGAGGCGCTCGATGACCGGCCCCACATGACCGGGTGCGCTCCCGCCCGTGTACCGCTGCCGACCCTCGTAGACCCGCCAGCCGAGGTTGGCGCCCGCCCCCGGGACGATCGAGACCTCCTCGACCTCGTTCTGCCCCACGTCCGCCACGACCATACGACCCGACGGCATGAACGCGAACCGCCACGGGTTGCGCAGCCCGTACGCGAAGACCTCGCCGCGCGCGCCCGACTGCCCCCGGAACGGGTTCGTGCGGGGAATGCGGTACGGGCGGCCGCCGCGCCGCCGAGGGTCGATGCGGATGATCTTCCCCAGCACCGTCCCGAGTTCCTGGGCGTTGTTGAAGGGGTCGCCGCCGCCTCCCCCGTCACCGAGTCCCGCGTACAGCATCCGGTCGGGGCCGAACAGCACCAGCCCGCCGTTGTGGTTCGAGGCGGGGTGTGGCTGGGAGAGGACCACGCGCGCGGAGCCGCGCGCCGCGCGGTTGCGCGTCTTACGCCGGTACTCGACGATGCGGATCGCCCCGTCGCGCGCCGTGTAGTACACGTAGAAGCGGCCGCTGCTCGCGTAGTCGGGTGCGAACGCGAGCGACAGCAGGCCGCGCTCGCCACCGGCCGAGATCCGGCCGGTCAGCTCCAGGAACGGCTGCGAGAGCGTGCTGCCGCGGCGCTGGATCATCACTCGGCCACCCTGCTCGACCACGAACAGCCGCCGCCGGTCCCCGGGCGGCGCGGTGACGTACACCGGACTGCGGAACGTGCCGATCCGCTTCAGGCGCAGACCGGGACGCGGCGCCGGGGCGGCCCGCGCCGGCGAGGCGCTGGATGAGGTCGGAGTGGGAGTCGAGCGAGCCGTGGCGTCCTGCCCGCCGCTGCCGCAGCCGACCAAGGAGATCCCGGCGACGGCGACGAGCAGCCGTGTGCGCCTCACGAGGGCAAGCATGACAGGCGCGGCGCGCGCGCCCGCCGGTCGCGGGCGCCACGCCTGTCCGGTGACCCCACGGCTCTCCCGCTGGAACGGGGGGCAACACTGAATCTTGCGCTATCTGCGCACCAGGCGCAGGAAGAGATGCTCGAGCTCGGCCTCCGGGTCGCTCGTCAGGCCCGTGTGCACAGGCGACGGCTGGACCATGGTGCTCGCCGGAGCCGTCAGCCAGTGGAACCGCTCGGACGCCTCCAGCCGCGCGATCGGCCCCGCTTCGGGATCGCCGGCGGCCACGCGCTCGAGCGTCCCCAGATGCGCGCGCACCTCGGCCGCGTCGCACTCCCGCGCGAGCGCGGCCAGCGCCGCCTCGTCGAGCTCGGTCCGCGCCGCGAGGAACCCGTGGCGACGGGAGAACAGCACCACGCCCGCGTTCAGCGCCTCCCCCCGCTCGACCCGCGGCACGAGGCGCAGCACCGCGTACTGGAACGTCTCACGATCTGGCACGTTCGGCCTCCTCCGCCCACTCGCGCGGCGCCTCCAGCCGCCGCTCGAGATGAGCCGCATACGGCGCGCCGTCCGCCCACTCCGAAGGCACGAGCGCGGCGGCGGGGCCCGGGTCGGCACGCGGCGCATACCGGGCGTCGGCCTGCAGCACCGAGCCCGCCACGTCGAGCAGCACATGCTCGCGGATCGCCGGGAACGGCCGGCGCGCCAGCGACAGCGGGTCGGCCGAGCCGTGATGCACGAACAGCGACGCGCCGTGATCGATCAGCCACAGCCGCCCGTGCCAGCGCAGCAGGTTCGGGTTGCGCGGCGTGCGGTCGACGTTCTCCACCAGCGCATCCAGCCACACCACGGCCGCGGCGAGCTCCGGATCGGGCGGCGCCGCCCGCGAGTACGGCAGCGCCCCCGGCAGGAAGTCGACGCCGAGGTTGAGGCCGCCGCTGGCCCGGATCAGGTCCTGGATCTCCGGGTCCGGCTCCGCCCGCGCCAGCTCGGGATCGACCTCCACGAGCACCAGCTCGGGAACCGGCAGCCCGAGCCCGCGCGCCAGCTCCCCGGCGACGACCTCCGCCGCCAGCGCCCGCGGCCCCTGGCCCGCGCCGCGGAACTTGCAGACGTAGAGCCCGTCGTCGTCGGCCTCGACGATCGCGGGCAGCGACCCGCCCTCGCGCAGGGGCGTCGCGTAGCGCGTGGCGGTCACTGTCCGCAGCACGGCTGGCATCATGGCGCCCGATGCCGACGCTGCTGTGGAAGCCGCCGTCCGCCCTGGCCGAGCGAGCCGTCATGACGCGCTTCATGCGGGAGCACGGGTTCGACGACTATCACGCGCTGTGGCGCTGGTCGGTCGACGACCTCGAGGGCTTCTGGGCCGCGATCTGGGACTTCTTCGGCGTCGACGGCGGCTACGACCGCGTGCTCGGCTCGCAGGCGATGCCGGGCGCCGAGTGGTTCCCGGGGACGCGGGTAAGCTACCCCGAGCACCTCTTCCGCGGCAAGGATCCGGACAGCCTCGCCATCGTCCACGCGTCAGAGCTCCGGGAGCAGGCCGAGCTCACCTGGGGCGGGCTGCGCATCCAGGTGGCGCGGATCGCCGCCGGCCTGCGCGAGCTCGGCGTCGGCCCTGGTGACCGCGTCGCCGCCTACATGCCGAACATCCCCGAGGCCGTCGCCGCCTTCCTGGCCACCGCGTCGCTCGGTGCCGTGTGGTCGAGCTGCTCGCCCGACTTCGGCGCACGCTCGGTGATCGACCGCTTCGCGCAGATCGAGCCGAAGGTGCTGCTCGCGGTCGACGGCTACCGCTACAACGGCCGCGACTTCGATCGCGCGGACACCGGGCGCGGGATCCACGAGGCCGTCGGCGGCCGGCTCGTGCGGCTCGGCTACCTCGACGGCGCCGGCTGGGAGACCGGCTTCGAGCGCGAGGGGGAGCTGCGCTTCGAGCGCGTTCCCTTCGACCACCCGCTGTGGGTCCTCTACTCGTCGGGCACGACGGGCCTGCCGAAGGCGATCGTCCACGGCCAGGGCGGCATCCTGCTCGAGCACCTCAAGAAGCTGCACCTGCACGTCGACGCCCAGGCCGGCGACCGCCTCTTCTGGTTCACCACGACGGGCTGGATGATGTGGAACTTCGTCGTCTCCGGCCTGCTCACGGAGGCCGCGATCGTCCTCTACGACGGCAGCCCCGGCCACCCCGACATCGGCGTGCTGTGGGACCTCGCCGAGAGCGCCGGCATCACCACCTTCGGCACGAGCGCGGCGTACATCGGCGCCTGCATGAAGGCCGGCGTTGAGCCGGGCGCCGGCCGCGACATGTCCCGTCTGCGGGCGGTCGGCTCGACCGGCTCCCCACTCGCCCCGGAGGGCTTCCGCTGGATCTACGACCACTTGGGCCGCGACGCCTGGCTGTTCTCCACGAGCGGCGGCACCGACCTCTGCACGGCGTTCGTCGGCGGCGTGCCGATCCTGCCCGTCTACGAGGGCGAGCTGCAGGCGCGGGCGCTCGGCGCCGCCGTCGAGGCGTGGGACCCCGAAGGGCGGCCGCTGATCGGCGAGGTCGGGGAGCTCGTCGTCACCAAGCCGATGCCGTCGATGCCGCTCTACCTCTGGAACGACCTTGACGGCGAGCGCTACCGCGAGTCGTACTTCGACACCTATCCCGGCGTCTGGCGCCACGGCGACTGGATCGAGATCACTGAGCGCGGCACGGCGATCATCACGGGCCGCTCGGACGCGACGATCAACCGCGGCGGCGTGCGCATGGGCACGGCGGAGATCTACTCGGCGTTGCTCGCGATCGACGAGATCGTCGACGCGCTCGTGGTCGACGTCGAGGGCCGGATGCCGCTGTTCGTCGTGCTGCGCGACGGCGCCGAGCTCGACGACGACCTGACGAAGCGGATCGCCAAGCGCGTCCGCGAGGACTGCTCGCCCCGGCACGTGCCGGACGAGGTCGTGGCCGTCGGCGAGGTGCCGCGCACGCTCTCGGGCAAGGTGCTCGAGCTCCCGGTCAAGCGCATCCTCATGGGCACGCCGCCCGAGCAGGCGGCCAGCCGCGACTCGCTCGCAAACCCGGAGGCGCTGGACTTCTTCGTCAGCTGGGCGAAGCGCCGTTAGCGCCCTTGGCGCGGATGCGGCGCATGCGCTCGGCGCCCGCGCGGATCTCCGCGACGGACTTGTCGCTCGGCCCGAAATACGGCGTCGCACCCTCGGCGGAGCCCACCCGGGTCGCCTTCGCGGCGATCTCCGCAATCGTTCGCTCTTTGCGGTGTATGAACGGAATCCTCATAGCGATGGCGCTCGTGCAGCTGCCCATATCAGGATACCGGCGGTCACGGCAGAGACAACCGCCGCCAGGCCCCAGGTGACTTGGATGATCCATCCCTCGGCCTGGAAGCCGAGCGCCGCCGCGGCGAAGAGGGCGGCGAGCGTGCACGCCACGAGCGCCAGGCGGTAGCGGACGAGCAGCCGCCGCAGCAGCGGGTGCTCGTCGGTTCGCAACACGAGCGCCGAGAAGACCGCCGACGTCGACAGCACGAGGCCGATGGCCGGACCGGAGCTCGCGGCGAGCGCCTCGAGGTCGGCGAACAGCCACGGCGGTGCGACGAGAGCCGTGATGACGGACGCGACGATCGCCGCCGGAGCCAGGAAGTGCCCGCGCTCGGCGCCGAAGTCGACGACGACCTCGTGCTCCGCGGGCGGATCTGCCGGCTGGGTCGAGACGTACAGCGCCGGACGATCGGCGTCGGGCGCTCCGCTGGCGAGCACGGTCCCCGTCCTTGCGTCCCAGAGCTGGGTCTTGCGGGCCTTGAGGTCCGTCGGGACGGCGATCTCGACGTGGTAGCTCCACGCTTCGGTGGCTCCCGGCGCCTCGTAGACGTAGGCGAGTCCCGGCCGCAGGGCGTACGGCTCGTCGTACGCGAACTTGAACACGCGCCGGCGGTCGAGCCCGCGGACCACGGCCCACAGCATGAAGAAACCCGACAGCGTGGCGACCGTCCTGCGGAACTGGATCAGCGAGCCCAGCCCGTGCACGCGCTCGAGCGCGTCCACGTCGCCTGCCTCGGCCTCGACGCCGACGACGGCCTCGACGAGCGGGCCGGCGGCCAGGCCGACGGCCTCTCGCGTGTCGTCGTCGGCATCCTGATCGGACAAGTCGTCGTCGAGGATCGCGTAGAGCAGCTCGCGATCGATCGCCGCATTCTGCTCGGCCGTGAGTAGCGGGATGGAATGGCCCTCCTCGTTGCGGAGGTCGAAGTGCACGAGTGGCCGCTTCCGCAGCCAGGCGAGTGGGACCGCGAACTCGTCCTCGCCGGTCAGCCGGAGCGACTCGCGGTGCTCCAACGGCACCGTGAAGTCGACCGAGACGTGGCGGCGCACCTCCTCATGGCTCAGCACCGTCAGCGTCTCGACCCGTCGGTGCCGCCACGCCGCCTGGCTGCGGAGCAGCGACCACGCGGCGGCGGCGATGTCGATCGCCCGCCCCTCGAACTCCTCCTCCGGCCACGCCGCCACGCGGCCATGCTGTCAGAGCTCGAGGACGACCTTGACGCTGTTCGGCAGCTTCTCGACGGCGGTCTGGAAGTCGTCGAGCGGCACTCGCCGCCTGATCAGCGCTTCGAGCCACGAGCGGTCGGTGCCGCAGACGCCCAGCGCGAGGGCGTCGACGAGCAGCTCTCCCGGCCCCGGCTCCGGGTCGGGCATCCACGACCTCGGCGGAGCCGGCCTGCAGCGGGACCACGGTGGTGCGCGCATGACGGAGGTCTACCCGGACGACCGTGCCCAAGGGGTCGATCCAGGGGTTTCCCCGATGCCAGCCAGGGGTCGGCTACCGCATGATCTCGACCATGCTCCCGTTCACGATCCCGACAACGACCGCCGCCGAGGAGCGCGCCCACCTCGAGCAGCTGCGTGCCGAGCGTGCGCTGACCGCCGACGCCGACCTGCTCGAGGACATCGACGCCGAAATCGTCGCCGCCATCGGCACGTACGTCGGCCTGGCCGTCACCGAGATCGCCACGCTGCGCGGCGAGATCGCCGGCCGCCACCAGGGGTAAACGGCCCCAAGCGCGGCGCCGCGCACTAGCATCGCCCCGAGCGCGCATGCACGGGGCCACGACGAGCACCATCTCAGCGCGGCGGCTCAGCATCGGCCTCGCGGTTCAGGCCGCGGTCATGGTCGTCGACATCGCGCTGACGACCAACCCCCTCACGATCACGGGCACGGTCCTCTTCGTGCCGCTCGTGCTGGCCGTGATCGGCGACTGGCGAGAGGTGGCGATCACCGGCGTCGTGGCGCTGGCGATCGGCGTCGCCAGCAGCGCCTGGAACACGAGCACCGCCGCGAGCCAGGACATGTACCGCGTCGGCTTCTACCTCGTGTTCGCGGCCATCGCTGTGCTCGCCGCCCGCACGCGCCAGCGCGCGACGGCGCTCGCGTTCACCAACGAGGCGTTGGCCGGCGAGCTCGAGGACGTCCGGGCGCGACTCGACGGCATCCTCGGCGCGCTCGCGGAGGCGGTGACCGTGCACGACGAGCGCGGCAAGACGATCTACGCCAACCGGGCCGCGGCGGACCTGCTCGGCGCCGACTCCGTGGAGGCGGTGCTCTCAGCCCAGCCCGGCGAGCTCGGCGCGCGCTTCGTCATCACCGACGAGGAGGGGCAGCCGGTGCCGGTGGAGAACATGCCGGGACGGCGGCTGGTGGCGGGCGAGGACTCGCCGCCTCCGCTTCTGACGCGCAGCATCCGGAACGACGGCGAGGCGTTCTGGCTGCTCACGAAGGCGAGCCTCTATCGCGACGCGAGCGGCGCCGCGCTGGCCATCAACATCATCGAGGACGTCACGGAGGCCAAGGACGCGGAGCTGCGCGAGCGCTTCCTGGCCGAGGCCGGGCAGCTGCTCGCCTCCTCGCTCGACTACGAGCAGACACTCGAGCGCGTCGCGCGCATGCTCGTGCCGCAGCTCGCCGACTGGTGCGGCGTCGACATGCTCGACGACAACGGCGAGCTGCAGCAGGTGGCGGTGGCGCACGTCGATCCCGCCAAGGTCGAGCTTGCGCGCGAGCTGCGCGAGCGCTACCCGCCTGACATGGACGCGCCGAACGGCGTGCCCGCGATCGTGCGCGGCGGCCCGTCGGAGCTGTATCCCGAGATCCCCGACGAGCTGATCGAGGCAGCGGCCGTGGACGAGGAGCACCTGCGCGTGATCCGCGAGGTCGGCATGCGGTCGGCCATGGCGGTGCCGATGCGGATCGGCGACGTGACGCTCGGCGCGATCAGCCTGGTCACGTCCGAGGGCGGCCGGCGGTTCGACGAGGACGACCTCGTGTTCGCGGAGGACCTGGCCCTGCGCGCGGCGACGGCGGTGCAGAACGCCCGGCTCTTCGCGGAGCAGCAGCGCCTCGCCCGCACCCTGCAGGCCAGCCTCCTGCCCGAGAGCCTGCCGGCCGTCGCGGGCTGGGAGATCCACGCCGCCTACCACGCGGGCGAGCGCGGCTCGGACGTCGGCGGGGACTTCTACGACGTCCTGCGCGTCGAGTCCGGCTACCTGATCGTGCTCGGCGACGTCACCGGCAAGGGCGTCGAGGCGGCGGCGCTGACCTCCCTGGTCCGCCATTCCGCGCGCATGGCGGCGCGCTTCGATCCCCGCCCGGCGCGCGTCCTGTCGCTGATCAACGATGTGCTGCGCGAGCAGCCGCGCCTCTCGCTCGTCACGGCGGTGTGCGCGCTGCTCGAGGACGACGGCGACACGCCGCGCCTGACGCTCGCCTCCGCCGGGCACCCGCTGCCGCTGCGGCGGAGCGCCGCCGGGCCGGCGCAGACGCTGGGGGCGCACGGGGTGCTGCTCGGCGTCGGCAGCGACGACGACTGGACCGAGGTTACGGTGGAGGTCGAACCCGGCGACACGCTGCTTTTCTACACGGACGGCGTGACCGAGACCGCGGGCCGGGCCGAGCGGTTCGGCGAGGTGCGGCTGCTCGAGGCGATGGCCCGCGCGCAGTCCGGCAGCGCGGAGCTGGTGATCGAGATCGAGCGCGCGCTGCGCGAGTTCCAGGTGGGAGCGGCGGTCGACGACCGCGCGATGCTGGCGATGCGCTTCGTGGGCGCCGCGCTGAGCGCCGCCGCATGAAGCGCCGCTACGACGTCGTGGTCGTGGGCGGCGGCCACAACGGGCTCGTCGCAGCGGCCTACCTCACGCGTGCGGGCCGCTCGGTGCTCGTGCTCGAGCGGCGGGAGGAGGTCGGGGGCGCGGCCGTGTCGGAGGCGCCGTTTCCGGGCGTCGACGCGAGGCTCTCCCGCTACGCGTACCTGGTCAGCCTGCTGCCGCGGCAGATCGTGCGTGAGCTCGGGCTGCCGTTCCAGGTGCGGCGGCGCCGGATCTCGAGCTACACGCCGGTGCCGGGAAGCGACGACGGGCTGCTGATCGACGCGACGGATTCTGAACGTACGCGCGCCTCGCTGCGGCGGGTGACCGGGGGCGACGAGGCGTTCGACGCTTGGCAGGCGTTCCACGCGCGGACGGCACGGCTGGCCCGGGTCGTCTTCCCGTCGCTGCTCGAGCCGCTGCCGAGCCGGGCCGACCTGCGCGCGCGGCTGGGCGACGACGCGACGTGGGAGGCCTTCGTCGAGCGCCCGCTCGGCGAGGCGGTCGAGGCGGCGTTCGCCGACGACCTCGTGCGCGGCGTCGTGCTCACCGACGCGCTGATCGGCACGTTCGCGGACGCGCGCGACCCCGCCCTGCGCCAGAACCGCTGCTTCCTCTACCACGTGATCGGCAACGGCACGGGTGACTGGGACGTGCCGGTGGGCGGCATGGGCGCGCTCACCGACGCGTTGGCGGCGGCGTCGGGCGCCGAGGTGGCGACGGGTGCCGAGGTGGTGGCGATCGACGCCGACGCGGGCCGCGCCGTGGTGCGCACGGACGATGCGTCGGTGAGCTGCGACCACGTGGTGGCCGCGTGCGCGCCTGCGGTGCTCGACCGGCTGCTGGGCGTGGACGGCGGCGCGCTGCCGGAGGGCGCCCAGCTCAAGGTCAACATGCTGCTCTCCCGGCTCCCGCGGCTGCGCGACGGCGCGGTCGCGCGCGAGGACGCGTTCGCCGGCACGCTCCACGTCAACGAGGGCTACTCGCAGCTCGCCGCGGCGTTCGCGGACGCCGCCTCCGGGCGCGTGCCGTCGCCGCTGCCGTGCGAGATCTACTGCCACTCGCTCACCGACCCCAGCATCCTGGGCCCGGACGTCCGCGCCCACACGCTGACGCTGTTCGCCCTCCATACCCCGGCCCGCCTGTTCGAGAGCGATCGCGAGGCACGCACGCGAGAGGCGCTGTCGGCGGCGCTGCGCTCGCTCGGCTCGGTGCTCGGCGAGCCGATCGAGAACTGCCTCCTGCGGGCACCGGACGGCTCGCCGTGCCTCGAGGTCAAATCACCCCTCGACCTCGAGGACGAACTGGCGCTCCCGCGCGGGAACATCTTCCACCGCGACCTCGCGTGGCCGTTCGCCGAGGCGGAGGACGAGGTTGGCCTCTGGGGCACGGAGACCGCGTTCGGCTCCGTGCACCTCGGCGGTGCGGGGGCGCGGCGGGGCGGCGGCGTGAGCGGGATCCCCGGGCGCAACGCCGCTCTGGCGATCCTTGCCGGCGCCTGACGGGAAGCCTCAGCGGCGCCGCCACAACACAGCGAGCCGCACGATGGCGGCTCGAAGAGCAATCGGGGCGCCCGGATTTGAACCGGG
>DATAFH010000084.1:0-23569 GCA_036257565.1 Solirubrobacteraceae bacterium | reverse complement strand
CCCAGGGCAGCGCGCCGGATCGCTCGAACGCCTCGAGCGCCGCGCAAAGGTGGGTGCGGGCGGCCGCTCGCCGGCCAGACCGCCGCGGCGCCTCGCCGAAGCACAGCTCGGTCCGCGCGCGCTCGAATGACCGGGGTGTCGCGTCGTGGAGCCGCAGCGCGGCCTCGAAGTGCTCGTCGCCGCCGTCGGCGGCCAGCACGCCGCGGTAGCGCTCCGTCGCGGCCTGCGCCCAAGATGCGGCACGCCGCGTCGGCATAGCCGCCGAACACCTCGAGCGTCGCTGCGGCGTCATCGAGGCGCTCCGCGCGGATGAACGCCTCGACGAGGTCGGGCATCCACTCCAGGACGCTCGGCTCGACCACGTCGCTGCGAGCGTGCGCACGCGCGACGAGCTCGAGGTGCGCTGCGGCCTCGCCGGCCCCCGGAGCGACAGCTCGAGCAGCCCGAGCGCCGCGTTCGCCCGTGCGACGAAGGTGACGTTCATCATCGCCCCGGCGCGCGCGAGCGCATGGGTCGCGTGCGTCCTCGCCTCGGCGGCGCGTCCGAGCAGCGCCTCCGCTGACGCGAGTACGGTCAGGCTCGCCATGACCTGCAGGTCACGCCCGGTCTGCTCCGGCAGTTGGACTGACTCCTGCGCCGCCGCAAACGCAGCCGGAAGCCGTGCGAGGCGCAGCTCGAGCTCGGCGAGGAAGAACAGCGCGTACGCCAGATCGCCAGGCGCAGCAGCCGCGCGGTGCGTGCCGACGACTCGCTCGACGAGAGCGCGAGCCATTCCGTAGTCCTCCACCCACATCAGGCACCGGGCGATCTGCGGCGCGTTGGCGGTGTCACCGGCCGCCTCCGCGAGCTCGGCGCAGCGGAGCGCCAGAGAGCGCCCGTCCTCGGGGCGTCCCGCGCAGACCTGTGCCCACGCGAGCGTCCCGCCGAGCTCGAGGTCGTCCTCGGTCCCGCCGAGCGCCCAAGCGCGCTCGGCCAGCGCCAGCGCCGGCCGCGCCTCGTTGCGCCGGAAGTACAGATGCGTCGCTTGCGTGAGCATCCGCGCCGCGCGACGCGGAGCGACGGCTTCGAGCCGCGCGGCACCGTCGAGGAGGAGCTCGTGCGCCGCCTCTGCCTCACCCGTGCGTTTGAAGATCGCGGCGCGGAGCTCCTGCGCGTCCGCCCACAGCGCGGGATCCTGGATCAGCGGGTCGGCCTCGTCGAGCAGCGCGACCGGACCGTCCGGGCGTTCGGTGCGCCACGCCGCCAGCGCCGCGCGACGAGCCGGTCCGCGCGGACGTGTTCCGCCGGCGTGAGGCGAGCGGCGCGCTCGAGCAGCCGGGACTCCAGCGCCGCGCCGCCGCGCCGTCGCGCGGCGGCAGCCGCGTGCTCGAGCTGCGCTGCAAGGGCGGGGTCCGCGCCCGACGCGGCCGCGGCCATGTGCCATGCGCGGCGCGCCTCCGCCTGTGGCGCGGCGACCTGGGCCAGCGCGAGGTGCGCAGCGCGCCGGTCCGCTTCCGGCGCGGCGTCGTAGACGGCGGAGCGAACGAGGGGATGGCGGAACGACATCTGTCCCGTGCTGATCCGGAGCAGACCTGATGCGGCGGGCGCGTCGAAGGCGTCGTCGGGCATACCGGCGAGCCGGGCCGCGCCCCGGATCGTCTCGAGCTCCTCGGCATCGCTCGCCGCGGCGATCAACAGCGCGCGTCGCGACGAGGCGGGAAGTCGGTCGGCACGGCGGCGGAACGCCTCCTCCACCCGTCCTGTCGCACCACGCCCGTCGGCCGCGAGCTCGAGAAGGGCGAGCGGATTGCCCCCGGTTTCGTCTACGAGCCGCCGCAACACCGGGCCGGGCGGGCATGAGCCGAGCCGGTCGAGCAGCAGCGTTCGCGCCGCCGCGAGCCCGATGCCCTCGACCGGGAGCTCGGGCAACCCACCCGCGTCGAACGATCCCTCGCCGGTTCGATCGGCGAGGATCAACACCACGCCTGCGGCGCCCAGCCGTCGTGCCGTGAACACCAGAGCCTCGCGCGATCCGGGGTCGCACCAGTGGGCGTCGTCGACGAGCGCGACGACGGGCCGCGCCTCCGCGGCGGCCGCGAGCACGCTGAGCGACGCCGCAGCAACCGCCATGCGGCGTCGACCGGCGGCGCGAGCGCGAAGGCGCCGCGCAGGGCGCGCGCCTGGACCGGCGGGATCCGTGCCAGCAGCCCGAGGACAGGCCGCAAGAGCTCGTCGAGCGTCGCGTACGGCAGTGCGTAGGCGGACTCCAGGCCGCGCGCCCGGAGGACGGTTGCGTCGTGCGCGCGCGCCGACGCTTCGTCGAGCAGCGCCGTCTTGCCGATCCCCGCCTCGCCATGCAGCACGAGCGCGCCGCTGCGGCCGAGCCGCGCGTCCGCGAGCAGGCCGTCGAGCACGGCCATCGCGTCGTCGCGCCCGACGAGCGTCAGCGCTCGCGCTGCGGCGACCGTCGAACCGGCCATGTCGCGAGACTAGGGATTTCATCGAGGCGCGTCAGGTCGCTCGCTGCGTAGCGTCAGCGCAACCCCACAGCTAGGGAGCGACCATGCAGCGACTGCTTGGAATGTGGCGCCCGGCCACGCTCATCCTCGTCTGCGCCGGCGTCGCGGCGCTCGGCGTCGCCGCCGCGGCCGGCGGCTCGTCCCGCTCGACGCGTGGCGTCACGACGATCGACGTCGTGGAGAAGACGACAACTGTCGGCTTCGTCGACAACGCTCCGGCCGACGTCGACTCGCCGGGTGACGTCGTCGTGGGCGCCAGCGATCTCTTCGACAAGCGCGACAAGCAGATCGGCACCGCGCACTGGAGCTGCGTTCGCACCAACCCGGGCCTCCGGCACTGCACGCTGACGTACTTCCTGCCGCGCGGCTTCCTGACGCTACAGGGCCCCTACCGCGACGACGGCACGGGAACCGTTGCGATCACCGGCGGCACCGGCGAGTACCGCATTGCACGGCTGGATGGATCTGACGAGCACGACGACGCCCGACGGCGGCCAGACCTTCGTCTACGAGGAGCGCTTTTGCGTAATCCGCTGATTCAGTCCTCGAGGCGGAAGCCGACCTTCAGCGTGACCTGGTAGTGGGCGATGGCGCCCTCGTCGATGTGGCCGCGGATCTCGGTCACCTCGAACCAGTCGAGGCCTCTGAGGCTTTGCGACGCCTTGGTGACGGCGCGGTCGATCGCCTGGGTCACGCCGTCAGGCGATGAGCCGGTGATCTCGATGCTCTTGTAGACGTGGTCGCTCATCTCGTCTGCATCCCCCGCCGGCGGGCGAAGTACGCCTCGGCGTCGGCGGCGCTCGATCATCCGTTCGGACGATGTCCCGCTCGTCCATCCGGTCGATTACGCGGGCGCCCCGCACGCACAGGATGGGCATGTGCTCACCCGCGTCTACACCGCGGCGTTCGCCGCCTCCGGCGACCAGGCCGTCGCCGAGCAGGTGTCGGAGCGGGTCATGCTCGCCGCCGGAGGCGGCGACGCGGGCGCGCTCGTCGAGCGTGCGGTCCTGCTCGCGATCCGCACCTCGCCCGCCGCGGCGTTCGCGCCGATGTGCGCCCGGGAGCGCGAGGTGATCGCGCTTGCACGGCTCGCGGGCGCGACGACGAGCCGTGTCGCCACGGTGCTCGGCGTCGAGCCCGCGGAGGTCCGTGCGCTCATGCGCACCGGGCTGCGCGCGCTGGTCAGCCGAGATGGCGCGCCGCGAACGCCGCGGCCTCCGCGCGATTGCGGATCCGGAGCTTCTCCAGCACATGCCGCACATGCGTCTTGACCGTGGGCTCGCTGATGATCAGCCGCTCGGCGATCTCGCGGTTGCGCAGACCCTCGGCGAGCAGAGCCAGCACCTCGCGCTCCCGCTCGCTGAGGAGCGCGACCGGGTTCTCCGGCGGCGGCGCCCCGCGGCCCATCTCGGACAGCATGCGGCTCGCCATCGCCGGCGCGATCCGCGGCTCGCCCTGGGCCACGGCGAGCACCGCCTCGATCAGCTCGGCCGGAGGGACGTCCTTCGTCAGGTAGCCGGCGGCTCCCATGCGCAACGCCGCGTACAGGTCCGGCTCCTCCTCCGACACGGTGAGCATCAGCACCTCGGGGGTGGGTGGGGTTCGCCTATCCCGCAGGTGCGCGCAGGCCTGGAGCCCGTCCATCCGCGGCATGTTGAGATCGAGCAGGACGACGTCGGGCGTCCGGCGCTCGGCGAGCGCGAGCGCCTCGGCGCCGTCGCCCGCCAGGCCAACGACCTCGATCCGCTCGTCTCCCGCGAGCAGCGCCGCGGTGCCCTCGCGCATCAGCCGGTGGTCGTCGGCGAGGAGGACTCGAACCGGCATGGCAGAGCGACGGTAGCGTAGGCCGGTGACCGCGAGCTCTGAGCTGGCGACCGACGTGCGAAGCGCCGTCCGCCGCACGGCACGCGCGCTCGTGAGCGCGGTCACGCTGACCGAGCTGGCCCAGGGAGCGCTCGACGAGATGCGCGACGCGCTCGGGCTCGAGATCGCGGTGCTGTACGTGCCGCGCGACGAGGACCGGCCGGTGCTCGACCGCTTCGCGGTGGCGACCCGATCGCCGCCGCACATGGCGGCGCAGGAGCGATTGGCGTTCGACGACGAGGCGTGGCGGCTGGCGGTCCAGGGCGACGCGCCACTGGTCATGCACGACCGCGGGGAGTGGCTGATGGAGCATCCGTTCGCGCCGCCGGCCGATGCGTGGCTCGTGCTGCCGCTGGGGACCGGACCGCGCCGGCTCGGCGCCGTGATCGGCGGTGCGAAGGCGCTCCCTGCGGTCGACACCGCCGCGGCCGCGGTGCTGCGAGTGCTCGGCGACCTGCTCGGCGCCGGCATCGCGGCGGCGCAGATGCGGCAGGAGCTGCAGCGCACGGCGCTCGAACGTGAGCGCATGCGACTCGCGGCCGAGCTGCACGACGGCCTTGCGCAGGATCTGACGCTCGCCATGCGCGAGCTGGCCCTGCTCGACTCGGCGCCGAGCGAAGCGGCCGCCGCGGCGAGCCGGGAACGTCTGCGCTCGGCCGTCTCCTCCGCCCACGGCACCGTACGCGCCCGGCTGGCCGGGATCGTCGCCTCGCCGGCACTGGGCGGCCTGCGGCCGGCGCTCGCGGAGCTGGGCGCGCGCTTCTCGCATCGCGGCTTGTCGGTCGCGCTGGTCGGTGACGACCAGCTGCCGGAGGTCTCGCCGGAGGTCGCGGCCGTAGCGCTGCGCGTGCTGTCGGAGGCGCTGCGCAACGCCGAGCGCCACGCGGCCGCGAGCGCGGTCACGCTGGAGGCGCGCGCCGCGCACGCGCGGCTCGAGCTGGTGGTGACGGACGACGGGCGCGGGTTCGTGCCCGGCGGGCCGCCCGAGGGCCACTTCGGCCTGCTGCTCATGCGCGAGCGCGCGCTCGCCGCGGGCGGCGGGCTGACCGTCGAGAGCGCACCGGGCCGTGGCACGCGTGTCGCGCTGGAACTTCCCCTGGCGCGGACGTAGGGTTGGGGCATGAGTGCGCTGGCAGAGCACCTCGAGGCGGAGGCGTGCCCGCACCTCGCGGTGTTCCTCCACGGGCGCGACGAGCTGCCCGGCGTGCTGGCCTCGTTCTACGCGCTCGGCGTCCGGCGCGGCGGCTGGCTGGCTCACCGCGCGCTCCCGGCTGACGCCGACCACGAGCGGCAGGCGCTGACCCGCGCGGGGCTCGACGTCGCGCAGCTGGAGGCCGATGGTCGGATGGTGATCGTCGAGATCGACTTCGGCGCGCCCCCCGAGGGCTCGACGGACTCATGGGAGGACGCGCTCGACGACGCGCTGTCCCGCGGTTGCACCGGCCTCTGGTACGCGCGCTTCCCGGTCGACCCTGCGACTGAGGACTACGAGGCCATGCTCGGCTTCGAGCGCGAGTGGCAGCGCACGTTCCGGGACCGGCCGGTCGTCACCCTCTGCCCCTACATCGTCGGAGAGCTCGACGGACCGACGACCGTCGACGCCCTCGCCGCGGTGTCCGCCACGCACACCGGCGTGCTCGTCCCCGCGGAAGACGGCACCTACCGCCGCCTGCGCTCGAGCTAGCGCTGACCTTACAGGTCGCGGAACGTGGCGAGCACGGCCTCGACGATCTGGGGCTCGTGCGGGTACGCGATCTGCTCGAGCGGCTTCGAGTACGGCATCGGCAGGTCGGCGCCGGTGACGCGCGCGATCGGCGCGTCGAGGTGGTCGAACGCCTGCTCCTGGATCAGCGCCGCGAGGTTCGCGCCGACGCCGCCGTGCGGCCAGCCCTCCTCGACGATGACCACGCGGTTCGTCTTGCGCACCGACTCGAGGATCGTGTCGAGGTCGAGCGGACGCAGCGTGCGCGGGTCGATCACCTCGGCCTCGACCTCGTGCTCGTTGGCGAGGATGTCGGCCGCCTTCTGCGCGGTCACGGCCATCCGCGAGACGCCGACGAGCGTCACGTCGCTCCCCTCACGCCGGACCGCCGCCTTCCCGAAGTCGACGACGTGGTCGTCGTCGTCGGGCACGTCGCCGCGCTGGCCGTACAGGTACTCGTGCTCGATGAACACGACGGGATTGTCGTCGCGGATCGCAGCCTTGAGCAGGCCCTTGGCGTCGGACGCCGTCGACGGCACCGCGAGCAGCATGCCCGGCACGTGCAGGTACAGCGCCTCCAGGCAGTGGGAGTGGGTGGGGCCGAGCTGGTGGCCTGCGCCCTGCGGCATGCGCACGACCATCGGCACCTTCGCCTGCCCGCCGAACATGTAGTGGATCGTCGACATGTGGTTGACGATCTGGTCCATGGCGAGCAGCGAGAAGTTGATCGTCATCAGCTCGACAACGGGTCGCAGGCCGGTCATCGCCGCTCCCACTCCCATGCCGACAATCGTGTTCTCGGAGATCGGCGTGTCGCGTACCCGCTTCTCGCCGAACTCCTCGAGCAGTCCCGCCGTGACCTTGAACGCGCCGTTGAAGACGCCGATGTCCTCGCCCATCAGGAACACGCGCTCGTCGCGCTGCATTTCCTCGCGCAGCGCCTGGTTGAGCGCCTCCCGGTAGCGGACGACGGCCATCAGGACTCTGCCTCCTCGGCCTCGTCCTCCTCGGCCTGCGCCTCGTCGGTCGGCTTCTCGGTGCCGACGTCCTCCCGGGACGCCGCCTCCACCGCCTCGTCGTAGCCCTCGGTCGGTCCCAGCTCGGCCTCGGCCAGCGCGCGCTCGTCCTCGCCCCGATGCACGCCGGCCGACCGCTCGTCGACCGAGTACCAGCCCTGCACCTGGTTGCCGAGCACGTAGATGTGGTCGTATAGCGACTCCGGCGGCGGGAACGCCGCGTCGTCGGCGAACTTCACCGCCTGGTCGACCCGGGCTACGGCCGCCTCGTCGAGCCGCTCGGGCTCGCCCTCCTCGAGCACGCCCTCACGCACGAGCCGCTCGCCGAAGGCGGCGATCGGGTCGCGCTTGCGCCACTCGGCGACCTGCTCCTTGGTGCGGTACTCCTCGGGGTCGGCCATCGAGTGGCCCCGGAACCGGTACGTGATCGCCTCGACCAGCACGGGCTGGCGGTCCTCCCGGGCGCGGCGGATCGCCTCGCGGATGACCTCGTGTGTCTCCACCACATCCATGCCGTCGCAGCGCATGCCCGGCACGCCGAAGCCGTCACCCCGGTGGTGGAGGTCCGTCTGCGCGGTGTGGCGCTCGAGCGCGGTACCCATCCCGAACTGGTTGTTCGTGACCATGAAGACAACCGGCAGCTTCCACAGCGCAGCGAGGTTCAGCGTCTCGCCGAACGTCCCCTGGTTGGCCGCGCCGTCGCCGAACACGCACACGGTCACCTCGTCGAGCCCCTGGTAGTCGGAGGCGAGAGCCATGCCCGCGGCCAGCGGCAGGTTGCCGCCGACGATCCCGTAGCCGCCCATGAAGCGCTTCTCGAGGTCGAACATGTGCATCGAGCCCCCGCGCCCGTGCGAGACGCCGTCCTGGCGGCCGAACAGCTCGGCCATCACGCGGTCGGGCTCGGCGCCGCGCGCCAGCGCGTGGCCGTGCGAGCGGTAGGTGGAGATGAGGTAGTCCTCGTCCCGCATGGCGCGCACGGCGCCCACGATCGTCGCCTCCTCGCCGATCGCCAGGTGCAGGAAGCCGCCCACCTTCGCCTTCGCGTACATCTCGCCCGCGCGCTCCTCGAAGCGGCGGATGAGCATCATCGCCTCGAGCCACTCGCGCGCTGCGTCGCGGTCGGGGAGCTCGGCACCCGCCTCCTGCTCGGTCACGTCGGCCACGGCCGCACAGTAGCGCCTAGGGGGTGCCCAACGGGACATCGCTCAACACGAAATGGCCCGTTGGGCGGGGCCCCCAGTCCTATCGTGAGTCGTAGCGGCGCCAGCGCTCGAGGAACTCCTGCGCGTCGAGCTGCGAGAGGTCGGCCTTCAGCGCGCGCGCCAGACGCCCCGTCTGCGACGGCGACGTGTCCCAGAACAGCGCGATCTCGCCCGTGTCGATCTCGAGCACCTCGATGTGGTCGACCTCGGTTGGGGATCGCAGCAGCGTCGGCCCGCGGCCGCCACGGTGGACCTTCAGCTCGAACGCGCGGTTCGCCTTCACGCGGGCACCTCGACGACGCGTCCGTCGGCGGTCACCACGGCCGGCACCTCGCGCACGCCCGCCGCACGCGCCTCGGCGCCGGCCGCGTCGAGCCGCTCGCGCGTGCCGCGCAGCTCGGCCCCCTTGATCACCGCCGCCGGGTGCATCTCGCACGCGGCGGCGGCCAGCAGGACCGTGTCGCGCTCCCCCAGGTCGCGGCCGGCGGCGAACGCCTGCCGGAAGGCGGCGAGGCTGAACGCCACCGCACGGCCGATCTGCTTCGCGTAGGTGGCGACGAGCATCGCGAACTCGCTGTCGGACGGGAACGGGTCCGGCCAGCGCATCGGCTGCACCGCCTGGGCGCGCGCGGCCCGCTCGACGTCCTCCTGGTAGGCCGCGAGCTCCTCCGCGCAGCGGAACGGGCCCGGCTCGTCGAGCCACACCGGCACCCACTCCGGCACCTCGCCGAGCACGTGGTTCACGCGCTCGGCAGCCAAGTACGCCACCGGGGACGCGAGGTCGAATAGGAATTTCGCCCGACCGGCTCCGCTGTCAGGGCTCATCTTCGGGCTCCGCCGGTCGTGCGACGTTACAGCTACCCGTGAATCAGCCAGCCATCGGCGGCCCTCGCGGCCTCCATGACAGCCTCGGAGAGCGTCGGGTGGCCGTGGATGATGCGGGCGACCTCGGGGTAGCCGCCCTCGAGCAGCTTCGCGTTCACGAGCTCCTGGATCAGCTCGGTCGCGCGCGAGCCGACGATGTGCCCTCCGACCATCTCGCCGTACTTCTTGTCGCCGATGATCTTCACCATGCCGCTGCGGTCGCCGTAGACCGTGCCGCCGCCGACGGCCCCGTACTGGACCTTGCCCACCACCACGTCCATGTCCTGCTCGCGCGCCTGCTCCTCGGTCAGTCCGAAGGAGCCGACGTTCGGCGTGCAGAACGTGGCGCGGGGGATGTCGATGTACTCGATCGGATGGGTCTCGAGGCCGGCGGCGTCCTCGACCGCGATGACGCCCTCATCAGAGGCCTTGTGCGCGAGCGCCGGCCCGAGCACGAGGTCGCCGATCGCGTAGACGCGATCGACCGACGTGCGCAGCGCGCCGTCCACCTCGATCAGGCCCTTGTCGTCGAGCTTCACGCCCGCCTCGTCGAGCCCGAGGCCCTCGATGTCCGGGCCGCGGCCGGCGGCGATGATGAACCACTCCACCTCGTCGGTCTGGTCGCCGAACGAGAACGAGACCTTGTCGTCGCCTCCCTGCACGTTGTCCACCAGCGTGCCGGTGTGGATCGTCATGTTCTGCTTGGCGAGCGCGCGGGCGGCGACCTTGGAGATGTCGGCGTCCTCGGTCGGCAGCACGCGGTCGAGCGCCTCGAAGAGGAGCACGTCGGTGCCGAGCCGGCCATAGGCGGATGCGATCTCCGCGCCCGAGGCGCCGGCGCCGATGACGGCGATCTTGCCCGGCCGCTCGGGCAGCGCCCACGCCTCCTCGGTGCCGATGATGCGGCCGCCGAACTCGGTGCCGGGAATCGGCTTGGGGATCGAGCCGGTGGCGAGGACCACGCACTTCGTCGCCTCGATCTCGGTGCCGTCGAAGTTGCCGCCGACCTTGACGTTGCCCTCGGCGGTTACCGAGCCGAAGCCCTCGATGTAGTCGATCTTGTTCTTCTTGAACAGCCCGCTCACGCCGCCGGTCAGCGTCTTGATGACCCTCCCCCGACGCTCCATGACCGCGCCGAAGTCGACCGAGCGGCCATCGACGGCGATTCCGAAGTCGCCCGCCTCGTCGATCTCGGTGAGGATGTCGGCCGTGCGCAGGACCGCCTTCGCCGGGATGCAGGCGTAGTTCAGGCAGCGGCCGCCGACGGTGTCCTTCTCGATCACCGCGGTCTTCATCCCGAGCTGGGCGGCGCGGATCGCGGCGACGTATCCGCCGGGCCCCGAGCCGATGACGATGCAGTCATAGGAGGATTCGGGCATGGGCGCCGCAGGCTAGCGGAGAGGCGCTGTCACAGGCCTGCGCTCCATCTCGTCTCAGGGTCGAAACCGACGAGAGGAGCAGTCATGAAGGTCCTGGTTGCCGGCGCCACGGGCGCCCTCGGAGCGCAGCTCGTTCCACGGCTCGTGGCGCGCGGCCACGAGGTGGCCGGGATGACCCGTAGCCCGGCCAAGCGCGAGACGATCTTCGCCATGGGCGCCACCCCGGTGGTGGCGGACGCCCTCGATCCCGGCTCGGTGGCCCGCGCGGTCGCCGAGGTCGAGCCGGAGGTGATCGCCCACGAGCTCACCGCGCTCTCGGGCGAGCTCGACTTGCGGCACTTCGACCGCAGCTTCGCCGTGACCAACCGCCTGCGGACCGAGGGGACCGACCACCTGCTGGCGGCCGGTCGCGCGGTCGGCATCCGCCGCTTCGTCGCGCAGAGCTTTGCAGGCTGGCCGTTCGCCCGCAGCGGTGGGCCGGTCAAGACGGAGGACGACCCGCTCGACCCGCGGCCCGCGAACGGCATGGGCGAGACGCTCGCCGCCATCCGCCGCCTCGAGGCGACGGTCCTGGGCGCGGACTGGCTCGACGGCGTGGTGCTGCGCTACGGCGGCTTCTACGGCCCGGGCACTTCGCTCGACGGCCCCGGCAGCGAGCACGTCGAGATGATCCGCAAGCGGCAGTTCCCAGTGGTCGGCGACGGCGGTGGCGTCTGGTCGTTCGTCCACATCGGCGACGCGGCCGACGCGACGGTGGCCGCCACCGAGCGCGGACGGCGGGGCGTCTACAACATCGTCGACGACGATCCCACACCCGTGCGCGAGTGGCTGCCGGCCGCCGCGAGCACGTTCGACGCCAAGCCGCCGCGCCACGTGCCGCGCTGGCTGGGGCGGATGCTTACGGGTGAGGCGATGACCGTCATGATGACCGAGGTGCGTGGAGCGTCGAACGCCCGGGCCAAGCGCGAGCTCGGCTGGCGGCCGAGCCACCCGACCTGGCGTGAGGGGTTCGCCGCGTGAGCGGAGCATCCGAGGAGCTGCTGGCCGAGCTGCGACCGCGCGCGTTCGGGATC
Source organism: Solirubrobacteraceae bacterium (assembly GCA_036257565.1). Taxonomy (GTDB): domain Bacteria; phylum Actinomycetota; class Thermoleophilia; order Solirubrobacterales; family Solirubrobacteraceae; genus DASSUW01. The sequence continues at coordinate 11,969 of DATAFH010000084.1, read as the reverse complement.
GCCTACCGCATGCTGGGCAGCGTCGCCGAGGCGGAGGACGTGGTGCAGGAGGCGCTCCTCCGCCTCCACCGGGCGCTCGAGCAGGGAGAGCGGATCGAGTCTCCCGGCGCGTACGTGGCGACGGTGGCGACCCGGCTCGCGATCGACGGGCTGCGCAGCGCGCGGGCCCGCAGGGAGCGCTACACCGGCGAGTGGCTGCCCGAGCCGCTCGTGACCGACGCGGCCGACGACCCGGCGCGACAGGCGGAGATGGCCGACTCGCTCTCGCTGGCCTTCCTCGTGCTGCTCGAGAGCCTGTCCCCGGAGCAGCGCGCGGTGCTGCTCCTGCGCGACGTGTTCGACTACGGCTACGACGAGATCGCGCAGATCGTCGGCAAGAGCGAGGCCAACGCGAGGCAGCTCGCGGCACGCGCGCGCCGTCACGTGGGAGAGCGCCGGCCGCGTTTCGAGATCTCGCAGCGCAAGCGCGAGGAGCTGGCGGACCGGTTCTTCGCCGCCGCCCGCGAGGGCGACCTGGCAGGGCTCGAGGCGCTGCTCGCCCACGACGTCGAGCTGCACGGCGACGGCGGCGGCAAGGTGCCGGCGCTCGCCCGCGCGGTGCAGGGTCGCAGCCGCGTGGCGCGCACGCTGCTCGCGTGGATGCGACAGGGCTCGCGCATCGCCGGCGCGTCGCTGAGGCAGGTCGAGATCAACGGCGAGCCCGGCGCCCTGCTGCTCGACCGCGAGGGCAACCTGATCGGCGTCTGGTCGCTCGAGATTGCCGGCGGCGAGATCCGGAGCCTGCGCTCGGTCGTCAACCCCGACAAGCTCGGGCACCTCGGCCCCGTGGCTGACGTGCAGGCGCTGCTCGGCGGCAGCCGCCGGCCGTGATCAGCCCGCGCGGCGCCGTCGCTCGGGCATCTGGATGCGCGCCATCTGGCGGATGAGGAGCCAGAACAGCGGGCCGGTGACGAGCATCACCGCGACGCTGAGGATCACGGCCTCGAGGTTGGTGGCGCGCAGGATCGAGAGCATCGCGCCGCCGAACGTGACGCCGAGAAGGACCTCGAAGCCGAGCACCGCCCAGTACTTGAGGTGCCACATGCCGACGGCGTCGATCAGCATGACGGCGGCGAAGACGAGGCCGCCGGCGATCGGGCGCTCGCCGTCTACCTCCCAGCCGGCGAGCACGAGCACGACGTTCGCGATCGCGAACGTCGCCGCGAGCACGGCGGAGACGACGATCGGCCACGGGCGCTCGCCGGGCGCCAGCGGCACGAGCTCCGCCCGAGCCGCTTCGTCCTTCTCGCGCGAGCGGGCATAGCCGCGCGTCATCGCACCGCGAGCGGTCGCCTGGCGCCCGTTCGTCGCGCCCGGGCGCGGCGGGTGGCTGGCCGGCGCGTTCGGCCGGCGCTTACGCGCGCGTCGCGCCAACCCGTCCCTCCAGCGCCTCGCGCAGCGCGCGGGCTGCGTGCGCCGGGTCGGCCGCCTCGGTGATCGCCCGCACGACGACGATGCGCGTCGCGCCGCGCTCGACGACCTCGTGCGTGTTGCCGGCATCGAGCCCGCCGATCGCGAACCACGGCTTGTTCACCGTGCGGGCGGCGTAGCTCACGTACTCGAGACCCGCCGCAGGCCGGCCCGGCTTCGTGGGCGTCGTATGCACGGGGCCGACCGCGAGGTAGTCGACGTCCGGGTCCTCCGACGCGGCGTCCGCCTCATCGGGCGCGTGCGTGGAGCGGCCGACGATGCGGTCGGGGCCGACCGCCGCCCGCGCCTCGGCCGGCGTTGCGTCGTCCTGGCCGACGTGCACGCCGTCGGCCCCGCTCGCGGGCACGAGATCGGGCCGGTCGTTGAGGATGAACAGCGCACCCGCCTCGTCGGCCGCCGCCCGGAACGCGCGCGCCGCGGCCACCAGCTGCTCGTCGTCGAGCGAGCGATCGCGCAGCTGCACAATGTCGACGCCGCCGCGCAGCGCGGCCCGCAGCCACTCGACCGGGCGGGCGTCGCAGACCAGGTACAGGCGCGCGGCCGCGAGTCGCTCGCGAGGGGTCATCCGGAACCAGTCTGGCAGCGTCAGACCGGCGCCCGGCGGCGGATCGCCTCCTGCACCCGGGAGGCGGATCGCTGCGCCATCGCGGCGGCGCGCTCGGCGCCGCTCCCGGCCCGGGGCAGGAGCCCGAGCTGGCGCGTGGCACTCATCATGTCGAAGGCGATCCGCAGCCGGCCCACGCGGCCGTCGCGGTACTCGTGGAAGTCCACGCCGTCGAGCTCCCATCGGCGCCCGGTGGGCGCAAACCCCGGCGGCTCGAGCGGGCCGGTGTGCGTGGCCCAGCCGCGCCAGTGGAACGCGGCGCGCGGCTCGTCCGGGATCACGTACGGGCCTGCGAGCAACTCGAACGTCATGTCGGGAAACGCCCGCCACGTCGCCTCGAGGAACGTGCGGACGTCCGCGTGCCCGTGCATCGGCTGCGGCCAGCTGTCGTCGTGGTACTCGATGTCGTCGGTCATCAGCGCGAGCAGTCGATCCGGCTCGTGCGAGTTCCACGCCTCGAGCCATTGCTGCGTGAAGTCCCTGATCCAGTGGATCGACGGAGTGCTCGTGGCGGCCATCGCCCAACCCTAACCGCAGCTACCATTGGAGGTCCGATACGGGAGCTCGCGAGCGGGCTGAGAGGGCGGCACCGGGCCGCCGACCGTCGAACCTGATCCGGGTAGTGCCGGCGTAGGGAGGGAATGTCCAGCAGTGACCTCAGGCACGTATGACCTCGCCGTAGCGGGCGGCGGGGCGATCGGACTCGCCTGCGCGTGGCGGGCCGCCGAGCGCGGCCTGTGCACGGTGGTGCTCGACGCCGGGGATCCCGGCGCGTGGGAGGTCGCCGCCGGCATGCTGGCGCCGGTGGCGGAGGTCGACTTCGGCGACGCTCCCGTGCTGGAGCTCGGGCTGCGCTCGGCCCGGGCGTTCCCCGGCTTCTGCGCCGCGCTCGCGGACTACGGCGTCGACCCGGGCTACCGGCCCGGCGGCACGCTCGTCGTCGCCCGAGATCGTGACGAGGCCGAGGCGCTCGACCGCCTGCTCGCCTTCCGCCGCGAGCTCGACCTCGAGGTCGAGCGGCTGCTGCCGAGCCGCGCCCGCCGCCTCGAGCCCGCGCTCGCGCCGACCGTGCGGCTGGCGCTCGACGCCCCCGGCGACCACTCGGTCGACCCGCGGCGGATGGTCGCCGCGATGGCCGCCGCCTTCGAGCGCACCGGCGGCACGCTGCGCCGACGCACGCGTGCGACCGCGGTCGTGACGGAGGGCGGGCGCGCCGTCGGTGTGCGAGCGGGCGACGGCGTCGTCCGCGCCGACAGGGTCCTGCTCGCCCCCGGCACCGGCTCGGTGGACCTGCCGGAGGCGGCGCGCGTGCCCGTGCGACCAGTGAAGGGCCAGGTGCTGCGGCTCCGCGACCCGCGCGGCCCGGGGCTCGTCGAGCGCACGATCCGCGGGGCGGAGGCCTATCTCGTCCCGCGCGCCGACGGCGGCTACGTGCTCGGCGCGACGATGGAGGAGCGCGGGTACGACACGGCGCCGACCGCGGGCGGCGTGTACGAGCTCCTGCGCGACATGAGCGAGATCGTTCCCGGCGTGCTCGAGCTCGAGGTCGAGGAGCTGCGTGCCGGGCTGCGTCCCGCGACGCCCGACAACCTGCCGGCTGTCGGCCGCGGAGCGCTCGAGGGCCTCGTGTGGGCGACCGGCCACTTCCGCAACGGGATCCTCCTGGCGCCGGTCACCGCGGAGCTCGCGGTCGCCGCGGTGTGCGACGAGCCGCTCCCCGAGTGGGCCGCGGCTGCCGATCCCCTGCGCTTCGCGAGGCAGGAGGCCGCCGTATGAAGGTGGTGCTGAACGGCGCGGAGCGCGAGCTGGCCGACGGCGCCACCGTGCAAGCCGCCGTCGAGGCGCTCGACCTCCCGGCCGCCGGCCGTGGCGTCGCCGTGGCCGTCGACGCCGAGGTCGTGCCGCGCACGCAATGGGACGAGCACACGCTGCAAGAGGGCGCGCGGATCGAGGTCCTGCGCGCGATCCAAGGAGGCTGAGATGGCCGCGACCAGTCACGGGGGCCATGGACGGCCACCGTCCAGATCAGACGGCCGGCCGGATGAAGGCCGGGGCAACATATCTGACCCGCTGACCGTCGCCGGCACGGAGCTGCGCTCGCGGCTGCTGCTCGGGACCGGCGGCTTCCGCTCGCTCGACGCGCTTGCCGCGGCGATCGAGGCGTCCGGCACCGAGCTGGTCACGGTCGCGCTGCGGCGCATCGAGCCGGGCCAGCGCGGCTCGATCGTCGACGTGCTCGACGTCGCGGGCGTGCGCCTGCTGCCCAACACGGCCGGCTGCTTCACCGCGCGCGACGCGGTGATGACCGCCCAGCTCGCCCGCGAGGCGTTCGAGACCGACTGGGTCAAGCTCGAGGTGATCGGCGACGAGCGCACGCTGCTGCCCGACGCCCCGGCGCTGCTCGAAGCCGCCGAGGAGCTCGTCGACGCGGGCTTCACCGTGCTCCCGTACACGAACGACGACCCGATCCTGGCCCGCCGGCTCGAGGACGTCGGCTGTGCGGCGGTGATGCCGCTCGGCTCGCCGATCGGCTCGGGCATGGGCCTCCTCAACCCGTACAACCTGCGTCTCATCCGCGAGCGCGCCGGCGTGCCGGTGATCCTCGACGCAGGGGTCGGCACGGCATCCGACGCCGCGCTGGCGATGGAGCTCGGCTACGACGCGGTGCTGTGCGCAAGCGCGATCTCGCGCGCGGAGGACCCGGTGACGATGGCGCGGGCCGTGCGCCTCGGCACCGAGGGCGGCCGGCTCGCGTTCCGCGCCGGCCGCATCCCACGCCGCCTCTACGCTCAGGCCAGCACGCCCGAGGAGGGCGTGGCGGAGTTCTGAGCGAGCACCCGTACACGCTGCTCGACGTCTTCACGGACACGCCGCTGGCCGGCAACGGGCTCGCGGTGGTGCACGACGCCGCAGACGTGGGCGACGACGTCATGCTCGCCTTCGCGCGCGAGACGCGCCTGATGGAGACGACGTTCGTGCAGCCGGCGACCGTCGACGGCGCCGACTACCGCAACCGCATCTGGACGCCGGCGGAGGAGATGCCGTTCGCCGGGCACCCGTCGCTCGGCACCGCGGTGGCGGTGGCGCTCGACCGCGGCGAGGAGCGGGTCGAGTACCGCCAGCAGACCCACGCCGGGATCCAGCCCGTGCGCGTGGAGCACGACCGCGACCGCGCCTCGGTGCTGCAGGAGCCGGCGCGCTTCGGCGCCGAGCCGGATCCCGCGGCGGTCCTCGCCGCCGCCGGGCTGCGCCCCGGGGACGGGCATCCCGCGCTGCAGCCGCAGTTCGTCTCCACGGGTCTGCAGACGCTGATCGTCCCGGTCGCCGATGCGACGGCCGTCGCTCGTGCGCGAGCCGATCGCCCGGCGATCCAGGCGCTGGCCGGCGGGACCTTCAACCTCTACCTGTGCGCGGTCGAAGGCACCACGGCCCGCACGCGCTCGTTCCCGAGCGAGCTCGACGACGAGGACCCCGCCACCGGCTCGGCCGCCGGCCCGATGCTCGCATACCTGAACGAGCGTCAGGGCGTCGAGCGGCTGGAGGTCACCCAGGGCGTCGAGATCGGCCGCCCGAGCCGTCTCAGCGCCGAGATCGAGGATGGCCGTGTCCGCGTCGGCGGGGACGTCGTCGTGCTCGTCACCGGGACGCTCCGGCTTCCCTGACGCGCTCGAGCCGCCGGATGTCGGGGACGAGCAGCGCCGCCGCCAGGGTGAGCAGAGCGATCGCGCTGCCGCCCGCCAGCACGTCGACCGCCCCGAGCGCCTCGCCGAGCGGGCCGGCCAGCACGTAGCCGATCGGCAACAGCGCGAGCGAGCCCATCCAGTCGTACGCGGTCACGCGCGAGAGCACATGCGGCGGGATGCGCTGGGCAAGCGCCGTCTCCCACCAGATCCCGAACAGCGAGATGCCCAGGCCCGCGAGTGCGAAGATCGAGAGCAGCAACGCTACGGGCAGTCCGAGGGCGAACGCGCCGAGCGCGGTGGGCCACGGGAGGGCGAGCAGCATGCCGGCGCGCATGGGAAAGCGCGGACGCCAGCGGAAGCCGATCACGGCGCCCGCGATGGTGCCGACGCCCATCGCCGCCGCGAGGATGCCGTAGACGGCGCGGGTGTCGTAGCGCTCGATCGACACGGTCGGCCCGAGCGTCATCCATGGGCCGAACGAGGTGAGGATCGCCAGCGAGAACGCGGCGATGATGACCCACACCCACGGCCGCGAGCGGACCTCCGTCCAGCCCTCACGCAGCTCGCTGAGCACCGTGGTGCGCTCCACCGCCTCGCCGCGCGGGCGCGGCCGAAGGCGCACGAGGAAGGCGGCCGAGCAGAGGAAGGTCGCGGCGTCGATGGCGAACGCGAAGCCCGGGCCGACGCCGAGCACGAGGGCGGTGGCGAGCGCCGGCCCGAGGAACTCGGCCACGGTCTCCAGCGTCCCGAACGCGGCCTTGGCCGGCTGGATCTGATCCTCCGGGACGGTCTGCGGGACGAGGCCCGTGTAGGCGGGCCGGTAGAAGGCCTCGGCGGTGCCGAACGCCGCCTCGATCACCCCGATGTGCCAGATCTCGACCTCGCCGGTGAAGATGAGGACGGCGAGCAGCGCGTGCAGCGCGAAGCGGATGAGATCGGTCGTGACGACCACCAGGTGTCGCGGCAACCGGTCGGCCCAGACCCCGCCGATCAGCAGGAACCCGACGAGCGGGACCAGGTGGCAGGCGAGCACGATCCCGACGTCGGTCGGCGAGCCGATGTCGGTCACGTACAGGGCGAGCGCCACGAACACGATGCGATCGCCGATCGTGCTCAGGCCCTGGCCCGCGAACAGCAGCCGGAAGTTACGGTGGACGAGCAGCGCGCGCACCGACCCGATCATGACCACGTGAACATCGACCGACTATTCGACGCTTGGGAGCGGGCCTGGTCCGGCCGCGACGCCGGTGCGTTCGAGCCGCTGTGCGACCCGGACGTCCACTACGAGGACCCGCTCACGCCCGAGCCGCTCGCGGGCGCCGCGGCGCTCGCCGCCCATGCGCAGCACCTGTGGGACGCGTTCCCCGACGCGCGCGTGAACGCGACCGGGCAGCGGCTGGCGGGTGGCGCCTTCGCGTGCGCGCCGTGCAAGCTGCTCGGCACGCACCAGGGGCGGATCGCCGGCGTCGCGCCGACCGGTCGCTTCCTCGTCGTCCACGCAGTCGTGTACGCCGAGCTGCGCGGCGACCGGCTGCTGCGGGCGCGAGCCTTCTTCGACCTCCACGGCGCGGCGCGCGACCTCGGCGTGCTGCCGCAGCCCGGCACCGTGGGCGAGAAGGCGCTGCTCGTGCTGCGCGGCTTCGGGCTGCGGGCCTAGCCCCCGCCGCCGGTGACGTCGATCGAGCCGGTCATGCCGGGGTGCACGGTGCAGAGGTACTCGACCGTGCCGGCCTTGTCGACCTTGGTCGTGAACGTCTCGCCCTTGCCGTAGAGGTCGGACTTGAAGTCGGCGCCCGACTCGGCCGACACGTCGTGCTCGACCTCGTCCTCGTTCGGCCAGCAGATCTCCTGGCCGGCCTTCGCGGTCGCCTTCTCGGGGTCGAACTTGATGTCGACCATCTTGATCACGACCGCGTCGCTCGGGCAGGCGGAGGTCGAGGCGGCTCCGCTGCCTCCGCCCCCGTCGTCGTCGCCGCCGCAGGCGACCGCGCCGGCCGCGAACGCGGCGAGGGCGAGGGCGGTTGCGAGCCGGGAGCGCACATGAGGCAGTTAATCAGGCGCGGACGTAGACTCCGCCGCCTGGACTTCCTCGACGGCACCGAGCTCACGCCGGGCCAGCTCACCTCGCTGCTGGACCGTGCGCTCGCCCTCAAAGCGTCGCCCGCCGCGTCGCGCGCGCTCTCCGGCCGCAGCGTGGCCCTGCTCTTCGAGCACCCGTCGACGCGCACGCGGGTGTCGTTCGAGACGGGCGTCTTCGAGCTTGGCGGCCATCCGCTGATCCTGTGGGCGGGCGAGCTGCAGCTCGCCCGTGGCGAGTCCCTGCGCGACACCGCTCTGGTCTTCTCCCGCCACGTCGCCGCGATCGGACTGCGCACGGACTCGGAGGAGCGCCTGCGAGGCCTGGCCGAGCACGCCTCGGTGCCGGTCGTGAACATGCTCTCGCCGCTCCACCACCCGTGCCAGGCGCTGGCCGACCTGATGACGCTGCGAGAGGCGTTCGGCTCGATCGAGGGCCGGGTGCTCGCGTACGTGGGGGACGGCAACAACGTGGCACGGTCGCTCGCGCGCGTGGGTGCGCTCGCGGGCGTCGAGGTGCGCGTGGCCGCGCCGGAGGGCTACCAGCTCGAGCCCGAGGCCGGAGCCGCGGCGTTCGACGACCCAGCCGAGGCGGTCGCGGGCGCCGACGCGGTCTACACCGACGTGTGGGTGTCGCTCAACGACGCCGAGACCGAGGCCGAGCGCCGCCGTGAGGCGCTGGCGCCCTACCGGCTGGACGCGGCGCTGCTCGAGCGCGCGGCGCCGCACGCGTTCGCGCTGCACTGCCTGCCGGCACACCCCGGGGAGGAGATCACCGAGGACGTGCTGTACGGCGACCGCCAGCGCATCTGGGACCAGGCCGAGAACCGCCGGCACGCCCAGAAGGCGCTGCTCGAGCTGCTGGTTTCGATGAGGGAAGCGGCATGACGCAGCCCAAGCGCCTCCTCAACCCGCTTCTCCTGACCCGCGAGCGGATCCAGGAGGTGCTCGACGACGCCGTCGAGCGAGGGCGCATGACGCGGGACGACGCGGCGGAGGTGCTCGCCGAGCTCGTGCGCCGCGGGCGTCCGCCGGAGCGCGTGATGCGCGAGGTCGACCGCGCGCGGCGAGCCGCGGGCCTCGGCGGCTCGTTCCCCATCGCCGGCTACGACGACCTGACGGCCGCCAAGGTGACGGAGCGGCTCGAAGGCCTGACGGCCGCCGAGCTGCGCACGGTGCGCGACCACGAGCGCCGCAACGCGAACCGCAAGTCGGTGCTCGCGGCGATCGAGCGCCGGCTGCCCTGACGGCCGCTGCGCGGCTGTCATCCTGGGTCCTCGTGACCGGACCCTCGACCACGAAGGCTGCGCGCCCGTCGCGCGGCGACGAGCTCGAGCTCACCGTCGACTCGCTCGCCCACGGCGGCAACGGCGTCGCGCGGCTTGACGGCTACGTCGTCTTCGTCGCCGGCGCCGTGCCGGGCGACCGCGTGCGCGCGGTGGTCGGCAAGGCCAAGCGCGCGTACGCCGAGGCGCGCGCCGTGGAGGTCCTCGAGCCGTCGCCGGACCGCGTGCCGCCCGTCGCCCATCACCCCGGTGCGCCGTGGCAGGTGCTGCCCTACGAGCGCCAGCTCGCGGTCAAGGCGACGCAGGTGCGCGAGGCGCTCGAGCGCATCGGCAAGCTGCGCGACTTCGAGCTCGAGCCGATCGTGCCGGCGGTGCAGGAGTGGCGCTACCGCAACAAGCTCGAGTTCTCGTTCGGGCGCGGCCCTGACGACGAGCTCGTGTGCGGGTTCCATGCCCCGGGCCGGTGGGACGAGATCGTTCCGATGGACGATTGCCTGCTCGCCTCCGAGCGCTCGAACGCGGTGCGCGAGCAGGTGCTCGCGTGGGCGCGCGCGCACGACCTGCCGCCGTGGGACCGCCGCGAGCAGCGCGGCCTGCTCCGCAACCTCGTCGTCCGCGAGGGCCGCCGCACGGGCGAGCTGCAGGTGCGGCTCGTGACGTCGCCGGGTTCGATCGACGCCGACTCGCTGATCGACGCAGTCGACTGCGACAGCCTGTTCTGGACCCGCCAGGAGCAGCTCGGGGAGAGCACCTCCGGCGGCGAGACGGTCCTGCTCTCCGGCGCGCCCCAGCTGCGCGAGAGGCTCGGCGGCCTCGAGTTCCTCATCAGCCCGGAGGCGTTCTTCCAGACGAACACCGAGATGGCCGAGCAGCTCTACGAGGCGGCCGCCGACATGGCCCAGCTGCGCGGCTACGAGCGCGTCTTCGACCTCTTCTCGGGCATCGGCACGATCGGCCTCGCGCTTGCCCCCCGCGCCCGCGAGGTCGTCGGCGTGGAGATCGTCGAGGCCGCGGTGGCCGACGCGATCGAGAACGCTCGCCGCAACGACGTGCTCAACGCGCGTTTCTTCGCGGGCGACATCCGGCTTGCCATGCGCGACCTCCTCGAGGAGGCCGGCCGGCCCGACGTCCTCGTGGTCGACCCACCACGAGCCGGCCTCTCCCAGAAGGTCGTCCGCCGCATCCTCGAGGCCCAGCCCTCGCGCGTCGTCTACGTCTCCTGCAACCCGACCACGCTGGCGCCGAACGCCGCCCAGATGGTCGACGCCGGCTACCGCCTCACCCGAGTCCGCCCGGTCGACATGTTCCCGCAGACGCCGCACATCGAGACCGTCGCGCTGCTCGAGCGCGATTAGTGCCACCCGTTAACCTCCGCGCGGTGCCGGAGCGGTTCTCGATCGCGCAGGTCACACCTCGCCCCTGGGAGGACGAGCACGAGGTCAATGCGTTCGTCGCCGCGCTCTCGGAGCAGCTGGCGGGCCGCGGGCATCGGGTGCTCGTGCTCGCGCCGTCCCGCTCGACATCGCTCGTGCGGGAGTCGCGGCGGCTGATCCGGTCGGCGCGCGAGAACCCGGAGGCCCTGTTCGACCCCGACGGCGGGGTCCGAGTGCTGGGGGTCGGAGAGCTGCTCCCGCTGCAGCGGCGCGGGGGTGCGCCGGCGCCGCCGGTCGATGTCGGCCGCACCGTCGAGCAGGTACTGACGCTCGCGCCGCTCGACTTCGTGCACGTGCACGAGCCGTTCGCGCCCAGCACATCCTCCGTCGCCCTCCGCCACTCGCGCGCGCTGAACGTCGGCTCCTTCCACGCCCCCACGGAGCGGGCGCTGTCCACGCAGGTCGCGCGCCGCTTCGTCGAGCTGTTCTTCGGGCGCCTCGACGCCCGCACGGCCGCCTTCGGCGCCACCCGGGACCTGATGGAGCGCTACTTCCCCGCCTCCTACCAGCTGCTCGCCCCCGGGGCGGAGGCGCTCGAGCGCGAGCCCTACGACGGCCCGGTCCGCTTCGCCTTCTGCGCTCAAGAGGAGCGGCAGGCGCTGCGGCTGTTCCTGCGCGCGCTGCGCCGGCTGCCCCCGGACCTCGAGTGGTCGGCGACCGTCTTCTCGCCCACGGGCACGGCACCGACGGGCGCGCTGCGCAGCCGCTTCCGCGACCGGCTGACGATCTGCTCGGCGGCCGAGACGACGGAGAGCGAGGTGCTGGCCAACGCCGACGTCGTCGTCGCGGCCTCGCTCGGCCAGGCGCCCGCGCCCGGGCTGCTCGTGCGCGCGCTCGGCGCCGGCGCCGTGCCGGTGGCCGCCCGGCTCCCGGCCTACGAGGAGGTCCTCGGCGATCACGGGCTGCTGTTCGAGCCGGGCGACGTCGCCGTGCTGGCCGGCCAGCTCGAGCGCCTCGCGCGCGACCCGCAAGCCGCGCATGCGACGCCCCGCGACGACCTGTCCTGGGCCAGGGTGGCGGGCGAGGTCGAGGAGATCTACACCGGACTCGCGGCGCGCCGGCGCCCGGCGGCGGGACTCAGGACCGAGGTGCGTGAGCGGCTCGCGCGGCGGCCCATGATCGAGGTCGACCTGCACATGCACACCGACCACTCGAACGACTCCGTCACGCCCGTCGACGTGCTCCTCGCCACCGCCCGCGAGCGCGGGCTGGGGGCGATCGCGGTCACCGACCACAACGAGATCTCCGGCGCCCTCGAGGCTCGCGCCAAGGCCGCCGAGTACGGCGTCAAGGTGATCGTCGGCGAGGAGGTCAAGACCGCCGACCAGGGCGAGGTGATCGGCCTCTTCATCGAGGAGAAGATCCCGCGCGGCATGACGCTCGAGGAGACGATCGCCGAGATCAAGCGCCAGGGCGG
>DATAFH010000083.1:0-13427 GCA_036257565.1 Solirubrobacteraceae bacterium | reverse complement strand
GGCTGCGCCGCGACCATCTCCTCCATGATCCAGGGCGGGGCGTCGCGCAGCTCGGGCACGTAGCTCACGACAACCGGTCCAGTCCCGCGTGGAACGCGTCGGCGATCTCCTCGAAGTGCTCGCGCTCGACGACCAGCGGCGGCGACACGGCGAGCGCCCCGAGCAGCGGGCGCAGGATGACCCCGGCCTCCCGGCCGCCCGCCGCGACCTTGGCCACCGCACCGGGATCGGCCTGCAGCGCCTCGGGCGAGAGCTGCACGGCCGCCAGCAGCCCGAGCCCCGCGCGCACCTCGGCCACCGCCGGATGGTCGGCCAGCGGCGCCAGCGCCTCCGCGAGCGGGCCTTCGAGCTCGAGCGCCCGCGGGATCAGGTCCTCGCGGTCGTAGATGTCCAGCACGGCGAGCGCCGCCGCGCAGCAGGTCGGGTGCCCGGCGTACGTGGCGCCGTGGCGGAGCATCGGCCCACCCGGCTCCTCGAAGAACGGCGCCGCGACCTCCCCGGACACGATCACGCCGCCCAGCGGCAGGTAGCCGGACGTGACGCCCTTGGCGAACGTGATCAGGTCGGGCCGCACGTCCTCCCAGCGCTCGATCCCGAACCAGGTGCCGAGCCGCCCGAAGCCGCAGATCACGCTGTCGACGACGAGCAACACACCGTGCTCCGCGCACAGGTCGGCGACCCCCTGGATGTAGCCCTCCGGCGGCAGGTGCACGCCGCCGGCGCCGATCACGGGCTCGCAGAAGAACGCGGCCACGCGCTCCGGGCCGACGCGCAGGATCTCGCTCTCCAGCGCCGGCAGCGAGTCGAACTGCACCGACGAGACGTCGGGGATCAGCGGGCCCCAGTTGCTGACGTTCGCCTCGATCCCGCCGATGCTCGTTCCGTAGCCGTGGGTGCCGTGGTACCCCTGCGTGCGCGAGATCAGGTGCGTGCGCTCGGGCTGCCCGCGCAGCACCCAGTGGCGCCGGGCGATCTTGGCCGCCGTGTCGATCGCGTCCCCGCCGCCCGAGCCGAAGAACACCCGCGCGTCCGTCATCGGCGCCTCGGCGGCCAGGCGCTCCGCCAGCCGGTTGGCCGGCTCGTTCGCGAACTCGGCGAACGTCGAGTACGCCTCCAGGGTTCGGATCTGCTCGGCGACCGCCTCGGCCACCTCCTCGCGCCCGTGCCCGATGTTGGCGTACCAGAGGCTCGCCGTGGCGTCGAGGTAGCGATTGCCTTCGGCGTCGAAGACGTGCACGCCCTCGCCGCGGACGATGAGCAGCTCGTCGCGGCTCACCGCCCCCATGTCGGCGAAGGGATGCCAGAAGCGTGTGGTGGCTGCGCGGACTGCCATCCCCGGCACGCTAGCGAGCCGTCAGCGCAAGGCGCCGCTCGGCTCGGCGGCGGGGAGCTCGGCGGCGGAGCGCGCGTCGGCGTCGTTGATCACGGCGCCGGGCGGCGGCGGGACGTCGCCGTCCAGCAGCGGGTCGTCGGTCTCGCGCATCCAGTCCTCGAGCCGCTCGCGCAGCGCGTCGCGCACGTCGGGCTGCTCCTCGGCGAGGTTGTGCGCCTCGGCGGGGTCGAACAGGAGGTCGTAGAGCGCCTCGCGCGGCACCGGCCGCTGGCTCCAGCCGTTCTCGATGAACAGGTCCTTGGTGGGCCCGTCGTCGACGTTGGCCAGCACGGGCAGCTCGCGGGAACCGAAGCGCCGGATGTACTTCCAGCGCCTCGTGCGGATGCAGCGCTGCGGCTCGTAGGCGGCGTGGTACGTGAGCTCCGCGAAGATCGCGTCGTTGACCTCCTGCGCCTCGCGCCGCATCAGCGGCAGCAGCGAACGCCCCTGCAGGAAGCCGGGCCGGTCGACGCCGATCAGCTCGCAGATCGTCGGGTAGAGGTCGATCTGCGAGACCAGCGCCTCGGACACGCGCCCGCCATGGAAGCCGCCCGGACCGCGCATGATGAGCAGCACGCCGATCCCGCGATCGGTCAGCGTGGCCTTCGCGCCCGGGAACGCGAGCCCGTGGTCGGTGGTGAGGATGACGAGCGTGTGGTCGGCGATGTCGTGCTCGTCGAGGGCGTTGAGCACCGCGCCCACGCCCTGGTCGAGCGACCGCGCGCTCGCCTTGTACGACGCCATGTCCTGCCGTGTCGCCGGCGTGTCGGGCAGGTTGTCGGGCGGCAGCGAGTACCGCGCGTCGCGGATCGAGGTCGGCGCGAAGTACTCGCGGTGGGTCTCGAAGAAGCCGACGGAGAGGAAGAACGGCTGCTGCGGGCGGTGGTGCAGCAGGTCGACGGCGGCGGGCGCCACCGTCTCCACGTGCGTCGTGTCGATGTCGACGACGTGGTCGTATCCGAGGATCCCCGGGTCGGTCGAAAGGTGCTGCTCGCCGATCAGCGCGGACCAGTAGCCGGCGTCGCGCAGCGTGTGCACGAGGTGGTGGCCGTAGTCGTTGAGCCTCCAGCCGCGGTGCGCGAGACCGGTCATCCCGTTCGTGTGCGCCCACTGGCCGGTCAGCAGGCACGCGCGGCTGCCGGAGCAGCTCGGCGCTGCGCAGAACGCGTCGCGGAAGAGCATGCCCTGATCGGCCAGGCGCTGGATGTTGGGCGTCGGCACCTGATGGCCGTACGGCTGGATGTAGCGGCCGGTGTCATGCGAGTGCAGGTAGACGATGTTGGGGCGCGTCACGACAGCCACATTACCGATCGAGTAGGTCAAGAAGCCTAGAACCCGCGGCGCTCCCGCGCGCGCACCATGGCGGGATCGTGCGGATCGCGATGCCGGGAGTCCCACATCGCGTGGCCGAGCCACAGCAGGGCGAGCACCGCGACGCCGATCGTGAGGCCGACCACCTCGCCCGGCGAGAAGGCTCCGAGCGCGACGAAGAAGGCGAACAGGACCACGACCGCGAGCACGAGCATCCAGAAGGTCTCGGACAGGGTGGCCAGCGTGCGCGACCGCGGCATGCCTGAAGTATCGGCGCTCAGCGGCGGCCTCGCAAGAGCCGGCGGAGCACGAGCAGCCCGAGGCCGACGACGACGATCGGCGCCACGCGCTTGACCACCGCGTCGCGGCTCACCGCCCCGAGATCGAGCACCTCCTCCGTGGGCCGCGGCGGCGGCGGGGCCGCGCCGTCGGGCTTGGGCGGGGGCGGCGGCGCCTCGCCCTCGGGCTCCGGTGGCGGCGGGGGCGCGGCCGCGCCTTCCGGCTTCGCCGGGGGCGGCGGCGCCGCCTCGGGCGTCTCCCCCATCTGCTGCGCGAGGCACTCGGCGAACTTGTCCATCAGCTTCGCGCTCACGTCCTGCATGACGCCCCGCCCGAACTGCGCCGCCGGACCGGTGATGCGCATGTCGGTCTCGACGTGCACCTTGGTGCCATCGGCGACCGACTCCATCGTCGACGTGATGGTGGCCGCCGCCGTGCCCTGCCCGCGAGCATCGCGCGCCTGGGCGCGCATGACCGCGCGGCGGGCCTGCTCGTCGGACTCCTCGATCTTCACGCTGCCCTTGTAGCGGGCGGTGATCGGGCCGATCTTCACGGTCATCGTGCCGGTGTGCGCGTCGCCCTCGCGCCCGTCGATCGCGGCGCCGGGCAGGCAGGGCGCCACCCGCTCGACGTCCAGTAGCACGTCCCACGCGCGCTCGACCGGCGCGGGAACGGTGAACTCGTTCTCCAGCTTCATACGGCTCCTTTCCCCTCTCGCCGGGAGACTAGAGATCCACGCCCTCGACTGGGTGCCCGGACGGAGGTAGGCTCGCCCCATGCTCAGGCTGCTCCGGATCGCGCTCCAGGTCGTGCTCTTCTTCCTCCTGATCGCGGTGGTGGTGGGCGTGGCGGCCGAGGGGAGCGGCATCGTCGAGAAGATCGCGCTGATCGCCGCCGGGGCCGTCCTCGTGTGGCTCGCGTCGCGCGTGCACCGCATCGGCACGCCCGCCCGCTTGGCCTAGCAAGGCTCCGGTAGGGTCCCGGCCGGGTCAGCGAAGGGGGAGGAGACGTGGAGAGGACCGTCCTGCTCGTCGGCACGCTCGACACGAAGGGCGCCGAGTACGCGTACCTGCGTGAGCGCCTCCGGCTGCACGGGGTCGACTCGATCCTGGCGGACGCCGGCGTCAACGAGCCGCTCGGGGCCGAGCCGGACATCTCGCGCGCCGAGGTCGGCGCCGAGACGGGCGCCGACCCGGCGGCGCTCGCGGAGGCCGGCGACCGCGGCGAGGCGGTGACGGCCATGGCCGCGGCGGCCGAGGCGCTCGCCCGCCGGCTGTGGGCCGAGGGACGGATCGGCGGCGTGCTGGCCGCCGGGGGGTCGGGCGGCACCGCGATCGCCACGCGCGCCATGCGAGCGCTCCCCGTGGGCGCGCCGAAGCTCATGGTGTCGACCATGGCGGCCGGGAACACGGCCGACTACGTGGGCGCCAGCGACGTGACGCTGATGGCGTCGGTCACCGACGTGGCGGGCGTGAACTCGATCTCGGGCCGCATCCTCGCCAACGCCGCGGCCGCGATGGCCGGGATGATGCAGGCGCCGGCCGTCGAGCTCGGCGAGCAGCGCCCGCTGGTCGGTGCGTCGATGTTCGGCGTCACCACGCCATGCGTCACGGCCGCGCGCGAGGCGCTCGAGGAGCGCGGCTATGAGGTGCTCGTCTTCCATGCCACGGGCGCCGGCGGGCGCGCGATGGAGGGGCTGATGGACTCCGGGTTCCTGCAGGGGGTGCTCGACGTCACGACCACGGAGCTGTGCGACGACCTTGTCGGCGGCGTCCTCTCCGCCGGCCCGGACCGCCTGGAGGCGGCCGGCAGGCTCGGCCTCCCCCAGGTCGTCTCCTGCGGCGCGCTCGACATGGTCAACTTCGGCGCCCGCGACACGGTGCCGCCACGGTTCGAAGACCGCAACCTGTACGTGCACAACCCGTCGGTCACGCTCATGCGCACGACGCGGGAGGAGTGCGCCGAGCTCGGCCGCCGGATCGCGCGCAAGCTGTCCGCCGCGACCGGGCCGACCGCGCTCTTCCTCCCGCTCGCCGGGGTGTCGATGATCGACGCGGAGGGCCAGCCGTTCCACGATCCGGAGGCCGACTCCGCGCTGTTCGACGCGCTGCGCGAAGGGCTCGACGGCAGCGTGGAGCTCGTGGAGATGGACTGCAACGTCAACGACCCGGAGTTCGCCGCCGCGATGGCGGCCAAGCTCGACGAGTACATCGAGGCCGGGTGACCGGCGACGAGGCACGTGCCAAGCTGCGCCGCACCCTCGAGGGCGGTGGGGTGATCATCGGCGCGGGGGCCGGCACCGGGCTGTCCGCCAAGTGCGCGGAGGCGGGCGGCACCGACCTGATCGTGATCTACAACTCGGGCCGCTACCGCATGGCGGGGCGCGGCTCGCTCGCCGGGCTGATGCCGTACGGCGACGCCAACGCGATCGTCATGGAGATGGCCGGCGAGGTGCTACCGGTCGTGCAGGACACGCCGGTCGTCGCCGGGGTCTGCGGGACCGATCCGTTCCGTCTGATCGACGTCTTCCTGCGCCAGGTGGCGGACACGGGCTTCGCGGGCGTGCAGAACTTCCCGACCGTCGGATTGATCGACGGCACGTTCCGGGCGAACCTCGAGGAGACCGGCATGGGCTTCGGGCTCGAGGTCGACATGATCGGCAAGGCCGTCGGGCTCGGGCTGCTGACCACGCCCTACGTGTTCGACCCGGACCAGGCCATGGCCATGACGGAGGCGGGCGCCGACGTGCTCGTCCCCCACATGGGGCTGACCACCAAGGGCTCGATCGGAGCGCAGACGGCGAAGACGCTCGACGAGTGCGTCGTCGAGATCCAGGCGATGCGCGACGCGGCCGTCGCGGTGAAGCCCGACGTGATCGTGCTCTGCCACGGCGGGCCGTTGGCCGAGCCGGAGGACGCCCAGTACGTGCTCGACCGCACCGAGGGCATCGCCGGGTTCTATGGCGCCTCGAGCATGGAGCGGCTGCCCACCGAGATCGCCATGACCGAGAACATGAAGCGATTCAAGACCCTCAGGAGGTAACTCGTGGCCTCAAAGCTCGTCGACCCCGCAAGCCTGCCGACGATGACCTTCGACTGGGGCGTCATCAAGCCGCTCGTGGCGGCCGACAACACCGAGAACCCGGCCGTGAGCATGATGCACGTGATCCTGCTGCCCGGGAAGGGCCACGAGCGCCACAACCACCCCGACGCCGACGAGATCCTTTACATCCTCGCCGGCGAGGGCGACCAGATGGTCGATGACGGCCGGCCGTTCCCGGTGCATGCCGGCCAGACGGTGTTCATCCCGCGAGGCGCGTTCCACTCGACGGTCAACACGGGCTACGAGCCGTTGGCCATCCTCGCCATCTACGCGCCCGCGGGTGCCGAGCAGGTGCTCAAGGAGCTGCCCGACTACCGCGAGGTGCCGGCCGGAGAGGCACCCGCCCTCACGCGCGGCTGATGGACGTCCGCCCCGAGGCGCCCGAGGATCGCGAGGCCGTCGCTCGCGTGGTCGAGGCCGCCTTCGGCCGGCGCGACGAGGCGGACCTCGTGCAAGCGCTGCGCGCGGACCCGTCGTGGGAGCTGTCACTCGTCGCCGAGGACGCCGGCGAGGTGCTCGGCCACGTCCTGTTCACGCGCGCGAGCCACGGGTTCCTCGCGCTCGCCCCGCTCGCCGTGCTGCCCGAGCGCCAGGGCCAGGGCGTCGGCCGCGCGCTGATGGAGGAAGGGCTGCGACGGGTCTCCGACCCCGTGCTCGTGCTCGGCGACCCGGCCTACTACGGGCGCTTCGGCTTCGAGCCGGCGGCGCCGCGGGGCATCACCAACCCGTGGAGGATCGACGGGCCGGAGTGGATGGTCCGCGGCGAGGCCGAGCCCGCCGAGGTCAACTACCCGGCGCCGTTCGTCACTTAGCGGCGAGCCAGTTCTCGCCGCTGCCGACGTCGACCTCGAGCGGCGGGTCGAGGTCGGCGGCCGCGATCATCTCGCGCGCGATGATCTCCGCGGCCCGCCCGGCCTCCTCGGCCGGGCCCTCGGCCAGCAGCTCGTCGTGGATCTGCAGGATCACGCGGGTCTGCAGCCCTTCGGCCGCGAGCGCGTCGTGCGTGCGCACCATCGCGACCTTGATGATGTCGGCCGCCGTGCCCTGGATGATCGAGTTGACCGCGAGCCGCTCGCCGAGCTTGCGCGTCTGCCAGTTGCGCGCGCGGATCTCCGGGATCTGGCGGCGCCGGCCGAACAGCGTCGACACGTAGCCGTGCTGCTCGGCCTGCTCGACCGCGTCCTTCATGAACTGCGCCACGGCCGGAAAGCGCTCGAGGTAGCGGTCGATGAACTCCTGCGCCTCCTCCTGCGGGAGCTGCAGCCGGTCGGCCAGGCCGTAGGCGCTGAGGCCGTAGACGATCCCGTAGTTGACCATCTTGGCCTTCGAGCGCATGCCGTGGTCGAGCTGCTCGGGCGCGAGCTCGAACACCTTGGACGCGGTCTCCGTGTGCACGTCCTCGCCGCGCAGGAAGATGTCGCGCAGGACCTGCTCGTCGGCGATGTGGGCGAGCACGCGCAGCTCGACCTGCTCGTAGTCGACAGAGATGAGCACGTTGCCGGGCTCGGCCACGAAGGACTCCCGGATGACGCGCCCGGTCTCCGTGCGGATCGGGATGTTCTGGAGGTTCGGGTTGATCGAGGCCAGGCGGCCCGTCGCGGCGTTCGTCTGCAGGAACGTCGTGTGCAGCCGGCCGTCGGGCCCGATCCAGGCAGGCAGCGCGTCGAGGTACGTTTGGACGAGCTTGGTCAGCTCCCGCCAGCGCTCGATCTTGGGGACGATCGGGTGCTCGTCGCGGATCGCCTGCAGCACCCGCGCGTCGGTCGAGAAGCCGGTCTTGCCGCGGCGCTTGCGGGACAGGCCGAGCTTGACGAACAGCACGTCGGCGAGCTGCTGCGGCGACCCGATCATGAACTCCTCGCCCGCAAGCTCCCAGATCTCGCGCTCGAGCTGCTCGGCGTCGGCGCGGATGCTGCTCGCCGCCTCCTCCAGGCGACGGGTGTCCAGCTTGATGCCCATCTTCTCGGTCTCGCGCAGCACGTGCACGAGCGGCAGCTCGATGTCGGTGAGCAGGTCGGTCAGGCCGCGCTCGTTGAGCTGCTCGCGCTGGAGCACGGCGAGGTCGTGCACGAGCACGGCGCGGGCGGCGTTCTCGTCGTCGGCAGTGACGGCCAGGCCGCGCTCCTCGGCGAGCTCGTCGAGCGGGAAGCCGCGACGCGCCGGATCGAGCAGGTAGGCGCCGATCTGGGTGTCGAAGACGAGGTTGGCGGGGACGTCGCCGAGCGCCTTGGCGTCGTGGGCGACGACCGGTCGGTCTCCAGCAGCGCGCACGAGCTCGGCGGGGTCGTCGACCTCGCCGGCCAGCGCGGTCCCGCCGCCCGCGTAGGCGCCGAAGCGCCAGCGCGGCTCGCGCGGAAGCAGCTCGCCCTCCGGCACCTCGGGGGCGACCGCGACGAGGACGAGCTCGTCGCCTTCGAGCGCGGCCACGTCCTGGGGCGTCGCGTCCTGCCTGACCGGCACCGTCCGCGCCTGCAGCGCCTCCGGCCGCGGGATCGCCTCCATCTCGGCCATCGCCAGCGCCTCCTCGAGGCGGCGCAGCGGGTCGCGCAGCTCCCACTCGCGAAAGACGGTGCGCAGGTTCCCGCGGTTGGGCGAGCGGCTGAGCTCGGCCTCGAGGTCGAGGTCGATCGGGACGTCGTGGACCATCGTGGCGAGCTGCTTGGAGAGCCGCGCGGCGTCCGCGTGCTCGACCAGGTTCTGCTTGCGCTTGGCGCCCGAGATGTCGTCGACGTGGGCGAGCACCGAGTCCAGGTCGCCGAAGCGCTGCAGCAGCTCGGACGCCGTCTTGTCGCCGATCCCGGGGACGCCGGGGATGTTGTCGGAGGTGTCGCCCTTGAGGCCGATGAAGTCCGGGATCCGCTCCGGCGGGATGCCGTAGCGGTCGATCACGCCCTGGCGGTCGTAGACCTTCGTGTCCGTGATCCCCCGCGACGTGGTCATGATCCGCACGCCGTCGCCGACGAGCTGATACGCGTCGCGGTCGCCGGTGACCACCATCACGGGGATCCCGCGGTTGCGCGCCTGGTCGACGAGCGCGGCGATCACGTCGTCGGCCTCGAACCCCTCGACGGAGATGTTGCGGTACCCGAACGCCTCCACCAGCGGACGCAGATGCGGCCACTGGAGCTTGAGCAGGTCGGGACGGCTCGTGCGCTGCGCCTTGTAGTCGGCCGAGAGCTCCTTGCGGCCCGACATCCCGGCGTCCCACACGACCACCGTCGGCACCTCGCCGTAGTCGGTGAGGATCTTCACCAGCATCGACGCGAAGCCGAAGATCGCGTTCGTGGGCCGTCCGTCGGACGTCGCGATCGACTCCGGGAGCGCGAAGAACGCACGGTAGGCAAGCGAGTTGCCGTCGATCAGGAACAGCTCGCGCGGCGCGTCTCCGTTGGTCTGGGCCATGGCCCCTCGAAGGCTAGTAGTTCCGCCCGTGAGTTCCGGCGCCGTTGGGCGGCCGCCGGCGCCGCCGGACAAGGACGCAGACACGCAGGAATCCCCTTGGATTTCAGGTGGTCGCGAGGCGAAGCCGGTGACGAGCGAAGCGAGGGCCACGCGGTGATCGGCGGTCGATCCAGCGGTGTCGGAATTTGCGGGCGGGACCACCGGTATCCGGCGTGTGGACCCGTGCGGTCGCGGGCCGAGACGCGCCGCTATGCTGGCGGGTTCATGCGCCTGCGGCAGCCCCGATGACGGACACGCCTCGCCACCAGGACCAGGACCCGACCCCGCCGCCCGACGAGCCCACGGCCGCCGAAGGCAACCTCGATCCCACCCCGGCGGCGGCGCCCGACGCACCCGCGGAGACGCCACCGGCCACCGAGCCCCCGCCCCCTGAGGCGGCGACGGCCGAGGCAGCACCGCCCGCCGAGACGCCGGCGGCCGAGACGCCCGCCGAGACGCCGGCGGCCGAGACGCCGGCCGAGGCCCCGGCGGCCGAGACGCCGGCCGAGGCCCCCTCGGCGGAGGCGCCCCCAACCGCTGCCGCGGCGTCCGGCGCACAAGCGGCGTCCCAGGGGCAGCGGCCGGGTCGCGGTGGCCAGGGTGAGCGGCCACGGCGCCGGCGGCGGCTGACCGCGGCCGAGCGGCATCGGCGGACGTTCTTCGCGAAACTCACGGAGCTGCGCAAGCAGGAGCAGGCGGCGGTCGAGGCGCACGAGCCCGAGCCCGCCGCGGACGAGCAGCCCGCAGCCGAGGCGCCCGCCGAGGAGGCGCCGCAGCAACCGCAGTCCGCCAGCCCGCCCGCGACGTCGCCGAGCCGCTCGGCCCGTGCGCAAGCACGGCTCGTGGCGGCGATCGAGCGTGTCGGCGGTGCCGAGGCGGTCCGCGAGGCGCTGCAGCCCAAGCGGCGCGACGACGGCGAGACGATGAAGTGGTCCTCGGTGTGCGCCGAGCAGGCGCAGGGCCACAAGCCCGGCGACCCCGTGTTCACCGCCTGGGTGCGGCTCGCGGCGACGCCGGTGCGGGATGTCAAGGCGATCGTGAACCCGCGCACCTCGGGCGACGACCGCCGCGGCCGCGGCGGCCGCGGGCGCCGGTCTGACCGCCCGGGCGGCGGCGGCGGTGGCGGCGGTGGCGGTGGCGGGTACCGCGGCGACCGTCCTGACCGCGACCGCGGCCGGCCCGCCCGACGCGAGGAGCTCGAGGCCCACGGCCGCGACGGCTCCTTCCGCTCCTCGGTCCGCATCGTCCACGTGGACAGCGAGGGTCAGCGCAAGGACCGCGAGGACGAGCGCCGGGCGGAGCGCGATGCCAAGCGCCAGGCCGAGGCCGAGCGCCTCGCCAAGCTGGGCTACTAGCTCGGCCCCCGCTGCGTCGCGGCGGGATGAACTTCAGCACTCACGGAGGCGGGTCGGAAGGCTGCGTCCCTGTTGCGCGCCGAAGGACGAACTTCGGCCGCGACGGCTGGCTCTCTCGGCGCCGCCGTCGAGCTGGTGCCGCAGCTGATGCTCGGAAATGCACTGCGGATCTTCGTCTGACTCAACCGGGAGGGTTCAGTAACAGGCCGTCCATCCAGAGGCCGTCAAGGATCGCCGCAACGGCGTCCTCGGGCGTCTCCACGATCGGCGCGCCTCCAGCTCGCCTTGGTGACGATCCCGCGCGCTCCGGGCCAGGCCGCCGTGCCATTAGCATCCGCCCGGCAGATGCCGAGCACGTCCGCCCAGTTCTCGTTCGTGATGCGCGTGAGGATCGACCACCGGCCGGGGATGCTCGGCCGCGTCGCGACGGCGATCGGGAACGCCGGCGGGACGATCGGGTCGATCGACCTCGTCGGCGTGGACGACCAGCACACGCTGCGCGACATGACGGTCGACGCTGCCAACACCGACCACATCCGCGGGATCGTGCAGGCGGTCGGTGCCGTGGAGGGCGCCGAGGTCGTCGACACGACGGACCGCACGTTCCTGATGCACGTCGGGGGGAAGATCGAGCAGCGCAACAAGCACCCGCTCCGCACCCGCGACGACCTCTCGATGGCTTACACCCCCGGCGTCGCGCGCGTGTGCACGGCGATCGCCGAGGACCGCGACCGCGCGTTCCAGTACACGATCAAGCGCAACACGGTGGCGGTCGTCTCCGACGGCAGCGCGGTGCTCGGCCTGGGCGACATCGGCCCCGAGGCAGCGATGCCGGTGATGGAGGGCAAGGCGATGCTGTTCAAGGAGTTCGGCGGTGTCGACGCGTTCCCGCTGTGCCTGAGCACCAAGGACCCAGACGCGATCGTGGACACCGTGAAGGCGGTCGCCCCCACGTTCGGCGGCATCAACCTCGAGGACATCAGCGCCCCCCGCTGCTTCGAGATCGAGGAGCGCCTGCGCGCGGAGCTCGACATCCCCGTCTTCCACGACGACCAGCACGGAACCGCGGTCGTCGTCCTCGCCGCGCTCTACAACGCGCTCAAGCTCACCGGCAAGCGGATCGAGGACCTCGACGTGCTCGTCGTCGGGCTCGGGGCGGCCGGCATCGCGGTGGCGAGGATCCTGCTCGCCGCCGGCGTCCGGCACATCATCGGCTGCGACAGCCGCGGAGCGCTGTCGACCGAGCGGGCCGACTACCAGGACGGCTCGATGCCCGCGATCAAGCGCTGGTTCGCAGAGGCCACCAACGAGGAACGCCGCCAGGGCGGCCCCGCCGACGTGATCGACGGCGCCGACCTGTTCGTCGGCCTCTCGGGCGCGCGCGTCATGCCGCCCGAGGCGCTCGGCCGCATGGCCGAGGACGCGATGGTGTTCGCGATGGCCAACCCGAATCCAGAGGTCACGCCCGAGGAGGCCGAGCCGTACGCGCGCATCATCGCCACCGGCCGCTCGGACTACCCGAACCAGATCAACAACGTGCTGTGCTTCCCGGGCATCTTCCGCGGGGCGCTGGACGTCCGCGCGCGCGACATCACCGAGGACATGAAGATGGCCGCCGCCCGCGGCATCGCCGCCGTGGTGCCGGAAGCCGAGCTGCGCGAGGACCACATCATCCCCTCGCCGTTCAACCGCGACGTGCCCGCCGCCGTGGCGGAGGCGGTTGCCGAGCAGGCCACGCGCGAGGGAGCCGCCGAGGCCGACCCCGGCAGCATCGGCTACGCGCGCGGGGACACCCAGGACTTCGGCGCGATCCGGCCTTAGGGAGTGCCCAACGGGACATCGCTTCACACGGTATGACCCGTTGGGCGGGGCCCCGATCGCGAGAGCGATCCAGGTTTCCAGCCGCGCCGTACTCCACGCGTGAAGACGATCACCCTCACCGGCGCCACGGGCCGCATCGGCTCGCTGCTCGTCGCGCGCCTGCACGAGCGCGGCGACCGGCTCACCGTGCTGACCCGCAACCCCGCCACGGCGCGCGAGAAGCTCCCCGCGGGCGTCGAGGCCGTCCAGTGGGACCCGGGGGCGGGCCCCGCCCCCGCGGACGCGCTCGCCGGCCGCGACGCGGTCGTGCACCTGGCAGGCGAGGACATCGCCCAGCGTTGGAGCGACAAGACGCTGCGCCGCATCAAGGACTCGCGGGAGCGCGGGACGCGCAACCTGGTGGACGGGCTGCGTGCCGCCGAGCCCCGCCCCGCGGCGCTCGTCTCCTCATCCGCGGTCGGCTACTACGGGAACCGCCCCGACCCGGTCGACGAGGACGCACCGCCCGGCCACGACGTGCTTGCGGACATCTGCATCGTCTGGGAGCGTGAGGCCGAGCGCGCCGAGGAGCTCGGCGTGCGCGTCGTGCGCGTCCGCACCGGCGTGGTGCTCGACCGACACGGCGGCGCGCTCGAGAAGATGCTGCTCCCCTTCCGCCTCGGCGTCGGCGGACCGGTGGCCGGTGGCCGCCAGCCGATGCCGTGGATCCACCTCGATGACCTGGTCGGGATCTACCTCGCGGCGAT
>DATAFH010000082.1:0-1632 GCA_036257565.1 Solirubrobacteraceae bacterium | reverse complement strand
CCGACCCGCGCCCCTTCCCAGACCTCGGCCGTCTTGAGCACCGAGCAGACACCGGTGGCGACCGCGCACCCGATCAGGCACGCCTGCTCCGCGGGCAGGTCGGAAGCCACGGGCACGAGCGCGGCGCCGGGCAGGACCGTCCGCGTCGCGAACGTCCCCGTCCGGAAGACCCCGATCAGGTCGCGGCCCCTCTCGCGTGTGCATCCGCCGTGCCGCCAGCGGCGGCGTGCGGCAGAGATGCGTCGCGCCGCGGAGGCACCAGCGGCACTCGCCGCACGGCGAGCGCCAGCCGACGACGACGCGCTCACCGGCGCGAACGTGCTCGACGCCCTCACCGACCGCCTCGACCACTCCCGCTCCCTCGTGGCCGAGCAGCACCGGCAGCGGGTGGTTGAAGCCCGTGCGGACGACATGCAGGTCGGAGTGACAGACCCCGGTGGCCTCGATCCTGACTCTCGCCTCGCCCGGGCCCGGCTCGTCGAGGGCGATCTCCTCGACGCCGAACCGCTCGAGCTCGGTCAGGACGACGCCGCGATCCATGAGGAGTCGAGGCCGGCGGCACGAGTGCCGCCGATCAGGGCCAGCGTCAGGTCGGTCTCCGCCATCAGGTGATGGATCACGGTCTCGACGCCCTCCTGGCCGCCGACGGCGAGCCCGTACGCGTACGGCCGCCCGAGCAGCACCGCGTCGGCGCCGAGCGCGAGCGCCTTCAGGACGTCGGCGCCGCGCCGGATCCCACCGTCCATCAGCACGGCGGCCTCGGGCCCGACCGCCTCCCGTACCTCGACGAGCGCGTCGAGCGCGGCGACGGCGCCGTCCACCTGCCGGCCGCCGTGGTTGGAGACGACGATGCCGTCGACGCCGCACTCACGCGCCCGCAGCGCGTCCTCGCCCGTGAGCACGCCCTTGACGAGCAGCGGGAGCTTGGTCCGGTCGCGGAGCCACGCGAGGTCGTCCCAGCTCAGGCCGAGGTTCGGGAACGTGGCCAGCATGGCCACGGCCGCAGCGAGCACGTCCTCCTCCGGCGGCCGCTCGAGCTTGCTCCGGAAGACGGGGTCGGAGAAGAATTGCGCGCAGCCCTCGCCGGTCACGAACGGGAGGTAGGCCTTGCTCAGGTCGCGGGGTCGCCAGCCTAGGGTCAGCGTGTCCAGCGTAACGACGATGGCGCCGTAACCGGCCGCCTCGGCCCGCTCGACAAGGCTGACCGCGACGTCACGGTCGTTCACCCAGTAGAGCTGGAACCAGCGCTGAGCGCCGCCCATGGCCTCCGCGACCTCCTCGATTGAGTGCGAGGCCGCGCTCGAGAGCACCATCGGCACGCCGGTCGCAGCCGCCGCGCGCGCCGCGGCCAGCTCTCCCTCCGCGTGAGCGATCGAGAGCACGCCGATCGGCGCGAGCAGGAAGGGAGCCGGCGACGTCGTCCCCAGCACTTCCACCGAGATGTCGCGCTCGCTGTTCCCGGTCAGCATCCGCGGCCGTAGCCGCCGCCGTTCGAACGCCTCCAGGTTCGCGCGCATGGTCGCCTCCGAGCCCGCGCCGCCGGCGATGTAGTCGAACGGGCCCGGCTCGAGGACTTCGGCGGCGCGCGCCTCCCACTCCTCCGGCGCGATCGGCCACGGTGACTCCCCCGAG
>DATAFH010000081.1:0-8005 GCA_036257565.1 Solirubrobacteraceae bacterium | reverse complement strand
TTGGCGATCGTGGTGGTCAGGCGGTTCTCGCCGAGGCCGCCGAACATGCCGAGCAGCACCGCGGCGACGAGGAACAGCACGGTCAGCTCGGGGAACCACCAGCCGAGCTCCCACGAGTACGGCTCGGCGTCCGGGCCCACGAAGATGCCTGACCACGGGATGATCGAGAAGATCATGAACGCGAACGTGAAGGCGACCGCCCACAGGACGATCTTGTGCCGCGTGGTGAGCCGCGGCGGTTCCTCGGCCGTCGCCTTGACGGCCTCTTCGCGCTCGCCGGGCCGGAAGCCGACGAGCGACGCCGACGGATCCGCCTGGACCTTGCGCGCGTACCGCAGCACGTAGGCGATCGCGACGCCCGTCAGCACGATCCACATGACGAACCGGAGGCCGATGCCGTCGCCGATCGAGGTGTCGGCAAAGCCGGAGGCGATGCCGATCGAGAACGGGTTCACGGTGGAACCGATCACGCCGACGCCGGCCCCGACGAGGATCACGGCGGCCGCGACCATCCGGTCATAGCCGAGCGCGAGCATCAGCGGAACGATCAGCCCGTAGAAGCCGAGCGTCTCCTCGGCCATGCCCTCGACCGAGCCAAGCAGCGAGAAGACCGACATGATCGCCACGATCATCAGCCAGCCCCGGGCGCGGGTCCGGTAGGCGAGGCGCGCGATCCCGCGGTCGAGCGCACCGGTCGCGAACATCACCGTGATGAAGGACCCGATCGCCAGCACGAAGAGAAACACCTGGGCGGCGCCGAACAGCTCGCCGACCGCGCCCGGAGAGACCACGCCGGTCTCGGCGTCCTGGATCCCGTAGAGGCCGTTGACCGGCGACAGGAACAGGTCGTTGACGCGCTCGCGGAAGTCCATCGGCGACGGCACCTCGTGATAGGTGCCCGGGACTGGAGAGCCGTCCTTCTCGTCGTACTGGCCCGCAGGGATGATCATCGCGATCACCCAGACCGCCACCGCGACGATCAGCAGCACGGTGAAGGCGCTCGGGAAGCGGAACCTGCGCGGCTCGGTCTCGGGCGGCGGCCCGCCGTCCGGAGGCGCGGGAGGCTCGGCGGCGGGCGGCGGAGTCTCGCGCGTCGTGGCCTTCGGTGGCGAGCTCATCGTCCATTCTCCTTTCGAGCCGCGTATTCCGTGAGAAACTCGACCTCGGCGACCACGGCTCGTTCGAGCTCGCCGACCAGCAGGCGCTCGTTGGGCGCGTGGAGGTTGCAGAGGGCATCCTGCGGGCCGAAGAGCAGGATCTCGGCGTCCGGCACCGCCTCGTGCAGTGCGGCGGCAAGCGGGATGGCGCCGCCCATGGCCATGTGCACCGGCTCGCGGCCCCACGCCGCTTGCAGCGCAGCGGTGGCCGCCTGGTAGGCGCGACCGCCCGTGGTCGCGGCGAAGCCGTCGCCGGCCTCACCCGCAGGCGCCGCGGTGACGGCGACCCCGAACGGGCACACGGCCTCGAGGTGGCGGATCAGCGCCTCCCGCGCGTCGGCGGCACGTTGCTCCGGATGGACGCGCAGATTGAGCTTCGCGCGTGCGTACGGCACGACGGCGTTGACGGCCTCGTCGACGGACGGGGCGTCAACGCCGACCACCGTGATCGCCGGGCCCGACCACAGGCGCTCGCCGAGGCCGCCGGTGCCGAATAGCGGCACCCCGGGCTCGACGCCGGCGACGGCGCGGAACTCGTCCTCGGTGTACGAGGCGCCGAGCCAGGGCGCACGGCGCAGCCCGGCCACAGCCACGTTCCCATCCTTGTCGTGCAGCGTCGCAAGCGCGTGGAGCAGCGCGATCAAGGCGTCCGGGGCGGCGCCGCCGAACGCGCCGCTGTGCCGGGCCTCGGCCAGCGTCCTCGCCTCGACGACGACCTCGGCGTCACCCCGCAGAGCGGTCGTGAGCGTGGGGATGCCCGGACGGACGTTGCCCGCATCGCCGACCACGATCGCGTCGGCGGCGAACAGGTCGGGCCGCTCACGCGGGTAGGCGTCGAGCGCGCTCCCGCGCTCCTCCTGCCCTTCGATCAACAGCTTGATGCCGACCGGCGGCCTGGCATCGAAGAACCGCACGGCGCCGACGTGGGCGATCACGCCCGCCTTGTCGTCGGCAACCCCGCGCCCATAGATCGCACCGTCGCGCTCGGTCGGATGGAACGGCGGGCTCTCCCAGAGCCGCTCGTCGCCTGGCGGCTGGACGTCGTAGTGCGCGTACAGCAGGACCGTCGGCGCGCCGGCGGGCGCCGGGATCTCGCCCGTGACGATCGGCGCCGTGTCGGGCAGCGAGAGCGTCTCGACGTTCTCGACACCGGCATCGTGAAAGAGGTGGGCGACGATGTCGAAGGCCGCCCACAGCCGATCCGTCGGAAAGCCCGGGAAGGCGATCGACGGGATGCGTGCGAGCCGCAGCAGATCCGCCTTCAGCTCCGGCATCAGCTCACGGACCCGGTGAGCCGACGCGGCGGCCGGCCGCTCTTCAGGCAACGCGCGCACGTCGTCCTCCGTCGTGCTCGAGCGTCGGACCCGCCGCGCTCACCTGGGTGCCGGCACGGCCGTCGAGGATCTCCTCGATCTCGTCGAGGCTTCCGATCGCCGCCGTCCCGCCGGTGCGCTCGACGAACCGGCACGCCGCGTCCACCTTCGGGCCCATCGAGCCCGCGGGGTACTGTCGTGTGCGCAACCCCTCGGGCGTCGCGCGCGCGATCGGGAGGTCATCGTCGTAGACGGCGTCGACGTCGGTGGCCAGCACGAGGGCGTCGGCTCCCAGGTCGATCGCGAGCAGCGACGAGGCGAGGTCCTTGTCGATGACCGCCTCGACGCCGCGGTGGCGGCCGTCTTCGTCCTCGACCACCGGCACGCCGCCGCCGCCGGCGCAGACCACGAGGAAGCCGGCGTCCACGAGCTGCTCGATGGCGCCCAGCTGCACGATCCGGCGCGGCTCGGGCGAGGGCACGACGCGGCGCCAGTGGTCGCCGTCCCGTGCGACCGTCCACCCGTGCCGGTCTGCCGCCTCGCTCGCCTCGGCGTGCGTGTACACCGGTCCGATGAACTTGGACGGGGATCGGAATGCCGGGTCGTCCCCGTCCACCACGATCCGCGTGATGACGGCGACCGTGTCCTGGTGGTCGATGAAGTTGTCGAGCTGCAGCTCGAGCACGTAGCCGATCTGGCCCTCGGTCTCGGCGTCGAGGACGTCGAGCGGATACGGGTCCGTCTCCGTGTACGCGTCGCTCATGAGCGCCAGCAGCCCCACCTGCGGGCCGTTACCGTGCGTGATGACGAGCTGATGGGTCAGCGAGGCTCCCGCCAGCAGCCGCGCCGCATCGCGCGCGGCCCGCGCCTGGTTGGCGGCCTCCAGCGGCTCTCCGCGCCTCAGGAGGGCGTTGCCGCCGAGAGCCACGACCGCACGTCGACGCTCGGTTGCACGGTGGTTCATGAGCGTGAGCCTGAGATCCGGCTGGGTGACCCGTCGTCACATGGTCTGGGTGATTGCCTCACGCCATCTCTGGCGTCCCCTTTCTCGGGACCGGCGCCGGCCGGTAGGGTCCCCGTGGGCAGCCGTGGCCACGATCCGGACAAGCAGAGCCAACCTGGAGCGCCCGCCGGCTGCGCGCGGGCTTGTCGCGCGGCCAGTGCTCTTCGACCGGCTGTCGGCGGCCGGGGCGGGCGAGGTGATGCTCGTGTGCGGCCCCGCAGGCAGCGGCAAGACGGTGCTGGTGCGGTCCTGGCTCGACTCCGAGGGGCCGGGCGGTCGGGTGGCCTGGGTCTCGGTGGAACGCCGCGAGCGCGATGCGCAGCGCTTCTGGCTGTCGGTCATCGACGAGCTCGCTGCTGCGATCGGCCGGGACGAGTTGGTGGAGCGGGTGGCCGCCACGCCGGCCTTCGAGGGGCAGGCCGTTGTCGAGCGCCTGCTGTCGGATTTGCACTCGCTCGAGCAGCCGGTCGTGCTGGTCATCGACGACCTGCACGAGCTGCGCTCGGACGATGCGCTGCGGTGGCTCGACCACTTCGTGGCCAGCCTGCCCCTGGAGCTGCGACTCGTGATCGTCACGCGCGAGGAGCCGTCGCTCGGGCTGCACGGGCTGCGGCTGGCGGGGCGCCTCACGGAGATCCGGGCCCCGGATCTGCGCTTCTCGCTGCAGGAGACGCGCCAGCTCATGGACAGCAGCGGGGTCACGCTGTCCGACACCGCCGTGGCCCTGCTGCACGAGCGGACCGAAGGCTGGGTTGCCGGGGTGCGGCTGGCGGCGATCTCGCTGGCCTTGCACCCGGACCCGGAGCGCTTCGTCGCCGAGTTCTGCGGCAGCGAGCGCACCGTGGCGGGCTATCTCCTGGCCGAGGTGCTGGAGCGCCAGCCCCCGGAGGTCCGCGAGCTGCTCCTGCGCACCTCCATACTCGAGCGGGTGAGCGGTCCGCTGGCCGACGCCCTGACCGGCGGCAAGGGCTCAGAGGAGATCCTGCAACGCCTCGAGGACGCGAACGCCTTCGTCGCCGCGCTCGACGTGGGGCGGACGTGGTTTCGGTACCACCACCTGCTCAGTGATCTGCTCCAGCTCGAGCTGCGGCGGGCCTCCCCGGCGCTGATCGCCTCGCTCCACCGCGCGGCGGCGCAGTGGTTCGACGGGCACGGCCACGTGGTCGAGGCGATCCGGCACGCCCAGTCCGCGGGCGACTGGGGGCGCGCCGCCGGGCTGCTGGCCGCCAACTACGTCGATCTGGTGTTCGACGGCCGCAAGGCGACCCTGCGGGCGCTGCTGACCGCCTTCCCGACCGAGGCCTCGCAGGCGGATGCCGAGCTGGCGCTGGCCTTTGCCACGGCTCGGCTCTATGACGGCCTTCTCGACGAGGTTCCGGCGTACCTCTCCGTGGCCGAGCGTCTGGTCGCGACGGTGCCCGGCGACCAGAGGCGGCTCTTCGACCTGCAGCTGTCCAGCGCGCGGCTGTGGCTGGCTTGCCGGCGCGGCGATCTCGACACGGCGCGGCAGGCGATGCGGTCCTTGGATGCACACGCGGCGGAGATGGGCGGGCGGCGTGCCGACGACCATCGAGCGTCGGCGCTGATGAGCCTCGGGATCGCCCAGCTGTGGTCGCTGAACGTCGATGACGCGCATCGCGACCTCGAAGAGGCGCTGGCGCTCGCCCGCCGCATCAGCCGGCCCTATCTGGAGATCGGGTGCCTCGGCCAGCTGGCGCTGGCGGCCGTGATCACCGGGTCACCGGTCCACGCCGGGCTGCAGCTGGGCGAGGAAGCGGTGACGCTCGCCGAGGCACACGGCTGGGGGACCCATCGCATCGTCGCTCCGGCCGTCGCCGCGGGTGCGGCGGCGCTCGCGTGGCTGGGTCGCATCGACGAGGCCGAGCGATGGCTGGACCGGGGGGGGCAGACGCAGGCGGAGGAGCTCGAGACGGAGCCGGTGCTCCGCTACGTGCGCGGCTTCGTGCGGCTCGGGCAGGGCCGGTTCGAGGACGCCCTGGCGGAGTTCCGCGCCGCGGAGACCGTGGGTCCCTCGCTCGCCCGCGAGCACGTGCTCCCGGTGGAAGTGCGCGGCTGGATCCTGCACACGCAGGGCCTGCTGGGCGAGACGGCGGCGGTGCGGGCCACGCTCGCCGCCCTCGACGCCGGCGAGCGCGACGGCGCGGGGATGCGCATCGCCGCCGCGGCGCTCGCACTGGCCGAAGGCCGCCCGCAGGATGCGCTGGACGTGCTGGCGCCGATGGTCTCGAACGTGGCGGAGCCGGGGGTCGACGGCTCCGCGCAGGTGCTCAACCTGCGCCGCGCGACCGCGCACGCGCTGCTGCTCGACGCTGCCGCTCGCGAGCGGCTCGGCGATCCCGCCGCCGCCGAGGCGTCGATCGAGCGCGCGCACGAGCTGGCGGAGCGGGACGGAACGATCCTGCAATTCCTGCTCGTGCCGGTGCGGGAGCTGCTGGAGCGCCATCCCCGTCACCGCAGCGCTCACGGCGCGCTCCTGTCGACGATCCTCGACCTGCTGCGCGGCGGCGCGCCACGGCCGGAGCGCGCGGCGGCGCTGCGACGGGACGAGCTCAGCGAGGCGGAGATGCGTGTCGTGCGATACCTGCCCAGCAACCTCAAGGCGAGCGAGATCGCGGCCGAGCTGTACGTCTCCCCCAACACCGTGAGGACCCATCTTCGCCACATCTACGCCAAGCTCGACGCCCACAGCCGCAGCGAGGCGGTCGCTCGCGCCCGCGAGCTGCGGCTGCTGGCGCCGGGCGGCCCGCCGCCGGCATAGGCCGGCGGGAGGCCAGTCGGTCAGGCCATGACGCGGATCCTGTCCTCGACGTCGACGACCGCATCGGCGTTCGCCGCCGCGGCGACCGCCGCATCACGGTCGGCCCTGGAGCGGACCGTGCCGCTCAGCGTGACGACGTTGTGGTGGGTGGTCACCGTGAGCTGATCGGCGCCGGCCTCCCCGATCGCCTTGGTCACGCGCTCCGTTACCTCGTTGACCGAGACCCGTATCCAGACGCTCAGCTCGTTGCGGATCTCCGAAACGCCGGGAACGGCCATGGCCACCTCCTCGGCCTCCTCGCGCTGGTACGGGAAGTCGACTCGGCCGCTCAGCGTGACGGTCCCGTCGGAAGCGTGGACGTGCATGGTCTCGGCGGGCAGCGCGTCGTCGTCGATGAATGCGTCGAGGACGGCCGCCTCCGTCCTGGCGTCGGCGCGGTGGCGTGCATCTCGCCGCCGTGGGCTCAGCTGGTCGTCGACGGTGCGGACGCCTGGAACCGCGGAGGCCGTCCGCACCGCCTGCGTGCTCTTGTCCGGGCTCTCGGCACGCCCGCGCAGGACGACGTGACCGCCGTCGAAGCATTCGACGGCGATCTCGTCGTCGTCCACGCGTGGGTTCGCGCCGAGCGCCGCGACGATGCGCCTCTGCAGAGCCTGATCGAACATGGGCGCGATCGGCGACTCGAGCTCTAGAGCTCCTTGTGCAGCTGGCGCACCGTGAAGGCGCGGACGATGCTGCCCATCCCTTCCATCAGCGCCCAGATGCCGGCGAACACGAGCAGGATGTAGGCCTTCTCGAAGAAGAACTGGCCGGCGGTCCAGAATGCCATGCACGTCATCAGGATGCCGGAGATCAGCCCGAGCCACCAGAGCGGGTTGAGCGGCCGCTCGAGGAACGCCCGGACCATCCACCAGATGCCGAGCACCAGGAAGAGGAAGCCGAGCATGTCGGCGATCCCGGCGAACGTCTCCTCCGGGTTGACGAAGCAGACGACTCCAGCGATCACGAACAGCACGCCGAACAGCGCCCACAGCCAGCGCAGCGATTCGGCCACGGCCGCGAGGACGAAGTTCTGGACGCTGGCGAGCAGGAACATGAAGCCGACGAGGACGCCGACCGTGGTGACCGAGGCGTCGTCGAACTGCAGGATGACGAGCGAGATGATGAGCCAGGAGATCCCGGCGACGAGCCAGACCCACCAGTAGCCGGTGATCTCGCGGGCCTTCCCGCGAAGACCCTCGACGGCGGGCGGTGTCTCGGGCTTGTCCAAATGTGGTGTTGCGGCGTGCTCACTCATGAGGTTCTCCTCGTGGATCGGGTCAGAGTTACGCGATCAGCCTGAGGCAGGAGCGGGTGAGCCGTCATCACACGACTTGAGTGATCACGGTGCCCCACCGTCGCCGGATCACACAAAGCGCGTGATGATCAATCATCCAGGCAGAGCCGAGACTCGTGGCGCTGCGTCCACATGGACAACAACCCACGAGACGAAGGAACACGCAATGGCTCACATTCGGACCACGACGAAAGCGACGCCGGTCGAGACGTCCGCGCGCCGACGCACCATCGCCTCCTACACCGACTACCAGGACGCCGAGCGCGCCGTCGACTGGCTCTCCGACCAGGGTTTCGCCGTCGAGCGCGGCGCGATCATCGGTACCGGCCTGCGCTCCGTCGAGCAGGTGACCGGGCGCATGACCATAGGGCGGGGCGCCTTGGTCGG
Source organism: Solirubrobacteraceae bacterium (assembly GCA_036257565.1). Classification (GTDB taxonomy): domain Bacteria; phylum Actinomycetota; class Thermoleophilia; order Solirubrobacterales; family Solirubrobacteraceae; genus DASSUW01. Next base: position 30 of record DATAFH010000081.1, on the reverse strand, counting down.
GGCGGGCGAGGGGGCGCTCATCGGGGCGCT
>DATAFH010000080.1:0-15511 GCA_036257565.1 Solirubrobacteraceae bacterium | reverse complement strand
GCGCCTGCACCAGTGCGGCCTGCCGAAGCTGATGGCGCTCGAGCTGTTCAAGCCGTTCATCATGGCCCGGCTCGTCGAGCGCAAGGCCGTCCAGAACATCAAGGCGGCCAAGAAGATGGTCGACTCGATGATCCCGGAGGTTTGGGACGTGCTCGAGGAGGTCATCCACGAGCACCCCGTGCTGCTCAACCGCGCGCCGACGCTCCACCGCCTGGGCATCCAGGCGTTCGAGCCCGTACTCGTGGAGGGCAAGGCGATCCAGGTCCACCCGCTCGTCTGCCACGCGTTCAACGCGGACTTCGACGGCGACCAGATGGCGGTCCACCTCCCGCTCAGCGCCGAGGCGCAGGCGGAGGCCCGCGTGCTCATGCTCTCGAGCAACAACATCCTGTCCCCCGCGCACGGGTCGCCGCTGGCGACGCCGACGCAGGACATGGTGCTTGGCACGTACTACCTCTCGTACGGACCGGACGAGGCCGAGCTCGAGGCGATGGACCGCGAGAAGATCCGTCCGCACACGTTCCGCACGGCGCAGGAGGCCGAGCTCTCCTACGAGCACGGCATGGTCAAGCTGCACGACCTGGCGGAGTTCCGCGCGCCCGGTCGCAAGGGCGGCCACATCCTCACCACGGTGGGGCGGATCATCTTCAACGACCGCATCGAGCGGGCGCTGGAGGAGGCCCTGGGCGAGGAGTTCGATCGCACGAGCTACCGCTTCATCAACAAGACGCTCAAGAAGCGTGACGTCACGACCTTCGTGGACGAGCTGATCCAGACGTACGGCGCCCCGGCCATCGCGCTGGTGCTGGACGCGTTCAAGGACCTCGGCTTCCACTACGCCACCCAGGCGGGCGTGACGATCTCCAAGAACGACGTGCTGGTCCCGCCGACGAAGGGGGAGATCCTCTCCAAGTACGAGGCGGAGGTCCGCGCGATCCAGGAGCAGTACGAGGAAGGCCTGATCACGCAGGAGGAGCGCCACCAGGCGGTCACCGACAAGTGGAACGCCGCCACCGACGAGGTGGCGGACGCGATGATCGAGAACATCGAGGGCGCCGACCAGCTGAACTCGATCTACATGATGGCCAACTCCGGCGCGCGCGGATCGTTCAAGCAGATCCGCCAGCTGGCCGGCATGCGCGGCCTCATGGCCAACCCGAAGGGCGAGATCATCGAGCGGCCCGTGAAGGCGAACTTCATGGAGGGCCTGGACGTGATCGAGTACTTCACCTCGACGCACGGCGCCCGCAAGGGCCTCGCCGACACGGCGCTCCGCACGGCGGACTCGGGCTACCTGACCCGCCGCCTGGTGGACGTCGCGCAGGACGTGATCATCCGGATCGAGGACTGCGGCACCGAGGAGCACCTCGACGCCCCGCTCTACAAGGAGACGGGCGAGCCGAACGACATGCTGATCGGCCGCTGGACGGCCGGTGACGTGAAGAAGGGCTCGAAGGTGCTCATCCAGGCCGGCACCGAGATCAGCCGCGAGACCCTCGCGGAGCTGCTCGAGGCGTTCGGCGACGACCGCTCGGTCACGATCCCCGTCCGCTCCGTGCTCAAGTGCGAGGCGACGACGGGCGTGTGCCAGGCGTGCTACGGCCGCTCGCTGGCCAGCGGCAAGACGGCCATGATCGGCGACGCGGTCGGCATCATCGCCGCGCAGTCGATCGGCGAGCCGGGTACCCAGCTGACCATGCGGACGTTCCACACCGGCGGCGTCGCCGGCGCGGACATCACGCACGGCCTGCCGCGTGTCGTCGAGCTGTTCGAGGCGCGCAAGCCGAAGGGCCTGGCCAAGATCGCCGAGGTCGCCGGCGTGGTCTCGATCGAGGACACGGACAAGGCGCGGACCGTGGTGATCACGGACGACGCGGGCGAGGAGCACCGTCACACGTTCCCGCGCCGCACGCGCCTGCACGTCGCCGAGGGCGAGAAGATCGAGGCGGGCACGCAGCTCAACGAGGGCTCGCTGTACCCGCACGAGCTGCTCGAGCTCCGCGGCCGGACCGCGACCGAGGTGTACCTCATCAAGGAGGTGCAGGAGGTCTACAAGTCCCAGGGCGTCGACATCAACGACAAGCACATCGAGCTCATCTGCCGCCAGATGCTCAAGAAGCTGCAGGTGCTGCAGAAGGGCGACACGGACCTGCTCCCGGGCCAGTTCGTGGACCGGCACGAGTTCAAGCGGATCAACGACAAGGTGATCGCCGCCGGTGGCGAGGCGGCGACGGCCGAGGAGAAGATCCTCGGCATCACCAAGGCCTCGCTGGCCACGGACTCGTTCCTGTCGGCGGCCTCCTTCCAGGAGACCACCAAGGTGCTCACCGACGCGGCGCTCGAGGGCAAGATCGACCGCCTCGCCGGCCTGAAGGAGAACGTGATCATCGGCAAGCTGATCCCGGCCGCCACCGGGCTCAAGCGCTACCGCACGATCGAGATCGAGCCGGCGGAGCCGCTCCCCCGCGGGATCGACGACGTCGGGCTGCTCGAGGGCGACGACCTCGCCGCCGAGCTCGGCCTCGAGGACGGCGAGGGCCTGCAGGGCTTCGGCCCGGCCTTCGACACCTCCGAGCTCGACGAGATCAACGCCGGATTCGGCACGTCGGGCGGGTCGTTCGACGACATCGGCTCGGATCTGGACGTCGGCGGCGGCGGCGACGGCAGCGGCGGCGGCGGCGACAACCGCTAGCCGGCGTGGAGCGCCTCTTGCGCCGGGATCCCCGATAGGTGGGATCCCGGCGCTTCGCGCTTAAGGAGGGGCTACCTAAAGCCCACCGAAGGATTGGTCGGGCCCACATCGGGGCACGCTAGTGTCCAGCGCTTCCTCGACTCAAGGCGGGGGCCTTGAGTTCCGATGTAGAGGAGAGTCGGGCCGCCGGTCCGCAACGCTTTTCTGGGGTTGAACGACACTTGACGCTGAATCTGGGGATCCTGCTCGCACTGGCCTGTGCTGTCGCCACGCAGCTGGGCTTCCTGTATAAGCATCGCGGCGCCAACGCGGCGCCGAAGGTCGACATCCGCCACCCGCTCCGGACGGTGCGTTCGCTGTTCTCCTCTCCGTGGTTCGCGATCGGCATGGGCGTCGCCCTCGGCGCGTGGATCCTCCACGTCGGCGCGCTCGCGCTCGCCCCGCTGTCGGTCGTCCAGGCCGTGCTGTCGACCGGCGTCGTCATCCTCGCCGTGCTCGCCGACCGTCTGTTCGGCTTCGAGGTCGGCCGCCGCCAGTGGCTCGGCGTGGCCATGACCGCCGTCGGCCTGCTCCTGCTCGTCGTCACGCTCCCCGGCCACAGCGGTGCGCACTCGAGCTACTCGCTGGCCGGCATGCTGACCTTCGAGGGCGGCATGCTCGCGATCGGCGCGCTGCTCATCAGCGGCCCGCGCATGGGTGCTCCCGACCACCATCACGGGATCATGCTCGGCGCCGCCGCCGGCACGCTGTTCGGGGTCTCCGACGTCGCGATCAAGGCGCTCACGGGCCTCGACGGCCCGCTCGCGATCCTCCTCTCGCCCTGGCTCGGCGTCGCCATCCTCGCGTCGATCGTCGCGTTCTACGCCTCCGCCCGAGGCCTGCAGGACGGCGAGGCCGTCCCGGTCATCGCCTCGACCTCCACGGCCGCCAACGTGTCGTGCATCATCGGCGGAATCGTCGTGTTCGGCGATCCGATGCCGTCGGACACGCTCGGCATCCTGCTGCAGCTGCTCGCGTTCTCGCTGGTCGTCGTCGCCGCCCTGGTGACGCCGCCGCCGATGCGGGCCGCCGCCGCGAACGCGCAGCCGGCGTAGTTGCCTCCGGCGGCGTAACGTGAGACAACGGCCTGGATGGACTTCAGGCTCCTCGGGCCGCTCGACGTGCGCGACGGCGAACACGCCCTCGCGCTCCGCCGAGGCAAGCCGCGCGTCCTGCTGACGCGCCTGCTGCTCGAGCCCGGTCGTACGGTCTCCGCCGATGCGCTGATCGACGCGCTCTGGGGCGAGCGGCCGCCTCCCACCGCGACCAAGGCGCTGCACGTCTACGTGCGTGGGTTGCGGCAGACCATCGGCGCGGAGCGGATCCTGACGCAGGGCTCCGGCTACCAGCTCAGGGTCGAGCCGGAGGAGGTCGACGTGCGACGTTTCGAGGCGCTCGCCGGCCGAGGGCGGGCCGCGTTGACGGCCGGTGATCCGGCAGGGGGTGCCGCGCAACTGCGCGAGGCGCTCGGCCTCTGGCGCGGTGCGGCGCTGGCCGACGCGGCCGACGAGCCGTTCGCGCGCGGCGAGGCGGCTCGGCTCGAGGATCTGCGGCTCGCCGTGCTCGAGGACCGGATCGCGGCCGACGTTCAGCTCGGCCGGCACGCCGAGTGCGTCGGCGAGCTCGAGCGCCTGGTCGCCGAGGAGCCGCTCCGTGAACGCCTGCACGGACAGCTCATGCTCGCCCTCTACCGCTCGGGTCGGCAGGCGGACGCGCTGGGCGCCTACCGGCGGGCGCGGCGCGTCCTGGTGGACGAGCTGGGCCTGGAGCCGGGCCCGGAGCTGCAGGCCGTCGAGCGCTCCATCCTCGCCCACGACCCGGCGCTCGAGCCGCCCGCTCCGCCGCCGCCTGCTCCCTCTGGAGCGGAACGCAAGCTCGCAACCGTCGTCGTCATCGAGCTCGCGGCCGCGAGCGGCGATGCGGACAGTGAGCGGCTCGCCGCGCGACTCGAGCGCGGACGCCAGGCCGCCGCCGAGACGCTCCGTGCTGCGGGCGGCCAGGTCGAGCTCGGCATCGGCGGCTCGCTGCTTGCCGCGTTCGGGGCGCCGGCGGCGCAGGAGGACCATGCGGAGCGGGCCCTGCACGCGGCGCTCGCGCTGCGCGAGACCGCGGACACGGCCGTGGCGGTCCGCATCGGGGTCGAAAGCGGTGAGGTCCTGGCGGAGGGCTCGGCCGTGGCCGGCGCACCGGTGAGTGCGGCCGCCCGTCTGGCCGGCGCCGCGCCGGCGGGCGCGGTCGCCGTGGGCGAGCGGGTGGTGGCCGCCACCCGCGGCGTCTTCCGGGTCGTGGACGGCACGCTGGCCGGCGCGGATCCCGCCCGGTCGCGACGCGGCTCCGGTGGCGCTCGGCCGGCGTTCGTCGGCCGCCGCGACGAGCTTGCTCTGCTGGGCGCGACCTGGACCCGCGTGACCGGTGGCGGTCGGCCCCAGCTCGTCACCGTCGTCGGTGACGCCGGGATCGGCAAGACGAGCCTGCTCGTGGCGCTGCGCGGACGGCTCGGGCCCGGCGTCCCGTGGTACGTCGGGCGCTGTCTCGCCTATGGGCGTGCGATCACCTACCGGCCGGTCGCCGAGATCACGCGACTGCGGCTCGGCCTGCACGCGGCGCAAGACGCCGGCGAGCAGCGCGAATTCGCGCCGCTCTTGGGACCTGAGCCAGACGCGGGCCTTCACCCGTGGGAGGCGCGGGAGCGCCTGCGCGCCGCGTGGATCGACCTGCTCGACGACCTCGGCTCGGACGGGCCGGCGGTCGTATGGATCGAGGACCTGCATTGGGCGGACGATGCGCTGCTCGAACTGTTCGAGCAGGGGCTGCGCGAGGCTACGGGGCCGCTGCTGCTGGTCGCAACGGCGCGGCCCGAGCTGCTCGGCCGCCGGCCGGGGTGGGGCGGCGGATCCAGCGACGCCTCGCGGCTGCACCTGGACCCGCTCGGCACGGAGGAGGCGGCGGCGATGCTCGAGCGCCTCGTGCCCGGCCTCCCGGCGGAGGTAGCCGCGCAGGTGCTCGAACGCGCCGAGGGCAACCCGTTCTTCGTGGAAGAGGCGCTTGCATCGCTGCTCGATCGCGGCGCGCTGCGCCGCACGGCGTCCGGCTGGGACGCCGGTGGCGTGCCGGCCGCGCCGGCGGTGCCGGACTCCGTGCAGGCGGTGATCGCCTCGCGCATCGACCTCCTCCCCGCGGCCGACAAGGGCGCCCTGCAGGCGGCGGCCGTGATCGGACGCACATTCTGGGAGGGTGCCGTACGCGCGCTCACCGGGTCGCCGTCCGCGAGCCTCGCGCTGCTCGTCGAGCGAGATTTCGTGCGGCGCACGCACGCGTCCGCCGTGCCCGGCGAGCGCGAGTTCTCGTTCAAGCACGCGCTCACGCGCGAGGTGGCGTTCGGTTCGGTGCCCATGGCCACCCGCGCACGGCTGCACGCCGACTTCGCCGCCTGGCTCGAGGGGGTGGGCGGCGAGCGTGACGATGACGCTCCCCTGCTGGCGCACCACTACGCGGAGGCGGTGGCGCCCGCGGACGCCGACCTCGCCTGGGTCGGCGAGGAGGATCGCGCGCGAGACCTGCGCGCGCGGGCCGTGCGATGGATGAAGCGAGCGGCGGAGCTCGCGACGGGCCGCTATGCAATTGACGACACGCTCGCGCTGCTCGCGGGCGCACGTGAGCTCGAGCCGGATCCTGCCGCCAAGGCTCAGCTGTGGCACGCCACGGCGACGGCTCATCGCTTCGTCTACGACATCGACGCCTTCCGCGTGGCGATCGAGGAGGCGGTCGCGCTGGCGCCGGATGCGCCGGTCGCGGCACGGGCGTATGCCGACCTCGGCCATGCGGGCAGCCAGCCGTGGATGTGGCGTGATCCACCGAGCACCGAGGTGGTGGACGGCTGGATCGCCGCAGCTCTAGACCACGCCGGCTGCGATGACGCGGCGCGGGCAATGGCGCTCATTGCGAGGGCGCAGACTCGCCCGCACGCCGGAGCTGCGGACGCTGACGAGGCGCTGATGCTCGCCGAGCGCCTCGAAGAGCCGATCGTCCGCGCGAAGGCAATCGACGCGGCGACCGTGGTCGCGGCCACACAGGGCCGGCTGCACGATTCCGCGGCGTGGTCCGAGCGCGCCGTCGCCAACGCGGGTGCCCTACCCGATCGCAACCAGCGCAGCGGCGCGCTGCTGCTGGCCGTGATGGCGCGGCTCTGGGTCGGCCGGATCGCCGACGCGCGGCAGCTCGCCGTCGAGCACGACGCTCTCGCGACGCCGCTCGGCGCGCACAACGCGGTCCACGCCGTCGCGGCGCACCTGTTCGTCGCCACGGCCGCGGGCGACTGGGCGGCGGCGCGAGCGATCGCGCGCCGCGCTGAGTCGGCGTGCGAGGCCAACGCCGATACCCCGTGCCAGTTCAACTGGCGCTCGCTGCTCATGGTCGCGCTCGGGTGCGCGTGCCTCGGAGACGACCGCGAGGCGAGGCGCCTCGAGGAGGTGGCCGCCGAAGCGCTGACGATCGGCGGACCGCTCGGGCGCGAGCCGGCGCTCCTGCGGCTGGCGATGGTGCGGAGCGACCGGACTGCGATCGAGGAGCTGTTGGAGGCCGATGCCGGTCCCGACTTCTGGGACGTCGGCTACCGGGCGACGCGTCTCGACGCGCTGGCGCTCGTCGGTGACGTGGCGCGCGTGGAGGCCGAGGCCGAGGAGGCCATCGCGGTGGGCGGCTACGTGGAGCCGTTCGCGCTGCGAGCGCTGGGCGTGGTACGGGCGGACTCGCAGCTCCGCGCCGACGCAGCGGCGCGCTTCGCGGCGATGGGGTTGCCCCCTGACGGTCCGCCCGGCCTTGTGCCGGGCGGACCGCAGGTACCGGGCTAAGCGACGGCGGCGGGGCGGCGGCGGCGCACGCTCACGACGGTCGTGCCGCCGAGCAGCGCCAGGGCACCGATGATGCCGGCGCCGATCGCGGCGTCGCCGAAGTCGAAGCTCGGGTCCGAGGGCTTGGACGAGGCGACGATCGTCACGACGCGCCGGTCGTCGCGCGCGTCGGCCGAGCGCAGGTCACGGTAGGTGCGGGGCTGCGACGGAGGCGGCGCCGGCGCCTGCCGGTCGGGCATCCGGAGATCCTGGCGCGTCTGCGGCGGCCGGCGGTTGTCGGGGTTGCGCAGATCCTGCTGAGCCGTCGCGACGGGCGCGGCGAACAGGACGAGCGCCGACGCGAGCACCAGTTGGGTGGCGGTGCGACGAGGGGCGAACATGACGGGCTCCTTCTCCTCGAGACCGCCCGGCGCGGTCTCTGTCGCCGCCCACAGTCCGTCCCCTCGCTTAATCGCCTGGGATGCCCCCGGTAAATCGTGCGCCTACGCTGCCGGAGCCGACGCCTCGACGAGCACGCGGGCGACCTGCGCGGGGTCGTCCCACGTCGGCACATGCCCGCACCCCCGCAGCACCACGTGCCGCGCGGCTGGGAGCCGCCGCCGTGCCCGCGGCGCCTGCCGTTCGAACGGCAGCAGCCGGTCGCGCTCTCCCCAGGCGACCGTGGTCGGGCACGCGGGCGCCTCGATCGTCCAGTCCGCGCGCAGCAGCGGCCAGTAGGCGGGCGCGCCGGCCGTGGCCCGGCCCCACTGGAGGACGTCCTCGCGCGGGATCTGCCACGGCCGCGCGGCGACGTGGGCGCAGGTGATCGCGCGGGCGGGGCGGGTGCCGGCGAGCAGCGGCGTGGCGGGAGCCAGCAGGCGGGTGGCGACCAGGAGCGCGCGCGTGTAGGCAGCCTCGCGGCCGGCGGCGAAGCCGATCGGCGAGATCGCGCAGACCGTCCGTGCGCGGCCCCGTGCGCCGAGCAGCAGCGCCACGCCGCCGCCGAGCGAGTTGCCGGCCACGTGCGGGCGCTCCAGACCGAGCGAGGCGATGAACGCGTCCACCGCGTCGCCCAGCCCGGCCACCGTGCGCGGGCCGGATGGCGAGGCGCCGAAGCCCGGCAGGTCGAGGGCGATCACGTCGCGCTCGGGGGCGAGCCGCGGCACGACCGGTCGCCACACCTCCTTGCACATCCCGATGCCGTGCAGGAGCACCAGCGGCGGGCCCTCGCCGGCGCGGTCGTGAGCGAGGGTCACGCGCCCGACGGTACCCCACGGGGGGCGTATCCTTGTCCCGATCGGCGCATTGGGATCGACGGACTGGAGCATTGGTGCTCGCGCTGCGTGATCTGCTCCGCGATCTGGCGGTGCGGATGGTGGCCGGAGAGGCCGGGACCGACCGCGCGGTGCGCTGGGTGCACATCTCCGAGATCGTCGACCCCACGCCGTGGCTGTCCGGCGGCGAGCTGCTGCTCACGACCGGTCTGCAGCTCGAGGAGCCGGCCGCCCAGCGGGACTACGTCGAGCGCCTCGCGGGCCACGGGCTGGCCGGCCTCGGCTTCGGCACCGGCTTCACGCACGACGCGGTGCCCGCGGCGATGGCCGAGACGGCCGACCAGCTCGGCTTCCCGCTCTTCGAGGTGCCCTACGAGGTGCCGTTCATCGCCGTCACCGAGAAGGCCTTCACCCATCTCGTCAACGAGCACTACGCGGTGCTCCAGCGCGCGCTGTCCGCCCACGAGCGGCTCGAGCGCATCGTGCTCTCCGAGCGCGGGCTCGACGGCGTGGCGGGGGCGCTGGCGTCACTCGTCGGCGGTGCCGCGATCATCTTCGACGCGCACGGCGACGTGCTCGCCCGCCGCGCGGCGGGTGAGCCGCTGAAGGACGCGGTCGTCACCGCGCTCGGCGAGGAGCTGCGCGAGCGCGCACGGGCGGGGGGCCGGCGCGGCTACGTGCCGGGCGGCGAGCTCGGAGGCCGGGCGCTCGCGCTGCCGGTGCCGCGCACGCCCCAGGATCCGCCCGGGACGCCGGTGACCGGCGACGTCCCGGTGCCGCAGGCGTGGCTCGTCGCGGCCAGGGACGGCGGCGCCCTGAGCGAGCTCGACCGCCTCACGCTGCACCAGGCGGTGACCGTCGTAGCGCTCGAGCTGCTGCGGCGGCGGGTCGCGGACGACACCGAGCGCCGGCTGGCCGGCGATGTGCTCTCGAGCCTCGTCTCCGGCGAGCTGAGCGGCGCGGAGCTGGCCCGCCGGCTCGAGCCGTTCGGGCTGCGCGAGCGCGCCGCGGCGATCGTGCTGGCTCCGCCCCGCCAGCTCAAGGCGGCCACCGAGGGCGCGCTGGGCCGCGCGGTGCGCGAGGAGGCGCCCGCCGGGCTCGTCGCGGGCACCGGGCGCTTCTCGTGCGCGCTGGTCGCCCCGCCGCGCGGCGGCGGCGACGAGGAGCTGTTCTCGCTCGCCTCGCGCGTGCGCGCGCGCGTGTCGCGGGAGGTCGGTGAGGAGCTTCCGGCAGGCGCAGGCCGCCTCGTTGCGGCCGGCCACCTGCGCCGCGCCTTCCACGAGGCCCGCTGCGCGCTCGAGGCGCGGGCGCTGGCCGTCAACGGGTCGGGCCGGGGGCTCGCCACCTACCGCGACCTCGGCTCGTTCCAGCTGCTGCTCTCGCTGCAGGACGACGAGGCCCTGCGGCTGTTCTGCGACTCGATCCTCGCGCCCATCGAAGAGGGCGAGGGCGCCTACGGCGGCGAGCTCATGCGCTCGCTCGAGGCGTTCATCGAGTGCAACGGCCAGTGGGAGCGAGCGGCGCGCCAGCTGTACTGTCACCGCCACACGCTGCGCTACCGCATCCGGCGGGTGGAGGAGCTCACGGGTCGCTCGCTCGACTCCGCCCGCGACCGCATCGACTTCTGGCTGGCCCTGCGGGGTCGCGAGCTGATCCGAGACTGAAAGAGAGGAATCGCACGTGAAGGTCGGCGTCCCTACCGAGATCAAGACGGATGAGTACCGCGTGGCGTTGACGCCGGCGGGTGTGCGTGAGCTGGTCGAGCACGATCACGAGGTGCTGGTGCAGGCGGGGGCGGGGGACGGGTCGTCGATCTCCGATGACGAGTACCGCTCGCAGGGGGCGCGGATCGTCCCGGACGCCGGGGCGGTGTTCGCGGAGGCGGACATGATCGTCAAGGTCAAGGAGCCCCAGCCGCCTGAGGTGGCGATGCTCGAGAGCCGGCACACGCTGTTCACGTATCTGCACTTGGCGCCGGATCCGGAGCTGACGCGCGGGTTGGTGGAGTCGGGGGCTACGTGTGTGGCCTATGAGACGGTCGAGGATCCGCGCGGGCGGTTGCCGCTGTTGGCGCCGATGAGCGAGGTGGCGGGCAAGATCGCGACGCAGGCGGGGGCGTTCATGCTCGAGAAGCCGTTCGGCGGCCGCGGGATCCTGCTGGGTGGGGTGCCGGGGGTGGCGGCGGCGAAGGTGATGATCATCGGCGGCGGGGTGGTGGGGATGAACGCCGCGTTCATCGCACTGGGGATGGAGGCCTCGGTGCACGTGTATGACCGCAACATCGACCGCCTGAGAGAGCTCGACATCGCCTTCCAGGGCCGCGCCGACACCTGTTACGCGTCGACGCTGGACATCGAGAAGATGCTGCCGGAGGCCGACCTGGTCATCGGCGCCGTGTTGGTGCATGGGGCCAAGGCGCCGTACGTGGTGCGGCGCGAGCAGCTACGGCTGATGAAGCGCCATGCCGTGCTGGTGGACGTCTCGATCGACCAGGGCGGCTGCTTTGAGACCTCGCGGCCGACCACGCACACCGAGCCGACGTACGAGGTCGACGGGGTCACCCACTACTGCGTGGCCAACATGCCCGGCGCCGTGCCAATCACCTCCACCTACGCGCTCACCAACGCCACCCTGCCCTACATCCTGCACGTGGCCGACGAGGGCGTGGCCGGCGCCGCCCGCCAGAACCCGGGGCTCGCCAAGGGCGTCAACGTCGTGGCCGGCAAGGTCACCTACCGGCCCGTCGCGGAGGCCACGGGACAGCCGTACGCCGAGCTTTCCGAGGCCCTCGGCCTCGAGGCTGCAGCGTAGGCCGCTGCTACAGTTTCGCGCCGTATGCCGACGACGTCGCAGTTGGTCCGCAAGGGCCGCAATCCCAAGACCAAGAAGCTCGCCACGCCGGGCCTGAAGTCCGGCAAGGGGCGCAAGAAGAAGGTCGCCGCTCCCCAGCGGCGCGGCGTCTGCACGCGCGTGTACACGACCACGCCCAAGAAGCCGAACTCGGCGCTGCGCAAGGTCGCGCGCGTCCGGCTCACGAACGGGATGGAGGTCACGACCTACATCCCCGGCGAGGGCCACAACCTGCAGGAGCACTCCGTCGTGCTCGTGCGCGGCGGCCGCGTCAAGGACCTGCCGGGCGTGCGTTACAAGGTCATCCGCGGCACGCTCGACGCCGCCGGTGTCTCGGACCGCAAGAAGGCCCGCTCGCAGTACGGCGTGAAGGCCAAGTAATGCCCCGCCGCGCTGCAGCCACCAAGCGGCCCGTCGAGGCCGACCCGGTCCACCGCTCCAAGCTCGTCTCGCAGGTCATCAACCGCGTGATGCAGGACGGCAAGAAGTCCAAGGCCGAGCGGATCGTCTACGACGCGCTGGCCATCCTCTCCGAGCGCACGGGCAAGGACCCGGTCGAGGCGCTCGAGGCGTCGATCAAGGCACTCACCCCGGTGCTCGAGGTCCGCTCCCGCCGCGTCGGCGGCGCGACCTACCAGGTGCCCGTCGAGGTGCCGGCGCCCCGCGCCCGCACACTCGCCGTCCGCTGGCTCGTCGAGTTCTCCCGCAACCGGCGCGAGAAGTCGATGGCGCAGCGGCTGGCCAACGAGCTGCTCGACGCGCAGTCCCAGCAGGGCGGCGCGTACAAGCGCAAGGACGACATCTTCCGCATGGCCCAGGCCAACAAGGCCTTCGCGCACTACCGCTGGTAGCGAGGGGCGTCTCGCCGCCCCTGGCGGCGTCCTCGGGGGTGCCCTGGGCTGATGCCCTATTCCACCCACTGCGTCCTTGCCAGGGACGACGATCCGCGCCTCGCTGACCAGCGGTGAGTGGAAGGGCTCGTTTCGGTTGGGGTGCGGTCCGGATAGATTTCGCGACGTGCGTGCTATCGCCATACGCGAGTGGGGTGGGAGGGACAAGCTCGAGCTGATCGAGCACGACGTCCCGCCCGTGGCGCCAGACGGCGTGCTCGTCCGCGTCAAGGCGGCCGGCGTGAACCCGGTCGACACGAAGGTCCGCGGCGGGTACATGGCCAAGGCGCTGCCGTACCACTTCCCCGTGATCCTCGGCTGGGACGTGGCGGGGGTGGTCGAGGAGGTCGGCCCGGCCGTCACGTGGTTCAAGCCCGGCGACGAGGTCTACGGCTACGTCCGCCGGCACCACCTCCAGTACGGCACCTACGCCGAGTTCACGACCGCGCCAGAGGGCTTCTTCGCCCACATGCCGGACGGCCTGTCGTTCGAGGAGGCCGCTGCGCTGCCGCTCGTCTCGCTCACGGCCCACCAGGCGCTGGAGGCGCTCGGCCTTCGCGGCGGCGAGACCCTGTTCCTCGGCGGCGGCTCGGGCGGCGTCGGCCACGTCGCGATCCAGCTCGCGGTCGCCCGCGGCGCGCGTGTGGTGGCCACGGCCTCCGAGCGCAACCACCCCTTCGTGCGCGAGCTCGGCGCCGAGCCCTTCGACTACGCGGACGCCGACCTGCCCGCGCACGTGCGCGACCTGCTGTCGGACTCGGGGACCGATGCCGCGCTGGACCTGTTCGGGGCCGACGCGCGCGAGCAGGCCTTCTCGGTGCTGCGCCCCGGGGGGCGCCTCGCATCCGTCGCCCGGCCGCCCCCGGAGCCGCGCGACGGCCACCATGAGGTCCACTACGTCTTCGTGCGCCCGAGCGGCTACGACCTCGGCGAGCACATCACGCCGCTCGTCGCCGAGGGCAGCCTGCGCCCCCACGTGGAGGCGACCTATCCGCTCGAGCGCGCCGCCGAGGCGCATGAGCGCCTCGAGGAGGGCCACGTGCGCGGCAAGCTGGTCCTCACGATCGACGAGTGAGCAACAGGGCGCCGACGGCGCCGACGAGCGCCAGCGCGGCACCCAGGCTCGCGAAGTAGAAGCCCGTGGCGGGCTGCGCCTCGGCGAGCTCGTACGTGCGGCCGATGAGGCCGGTGTCGTCGAGCTTGGGCAGGTCGACGAGCAGGATGATGCCGCAGGCCGCGAGCGCGAGGACCAGCAGCGCGACCGCCGCAGGGCGCGCTCCGCGGTGCACGGCGCCCCACGTCATCGGCAGCATGGCGAGGCCGATGATGCCCAGTGCGTACCCGTGCAGATCGCCTCCGGTCGACGTCCCGCCGGGCGGCACGGCGGTGACCGCGCGGATCTCACGGACGGCGACGAACTCGGCCAGGATCAACAGCAGAGACCCCGCCACGAGCGGCACGAACAGCACGGTGCGGGGCACGATCTGGATGCTATTCTGATCTGTCGCTGCGGGGCGACGCTTGCCCCGTGGCGCCTGGGAACCCCGAGTCCGACCTCACCTCCGTAACCCAGGCCCGCAAGGGCCTGTTTTTTTGCCTGAGGATCGGGCATCCCCCACGCGAACGACGAAAGACTTCCATGCCGCGCAAATTCACCCTCGAGAAGACCCGCAACATCGGAATCATGGCCCACATCGACGCGGGCAAGACGACGACGACCGAGCGGATCCTCTACTACACCGGTCGCTCCCACAAGATGGGCGAGGTGCACGAGGGTGCCGCCACGATGGACTGGATGGCGCAGGAGCAGGAGCGCGGCATCACGATCACGTCGGCCGCCACGACCTGCGAGTGGGCGGACCACCGCATCAACATCATCGACACGCCGGGCCACGTCGACTTCACCGTCGAGGTCGAGCGCTCGCTGCGCGTGCTCGACGGCGCGATCGCGCTGTTCGACTCCGTCGCCGGCGTCGAGCCGCAGTCCGAGACGGTCTGGCGCCAGGCCGACAAGTACCACGTGCCGCGCATCGCCTACATCAACAAGATGGACCGCATCGGCGCGGACTTCGAGCAGGGCATCCAGACGATGATCGACCGCCTCGGCGCGCATCCCGTGCCGATCCAGCTGCCGATCGGCGCCGAGGCCGACTTCCGCGGCATCGTCGACCTGATCAACATGAAGGCGATCGTCTACCAGGACGAGCTCGGCAAGGACGTCGTGATCGAAGAGATCCCGGCCGATATGGCCGACGAGGCCGCGGTCGCGCGCGAGCAGCTGCTCGACGAGGTCTCCCACTACGACGACGAGCTCCTCGAGATGATCCTCGAAGAGCAGGAGATCCCGAAGGAGCGCATGATCGCGGCCATCCGCAAGGCGACGCTCGAGATCAAGATGACGCCGGTCCTCTGCGGCTCGTCCTTCAAGAACAAGGGCGTGCAGCCGCTGCTGGACGCGGTGATCGACTTCCTCCCCTCGCCGCTGGATGTGCCGCCCGTGCACGGCCTCGAGCTGGTCAAGGGCGACGAGCCCGACCGCGAGGCCGTCCGCAACGCCTCCGACGACGAGCCGTTCGCCGCGCTGGCGTTCAAGATCATGGCCGACCCGTACGTCGGCAAGCTCACGTACTTCCGGGTCTACTCGGGCAAGCTCGAGGCGGGCTCGCGCGTGCTCAACGTGTCGACGGGCCGCACCGAGCGCATCGGCCGCATCCTGATGATGCACGCGAACGACCGCGAGGACGTCCAGGAGGTCTACGCGGGCGACATCGCCGCCGCTGTGGGCATCAAGCAGGTCGTGACCGGTGACACGCTGGCCGCACCCGACAAGCCGATTCGCCTCGAGGCGATCGAGTTCGACGATCCGGTGATCTCCGTGGCCATCGAGCCGAAGACCAAGAGCGACCAGGAGAAGATGTCGGTGGCGCTCGGCCGCCT
>DATAFH010000079.1:0-2809 GCA_036257565.1 Solirubrobacteraceae bacterium | reverse complement strand
GTTCGCGTTTGCCACCGGGGTCACCCGCGAGCTGCCGACCGTCGGCATCCCGATCCACGGGGCGGCCGCCGCCGTCGCGTACTCGCGCGTGCACACCGGCGTGCACTACCCGCTCGACGTCATCGTCGGGGCGGTCGTCGGCAGCGCACTGTCGCCGGTCGCGACCACGTGGCTCGACCGCCGGCGCGCTCGCCGCGGCCGGCGGAACGCTCGGTGACCCGGCGCAAATGAGCGATCTGCTGCGGGTGCTCGCGGTTCTCGCGCTGGTGGCCGCCAACGCGTTCCTCGTCATCGGCGAATACTCGGTCGTCACCGCCCGCCGCGCGAGGTTGGCCCCGCGCGCGAAGGGCGGCTCGCGGGGAGCGCAGGCGGCGCTGCGCCTCATGGACGATCCCGTGCGGGTCATCTCGACCGTGCAGGTGGGCATCACGGCGATCGGCATCCTCACCGGTGCCGTGGCGCAACCGCTCGTGCTCGACCTGCTCGGCGACGACCTGCCCGATTGGCTGGCGTTCCTCATCGCGTTCTCGGTCGTGACCTACCTCTCGGTCGTGTTCGGTGAGCTCGTCCCCAAGGCGCTCACGCTCGACCGCGCCGAGACACTCGTCGCGGCCGTCGCGATCCCGATCGAGGTCATGACCAAGGTGCTGCGGCCGATCGTCTGGGTGCTCGAGACCTCGGCGGAGTGGGCGCTGCGGCCGTTCGGCGTCGATGAGGTGATCGCCGGCGACAGCGTGCGCAACGCGCAGGAACTGCGCGCGATCGTGGACGAGGCCGAGAGCGCCGGGGTGATCCCGCTTGCGCAGGAGGAGATGCTCCACAACGTCTTCGACTTCGCCCACGAGGAGGCGGCGGACGTCATGGTGCCGGCTCCTGACGTGGCGTGGCTCGACGGCGGGCTCACGCCGGAGCAGGCGATGGACCGCGTCGCCGAAGAACCGTACAGCCGCTATCCCGTCGGCGGCGGGTCGCTGGACCGGGTCGCCGGCGTCATCCATGTGCGCGACCTCGTCTCCGCCGGCCGTAGGGAGCCGACGGCTCCGATCCGGGCCTTCGCCCACCAGGCGTACGTCGTGCCGGAGACCAAGGACCTCGGTGCGCTGCTGCGCGAGCTGCGCGAGGCGCGGCAGCATCTGGCGATCGTGGTCGACGAGTACGGCGGGACCGCCGGCATCGTCACGCTCGAGGACATCCTGGAGGAGCTCGTCGGCGAGATCGAGGACGAATACGACCTCCCGGACGACACGCTCGAGCGCGTCGACGAGCGAACCGTTCGCGTGGCGGGCACGATGACGATCGACGACTTCAACGAGACGCTGGGCACGCACCTGGACGACAGCGACGCCCGGACGCTTGCCGGACTCGTGTTCAACGAGCTCGGCCGCCGGCCGCGCAAGGGCGACGAGGTGGTGGCCGGCGACGTGCGCCTGCGCGTCGAGCAGCTCGACGGCAACCGCATCAAGCGCCTGCTGGTGCAGCTGCCGGCCGACTCCGGCGCGCGAGAAGCTTCCTGAGCTCTTCGACCCACAGCACGACGCTGGCCAGGGCCACGCAGATGCCCCAGTCGCCGAGGCCGAGCGGCGCGGTGCTGAACGCCTTGTTCATGAACGGGAGCTCGACGACCGCGACCTGCAAGAGCAGCGACAGCGCGATCGCAGCCCACAGCCAGCGGTTGGTGAACAGCCGGCTGAAGGCGCTGTCCCGGTTCGAGCGCGCGTTGAGGCAGTTGAACAGCTGGGCGATCACGAGCGTGGTGAAGGCCATCGTGCGCGCCTCGTCGATGCCACCCGAGCCGCCGAGGTAGCCACCGGCGAGGCGCAGGTCGAGCGCGACGAGCGTGACGATCGCCATCACGAGGCCGACGAACAGGATCCCGCGCCGCATCTCGCCGTCGATCATGCGCTCCGTCGGCCGGCGCGGCGGGTGGCGCATGACGTCCTGCGGCGGCGGGTCGACGCCCAGCGCCATCGCGGGAGCGCTGTCCGTGAGCAGGTTGATCCACAGGATCTGGGTCGCCAGCAACGGCACGGCCACCGCATCGCCGGTGTCCTGCAGCCCGAGGCCCGCCGCGAGCAGCACACCGAGGAACATGGTGAGCACCTCGCCGATGTTCGAGGAGAGCAGGAAGCGCAGGAACTTGCGGATGTTCGCGAAGATGCCGCGCCCCTCCCGGATGGCGGCGACGATCGTGGCGAAGTTGTCGTCGGCGAGGATCATGTCCGCCGCCTGCTTCGCCACGTCGGTGCCCGTCACGCCCATGGCGATGCCGATGTCCGCGGACCTGAGCGCGGGCGCGTCGTTGACGCCGTCGCCGGTCATGGACACGATCGCGCCGTCGGCCTGCAGGGCGTCGACGATGCGCAGCTTGTGCTCGGGCGCCACCCGCGCGTACACCCAGACGTTCTTCACCGCCGCCCTCAGCGCCTCGTCGTCGAGCGCCTCGATCTCGGGCCCCGTGAGCGCACTTGCGCCGGGAGCGGCGATGCCGAGATCGCCGGCGATGCGGACGGCCGTGCGGGGATGGTCGCCGGTGATCATCAAGACCCGCACGCCTGCGGCTCCCGCCTCCGTCACGGCGGCGCCCGCCTCGGGCCGCGGCGGGTCGATGATGCCGACCAGCCCGAGGTAGATCAGCTCGCGCTCGACGGACTCGTCGGCCGTCGTCCCCGCCGGCAGCGGTCGATAGGCCACGGCGAGGGTGCGCAGGGCGCGATCGGCGAGCCGATCGACCGTGGCGAGGACGTCGGCGCGCCGTTGCGCGGTGAGCGGGACGACGGCGCCCGCGACGCGCTCGGCCGTGCAGCGCGCG
>DATAFH010000078.1:0-12444 GCA_036257565.1 Solirubrobacteraceae bacterium | reverse complement strand
CTTCACGCGCCGCGCCAGCGACTTGAACCGGTCGCGCAGCTCCCGGGAGAGCGTGTCCACGCCGCCCTCGCGCTGGGCCGCGGCCGCGTGCACGGCCCCGAGGACCTCGGCGATGAGCGTCGCCTTCGGATCGGTGGCGGGGTCGTACTCCCATGGCCGCGTGAACAGCACGACGACGCCGTCGTCGGCATCGAGCTCGTCCTGCAGCAGCTCGAGCAGCGTGGTCTTGCCCGAGCCCCAGTCGCCGAAGATGCCGACGGTGACCGGGTCGAGCTTCTCGCGGCGCACCGCGTCCAGTATGGGCGCCGTGATGTCCGCGAACCCGAGGAGGTCGTTGGCGGTGGGATTGTCCGACCACAGCGGTGTGACGGCGTGCGAAGTCACGCCTCGATTGTGGCGGGCGGACCGGCGCGGCTCTCCTCCCGGGTGCGGGGACGAAAGAGCCGAAGTAGGACTTGGCGGCATCCGACGGCGACGCCGCACAGGGGACTCGCCTTCAGATCAGGGCATCAAGACGACGCCAAGGATCACAACCGAAGGCGCCGACAATCGGCGGAGATCGCGGGAGTTTCATCACGTTTGGGGCCATTTCGGCCTTCGCGTGATGAAATTCGGTGCCCGCGCTCCGGCCTCAAATAGCAAGAACCCCAGCGATTGCTGGGGTTCTCGAAGTGGAGCTAGGGGGACTCGAACCCCCGACCTCCTGGGTGCGATCCAGGCGCTCTCCCAACTGAGCTATAGCCCCGAGGTGCGTGGCGTCAAGCAGGGTTTCGGTGCCACGTCGTGGAAGCTGCGATTGTAGCTGGCACGATGTGGTGCGACGCCCTATGAGCCTCCGCTCGCTCCTCACTCCGAGTTTCCGGAGCCGCCTACGGCTCTTCTTCGTCTTAGTGGTCGTGGTGCCGATGCTCGCGATGGCCGTCGTGCTGTTCGCCCTCGTCGTCAAGACGGAGGAGAGCAACACCGACGCGCAGCTGGCGACGGCACAGACGGCCGCCCAGCGGGTGCTCATCGATGAGCGCGACGAGGCCAGGACGGTCGCCACCAAGATCGCCGGGGACCAGGAGCTGGCCGACGCGCGCGCGGGGGGCGACCGCGCCGCCGTCAGGGCCAGGCTGACAGCCTTGGGAGAGAGCGCGTCGGCGCGCTTCGTGGACCTCCGCCTCATGGACCTCGGCAGCTTCGAGGTCGGCAGCCCGCCCGCGATGGCGCCGGTCGACCTGCCGCTCGTCAACGCCGACGACGAGGAGCGGGGCCGGCTCACCGTCGCCATGCTCTCGCCCCAGCAGTACGGCCAGCGGGTGGAGGACCTGACGGGCGCCAGCGTCGTCGTGGTCGAGGACGGCGACCCGATCACCTCTACCGCGCCGGACATTCCGATCGACGTGCCCGCCACGGGCTCCGTGGAGGTCGACGGCGACCCGGCGCGCGTGCGCAGCTTCCAGGCGGACGCCGTGGGCGGCCCCGTCGAGGTGCGCCTCGTGCTCGAGCAGGAGGACGCCGCTTCCAGGACCCAGACGTTCGCTGCCGTGGCTTTCGTGGCGTTCTTCCTTCTGCTCGCCGCGCTCTCTGCGATCGCCGTCTCGCGCCGCCTCCAGTCGGAGATCCAGCGCTTGCTGGTCGCCGCCCAGCGCCTCGGGCGCGGCGACTTCTCGGTCAAGGTGCCGGCCGAGGGCGACGACGAGTTCGCCGCGCTCGGGCGCGAGTTCAACTCGATGGCCGGCCGGATCGAGGCCCAGATCGAGGAGCTCCAGCGCGAGCGCACCCGGCTCGAGGAGTCGATCCGGCGGGTCGGCGAGTCGTTCGCCGCCGGGCTCGACCGCGTCGGCGTGATGGAGATCGTGGTCCAGACCGCGGTCGACGGCATCGGCGCGGCCGCGGGGCGGGCGAGCATGCGCGGGCCGGACAACCAGCTCCAGGAGGTGGCCCGCACGGGCAATCCGAGGGAGTTCGCGCGGGCGCTGCACGCGGCCGAGGCGGCGGTGCTCGACCTCGGCCAGATGGCGGAGATCCAGGCGGCGGGAGCCAGCGCGCTGGCCGCGCCGCTCGGCTCGCTCGAGGAATCCGACCAGGTGATCGGGATCGTCTCCGTCGCGCGTTCCGACCGGTCGTTCACCGACGGCGAGCGCGATCTCTTCGCGTACCTGACCAACGGCGCGGCCGTCTCGGTCGAGAACGTCGACCTGCACGAGACGGTGCAGCGCCAGGCGGTGACCGACGAGCTCACGGGCCTCTTCAACCACCGCCGCTTCCAGGAGGTCGTCGCCGCCGAGGTCGAGCGTGCCCGGCGTTACGGCCAGGAGATGGGCCTGATCATGCTCGACATCGACAACTTCAAGCAGGTCAACGACACCTACGGGCACATCCAGGGCGACACGGTGCTGCGCGAGGTTGCCCGCGTGCTGCGCCACTCCTCGCGCGAGATCGACGAGCCTGCCCGCTACGGCGGCGAGGAGATGGCCGTCGCGCTGCCGCAGACCGACCTCGAGGGCGCGTACCGCTTCGCCGAGCGCGTCCGACGGCGGATCGAGGCGCTCGAGCTGCCGCTGGCGGGCGGCGGCAGGCTGCGGGTCACCGCCTCGTTCGGGGTCGCGTCGCTCGCCACCGCCGCGAGCGCGGACAAGGACGCACTGGTGGCTGCGGCCGACGGCGCGCTCTACGAGGCCAAGCGCGCCGGCAAGAACCAGACGGTGCGGGCGACACCCGACGCCCACCGACCGCGCGACGTTCACGGCGTCGCCAGCGGGGAGTAGCCTAAGGAGCGAGGCATGGGATTGCTCGACGACGCCATCCGCGAGCACCTCGAGCTCAGGCGGGCCCACGGGGCCGATCCGACCGAGGTGGAGCGCCAGGAACGCGAGGCGCTCGGCGCGCCGCGCCAGGCGGCCGAGTTCGCCAGCCCGTCCGGCGACGAGGAGGCGCCGGCCGCCGTGGCCGCCGAGGCGGCGGCGCCCGAGGAGCGCGAGACCGAGCTCGAGCCGGAGGCCGAGCCCGAGGCCCAGGAAACCGATGAGGCCTGGTTCGAGGACGAGCCCGACGAGGTACCCCGCGGCGAGGCGCTCGAGCACCCACCGGCAGCGGCCGACGAGCAGGAGAGCGAGGACGTGCTGGAGGAGACGCCCGAGTTCCTGCAGGAGACGCCGGAGCACGACCGGCTCTGGTTCGAGCAACGCCCGCCGCGCGACTTCGACTGGGACAAGTAGGACACCGGTCCAGCGACCTTGAGCATCGTCCCGGGGCAGCCGACATAACGCGGGAGACCGCCGGCTGACCCCGACGGGCGGCCGACACGGTCGGCCTCGTCACTCCCGACCGAGGCGCCGGAGCTGCGGCGGGTCGTTCTCCTGCCCCGGAGCGCACTCTCCAGTCCGGCCGGCTCACTCGACACGGGCCGCGCGGTTGCCGCCGCGCGGCCCGGAGCCGCTCGCTACCCGCGCCGGTAGAGCCGCGTCGTGAGCGGGGCGAAGATCGCTGTCAGAACCGCCGCCGTCCCGAGCACGACGGCGATGTCGCCGCCGTCCACGTTGCCCTCCATGAACCCACGCGAGGCGTCGACGAGGATCGAGATCGGGTTCACCTCGACGAAGTCCTGCAGCCCGTCCGGCAGCGTCTCGGGGTCGACGAACACGTTCGACAGGAACGTCAGCGGGAAGATGCCCATGAAGCCGGCGTTCATCACCGCGTTGGGTGAGCGCAGCAGCAGCCCGAGCGTCGTGAACACCCACGAGAGGCCGAACGAGAAGACGACGACGAGCGCCAGTGCCGCGACGACGCCCGGGACGCCGGCGTCCGGGCGGTAGCCGAGTGCCACGCCGAGGACGATGATCACGGTCCCCGCAATCACGTACCGCACGCTGTCGCCGAGCAGCGACCCCACGAGCGGCGCGGGGCGCCACATGGGCAGCGAGCGGAAGCGGTCGACCACGCCCTTCGTGAGATCGGTGTTGAGCGCCACGCCCGAGTACACCGTCGTGAACACGACCGACATGACGAGGATGCCGGGGAGGATGTAGTCCAGGTACTCCCCGGTCGAGCCCGCGATCGCGCCACCGAACAGGTACGTGAACATGAGCACGAACATCACCGGCGTGATCGTCACGTCGAGCAGCTGCTCAGGGACGTGCTTGACCTTGAGCATGCCGCGCCAGCCGAACGTGAGCGCGGCCGACATGGCGCTGGCGCGGGGCGGCCGGACGGTCGAGGCGATCGCCTTGCGGACGGCCGCCTCGTCGGCGCCGGGTGACGAGCGCGTCTCGAGCGTGCTCATGCCGCGGCCTCCTGTTCGTCGATCGTGTCGGGCTCGGCCGTGTGGCCGGTGAGGGCGAGGAAGACCTCGTCCAGGCTCGGCTGGCCGAGCGAGAAGTCGGCGATCCCGACGCCGGAGCGCGCCAGGGCCGCGACCGCCTCGGCGCCCCGGTCGCCGTCCGCGCACTGGACGGTGAGCGCGGCGGGGTCGGGGTTGAGGTGCACGGCGCCGAGCTCGCGCGCCAGCACCTGCTCCGCCTCCGCGCGCTGCGCCGGGTCGAGCAGGCGCACGTGCAGCGAGCCGGAGCCCACCGACGCCTTGAGCTGGCCCGGCGTGCCCTCGGCGATCACGCGCCCATGGTCGATCACCGCGATGCCGTCGGCGAGCTGGTCGGCCTCCTCGAGGTACTGCGTGCAGAGCAGGATCGTCGTCCCGCCGGCGACGAGCATGCGCACGATGTCCCAGACCTGGTTGCGCGAGCGCGGGTCCAGGCCGGTCGTCGGCTCGTCCAGGAACATCAGCTCCGGCGTCACGACGATGCTGGCCGAGATGTCGAGCCGGCGCCGCATGCCGCCCGAGTAGTGCTTCACGAGCTTCCCGGCCGCCTCGGCGAGCCCGAACGCCTCGAGCAGCTCGGCCGCCCGCGCCTTGGCGGCCGCGCGCCGCAGGCCGAGCAGCCGGCCGATGAGGATGAGGTTCTCGCGGCCGGTGAGATCCTCGTCGACGGACGCGAGCTGGCCGGTGAGGCTGACGGCGCCGCGCACCGCGTCGGCCTCGTCGACGATGTCGTGCCCGAGCACGCGGGCGCTTCCGGCGTCGGGGTGGATGAGGGTCGCGAGCATCCGGATCGTGGTCGTCTTCCCGGCGCCGTTCGGGCCGAGCACGCCGTAGACCGAGCCGGTAGGCACCGCGAGGTCCACGCCGTCGACGGCCCGCAGCTCGCCGAACGCCTTCACGAGGTCCGTCGCTTCGATCGCGAGTGGGGAGGTCATAGGGGACAAGACCTCAGGCACGCCCGAAACTCATCGCTCATGGCTGGATGGAAGATGGCACGGTCGCCGTCGGTAGGGTCGCGAGGTGATGGCCGCGTCGCAGTCGATCACGAGCATCGTGTCACGGCGCGAGAGCTCTCCTCGATCTCGTCCTCGTCTTTGCGTTCACGCAGGTCGCGACGTTGCTGGCCGCAGCGCTCGTGCTCTTGCTCGTGCTCCCGCCTGCGACCGCGGTCTCCGCACTGGCTGCCCTGACCATCGTCACCGAGGTCTGGCTGGGGTTGGACGCGTACGAGCTCGTGTGGCGGCGCGAGGCCCGCGCGCAGGCCCGTTCGGCGCTCGCCTCGTCCTAGGCGAGGCGGCGTATGGAGGCGAGGGGAATCGAACCCCTACTTCAGCCTTGCAAAGGCCGCGTGCTCCCATTACCACTACGCCCCCGGGCAGAAGACAGCTTACGGCGGACTCACAAGGCGCCCGTGCGGCGCGCCACCTCGGCCGCCGTCGTGGCGTTGATGTCGACCGTGTCGTGGATGTCCTCCGCGTAACCGCCGGCGAGGACGACGCAGACCGTGACGCCTTCGTCGAGCAGCCGGTCGAGCACGAGCTGATCGCGTGCTCGCAGGCCTGCCTTGGTGAGGCGCAGACGCCCGAGCCGGTCGCCCTCCCACGGGTCGGCGCCCGCGAGGTAGAACGCGAGCTCGGCGCGGGCGCGCGGGAGCGCGTGGTCGAGCGCCTCGTCGAGCATGCGCAGGTAGCGCTCGTCGCCGGTTCCGCTCGGAATGTCGACGTCGAGGTCGGAGGCGATGCGCTGGAACGGGTAGTTGCGGGCGCCGTGCAGCGAGAGAGTGAAGCACTCGGGATCGGGGCCCAGGAGATCGGCCGTCCCGTCGCCCTGGTGCACGTCGCAGTCGACCACCAGCGCCCGCTGCACGCGGCCCTCGGCACGCAGCCGGGAGAGGGCCACCGCGACGTCGTTGAACAGGCAGAAGCCGCGGGCGAAGGTGCGGCCCGCGTGGTGCGTGCCGCCGCCGAGGTTCATGCCGAGTCCGCTCTCGAGCGCCAACGTGGCGGCCGCCACCGTGCCGCCCACGGAGCGCCGCCCCCGCTCAACCAGAGCCTCGGACCACGGCAGCCCGAGCCCGCGCTGCTCGCGTACGCTCAGGGCGCCCGTGCGCACCCGCTCCATCAGCGCCGGCTCGTGCACGGCTTCGAGCCACGCCCACGGCACGGCGTCGGACTCCCGCACCTCCTCGGGGGAGACCGTCCCGTCGGCCACCACACGTGCGCGCAGCAGCGCGTACTTGTCCAGCGGGAAGCGATGGCGCTCCGGTAGCGGGAAGCGCCAGCGGTCGTGCGTCCAGACCAGCACTACTCGTAGACGACGAGCGCCGGCCGCGGCTTCATCCGCATCACGGCGCGCGGCGGCATGAGGTCGACGTCCTCCTCGTAGAACAGCTTGAACCCCGGGGCGAACTGGCGCGTCGCCCGCGCGAAGCGGTGGTACTTGGCGACCTTCACCTCGCGCCCGCCGAAGCCGTCGGCGTTGAGCACCATCGCGAGGCCGTCGCGGAGCTTGAGCTTCGTGTCGTCGACCATGTCGTCGGTGAACTGGTGGATGACGAACAGCTTCTCGGGCAGCTGGTGGCGCGCCACGAGCTGCGCCAGCCAGGCCGAGGTCGCGTTCACCTCGCGCGAGCCGACGTGCCCGATCACCTGTCCCGGGACCTCGCCGTCGGAGACCCGCCACTCGGGGTCGAGCGCCAGCCCGACGTCGGGCTGCTTGAGCCACTTGCGCAGGCGCGTGGTCTCGGTGAAGAAGTCGGCGCGGCCCGGCTGGATGTCGAGCAGGAGCAGCGCCTTCGCCCGCCGGGCCGCGCGCAGGTAGCGCCGGATCACGCGGTCCTCCTGGCGGGACCGGTACATGCCGTCGTCGCCCGGGTCGGCGTTGGCGATCACCGTGATGAGCTCGAGCGCCGGCAGCACGGGCCGGTTCGTGCGGTCGTACGGGCGCGCCTGGCGCTTGAGCCGGCGCGCGGCGCTGTCCGGCGTCCCGATGCCCAGCCCGCCGAGCTGCGGGTCCTGCGGAGCGCCGTAGAAGGCGATGATGCGGTGCTCGGGGAACAGGCTGCGGCCGCCACGCGGCAGCTCGGAGGGCGGCGGCTTCGTCTCCTGGCTCGCCGCCCGCTGCGCCGCCTCGTCGCCCCCGTTCCCCATCAGCGCGGCCACGATCGCCACAGGCGCGATCACCGCCCCTACCGCCGTCAGCCGCCTCCGCCAGTACACCTGCCGGTCAACCACGGCTCCACACTGTAGGCCGCTCAGCGAACTCGGGCGAAGCCGCGGTCGAGCAGGCGGCGTGCCTGCGCGCCCGGATCGGGAGAGCCGAGCAGCACCACGCCGAGCCGCACGCGGCCGCGGCGGGCGGTCGCCACCAGGCAGCGGCCGGCTGCCGCCGTGTAGCCGGTCTTGACGCCCGTGGTGCCGCGGTACCCGCTCCGCAGCAACGGGTTGTTGTTGTAGAGGTAGAGCTTGCGGCCCTTGATCGGGAACGGCAGCACGGCCGACCGGCGGCGGACGATCCGGGCCAGCCGCGGCTCGCGCAGCACCGCGCGGCCCAGCGCCGCCAAGTCCGGCGCGCACGAGTGGTTGTTGCGGTCGCGGATGCCGCTCACGGAGGCGAACCGCGTGCAGGCGAGTCCCATCTGCCGTGCCCGGCGGTTCATGAGCTCGACGAAGCGCGGCACGGTGCCCGCCGCACGCAGCGCGAGCGCGATTGCCGCGTCGTTGCCCGACGGCAGCAGCAGGCCGTGCAGGAGCGCCTCGACGCTCACGCGCTTGCCGCGCGGCAGCACGCCGACGCCCGAGCCCGTGTAGGCGAGCGCCTCGGCGGTGATGCGCGCGGTCGCGCGGGCCGGCGGGCGGGCGGGCACCCTGTCCACGACCACGAGCGCGGTCATCATCTTCGTCAGCGAGGCGATCGGCAGCACCCGCGTCGGGCGATACCGCCACAGCACCCGGCCGGTGTCGACGTCGAACAGCAGTCCCGAGCGCGGCGGCCGCCGGAACCGGGTGCGGACCACGTCGCGCGGATCGTCGAGCTGCACCGCGAGCGGCGAGGGCGCCGTGCCGCCGCCGGCCAGCGGCGTCGTCCCCGTGTCGAGCAGCGGACCCGGCGCGGGCGGTAGCGTCGCCGGGGCCACCTCGTCCACGCCGCGCGCCGCCCCCAGCGCCACGGCGATCGCCAGCATCAGCGCGGCGAGCACGGGCCATCGGCGGCGCCGCCGTCGCCGGCGACCTCCCTGCAGGAGCTGGTAGGGCATCAGCGGCGCTTGTCGGGCGGCTCCGTGAGGGCTCCGAGGATCCCGAAGGTCATCAAGACCAGCACTATGAGCGACAGGCCGGTCAGCACGTCGGGACCGCTGGTCAGTATCACGTACACGGTCAGGAACCCGAATGCGCAGCAGAAGACCAGCGCCGCGAGTGTGATTGCGGTCTTCACCGCATGCCGGCTCGCTCGAGCTGGCGCCGTCTTCGCGCCTCGCTCGCGAACAGGCGCACCGCTGCGAGGCCGAACACGAAGCCCCCGATGTGCGCGAAGTACGCCACGCCGCCGCCCTGGGCGGTGGGCTGCACGAGGTCGAAGTACGCGAACAGCGCCTGCTGGAGGATCCAGATGCCGAGGAAGAGGATCGCCGGCACCTCGAGGATCGTGAAGAAGAAGATGATGAAGATGAACGTGACGACGCGCGCCTGCGGGAAGAGCAGCAGGTAGCCGCCGAGCACGGCGGCGACGGCGCCTGAGGCGCCGAGCGTGGGTACCGTCGAGTCGGTGTTCACGAGGATCTGCCCGACGTCCGCCGCCAGCCCGCCGAGCAGGTAGAAGAGCAGGAACTTGACCGGTCCCATGGCGTCCTCGACGTTGTTGCCGAAGATCCACAGGAACAGCATGTTGCCGCCGATGTGCAACAGGCTGCCGTGCATGAACATCGCCGTGAACAGCGTGATCCAGGTCGGCGGCTGCGGGCCTGCCTCGCCGGCCACGCCGGGCTGGCCTTCGCAGGCGATCGCGCCGTCCGCCGTGAGGTCACAGAGGTCGCCCGGGTGGGTGACCTCGTACGGGATCATCGCGTAGTCGGCGACCGGCCAGTCGCCGCCCACGCCGCCGTTCGGCAGCCCGAGCAGCCCGTCCTGCAGGAAGAAGTACACGATGCAGTTGGCCACGATGATCAGCACCGTGACAACGGGGAAGTGCTCTGTCGGGATGTTGTCGCGGAGCGGGAACACTGGCTAGGCGCTCACGGCGAGCGGGCCCGCGCCGGGCGCGCTCTGCTTGACGTGCTCGTCCGCGTGATAGGACGAGCGCACAAGCGGTCCAGCTGCGACGTGCGCGAAGCCCAGCGCATAGGCGGCCGCCTCGAGCGCGGCGAACTCCTCGGGCTCCCAGTAGCGGACGACCGGGAGGTGGCGCTCGGTCGGTCGCAGGTACTGCCCGACGGTGAGCACCTGGACCCCCTGCTCGTGCAGGTCGCCGAACGCCTGGACCATCTCCTCGTGGGTCTCGCCGAGCCCGACCATCAGGCCGGACTTCGTCGTGACCTCGTCGCCGCCCATCGCCTTCGCATTGCGCAGCACGCGCAGCGAGCGCTCCCACCGCGACCCGCGGCGGGCGACGGGATACAGGCGCGGGACGACCTCGACGTTGTGGTTGAAGACGTCGGGGCGCTCGGCGATCACCTTCGCGAGGGGCATCTCCTCGCCGCGGAAGTCGGGCGTCAGGCACTCGACCTTGCACCACGGCGCCTGCATGCGCACAGAACGGATCACGCCGACCCAGGCGTGCGCTCCGTAGTCGGGCAGGTCGTCACGGTCGACGCTCGTGATGACGGCGTGACGCAGCCCCATCCGGGCCACCGAGCGCGCCACGCGCAGCGGCTCGAGCGGGTCGCTGAACGTCGGCTTCCCGGTCTTGACGTTGCAGAAGCCGCAGCGGCGGGTGCAGGTGTCGCCGAGGATCATGAACGTGGCCGTGCCGCGCTCCCAGCAGTCGCCGACGTTCGGGCAGGCGGCCTCCTGGCACACCGTGTGCAAGCCCTCGTCCTTGATCATCCGGTCGAGCGCCCGGAAGTTCTCGCCGCCGGGCGGCGGCACCTTGAACCAGCGCGGCTTGCGGCTGCGGAACGGCAGCGTCTCGGAGCCGAGCACCTTCAGCACGTCCATGCCGCCAGGGTTGGCTCGGGAGCGGGTGCTCACGGGTCGAAGGGTACCCAGGAGCGCCAGCGCTCAGGGGTGATGGCGATCACCGGCCCGGCCGGGCGCGCCTCGCGGTACTGCTCGTACTTGGCGACCAGCGCGTCGATCGCCTCCTCGGACTCCACGACCGCGGCGGGACCGTCCACCCGCACCCACCACAGGCGTCTCCAGTCCTCCTCGTAGTGGTCGACGAGCAGGCTGGCGCGGCCGGTCGCTCGGACGTTTGCCAACCGCGCGAGGCGGGCGGTCGCCTTCGGCTTGGCGTCGACGGCGGTGACCACGCGCCCGCCCACGAGCGCGAAGCACATGGCGACCACGTGCGGCCGCCCGTCGGCCGTCACGGTGGCGAGCCGCCCGATGCGCGCGCGCGAGAACCGCTGCTCAGCGATGGCGGGCGGCAAGCTCGGCATACCGCTCCACCAGGGGCAGCGCCTCGCCGGCCGGGAGGGTCTCGAGCGTGAACAGCACGCGGTCGACGCCCGCCTCCGCGAGCGCTTCCACGAATGCGTCGTCGGCCGGCGCGCCGTAGTAGGTCACGGGGACGCGTCGGCCCGCGCGGTCGCGCAGCTCGGCGATGCGCGGCGCGAGCTCGTCCGGCCGCACGCGGTTGGGCATCCACTCGTCGCCGTAGTCGAGCGCGCGATCGAGCACCTTCTCTCCCAGCCCGCCGACCAGCACCGGCGGATGCGGCTGCTGCACCGGCTTGGGCCAGCTCCAGATCGGGTCGAAGTCGACGTAGCGGCCGTGGAACTCGGGCTCCTCCTCGGTCCAGATCGCCTTCATGGCGAGGATCCGCTCGCGCATGATCGAGAAGCGCCGTCGGGGGTCGGTGCCGTGGTTGCGCATCTCCTCGCGGTTCCACCCGCCGCCGACGCCGAACTCGAGGCGACCACCAGAGAGCCGGTCGAGCGACGCGACCTCCTTGGCCGTCACGATCGGGTCGCGCTCGACCACGAGGCAGATGCCGGTCCCGAGCCGGAGCGTCGTGGTGGCCTGGGCGACCGTGGCGAGACCGACGAACGGGTCGTACGTCCGCTTGTACTTCTCCGGCAGCTCGCCGCCCCCCGAGTACGGCGTCTCGCGGCTGACGGGGATGTGCGTGTGCTCGGCGAAGAACAGCGCCTCGAAGCCGGCGTCCTCGGCTGCGCGGCCGATCTCGGCCGGGGTCGCCGACTCGTCGGTGGGAAAGGTGGTGAGGCCGAACCTCATGCCGCCACGGGGTCACCGGCCCCGAGCCGCCGCGGCGTGACGATGCGCTGGCGCCGCCCGAACGCGCGCGCGAACGCGTACGCCGCGCGCTTGCGGAAGCAGTCGATGCCCTCCGGCGAGCCGGCCGCGCGCAGCGACGTCATCCGCACGTCCGGCAGCCCGCACGCGACGACCCACTCGAACGGGGCGAGGTCGTTCTCCACGTTGACCGCGAAGCCGTGCATGGAGACCCGGCGCGACACGTGGATCCCGATCGAGCCGATCTTGCGCTCGCCGACCCACACGCCGGTGAACTCGCGGCCCTCGCGCAGGGTGGCGGACACGCCCGCCTCCCCCAGCGCCTCGACGAGCGCGCCCTCCATCGTCTCCACGAACGCGCGCACGTTCGGCACGTGCATGATCGGGTAGCCCACGAGCTGGCCGGGCCCGTGGTAGGTCAGCTTCCCGCCGCGCTCGGTCTGGACGACGTCGATGCCGCGGTCGCCGGCCGGCAGCTCGCCGGGCTCCGAGCGACGGCCCAGCGTGTAGACGGGCGGGTGCTCGAGCAGCAGCAGCAGGTCGGGGAGCTCGCCGGCCTGCACCTGCGCCCGCAGGCGCTCCTGGAGGGCGACCGCCTCGCGGTACTCGACCGTGCCGAGGTGGCAGGTCCAGAGCTCTTCCATGACATGCATGCTAAGGCGCTCGCGCGAGCTTGCGAGTGCGAGTAGCCGCACTCGTTCTCGGTCCGCCCCGCCCCGGCGAGCCGGG
>DATAFH010000077.1:0-4647 GCA_036257565.1 Solirubrobacteraceae bacterium | reverse complement strand
CTCCTCGGCGAGGAGCGTGAGCATGGCGGCGCGGACGTCGCCGCGGCGGCGGCGCGGGCCGCGCCCGGGCGGGCCGCCGAAGCCCATCGGGCCGCCGGGCCAGAACCCGCGCGGACCGTGGCCGTGGCGACGGTGGTGGTGGTGCCGGCCGCCCATGAGCAGGAAGCCGAGCATCCGGGGGTCGAAGCGTTGGGTTGCTGCGTGCAATGTCGTCTCCTGAGGTTTCGGTATTCGACGATGCATAACGATATATCGTGATTGTTCGACTGTCAAGATGCCGGCCGTGGACCCCGTGATCCTCGTCGACCCGCTCCCCCGGACCCAGCCGATGATCTGCGACGCGCCGACGCGCGCCCGGCTCGAGGCGCTGGGGCGGCTCGAGGTCCACGAGGACGGCCCGATGCCCGACGCGACGGTGGAGGAGCACCTTCCCTCCGCGGTCGCGATCCTCGGCCAGACCGCGATGCCGGCCGAGGGCTGCAGCGCGCCCCGTACCTGCGGGCGATCGTCAACGTCGAGGGCAACTTCCCGCCGAACGTCGACTACGCGGCGGCGCTCGACCCGCGGCGTCCACGTGCTCAACGCCAGCCCGGCCTTCGCGCTGCCGGTGGCCGAGGCGGCGCTCGGCATGGCGATCGACCTCGCTCGTGGCATCTCCGCCGCGGACCGGGCGATGCGGGAGGGGCGCGAGACGTACGGGCTCGACAGCAACGCGGACGCGTTCCTGCTCGCCGGAAGCCCGGTGGGGATCGTCGGCTTCGACGACCTCGGCCGCGCGCTCCGGCGGCTGCTGACCCCCTTCGGCTGCCCCGTCAAGGTCTACGAACCGTGGCTCCCGGATCTGCTCGTGCGCCGCGAGGGCGCGATCCCCGGCGCGCTCGCTCGAGGGCATGCTCCTCTCCCCCCACCGCGCCGGCGGGATGCGCGAGGCGTTCCTCGACATCGGCCGGCTGGCGGTCACCGACCTCGAGCTCATCCTCCGCGGCCTCCCGCCGGCCGTGTGCAAGCGCGCGGAGCGCGAGACGGTCGGCCGCATGCGCAGCCGACCGGTCGAGCGGTCCTAGAGGGCCCGCGCGAACTCCGGCTCGCCGTGCACCGCGCGCGTGACCGGCTCGAGCCCGACGGACGTCAACCTACGCGGCGGTCGGCTCCTTCTCGCGCTCGGGCTGCCGGGCGCGAGCCGGTGCGGGCTTCGGCGCGCCAACCAGCTTGGCCGCCTGCCGCTCGGGCGGGATCTCAACGACGTTCCGGGCGATGCCGAGCCGCTTCATGGCGCGGATGACGAGCGCCGACGGGTCGACCTCCCAGCGGCCCAGGCCGTGCGCGGCCGAGCGCGGGAATGCGTGGTGGTTGTGGTGCCAGGCCTCGCCCATCGAGGGGATGGCGAGCCAGGCGACGTTGGTCGAGCGGTCCTCGATGTCGAACCGCCGGCGCCCGAAGAAGTGGCAGATCGAGTTGATCGACCACGTCACGTGGTGCAGGAAGAACGCCCGGACGAGGCCGCCCCAGACGAGGCCGCGCAGCGCACCCTCGGCCGTGAAGCCGTGGAGGACGAAGCCGAGCGCGGTCGGGATCAGCAGGCTGGCGAGCGCGAGCCACGGGAACATGCGGCCGATGCGGCGCATGCCCGGATCCTCGTAGAGGTCGCGGGCGTACCGCTTCCAGTCGGCCTGGCCGTGCGTCTCGAGCAGCCAGCCGGTGTGGGCGTGCCAGAGGCCCTTGAGCCCCGAGCCGTGCCCCACGTGCGGCGAGTGCGGATCGCCCTCGGCGTCGGTGTGGGCGTGGTGCTTGCGGTGGTCGGCGACCCAGTCCATGACCGAGCCCTGCAGGCCCATGGAGCCGAGCACGGCGAACGTGTACTCGACCGGCTTCGAGGTCTGGAAGCTTCGGTGGGTCAGCAGCCGGTGGTAGCCGACGGTGACGCCCAGTCCGAAGAGGATGTAGGTCACGACCATGATTCCAAGGTCCGTCAGGTCGACCGCGCGGTTCCACAGCAGCACGATGGCCGCGAGCAGTCCGACGAACGGCACGACCACGCCGATGAGGTTGGCGGTGCGTTCAGCTCTCGTCATGCACTGCAGTCTGGCGCGCATGCAAGCCCCGTTCTTGCGCGATCGTCCCGGCTACGGCGCTGCAAATTTGTCACCAAGCGACAATTGACCAGCAATTATGCGGGAACGGGGTACGTTCCGCGCGCTCAGCCCGCGTCGACGATCCGACGCAGCCCCGCATGCTCGAGCGGGGCGCGCTCTGGTACCGCGGCTTCATCGCCGGGATGGACCGGTGAGCGCGCGCCGGTGACCGGCGCGACCCGGCCGGCCGCCAGCCACGTCCACACGAGCACGGTCCAGAGGACGGCAGGGAGCGACGCGTGCACCCAGACCCACTCCGCGGGCAGCGCGTTGTGGTACTGCACGAGCCCGACGATCCCCTGCACGGCGATCAGCAGGCACACCGCGGTCAGCGCCCGCATGAGGGCGGGGGCGGCACCCCGCCACCGGGCCGCCACCCACAACCCCACCGCGACGATGCCCATCGCGGTCGCCATGTGTCCGTGGAGGTGGATCAGCGTGCGCAGCGTCGAGGCGCCGAAGGCGTCGAGCCGCTCGACCACGTCACCCGTCCCCGCGCCACCCGCATGCGGCCCGGCGGCCGTCGCGAACGTCCCGGCCACGATCACGATCGCCCCGTAGACGACGAGCACCCGCGTCCCGAGGACGCCGAAACGCTCGCCGGTGCGCGTTTCGCCCGGCGGGTGGTGCAGCCGCCACACGAGCAGGGCCGCCGCGGCGAGCAGCACGAGGGAGAGCAGATAGTGGGCGATGACGACCTGCCACGTGAGATGCAGCGCCACGGTCAGGCCGCCGAGCAGCCCCTGGGCCACGACGCCGGCGGCGACCACGGTCGCCGGCCGCAGCAGGTCCGGGCGCCGCGGCCGCACCTGGTAGGCCATCAGGCCCGCCGCAAGGCACGCCGCACCGACGACCGTGGAGAAGAGCCGGTTGCCGTACTCGATCCACACGTGGGTGTCGAGCTCGGGGACGAACGTCCCGGAGCAGTCCGGCCACGTCGGGCACCCGAGACCCGAGCCGGTGAGCCGCACGGCGGCGCCGCTGAACACGATCAGCACCAGCGTCAGCAGCGCCCCGTAGGCGAACCAGCGATACGTGCTCAGCGAGAGGGTCGCGCGCTCGCGCATGCCGCGCGACATTCTGGCAGCGGGCAAAGTTATACTTCAGGTATGACTCAGCGCATTGGAGCCAAGGGACAGGTGGTCATACCCAAGGAGCTCCGCGACGAGGTCGGGCTCCAGCCCGGTGCCGAGGTGGACTTCGAGCGAGATGGCGATGCCGTGCGCATCCTTCCTGCAGGCCCCGCGGCGACACGGGGACTGCGGGGCCGGTACGCGGGGAGCGGCTTGGCGGCGGCCTTGCTCGCCGACCGCGAGCGCGAACCTAGATGAGCGTGTGCGTGGACTCGTGGGCCGTTCTGGCCTGGCTGGACGGCGACGAGCCCGCCGCGAGCGCCGTCCAGGAGGTGTTCGACTCGGAGCGGCCCTGGATGAGCTGGCTCAATCTCGGCGAGGTCGCCTACCAGCTCGAACGGCGTCACGGATTCGACGAAGCGTCGCTCGTGGTCGGCCGGCTGCGTGCGTCCGTCGCCCTCGATGAAGTCACCGCGAACCGCGTGTTGGCGGCAGCGCACTTGAAGGCCGTGCACCCGATCGCCTTCGCCGACTGCTTCGCGGCCGCGACCGCCACCGCCCGCGGGGCGACGCTGTTCACGGGCGACCCCGAGCTCCTCGACCGTGACGTGGGCTGCACCGTGCGCGATCTTCGCTAGGCGGCGCGGCGTCCCTCCGGGCACGGCTGGGCGATCCGGATCGCGCCGAGCTCTTCGCGCGGCTCGCGCGCTTCCCGCTCCTCCCGCCGCGGGTTGACGATCCCGACGAGCGACATCACGCCGCCCAGCATCACGAGCGCGCCGGCCACTCCCAGCCCTGCTCGGTAGGCGGCCACGGACGCGTCGACGACCTCGGGCGAGCCGCCCGACAGCGGCTCGGCGTCACGCGCGGCCGGACCGCCGACGGCCTCGAACCGCGCGGCCACGACGAGGCCGATGACGGCGATCGCGAGCAGCGACGCCACGCGGGCGATCTGGTTGTTGACCCCGCTCGCGACGCCGGCGTTGTGCTGGGGCACGGAGCCCAGCACGGTGTTGGTGAGCGGGGCGACCGTCGCCGACAGGCCGAGCCCGAAGACGAGCACGCCGGGCAGGAGGTCGGTGAAGTAGTCGACGTCGGCGTCGAGCCGCCCCATCCAGATCAGCCCCACCCCGGCCACGATCGGCCCGAAGCCCATCAGCGCCCGCGGCCCGATGCGGTCGGACAGCGCGCCGAAGCGCCGCGAGAACGCCCACATGCACAGCGTGATGGGCAGCAGCGACAGACCCGCCTCGATCGGGCTGTAGCCGCTCACCTGCTGCAGGTAGATCGTCGTGTAGAACGTCGCGGCGCCGAGGCCGCCGTAGATCAGCAGCGTCGCCGCGTTCCCGACCGCGAAGTTGCGCGAGCGGAACAGCGACAGCGGCAGCATCGGGTGGCTCGTGCGGCGCTCGTGCCACAGGAACACGCCGAGCAGCACCAAC
>DATAFH010000076.1:0-20186 GCA_036257565.1 Solirubrobacteraceae bacterium | reverse complement strand
GCGACGAACGTACCCTCATCGCACCCTCCTCCAAGAAACACTTGAGCCCGGCTCGCTCCCCTGAGCCGGGCTCTTGTGTTTCTCTCGGTCGATCCTCCCCAGGATCTCCCTCTCTCCTCCTCAACCGCCGTAGCGGCCAGTCGGTTGCGGGGAAGGTAGCGCGTCGGAGCGGTTTGTGCAATTCGGCGCGAAGTTTCGATTCGCAACCGATCAGGCCATGGCGCGGCGATCCCGAATGCGGACCGCCTCGATCCGGTTCTCGCGTACTGACTCGACCCGGATCGAGTAGCCGTTGTGCATGACCGTGTCGCCGCGCTTGGGCAGCCGGCCCAGCTCGCCGAACACGAAGC
The DNA here is from genome assembly GCA_036257565.1 of Solirubrobacteraceae bacterium. GTDB lineage: Bacteria > Actinomycetota > Thermoleophilia > Solirubrobacterales > Solirubrobacteraceae > DASSUW01. The sequence goes on along the minus strand of DATAFH010000076.1, from coordinate 19,836 downwards.
CGCCGACCGAGTTGTAGGCGTCGGTGTCGACGGGCAGCGCGAGCCCGTAGTCGACGAGGTCGGTGATCGCCACGTGGCCGCGGACGAACCAGTCGCCGTTGGCCAGCCGCCGCACGGCGCCGCCCATCGGATCGGTCTCGTCGTCGATCTCGCCGACGACCTCCTCGATGATGTCCTCGACCGTGACGATGCCGGCCGTGCGGCCGTACTCGTCGATCACCACGGCGAGCGAGCTGCGCTGGCGCTGGAGGTCGGCCAGGAGGTCGTCGAGCGGCTTGGTCTCGGGCACGATCGGGGCCTCGCGGACCAGCTCGTCGATGCGCGCGCTCGGGCCCTCGGTGAGCAGCAGCTGGGCGAGCGCGTTCGAGTGCACGATGCCTTTCACGCGGTCGCGGTTCTCGTCCTCGGTGACCACCACGCGCGTGTGGCCGGACGACACGCAGCGCCGCAGCGCGGTCTCGACGTTCTCGGAGAGGTCGACCGTGATGACGGCCGGCGCCGGGGTCATGACCTGGCGCGCCTGCTGCTCGTGCAGATGGAAGACGCCGGTCAGCATGCTCGCCTCGCCCGGGTCGAGCTGGCCGCCGGTGAGCGACTGGGCGATCAGCACCTTGAGCTCCTCGGGCGAGCCGCCCTCCTCGTACTCGTTCGTCGCCCTGATGCCGACGAGCCGCAGCATCGCGTTGGAGGCCGCGTTGAGGACGTGGATGAACGGGCTGAAGACCTGCGTGAAGAGGTGCAGCGGGCGGGCGACGAAGCGCGCCGTGCGCTCCGCCCGGTTGATCGCGAAGATCTTCGGGACCTGCTCGCCGATCGTGATGTGCAGCGAGGTGGTGATGAGGTACGCGAGCGCGATCGACACGCCGTACGACACGCCCTCCGGGATCCCCTCGCCGAACAGGCCCTCGAGCAGGTCGGCCACGGCCGGCTCACCGAGGAAGCCGATGCCCAGCGAGGTGAACGTGATGCCGAGCTGGCAGGCCGCGAGGTAGCGCGAGAGATCGTGGAGCTGGCGCAGGACGAGCGCCGCGCCGCGCTTGCCCTCCTCCGCCTCCTCCTCGATGCGGGAGCGACGGACGCGCACGAGTGCGAACTCGGCCGCGACGAAGAAGCCGTTGAGCAGCACCAGCACGACGACGGCCAGCAGGAGCAGGACGGTCATCGGCGGTCCGCAGGTGGCGCGGGATGCGCGCCGCTACTTCGGGAGCTGTCGTCGTCGTTCATCAGGCGACGAGGGCATGGTAGCGGCGTGACCGGAGTGTGTCCGGAGAAGCGGAGAGGCCCGCCGGAGCGGGCCTCTCGTTTTCGCGTGCGGACTCTGGACGAATCAGCAGAGCTTGAACAGGCGCGCGGTCTTGTACCACTCGCCGCGCAGCTTCTGGTGCACCATGACGGCGGCGTAGCTGCCGGGCGCGGCCGACACGCCACGGAAGTTCGCCTTCGCCCGCAGCCGGCCGCCCATGCGGCGCGCCTTGACGGTGCGCGTGCCCTTCGCGGCGAGGTAGCGGATGCTGCCCTTGTGCGCCTTCCTGCGGAGCGTGACGCGCACCTGCCGGCCGCTGACGCAGCGGGTCGGGGCGGCCACGACCGTGGTCGTGTTCGTGACCTTCGAGGCGGTGGCCGGGGCCTGCACCGGCAGGTTCATGATGACGCCGGCCTTCGGCGCGGGCGAGTTCGAGCCCGGCGCCAGCGGCAGCGTGGGCTTCGGGCCCGTGCCGCGGTAGTAGGCCTGCCACGAGGCGTCCCATGCCCGAAGCTCGTCGTCGGTGAGGTCGACCTCGCGCAGGTACCGCTCGGGCGCCGGCGACGCCTTGATCGACCACGAGATCGGCAGGTCGCCCTCGGTGGTGAAGGTGAGCAGGCCGAACGGGCCGCGCCCGCTGCCGTCGGGACCGGTCAGCGAGTTGTGCAGGTACGCCTGCGGGTCGCCGGTCATGTGGAAGACCTCGGGCTGGCCGTGGTCGGCCCGCTCGTGATGCGGGCCGGCGAAGGCCTCGCCGAGGTCGTCGATGTCGTTGATGCGGCGGACGCCCGGCTGCTCGGTGCGCCTGGGCACCCACACGTGCGTCGGGATGCCGTCGGCGCCGAACGCGAACGCGTGCGGGTCGGTCAGCGGGAGCGTGAACGGCGGCGTGTCCGCGATCGTGTGCGGGGTGTACCACTGCTCGATGCTGTAGCCGAAGCCGATCTTGTACGTGTTCAGCGGCTCGATGGCCGACACGCCTAGGGCGGCGAGCGTCGGCTGGATGATCGGGCGGTTGAGCGCCGCGACCTGGCCGCCGGCCGCCTGCTCATAGGGCTCGTTCTGGCCCGAGTCCTCGTGGTCGCTCACGCAGACGACGATCGCCGACTTGTCGACGTCGTCGTCGCCGGCGGCCGCGAGGTTGACGGCCGTCTGGTCGGGATCGATGTCGGGGTCGGTCGCGATCGTCCCGGTGTCGAACACGTTGTAGACGACGTAGCCCGAGGTCTTGCCGGGCACGAGGACCTGGTCCACCGAGTAGGCGGCACCCGGGGCCACCTTGACGTGCGCCTGCTTCTGGGCGTCGCCGATGTCGATGTGGGCGCTGCCCCAGTCGAGGTAGCATCCGGGTTCGAGGTGCTGAGGATCGAGCCGGAACGGGGCGTCCGACAGGACCGCCTTGTCCTGGCCGTCGGCGCGAGGGCCGCGGCGGTGCTCACGCTGAACATCGCCACGAGCGCACTCAAGAAGAGCACGAGCCGGAGGCGCATACGCTTCCCTCCTTGGAGCGTCGCTGAGCGCGGCTCGGCTGTCGTGACATCCGGTCACGCCGAGACCGCACCCTGGGTTCTTGGGCCGGACGCTAACCGGGGGCGGCCGGCGCTCGAAACGCCTGTGGGGGCGGTTCGGTCCAGCGCCGACGGGTGGTTGCCGGGCCACCCGCGCGGGTGGGCCTTCACCCTCGATCTCAGGCTGAGAGTTTGAGCGAGGCGAGCGCGTGCGCCGCCTGCACGCGGTTGCGCACGCCAAGCCGCTGGTAGATCGCGGCGACGTGGAACTTGACCGTGTTGCGGGAGATGAAGAGGCGTCCGGCGATCAGCTCGTTGGGGAGGCCCTGGGCGAGCAGCTCGAGCACCTCGAGCTGCCGGGCGCTGAGGCTGTCGAGCGCCGAGGTCTGCCGCTGGTTCGCGGCCGCCAGCCACCCCGCCGGGAAGACGCTGCTGCCCATGGCCACACGATGAAGGGCGGCGACGAGGTCCGCTCCCGACATCCCTGTCGACACCACGCCGTCGACCGCGAGCGCCAGCGTGTCGCGCGCGAGCGCCGCGTCGATGCGGGGAGCGAGCAGCACCAGCCGCCCGCCGGGCAGGCCACGCGACGCGGCCCGGATCAGGTCGGCGACGTCGCCCGAGGCAAGCTCGGCATCGACGAGGGCGACGTCGGGGGCGTGGGCGCGCAGGCAGCGCTCCAGCGCCGCCGGCTCCACGCAGCGCGCCACGACCTTGATGCCGCTCCGGGAGAGCAGCTCCTCCAGGGCCTCGAGCATGAGCGGGTGGCGTAGAGCAAGCACCAGGCGCATGGAGTCGGGTCGCATCCGCGGCACCGTACGAGAAGTCGGAGTGATCGAGAAGGGCGGATCGCCCCCCGGCCGTTCAGGACAATTCTTCGAACCGCCGCGCCATGTCGAGGTCGTTCCCGGCCAGGCCCCCATATCCTCTGCTGGCATGCGGATCGTCTCCCTCGTGCCGTCGGCGACCGAGATGCTGTTCGCGCTCGGCGTGGGCGACGAGGTGACCGCCGTCACGCACGAGTGCGACCACCCGGCGGAGGCGCTCGAGCTGCCGCGCGTGACCCGCGACGTCATCGGCCCGGGGCTGCCGCCCGACGAGATCGATCGCGCGGTGCGGTCGCTCACCGAGCAGGGGCGGGCGATCTATGAGCTCGACGAGGAGGCGCTGCGCCGGCTGCAGCCCGACCTGATCGTCACCCAGGCGCTGTGCTCGGTCTGCGCCGTCTCCTACGACGACGTGCGTGCCGTGGCCGAGCGGCTCGACTCGTGCCCGCAGGTCCTCGCGCTCGACCCGCACACGGTCGGCGAGGTGCTCGGGGACGTGCGCACGCTCGCACAGGCGACCGACGCCAAGGACGCGGGCGTCGACCTGGTCGCCGACGCCGCGGCCCGGATCGACCGCGTGCGGCTCGCCGTGCGCGCCGCCGAGCCGGTACGCGTCGCCGCCCTCGAGTGGCTCGACCCGGTCTTCACCGCCGGCCACTGGACGCCGCAGCTGATCGAGTACGCCGGCGGCATCGACCTGCTGGGCCTCCCCGGCGAGCCGTCCGAGCAGCGCACCTGGGACGAGGTCCGCGCCGCTTCACCGGAGGTCGTGGTCGTCATGCCGTGCGGCTACGACGCCGACCGCGCGCTCGAGGAGGCCGAGGCCTACGCCGACGAGCTGTCCTCGCTCGGTGCCCGCCGCATCGTCGCGGTCGACGCCGCCGCCCGCTTCTCCCGCCCGGGCCCGCGCCTCATCGAGGGCCTCGAGGTCCTCGCCCACATCCTTCATCCGGACCGCCTGCCCGACTCACCCGCCCCGGTCCGCGAGCTCGTGCTCTAGAGGCCGAACTGGGAGTTCGCGTTGCCGGCCACGGCGATCGAGCCCGCGACGGCGATGACGGCGACGGCGACGCAGGCCAGCACCGGCAGGAGGTTGCCGCGGCGCTGGCGGAGGAGCCGCTCCATCGCGAACGCGCAGATCGCGCCTCCGACGAGGCCGCCGAGGTGGCCGCCGATCGAGATGTTGAAGCCGGGCAGGAAGGTAATGCCGAGGTTGAGGAGGATGAGTGGGCCGATGCCCGAGCGCATCGGGTCGACGCCGCGGGCTCGCTGCAGCACGAAGGCGGCCGCCATGAGGCCGAACACGGCGCCCGACGCGCCGACCGTCGGCTGGTCGGCGCTGAGCAGCAGCGCGCCGAACGAGCCGCAGAGCAGCGAGGCGAAGTAGAGCGCGACGAACTTCACGTGGCCGAGCACGGGCTCGAGCATCGTCCCCAGCCAGTAGAGGATGTACATGTTGAGCCCGAGGTGGATCAGGCCGGCGTGCATGAAGCCTGACGTCACGAGCCGCCAGTACTCGTGGTTGATGTCGATCGCCGGGCCCCACAGGTAGAAGTCCTGGTACACGGAGCCACCGCCGCCGCCGCCGGCCACCGAGCTGCCGCCGACCGAGGCGCCGATGAACATCAGCACGTTGACGGCGATCAGGACGTACGTCGCGGTCGGGTCGGCGTGGATGCTGCGCAGCGTGCGGACGGGCGTGCGCTGGCGCGCGCACTCCGGGCAGCGCATGCCGACCGGCGTCGCGGTCATGCAGTCCGGGCAGATCGGCTTGCCGCAGTTCGAGCACGAGACGCCCGTCTCGCGGCCGGGGTGGCGATAGCAGACGGCCATCTCGGCGGGTGAAGCTAGCAGCGCTTTCTGTAGCGCTCTTTTAGGACGGCGTGGCCGACATCAGCGGCGTGCGCGTCGGCTCGTCCGAGCCGCCCATCGGCTCGTCCGTGACCAGCACCATCTTGGCGCGCGACACGTCAGGGATGGCCGCCGCGACCGAGCCGTCGGTGCGCGGGTAGAAGAGCGCGTTCGTCGGCTCGGGCGTGTTCGAGCCCCTCGGCATGACCCACACCTGGTACACCCGCCCGTCCGGCGGCGCCGGGAGCCCCTGCGCGACGAGCATGGCCTCGCCGTCGGCCACCTTCAGCCGAGCGCTCGCGTCCGGCGCCCGCTTGGGATCGACGGTGACCGCCACGGTCCGCGCCTCCTCGCCCGAGGGCGTGTCGCGGGCCACGAGCACGCCGGCCAGCACGCCGGCGATCAGCAGCGCGGCGGCGACCGGCGCCAGGCGCCAGCCCGAGAGCCACGAGCGGCGCTCGCGCCGGCGGCGCCGCGCGCGCGGCTGGTCGGCGCTCTCCCCCGCCTGCGCCAACAGGGCGGCCTCGCGCTCGACCTCGGCCATGATCCGGGCCTTGAGCTCCGGCGGCGGGACCAGCTGCGGCGACGCCATGGGGAGCGCGTGGGCGGCCGGCAGCAGCTCCTCGACCTCGTCGCGGCAGATCGCGCACGCCTGCAGATGCTGCTCGAATGCGCCGCGCTCGTCCTCTGGCATCGCCTCGAGGACGTAGGCGCCGGCGGCGTCGAGCCAGCGCTCGTGGTCGTCGCGCGTCATACCGGCGCCACCTTTCCTTCCCCCAGCTGGGAGCGCATCTTCTTCAACCCGAGCCGCATGCGTCCCTTCACGGTGCCGACCGGTGCGTCGAGCATGTCCGCGATCTCGGTGTGCGTGAAGCCGCCGAAGTACGCGAGCTCGATGACCTGCGACTGGTCGGCGGGCAGCGAGCGCAGGGCGGTGCGGACGGTGCCCGCCTCCTCGCGCCGCGCGGCCTCGAGCTCCGTGCGCTCGCGAGCCTCGAAGCGCTCCTCGATCCCCTCATCCCCCGCGCGCCGCTTGTCGTGGACGGTCGCGCGGCGCAGCGCGTCGATCGCCCGGTGGTGGACGATGCCCAGCACCCACGTCCGCACGGAGCCGCGCGCCGGGTCGTAGCGCGCGCCGGAGCGCCACATCGACAGGAACGCGTCCTGCGTCACGTCCTCGGCGCCCGACCGGGTGCCCATCATCCGGTACGCGAGCGAGAAGGCCGCGGCCGAGTGGCGCTGGTAGACGACCTCGAACGCCCGCGCGTCGCCGCGACGCACGAGCTGCATCACGTCCTCGTCGGCGAGCAGGGAGAGGTCGAGCCCCATGTCGATGTCTGCGGGCTAGGCCCGCAAACGGATCATCGCGCAGAGTCGCGGAACACGCGAAGCGCCTCGCGCCCCGCGTCGCGCAGCGTGCGCTCGGCGAGGTCGAGGCGGTTGCGCGCCAGCGCACGACGCCGGTGCCGCCGGCCACGCGTTCGCAGCACCACGAGACCGGCGGCCGCGCCCGTGCCGATCACGACGGCGGCCGCGGGCCGCCACCAGTTGCGCGGGTCCTTCATGGACCGCAGCTCCCACGCCTCCAGCTCGTCGGCCGCGAGCTCGACGAGCGAGCCGAGCGCGGCCTCGAGCCGCGGCTCGAGGTCGGCCGGCGGGTCCACGGGGGCGAGCGCCTCCCGCAGGCGCGTCTCGAAGTCCCACGCGTCGCTCATGTCGTTTCAGTCCCCGCCTGCACGTTGACCAACCCCTCCAACTGACGGATCGCCCGATGCAACAACACCTTCGTGGCCCCATCGCTGCGCCCGAGCGCCCGCGCGATCTCGCGATTGTCCATCCCGAGCGCGAAGCGCATGATCAGCGCCTCGCGGCGATCGTCCGGCAGTTGCTGCACGCCCTCCAGGATTCGCGTCAGGTCTTCCCGGTCCTCCACCAGCGACTCCGTCGTGTGCAGCTCCGCCAGCGCCCCGGCGTCGTCGATCGACGTCTGCGGCCGGCGCGACCGATCGCGGTAGTAGTTGGCCGCCAGGTTGTGGGCGATGCGGATCAGCCACGGCCGCAGCGGCCGCCCGCGCGACTCGCGCTGCGCGCGCTCGAAGTGCCGGTAGGCCTGCAGGAACGTCTGCTCGGTCAGGTCCTCGGCGTCGTGGTGGTTGCCCACCCGGTAGTAGGCGTACGAGTACACGTCCCGCAGGTGCGCTCGGTAGAGCTCGGTAAACGCCGCGTCGAGCCGCGCCTTGTCCGGTTGCGAGTCGGTTGAGGCGCCCATCCGGCACGGACAGTACCTGCTTTCACGCGGCGCGAGCCGCGCCCGCCTTGGCCTTGGGCTGCTTCGGCGCGGTCACCGAGGACGTGAAGCGCGCGGGAGCGACCCGCCCCTCGATGAGCCCGGCGAGCGACCGGAGGACGGGAGCGTCGACACCCGCGTCACGCGCGCGGGAGGCCAGCAGCGGCACCGAGCCGACCGCCTCGGCGGTCTGGCCCAGCGCGGCGAAGATCTCGTCCCCGGCGACGCCTTGGGCGAGCAGCTCTCCCGCGCGCCGATTGCGCGAGCCCGCCGAGAGCACGGTGGCCACGAGATCGCCCGCGCCGGCAAGCCCGGCGAACGTCTCTGGCTGCGCACCGGCCTGGCGGGCGTAGGCCTCGACCTCCGCGAACACCTTGCCGGCCGCGGCGCCCGCGGCGTTGGGCCCCGCGCCGGCAGCCGCGGCCGCGGCCAGGACGGCGGCGTTCGTGGCGCTGCCCGCGAGCTCGACGCCGATCAGGTCGTCGGAGGCAGCGATGTCGAAGCCGGCGGCGCCGAGCGCGTCGCCGACCTGACGCGCGAACGCAGCGTCATGGGTCGCGAGCACGAGCGAGGCGCCGTCGTCGAGCGCCGCCTTGGCGTCGGCGGGGCCACCGAGGGCAGCGACGGCCCAGGCGTGCACGCGTTCCGAGACGTACGCGGCGGGCAGCGTGCCGAGCGGCGGGACGAGCCCCTTGGACATCACGAGCACGCCGGTGCGCGGCGCGATGCCGCCGGCGTGGGCGGCCACGGTGGCGGGGAGCGCGGCGGACGGCACCGCGAAGCACACGAGGTCGTGGCGGGAGAGGACGAGGTCAGAGGCGGGCACGGCGCGCACCCCCTTTGGCAGCGCGACGCCGCGCAGGTAGCGCTCGTTTGCGCGGCCGGCCTCGATCTGCTCGGCCTGCTCCTGCGTGCGGGTGCCGAGCTCGACCTCGAGGCCGGCGCGGGCGAGCATGACGGCGACGCTCGTGCCCCAGGAGCCCGCGCCGATGACGGCGGCGCGCCGGAGTGGCGGCAGGCCGCCGAGCCACTCCCACTGGAGCATGACGTTGGGCCAGATGCGGTCGGTGACAGCCGCCGCGAGCTGCGGCGACGCCTGCTCGACCTTCGGGAACGTGAGCGGCCGGCCGATACGGATCCGTACCTTGTGCGGGCGGATGCGCCAGCCTTTGCGGACCGCCTCGGTGCCGAACACGGCCACGGGGACCACCGGGACGCCGGTCTCGAGCGCCAGGCGGCCGATCCCGCGCTTGGGACGGCCGAGCGCCCCGGGACGGATGCGGGTGCCCTCCGGGAAGATCAGCACGCAGTCGCCGCGCTCCAGGATGGCCCGAGCGGTGGCGAGCATGTCGGTGTCGCCGGCGCCGCGGTTGACCGGAAACGCGCCGAGCGAGCTCAGGAACCACGACACGACGCGGTAGCGGAAGATCTCGCGCTTGGCGACGTAGTAGAGCGGCCGCCGGGCGATCGTGCCGATGACGAACGGATCGAGGAACGACCGGTGATTGGACGCGAAGATCACCGGGCCCGTGGCGGGGATGTGCTCGCGCCCGATGCGCGACATCCGGAAGTAGAGGTGGAAGAACGGCTGCAGGACCGCCCGGGCCAGCCAGTACACGATCGGGTTGACGCCCCGGTCGCGCGCCCGCGCGTGCAGGCGGTCGTGGCTGCTTGCCGGGGTCGTTATCTCCCTCACGCAGAGCCGTACCCGGCCGCACCCCGCTCGTTACAGTGTCCGGCAGCCATGGCCTTCGACCGCACCCGCACCCTCCGCGGCGCCCTTGCCGGAAGCCTCGCCGCGGCCGTCTGGCTCGCCCAGCAGCCGCTCGACAAGCGGGTGTTCGGGGTGGACTACGACGATGCCGAGCTGCTCGGCCGCCTGGTGGCCCGGAGCCGACCAGGTGCCGGCGCTCTCGGCACGTTCCTCCATCTGCAGAACGGGGCGATGTTCGGCGCGCTGTACGCAGGGGTCGCGCCGAGCCTCCCGGTGCCGGCCGTGCTGCGCGGCCCGCTCGCCGGGCTGGCGGAACACCTGGCCACGTGGCCGGCGGTGGCGCTCGTCGCCCCGCATCTTTGGGGCTCGGGGCGCGCGTTCGCGCAGGCGGCCTGGCGGCATGCGCTGTTCGGCGCGGTGCTCGGCGAGCTCGAGCGGCGCCTCAACCCGCCGGCCGGCGAGCTCGAGCCCGTGGACGAGGCGGCGGTCGCCTCCAACGGCCACGGCTCCGCCGCGCACGTCGTGGCCAGCGGCCCACGCTGACGGTCCCCGTCCTCATCACGGGCGCCTCCGGGTTCGCGGGGCGCCACCTCACCGCGGCCTGCGCCGCCGCGGGGGACGAGGTCGTCGCCGCGTCACGGTCCGGCGAGGACGTGAGCGTGGATCTGCGCGATGGGGAGGCGGCGCGGGCGGCGGTCGCCGACGTGCGGCCGCGGGTCGTGTACCACCTCGCGGCGCGGGCGCACGTCGGCGCGTCGTGGCGCGATCCGGCGGGCACCCTGGCCGACAACCTGGCGATGACCTTGAACCTGCTCGAGGCGGTGCGCCACGAGGCGCCGGAGGCGACGGTCGTGGCCGTCGCGTCGAGCGAGATCTACGGCCCGCCCGAGCGGCTGCCGGTCGACGAGTCGGCGCCGCTGCGCCCGCAGAACCCGTACGCGGTCTCGAAGGCCTCGGCCGACCTCCTCGCCGGCTTCTACGCGGACGCGCACGGCCTGCGCGTGATCCGCGTGCGGGCGTTCAACCACGCCGGGCCGGGCCAGGAGCCGACCTACGCGATCTCCTCCTTCGCGCGCCAGGTCGCCGGCGGCCTCGAGGCCGGCGACGACCCGATCCGCGTCGTCACCGGCAACCCCGACACGCGGCGCGACTACACCGACGTCCGCGACGTCGCTCGCGCGTACCGCCTCCTGGCCGAGGGGGCAGAGCCCGGCGTCTACAACGTGTGCTCGGGACGCTCGACGTCGGCCGCCGAGCTGGTGGCGCTGCTGGGGCGGGCCGCCGGGGTGCGCGTCGAGCACGAGGTGGACGAGTCGCTGCTGCGGCCGCACGAGGTCATGGAGCTGCGGGGGTCCGGCGACGCGCTGCGCTCCGGTACCGGCTGGACTCCGCGCATCGGGTTGGAGCAGACGGTGGCCGACACCCTGAAGTGGTGGGTCGGCCAGCTCCGCGCGGGGCGCGGCGGCTCCCGCGTGAGTGAGTAGAACGGCGCTGCGCCGCTACGACGCGACGACCCGCGAGGCGAGCCGGGCGAGGACCGGCACGAACTGCTGGGCGACGACCCGCGCCCGGTCGACCTCGGCGTTCGTGAACGCCTGCGGGTGCACCCGGTAGACCTCGACGAGCGCCTGGCGCCCGCCGCCGACGCGCACCGGGACCATCAGCAGCGCGCCGTAGCCGAGCCGGACGAGCTCGTCGACCTCGGCCGGGTCGCTGAACGTGTCGCCAACGACGACCTGCCCCGGCGAGCGCGTCTCGAGCAGCCGGATCGTCGCGGGGTAGTTGCCGAGGTCCCACCGCTCACCCGGGATGTCCTGGTTGTCGGAGAGCAGCTCGAGACAGCCGTCCACGACCCACATGAGCGACACGTCCTCCGCGCCGAGCAGCACCGCGGCGCGGCGGCCGGCGTCGACGAGTCCTTCGACGTCGTGCACCCCGGTCAGGTGGTCGCCGAGGTCGGCCAGCGCGCTGGTCCAGCGCGCGCCCCACTTGGCGGTCGTCGTCGGCAGCCGCACGCCCTCGCGCACCGCCGCGGTCGCCGCGACCGACGAGCTCAGCACCGCCCACGGCTCGGCCGGCCGCGCCAGCGCATATCCCTGGGCGTACGTGGCGTCGAGGTCGGCGAGCGCGTGCAGGTCGGCCAGGTCCTCCACCCCCTCGCCGCACACCGCCGCTCCCGTCGTCCCCGCGAACGAGACGAGCGCCTCCAGCAGCGCATACCGCGACGGGTCCGCGTGGGCGCCGTGCACCAGCGAGCGGTCGATCTTGAGGATGTCGGGAGCGACCCGGATCAGCTGCTGGAGCCCCGCGTAGCCGGCGCCGGCGTCATCCAACGCCACCCGAGCCCCGCGGGCCCGAAGCTCGGCCAGCCCGGCCTCGAGCGTCTCGTCGGCCGTGAACGGCTCGTGCTCGGTGAGCTCGATCACCACGTCGGAGAGGTCGTCGGGCAACGCGTCCTCAACGGGCGGGGCGAGCAGGCCGATGGGGCTGACGTTCAGAGCCAGGAAGGTGCCGACCGGGCGGTCGGCCACCGAGAGCGCGGCGCGCAGTGCGAGCGCCTCGAGCTCGGCCCCCAGCCCGCAGCGGTGCGCCTGCGCGAACCACAGGTCGGGCCGCCGCACCGGGTTGGCGTCGACCCGGGCCAGCGCCTCGTAGCCGCACACGCGGCCCGTGGCAAGCTCGAGCACAGGCTGGAACACGGGCCGGATGGCCCCCGCGCCGCGCCGCAGCAGCGCCTCGACCTCGCCGCGCTCGTCGGACCGTGACGGCCGCGCCGCCAGGTTCGCCGCATAGCGCCGCGTCTGCCGGCGCCCCGCGTGCTTGGCCGCGTAGAGCGCCGCGTCGGCCCGAGCCAGCAGGTCGGCCGCCTCGCGCGCGTCGTCCGGGAACGTCGCCACCCCCGCCGAGGACTCGAGCCGCGTCCGCCCCACCAGCACCTCGCCGAGCGCCACGCGAGCGCGCTCGGCGGCGTCGACCGCCGGTTCCCCCGCGACACCCGGCAGGACGAGCACGAACTCCTCGCCGCCCAGCCGCCCGACGGCGTCGCCGTCGCGCGTCACCGAGCGCAGCTTGGCCGCGGCGGCCGCCAGCGCCCGATCGCCCTCCGCGTGGCCGAGCGTGTCGTTGATGCGCTTGAAGTGATCGAGGTCCAGGACGACCACGCTCAACGGCCGGCGCGCGGCCGACGCTGCGTCGATCTCCCGCCGCAGGCGCTCCTGCGACCCACGGTGGTTGAGCAGGCCGGTGAGCCCGTCGGTTGCCGCCTGCGCGCGCAGGTGCTCGCGCTGGCGCGCGGCCTCGTAGGACAGCGCGGCCATCGTCGCGAACCGCTCGACGAGCGCCACCTCGACCTCTGTGAACTCCCGGTCGGCGCCCGTCCGATACACGTTCAGCGTGCCGACCACCCGGTCGTGGGCGAGCAGCGGGACGCACACGAACGCCTCGTCCTCGTCGTCGGTGCCCGGCACCACCGTGCTGATGTCGTCGAACCGTGTGTTCGGCACGTTGCGGGTCCGCCGGTGACGCACGACCCAGCCCGTGGTGCCGTTGTCGACCGACAGCGACTCACCCATGATCTCGTCGACCCAGGCGCCGAGCGCGAACACGGGCCGCAGCCCGGTGCCGGAGGCGTCGACCTCGTAGACCGTCAGGTCGTCGTAGGGCAGCAGCGCCTGCAGGTGGTGCGCGATCCGGCCGAGCGTGTCCTCGAGCGAGTCAGCAGCGAGGATCCCGGCCGCCGCGTCGATGAGGGCGTCCAGCGCGCTCGCGCCTGCCTGCTGCTGTGCGGACACTTTCTGGATATCGACGCGGCACCGCGCCCACTTGACCCAGGGGGTGCCCAACGGGACATCGCTCCACACGGAACGCCCGTTGGGCCGGGCCCCGAGATCGTTTCAGCGGCGACGGAGCTCGGCCCGCAGTGTCCGGTAGGACGCGCGCGGCTTCCCGGACGACGAGAAGAACGCCGAATCCCAACGGTTCGTGCGCTGGTGGCGCCACTGGTAGAAGTACAGCCGCTTGACCCTCTTGTTCCCGCGCGCGATGGCGAACAGGTTGCGCGTCGCGCGCACCTGGGCGGCCTCACCGCCGCGCAGCCGGATCCCGCCCGTCTCGGTCAGCCACAGCGGTCCGCGGACCATGCGCAGGAACAGCCGCGTGGAACCGATGCTGCCGTGCGCGTCGCGGTAGTTGTGAAGCCCCCAGACCTTCGGGCGGCGGACCTTGCGCTTGTAGACCGACAGCCACGACGCCATGTTCGGACTGTCGTTGATGTCGCCGGCGACGATCGTGCAGCTCTTGCACGCCGCACGCAACGCGTTGTGGTAGCGGGCGGCGAGCGCCGGCTTGCGGCTGAACGGCTGAGCGGGGACGTTCGGCTCGTTCCACGGCGAGAAGTCACGCACGTCCGGGTAGCGGGCGCGCAGCAGCTTGAAGCTCTTGAGGTACGCGCTCATCGACGGCACCTGGTGCTTGCCGCTGCGCCGCCAGTTGCGGTTGAAGACGAGCATCGGGCGGAGCCTGGCGGTGCGCACGGCGGCCATCCACTGATCCGCCTCGTAGATCATCCAGGGCTCCTTGTACCAGTCCCACGAGATCACGTAGCGGGCGCTGTGGAGCTTCAGGGACCGGAGCTTCGGGTCGGAGTAGGACTTGGCCTGCTGGTCGCCGACGCCGACGAGGACCTTCGCGGAGGCGGCGGCGGGGGAGAGAAGACAGACGACGAGGAGAGTGGCGAGAGCAACGACTGGACGCATGTTCGAAATATCGGCACTTCGATTCAAGAGGTTGAGCCACGCTCGGAGAGCCCGCCCCCGGACTCGAACCGGGACCCACCGAATTACAAGTTCGGGGCTCTGCCAATTGAGCTAGGCGGGCACGCGCGGGGCGAGCCGAGCGGACAGCATAGGAACCCGCCTAGCCGCCATTCGACTCGGAGCGGCTCGGGTTGGGCACCCGCAGCCAGCGCACGATGTGGCGCTCCTCGATCACGAACGCGGTCGAGGCGAGGTTGCCGACGCCCGAGCCGCAGCGGCCGGGGCCGGGGCGCTCGGTGAGCCGGAACGTTCCGACGACGTACGAACCCTGGCCGCGCTGGGTGCGGACGAGCTTCGCCCCGCACGTCAGCCCGGCGTTGAACTGCCGCACCGCCTGCCGGTTGGGCAGCGTGCGCAGCTGCGGGTTCGTGCCGTCGTAGACATAGGCGGGGACGGCGAAGATCGCGGACGCCACGCCGACCTTCCCTGCGCGCAGCGAGTCCGACCAGCGGCGGATGACGCCGACCTCCTGGGCGGACGGCTTGTCCGGCTCCGCGGGCTCGCGCACCACGGGCTGCGCCGATCCCGGGGTGCGGAGGTCGAAGCGATCGCTGTCCGTCGTCCCGCACCCGGCCAGCGCGGCGACCAGGAGGGTCCACGCGAGCCGGGACATGCCCGGATGATGGCACCTAGCGATCGAGCGGGCGACCGATGGCGAGCGGCGGGATCGAGCGGCCGACCACGCCGGCCACGGCGATCAGCGTGATCACATACGGGAGCGCCTGGAACAGCGTCGCCGCGGACTCGGAGAACACGTCGAGTCGCTGGGCGAGCGCGCTGAAGAAGCCGAACAGCAGCGCGAAGACGAGCGCGCCGCCCGGCATCCAGCGTCCGCAGATGAGCACCGCGAGGGCGATGAAGCCGCGGCCGTCGGTCATGTTCTCGCCGAACGACCCGATGAAGCCGATCGACAGGTAGGCGCCGCCGATCGCGGCCAACGCGCCGGAGAGGAGCACGGCGATGTAGCGCACCCGCACGGGCGAGACGCCGGCCGTCTGGGCGGCGAGCGGGTTCTCCCCCACGGAGCGCAGCCGGAGGCCGATCGGCGTGCGGAACACGACCAGCCAGGTGAGCAGCACGGTCAGTAGACCCAGCCAGATGAGGATGTTCATCCGGCCCACGACATCGCCGACGAACGGGATGTCCTCGAGCAGCGGCACGGTGACATCGGGCGCCCGCGGGATCTGGTCCGGCGTCCCCTGGGTGCCGTAGATGCTGACGTACGCGAAGCCGGTGATGCCAACGGCCAGGAAGTTCATCGAGAAGCCGGACACGATCTGGTCGGCCCGGAAGGAGACCGCGAACACCGCGTGGATGAGCGCCAGCAGAGCACCGGAGAGCATCCCGATGCCGAGCCCGATCACCCACGAGCCGGTCTTGTCCGCACCCCAGATGCCCCAGAAGGCGCCCATCAGCATCATGCCCTCGAGGCCGATGTTGATGACCCCGCTCCGCTCGGAGAAGAGCCCGCCGAGCGCGGCGAAGAGCAGCGGCGTCGCGTAGCGCAGCGCGGCCGCGAACAGCGCCGACCATACGACGACGCGCTCGAGATTGCCCACCCCCGAGCGCGTTGCCGCGATCCCCCCGACGAGGCCGACTACGGCGGCGGCGATCGCACCGCCGGCCAGCCGTCGCTCGCCGCCGCGCCACGCCCACGCGCCCGCCCCCGCGGCGGCGAGCGCAAGGATCACCGTCGGAACCGGCGAGCGGATGGTGAGCGGCGGCAGCGCGACGAAGAACGCGAGGAACGCGAGCACGACGCCGGCCCAGCCGACGCGGCGCGCGTTCAGCGGGCCGGTGGCCTCGGCATCCTCGGCCGGCGGCGGCCGCACGGCGACCGCGCTCATGCCGAGACCTCCGCCGGCTGAGCGCCGCCACCGCGCCGTCGCAGCTTGCCGCGCAGCTTCCACAGGTAGAGCACCAGGATGTCGGCGCTCACCATCAGGACGACAAGCCCCTGGATGATCCACGTCAGGTTGACCGCCTTGGCCGGCTCAAACACCGTCGGGTCGAGGTTGCGCACCGACGTCCCGGTGACCAGCGCGCCGAACAGCAGCGCGGAGAAGAGGACCCCGACCGCGGTGTTGCGCCCGAGCAGCGCCACCGCGATGCCGAGGAAGCCGATCTGGGAGATCTCGACATCGTTGGTGGCGATCCGGAACTGCCAGCCGAGCACGTCGAGCGACCCGGCGAAGCCGGCGAACAGGCCACAGATCGCCATCACGAGCACATAGTTGCGGCCCACCGAGATGCCCGCGGCCCGCGCGGCCTCCGGGTTGAAGCCGACCGCTCGCACCTCGAAGCCCGTGCGCGTTCGGTTGAGCAGGACCCAGAACACGAGCAGCGCGGCGAGGGCGAAGAAGATGCCGACGTGCAGGCCCTGCAGCTCAGGGTCGCCCCAGAAGACCGGGAGCTTGGCGTTCTCGGCGATGTCGTTGGACACCGGCACCGACCGCTCCGTGTCGCTCTGCAGCGGCCCGCCGAGCCCGAACAGATAGACGCCGGTCCAGACCGCGATCCAGTTGAGCATGATCGTGGAGATCACCTCGTTGGCTCCGGTCGTCGCCTTCAGCAGACCGGCGATCCCGCCCCACAGTGCGCCGCCCAGGCACGCCGCCAGCATCGCCAGGAGGATGTGCGGGACGGCCGCCATGCTGTCGAACGACGAGCCGACCCACACGGCGAAGAAGCTGCCGACCAGATACTGGCCCTGGCCGCCGATATTGAACAGGCCGCAGCGGAAGGCGAAGGCGACGGCGAGGCCGGTGAGGATCAGCGGCGTCGTCACGATCAGCGTCTGCTGCAGATTGATCTCGGCGACGATCCGGTCGTCCCCGCTCGTCCACGGGAACAGCCAGTTCAGCCCCGTGCCTTTGAAGATCGCCTCGAACGTCTCGATCGGGTTGCCGCCGGTGAACAGCACCACGAGGGCGGCCACGAAGAACGCGAACAGCACGGTGATGATCGGCGTGATGACCCCGCCGCCGCGCAGGTAGGTGGAGAGCCGGCCGGCGACCGTGGTGGGAACGGCGCCGGGCTCGGGTGCCGTCACGCAGCCACCTGCTTGCGTCCGCCGCCGGTCATCGCCACGCCGAAGTCCTCCTCCGAGGCCGACGGGTCGAGCTCGGCCACGATCTCTCCCTCGTAGATGACGACCGTGCGATCGCTCAGCGAGCGGATCTCCTCCAGCTCGAGCGAGACGAGCAGGATCGCCCGGCCCGCGTCACGCTCCTCCACCAGCCGGCGGTGCACGAACTCGATCGCGCCCACGTCGAGCCCGCGCGTCGGCTGGGCGGCGATCAGCAGCTTCGGGTTGGCCGACAGCTCGCGGGCGATCACCGCCTTCTGCTGGTTGCCGCCCGACAGCGAGGAGGCGAGCGTGTCCGCGTCGCCGCCGCGCACGTCGTACTCGCGCAGCAGCCCGCGCGCACGCTCGGCCAGCGTGCGCGGCGACAGCCAGCCGAAGCGAGAGACGCCCGGCTTGCGGTACTCGCGCAGGCCGATGTTCTCGGCGAGGTCGAACTGCAGCACGAGGCCCCGGCGGTGCCGGTCCTCGGCGATGTGGCCGACGCCCGCGTCGAGGATCTCGCGCGTGCCCTTGCCCGCCAGGTTCTGTCCGTCGAGGATCACCTCCCCCGCGGTAGGGTGGCGGAGCCCGACGATCGCCTCGATCAGCTCGCTCTGCCCGTTGGCGTCCACCCCCGCGAGGCCGACGATCTCGCCGGCCCGCACGTCGAGGCTCAGTCCCCGCACGGCGGGCAGCCCGCGGTCGTCGTCCACGTGCAGGTCGCGCACCTGAAGCAGCGGCTCGCCCGGCTTGTGCTCGGGCTTCTCGACCCGCAGGAGCACGTCGCGGCCGACCATCAGCCGCGCGAGGCTGCGCTCGGTGGACCCCTCGCTCTGCACGGTGTCGATCTTCTTGCCGCGCCGCAGGACCGTGACGCGGTCGGAGACGTCGAGCACCTCGTTGAGCTTGTGGGAGATGAAGACGATCGACGTCCCGTCCTCCTTGAGCGTCCGCAGCACGCGGAACAGGTCCTGCGACTCCTGGGCGGTGAGCACGGCGGTCGGCTCGTCGAGCACGAGCACCTTCGCCCCGCGGAACAGCGCGCGCAGGATCTCCACGCGCTGCTGGGCGCCCACCCCGAGGTCCTGCACCTTGGCGTCGGGCCGGACGGCCAGGCCGAAGCGCTCGGACAGCTCACGCGTACGGGCCGCCGCCGCCTTGTAGTCGAGCAGCGGCCCGCTGTGCGGCTCGGTCCCCAGCACGAGGTTCTCGGCCACGGTCATGACCGGGACGAGCATGAAGTGCTGGTGGACCATCCCGATGCCGAGGCCGATCGCGCGCCGCGACGAGTCGATCCTCACCGGCTCGCCATCGAGCCTGATCTCGCCCTCGTCGGGCTGCAGGAGCCCGTAGAGGACGTTCATCAGGGTCGACTTGCCGGCGCCGTTCTCGCCGAGCAGCGCGTGGATCTCGCCGCGGCGCAGCTCGAGGTCGATCGCGTCGTTGGCGACCAGCGTGCCGAACCGTTTGGTGATCCCGCGCAGCTCGAGCGCGAGCGTGTCGGCCATCGGCTTTCGGGATCCGGCCGAGGTCTAGTTGACCTCGGCCGGGATGTCGGTGATCTCGCCGTCGATGATCTGCTGCCGGATCTCGTCGATCTTGCCTTCGAACTCCTGGCCGTCGGCGCTGATCTTGCCCAGCCCCACGCCCTCGGACTTGAGGTCGAAGATCTGGTCCTCGCCGCCCTTGAACTGGTCGTCCTGGACCGCCTTGACCGTCTCGAACACCGACGTGTCGACGCGCTTCATGGCCGACGTGAGGATGTAGTCGCCCAGGTATCCCTGGTCGGCGTCGACGCCGATGCCGAGCACGCCCTTCTGCTTGGCCGCGTCGAGCGCCCCGAGGCCGCACTGGCCTGCGACCTGGAACACGACCTGCGCCCCCTCCGCGATCTGGTTGAGCGCGATCTCCTTGCACTTGGCCTGGTCGACGAAGTCCTGCGAGTAGCCGTTGAGGGTCTTCGTGCCCTTGGCGGCCTCACCTGCGGCGGCCTGATAGCCGGCGATGTAGCCGTCGACGGGCGGGATCTTCTGGCCGCCGACCGAGGAGATCACCTGATCGCCGCCCTTCTTCTTGACGACGAGCGCGGCGAGGTAGCCGGCCAGGTAGCCCGCCTCGTTCTCCTTGAACAGCAGGCCGCGGACGTTGGCCGGCTTGCTCTTGAGGGCGGCCTGTGAGAAGTCGATGATCGCGAAGTTCGTATTCGGGAACTTCTTGGCCACGGTGTCGATCGCGTCTGCCATCAGGAAGCCCACGCCGACCACCAGGTCGTACTGCTGCTGAGCGAGCCGGGAGAGGTTCGGCACGTAGTCGGCGTTGGACTTCGAGGTCAGCGCTTGACCCTCGACGCCGAGCTCGGACTTCGCCTTCTCGAGGCCCTCGTTGGCCAGCTGGTTGAACGAGCGGTCGTTGAGGCCGCCGATGTCGGTGACGAGACCGACCTTGATCTTCTTGCCCTCAGGCGTGGACTGGGCGCTCCCAGAACCGCCGGACGAGGACTCGTCGTCCCCGCACCCCACGGCGAC
>DATAFH010000075.1:0-9165 GCA_036257565.1 Solirubrobacteraceae bacterium | reverse complement strand
CAGCTCGTCCAGCAGCTCGGCCGCGAGCCGCTGCCGGAGGAGATCGCCGCCGAGCTCGAGTGCACCGCACGCGAGGTCCGCGACATCCTCCGGATGGCGCAGCAGCCGGTCTCGCTGGAGAAGCCGATCGGCGAGGAGGAGGAGTCCGAGCTCGGCGACTTCGTCGAGGACGACGCCGCGATCTCGCCGTTCGACATGGCGTCGGAGAACCTCCGCAAGGAGAACGTCCGCCGCGCGCTCGACGCCCTCCCACAGCGTGAGCGGGAGGTCATCGAGATGCGGTTCGGCCTCACCGGCGCGAGGCCGTACACGCTCGAAGAGGTGGGCCGCGCGTTCAACGTGACACGCGAGCGCATCCGGCAAATCGAGAACCACACGCTCAAGAAGCTCGAGTCGCTCCCGGAGGCGCAGCGCCTCCGCGATTCAGGCTGAGCTACTCGCGACCTGCGGCGGGCGTCTTGGGCGCCCGCCGCCGTCGTGCTTGTCCGTCCGATCAGGAACGTATGTTCGCCTGGTGTTCCACCCACGGCAACAGGGGGACGTCGGCGAGTCATCGGCCTTCGGATGGTTGGTGGCTGCCGGCGCTCGCGTGTTCATTCCGCTCGGCCATAGCCCCGACTGCGACCTCGTCGCCGACCTCGATGGGCGGCCCGCGCGCGTGCAGGTGAAGACGACGAGCTTCTTCCGCGACGGTCGCTGGGAGGTCATGCTCGCCACCCGCGGCGGCAACCGGAGCTCGGCCGGGGTCGTCAAGCGCTTCGATCCGGCGCGGGCCGATTTCCTCTTCGTCCACGCCGCTGACGGCCGGCGGTGGTTCATCCCCGGCGATGGAGGTCGCCGGCGGCTCCGCGATCCTGTTGGGTGGACCGAAGTACGCGCGGTACGAGGTCGAGCCGGGCCGCCCGTTCGAGTCACGCCCAGGGGCCGAAAGCTACACTCACACGGTCCTCGGGCGGGGTTCCCGAGCGGTCAAAGGGGCGCGGCTGTAAACCGCGTGGCACGTCCTTCGCAGGTTCGAATCCTGCCCCCGCCACTCTTTCGCGCGACTTGACCGGCCGCCCGGGGTGCTGGGATGGTCGGTGCCGATGGAGGACGATGAGAACCCGTCGTTCTGGCGTACGCAAGGCGCACTCGGCCTCATCGTCGCCGTGTTCGGCCTGGCCGGCGTGGTCATCCCGCTCGTGCTAACCCGCGACGATGGCGGCTCCGAACCTGAGCCGTCGCCCACCACCGCGGTCGTGACGCGGACCGCGACTTCGACGGCGACGCCGGCCGAGCCCCGGCTGCTCGGTCGCGGACGATTCGACGCCGCGGCATCGAGCACGCTCGCGCCCGACGACGCGGGCAACCGCTATGACGCTGCGCTCGTGAAGGACGGGGACACGCGGACGGCGTGGAGTGAGGGAGTGGCAGGTCCGGGGGTGGGCGAGTCGCTCGAGTTCTCGTTCGACTCGCCGGTCGCGCTCGCCGCCGTGGAGCTGGTCAACGGCTACGCGAAGACCCAGCGACTCTACCGCCGCAACGGCAGGCTCTCGCAGGTCCGTGTCGTCACCGACCAGGGAAGCCGCCGCAGCGCACTCGACGACGCGCGGACGGACTTCCAGTCGGTTGCGGTGCGCCAGGGCCCGACTGAGTTCGCGCGCATCGTGATCGACGGCGTGTTCGGCGGCGAGCGCTACGAAGATACGCTGGTCAGCGAGGTCCGCTTCCGCGCCATGCCGGGCCGCTAGGCGGCACCGACGCGACGCCGTGGCGCCAGCGCGGCATCCCGGTCTACGGCGTGTATCCGTACCCGATCTCGCATGCCGACCTGATGCGCATGCACGGCAACGACGAGCGCGTGCCGATCTCCGGCCTCGAGCAGGGCACGGACTGGATCACGCGCGTGCTCGCCGACGTCGCGGTTCGCTAGGACGCGCGTCTGACCGCGCGCAGGGCGGCGACCGGCTCCGCGATGCCGCGCAGCCGATGGGTGCCGGCGTCGGCCCAGTGGTGCGGCTCGGTCGCGGCCTCATGCGTGGCGAGCACCGTCCCTGCGGGCGCGACCGCACACAGCCGGGCGGCGACGTTCACCGTGCGCCCCAGCCAGTCACCCGCGCTGTGGAGCGCCGGCCCGTACGCCACGCCGGCGTGCACGGGCGGGAGGCGCTCCGCGGCGGCGGCGTCGACGAGGTCGAGCAGCGAGCCGACGAGCGGGCTGGGCTCGTCGCGCGCGAGCATCGCGCCGTCGCCGAGGACCTTCACGAGCCGCACGGGCGTGGCGGTCACATCGAGCACGAGGTCCTCGACACGCGCGACCACGCGGCCGAGCTCCTCGATCGGCAGGCGCTCGCTGAGCGCCGTGAAGCCGGCGAGGTCGGCGAACGCGACCGCCATCTCGCGCGCACCCGCGATCCGGCCCGTGTCGCCCTCGAGGCGCACGATCGCCTCGCGCTGGACGACGTCGAGCAGGTGCAGCCGCAGCACCGCGCCGGTCAGGCGGTCGAGCGTCGGGAGCATCGCCTCGGCGACGTCGGCGAGCCGCACGGCGAGGTCGGCCTCCGTGTCACCCGGCCGCAGCAGCGCGCGGGAGAGCACGTCGACCACAGCCTGGGCGGTGCGGTGCGAGGACTGGCCGAGGATCCGGCCCATCAGGTGCACGTCGTCCTCGGGCACCCCGAGGTCGAGCAGGCCGCGCAGGACCTTGAGGTTCTCGACCTGGTCGTCGTCGTAGACCGGCTCGTCCGGCTCCGGGAGCGGGAGGCCGAGCGAGCGGTGGTTCACCTCGGCGAACTCGTCGCCGAGGTCTGCGGCGTGGGCTGCATCCGTGAGGCTGTGGCGCCGGCGGCGGGCGAGCAGCCGCTCGACGGGCAGCAGGGACAGCCGGCCCGCCGCGGACGCCGTCTTCAGCTCCTCCAGCGAGTAGCCGTCGGCGTACAGGCGCTCGAGCAGTGCGAGCCGGGAGGCCCGCTCGGGCTCGCTCAACCCCTCCGATAGCTCGCCGAACATGGCGCGACGCTATCGTGCGGCCCGCTCGAGTCGACCCGAAAGGAAGCTTGATGTCAGCACCGAGCGCGATCGCCGTACCGCGCCATGCCGTTCTCGCCGACGCCCTCCCGGGCGCGCGCGTGCGCGATGCCGTGCTCGTGTTGAGCGGCGCTCTCCTCACCGCACTGTTCGCGCAGATCTCAATCGACGTCCCGCCTTCACCCGTGCCGATCACGGGTCAGACGCTGGCCGTGGGTCTGGTCGGGGCGACGCTGGGCGCCAAGCGGGGGGCGAGCTCGCTGCTGCTGTATGCGGTGCTAGGGCTTCTCATGCCGTTCTACGCCGACGGCGAGTCGGGCTGGGACATCATCTGGGGCGCCAGCGGCGGCTACATCATCGGCTTCATCTTCGCCGCGGGCGCGGTCGGCTGGCTGGCCGAGCGCGGCGCCGACCGCCGCTGGCTCACCGCCTTCCTCGCGTTCATCGTCGGCCAGCTGATCGTGTTCGCGTTCGGGCTGGCGGGGCTGAAGATCGCGGTGGGGGAGACGTGGAGCTGGACGATCCACAACGGCTTCACGCTGTTCATCTTCGGCGGGATCGTGAAGGCCGTCATCGGCGCGATCGCGCTCCCCTCGGCCTGGCGGCTCGTGCGGAAGTTCGAACGCCGATGATGTCGTTCGTCGCCCGCTACGCCGGCAATCTGGCCGCGCTGTGGGTGGCGAGCGAGCTGTTCGACCAGCTGACGTACGGCGACCAGTTCGGGGTGCTGGCGCTCGCCGCGCTCGTCTTCACGGTGGCGAACTGGATCGTCAAGCCGGTGGTCACCGTGCTCGCCATCCCGGTGATCGTGCTCACCCTCGGCGTGGCGTACTTCTTCGTGAACGTGCTGATGCTGCTGCTCACCGACTGGGTGGTCGGCGACTTCGAGGTGGGCGGCTTCTGGACCGTGGTCGGCGCGACGATCGTGATCTGGCTCGTAAACGTCCTGATCTCGGCGCTGTTCCGGGACCTGACGGACTAGTCGAGCCGCTCGCGGGTGGCGGTCGACGAGCCGTCACCCGGGTCGATCGAGACGAGGTCGGCGGCCAGTGGCTGGAACGTGGGATTCGTGGTGTAGATCAGGCGGGCGATGCCCATGTCCGTCTCCTCGGCGAGGTTGCCGGTGCCGCCGGCCCCGACCGAGCCGCCGTTGACGACGGTCACGCCCGGCTCGCTCTCGATCGCCGGCGTGTGCGTGTGGCCGGTGATGAAGACGATCCGCCGGGCGGGCGGGCGGTCCCTCAGCGTGGCGAGGGCGGACTCCATGAGCGCCGGCTCGTGCACCATCACGACGTCGACCTTCCCGAGCAGCGGCTGCAGCCAGCCGGTGAAGGCGTCCTGCTGGGCCGGGCCCGGCGTGGGCTCGAAGCGATCCCGGTAGCCATCGCCGACGCGGCGCTCGAAAGGGTCGCTGTAGCCGGCGACCTTCAGGTCGTTGATCTCGACGATCGGGTCTGTGGTGTTGGACCCGAGCCGGCCGTTCTCGGTCAGCACGATCGCGCCGCGGCGGGCGAGCTCCCGCTTCAGGCTGTCCGAGTCGTGGTTGCCTGACACGAACACGAACGGGTTGCCGAGCCTGGCCACGCGGCTGACCAGGCGCGCCTCGAGCGGCGAGCCGCTGTCGGTCAGGTCGCCGGCGAAGAACAGCGGGCCGTCGCCGGCGGCGCGCTCGAGGATCGGGATCGAGAGGAAGTTGTTGTGGAGGTCGGAGGCGATCGTGAGGCGCGGCCGGTCGGCCAGCGACGTGCGCTCAGAGGGACGAGTGACCAGCCGAGCGAGGCCGACGAGCTGGGAGTCGAGCTCCTCGTCGAGCAGCCGGGTCGAGCGCTGGGCTTGCTCGACGGCCTCGAGCGCGCGGGGGATGTCGGGGCCGAAGGCGTAGTACTGCGGATCGTCGATCGGGCCGCGGGGCGGCAGCAGGACGATCAGCGCGATGGCGATGGCTGCGGTGGTGATGCCCGCCGCAGCGAGCGTGTACCGCAAGCGGGGACCGGCGCGGTGGCGCACCGCGAAGGCGGCGAGCCCGCCGAGCGCCAGCGCGCAAGCTGCCGCGATCCCGATCAGCGCGCGCAGGTAGGCGGCGATCGCGTCGCGCGCCTCGCCGCGGACCTCCCGGACGTCGATCGGCGCGCCCTGCGCGACGCGGGCCACTGCGGTCCGGTCGACGGTCCGCAGCTCGACGTTCAGGCGCGCGGGCAGGCGCACCGCTTCCTCGAACCGGACGCCCCAGTCCACGAGCGGCACATAGAGATCGAGCGCACCGTGTCGCCCCGGCTCGACTGACAGCTCGATCTTCCCGATCGAGAGCTGGCGCGCCTGGCTGTACGTGTCCAGCGCCGCGTACCCGCCCACCAGCGTGGCGCCGATCACGGCGAGCACGACGAGCGCGTGGCGAGCGACCGTCAGGGCTTGCCCGCGGCGAGGGAGCCGCGCGAGGCGCGGCCGTTTCTCTACGACGCCCGTCAGCGGCGCAGCTCCCAGAGTTGCATGGCGCACAGCCGGCGGTAGCCAAGGTTCGCGTACAGCCGCTCTCCCACGTCCGTGGCCTGCAGGGTCGTGCTGGTGCAGCCGTTGGCGCGGGCGTCGTCGAGCGCCTGGCGCATGACGGCTCTGGCCAGGCCGCGTCGTCTTGCCTCAGGGATCGTCGCCACGAACGACACCCCACAGTCGTCGTTGTGATGGAGCGCTAGGGCCACGGAGGCCGGCTTCCCATCGTGGTCGGCGCGATACCCCCTCAGGACGCCGTTGGGCAGCGGCGTCAGCGTCCGCTCCAACCGGCCGTCGAAGTTCCCGTACGCCATGTCGTTCACGCGACCAACGGTGGCCAGGTCCGCTGGTATTCGCTCCTCATCGGACGGTTCGGCAGCGGGCTCAAGCTCCGCCCCCATCCCGGGACTGGCGCTCGTCACGAGCAGCCCGGCACGGGACAGCGCGTCCGCGACCTCACGGGCACCCCCATCCAGCCAAACCCCCCACCGCCGCACCGCCGCCTCGTCATACCGCTGGCGGAGCTCCTGCAGATGCCGCGGAGCCGCCTCGGGTTCAATCGCGACAGCGGCATTCAGCGTCGGCGAATCCGGCGCACTCGGAACCACGGACGCAACGAGCCCTCCGCGCTCGATCACCCGCCCCGGGCCGGCATGCCCACCCAGCAGCACCTGGAGCGAGGCGAAGCCCTCCCAGAGCCGCCTGCGGAGCACGCCGTCGTC
This sequence comes from Solirubrobacteraceae bacterium, assembly GCA_036257565.1. Classification (GTDB taxonomy): domain Bacteria; phylum Actinomycetota; class Thermoleophilia; order Solirubrobacterales; family Solirubrobacteraceae; genus DASSUW01. Next base: position 2,950 of record DATAFH010000075.1, on the reverse strand, counting down.
CATGCCCCCGAGGCTACCCCGGCCGCGTCTTGCCGCTACGCTGAACCCCGCACCCCGCCCTCTTAGCTCAGTTGGTAGAGCACTTCCATGGTAAGGAAGGGGTCGCCGGTTCGAGTCCGGCAGAGGGCTTTGAAAACCGCGCTCCAGTGCGGTTTCTTACTTCCTGGAGCGGCTCCGCTGACCCCTTCCGAATCGTTCCGAGCGAGAAGGGGTCGCCCATGGCCCTTGGCTGGCGCTGCGCCGCGGTTCGCGGGATCGCAAAGAGCGTCGGGTTGTCGGCCAAGGTACCGAGGCGGTACACGAGCGGCGGGTTCTCTGTCTCGACCGCGCGCGCGAATGTCGGCGAAGCGTTCAAAGCCCCGCCATCGTGCGCTGGGCTCGCGAGCCGTCGGAGCGGCCGTGTGTCTGATCTGCCCGGGCGGTCACGTCGACGCTTTCCCACCCAGCCGTTCGCCAGAGCGGATCGACGCGACCCGAGTGGTCCGCCACAAGGAGACGCGGCCGATCGACTCTGACTCGGGGAGGGCCGGGATCGATCGAGCATCCACGGGTTCGGAAGATCCCGGCTCGGCGGGCCGTCATGCGCGTGCGAGGATTCGCACGGGCATGACCACGGACACGCTCGCCGCCGCACACGAGGCGCTCCGTACCGGCGCTTGGGACGAGGCGCGCGTGCGGTTTCAGGCCGCGGTCGAGGCCGCGCCGAGCGGCGAGGCCTACGAGGGGCTGGGCTGGGCGGGCTACTGGCTGGCCGACGAGGAGCTCACGCTTGATGCGCGCGAGCGGGCCTTTCGTGCGTACCGCGCCGAGGGCGATCGGGCCGGCGCCGGGCGCGTGGCCGCCTGGCTGGCGTCCGATCATCTCGAGTTCCGCGGCGACGATGCGGTCGCGCGCGGGTGGCTCGAGCGGGCCCACCGGCTGCTCGACGATGTCGTCCCGGAGCGCGAGGACCACGGCTGGCTTGCGCTCCACGAAGGCTCGTACGCGATGAATGTCAGCGGCGACCTCGACCGGGCGGCCGCGCTGGCCCAGCGCGGCGCCGCGATCGGCCGCGCGCTGGGGCCGCCCGACCTTGAGGCGGTCGGCCTCGCGCTCGAGGGCTTCACGTACGTGCGCCGCGGCCGCGTCGAGGCGGGCATGCGCCTGCTCGACGAGGCGTCGGCGATCGCGCGCGGCGAGGATCTGCGGATGCCGATCGCCGAGGGCTGGGCGCTCTGCTACCTGATCTCGGCCTGTGAGGGCGTCGGCGACTTCCCGCGCGCCGCTCAGTGGTGCCAGGCCGTGCGAAGCGTGGCGGAGGACTGGGGTGGCCGCCATTTGGTGGGGATTTGCCGCAGCGCCTACGGCAACGTGCTGGCGACGAACGGCGATTGGGAGGCGGCCGAGCTCGAGCTGACCGGAGCGGTCGGCGACCTTCAGCGCTCCCGGCCCGGAATGGCCGCCGGCGGGCTCGCGCGGCTCGGTGAGCTGCGGGTGCGCCAGGGCCGAGTGGACGAGGCCCGGGTGCTGTTCACGCAGGCCGGCGCCCACCTGCGCGCGATCGTCGGGCTCGGCCTGCTCGCGCTCGAGGCCGGCGACCCCGCCGGCGCGGCCGATGGCGCCGAGCGGGCGCTACGCCGCGCGCCGGCCGCGTCGCTGCTCGATCGGCTGCCCGCGCTCGATCTGCTCGTGCGCGCCCGCGCGGCGCTGGGCGAGCTCGACGCCGCCGCCGACGCGTACGCCGAGCTCGAGCGCGCCGCGGCCGAGCTCGCGACGCCGTACGTCGAGGGCCGCGCGCGGCTCGCGGCCGGCCGGCTGGCCGCGGCGCGCGGTGATCACGAGAGCGCGCGTCGCGCGTTCGAGGACGCCGTCGACCTGCTGGTCGAGGCGGCCGCCGCCTACGAGGCCGCGCTCGCCCGGCTTGAGCTCTCCGGCGCGCTCGCGGCGCTCGGCCGCGACCAGCCCGCGGCCGCCGAGGAGGAGGCCGGCCGGGCGGCGCTCGCCGCGCTCGGCGCCCGCGAGCCGGCGCGCGTCGCGAGCGCCGAGCGGCGCGCGCTGAACGAGCTCACGCCGCGCGAGCTGGAGATCTTGCAACTCGTCGCCCAGGGGCTGAACGACGCCGAGATCGCCGAGCGGCTCGTGCTCAGCCAACACACCGTGCACCGCCACGTGGCCAACGTGCGGACCAAGCTCCGGCTGCCCTCGCGCACCGCCGCCGTCGCCTACGCCGCCCGCGCCGGCCTTCTGTAACTGGCCGTTTCCGGCCAGGCGCCGGATGGCCGTAAACGGCGAAGTCGGGGCCGCCGCTGAACCGTAGCGTCGCGGCATGCATCTATACGAACCTGGCACGCCCGAGTACGCCGACACCACCACGCTCAACAACGCGATGATCGAGCGCCGGCCCGCGCTCGTGTCGCGCTGCGCCTCTCCGGCCGACGTCGCGGACGTGATCGCCTACGCTCGCGGTGAGGGACTGCCGCTCGCCGTCCGCGCCGGCGGGCACTCGGTCGCCGGGCTCTCGCTCGTCGACGACGGGCTCGTGATCGACGTGCGCGACATGGCGTCGATCGAGGTGGACCCGGATCGGCGGATCGCGCGCGTCGGTTCAGGCGCGACGTGGTCGCAATTCGATCGCGCGACCCAGCCGTACGGTCTCGCCACCACGGGCGGCCGCGTGTCGACCACCGGCGTGGCCGGGCTGACGCTCGGCGGCGGCTCGGGGTGGCTCGAGCGCAAGCACGGCCTGGCCTGCGACAACCTGCTGGCGGCCGAGCTCGTGACCGCCGACGGCGAGCACGTGCGGGCGTCCGCGGACGAGCATCCCGAGCTGTTCTGGGCGCTGCGTGGCGGCGGCGGCAACTTCGGCGTGGTCACCGCGTTCGAGTTCCGGCTGCACCCGCTCGAGCCCGAGGTCTTCGCCGGCCTCGCGTTGTATCCCGTCGGCCGCGGGCGCGAGCTGCTCGGCCTCTAC
>DATAFH010000074.1:0-84248 GCA_036257565.1 Solirubrobacteraceae bacterium | reverse complement strand
CACCGACTCCGACTTCGACCGCGAGAAGCTCCAGGAGCGCCTCGCGAAGCTCTCGGGCGGCGTTGCCGTCGTGAAGGTCGGCGCGGCCACCGAGACGGAGATGAAGGAGAAGAAGCACCGCGTCGAGGACGCGCTGCAGGCGACCCGCGCGGCCCTCGAGGAGGGCATCGTGCCGGGTGGCGGCGTGGCGCTGCTCGAGGCGCAGGACGCCATCGACCTCGACGTCATCTCCGACGACGACGAGACGACCGGTGCCCGCATCGTGCACCGCGCGCTCGAGGAGCCGACCCGCCAGATCGCGGAGAACGCCGGCTTCGAGGGCTCCGTCGTGGTCGCCGACGTCCGCCGTGCCGGCAAGGGCAAGGGCCTGAACGCCGCGACCGGCGAGATCGTCGACCTCGTCAGCGAGGGCGTCATCGACCCCGCCATGGTGACCCGCTCGGCGCTCCAGAACGCCGCGTCGATCGCCAAGAACATCCTCACCACCGAGGCGATCGTCGCCGAGATGCCCGACAAGGACGGCGCGGCCGCCGGCGGCGGCATGCCGGACATGGGCGGGATGATGTAGTCACCCCACCCCGGGGTGTTTGCGAAGGGCCCGGCCGAGCCGGGCCCTTCGTCGTTCTACCTCTCGACGCTGCGCATGCCGCCCTCGGCGTACCGCTCGCCGGCGGTCACGCCGGGCGGGAACAGCTCGTCGAGCGCGCGCAGGTCGTCGTCGCTCAGCTGGACCTCGAGGGCGCCGAGGTTCTCCTCGAGATACTTCACGCGCTTGGTTCCGGGGATCGGCGCGACGTCGTCGCCCTGGGCCAGCAGCCACGCCAGCGCGAGCTGCACCGGCGTGCACCCGAGGTCGGACGCCTTCTCCCGCACGCGAGCCACGAGCGCGAGGTTGCGGCCGAAGTTGTCGCGGCTGAAGCGCGGCGACATGCGCCGGAAGTCGTCCTCGTCGAAGTCGTCGGGCGACGTGAGCGCGCCGGCGAGCATGCCGCGGCCGATCGGCGAGTAGGGCACGATGCCCACGCCCAGCTCGCGCGCGGTCGGCACGATCTCCTCCTCGAGCCCGCGCGTGAACAGCGACCACTCGCTCTGCAGCGCGGCGATCGGGTAGACGTCGCATGCCCCGCGCAGGGTCGCGGCGCTCACCTCGGACAGCCCGAGGTGGCGGACCTTGCCGGCTGCCACGAGCTCGGCCATCGCACCGACGCTCTCGGCGATCGGCACCTGCGGGTCGCGGCGGTGCATGTAGTAGAGGTCGATGTGGTCGACGCCGAGCCGGCGCAGCGAGTTCTCGCACGCCTGCCGGATCCACTCGGGCGAGTTGTCGATCCAGCGGCGGCCGCCCTCGCGCCGGTTGCCGAACTTGGTGGCCAGCACGACCTGATCGCGGCGGCCGGCGATCGCGCGGCCGACGAGCTGCTCGTTGTGACCGCTGCCGTACATGTCGGCGGTGTCGAGGTGCGTCACCCCGAGCTCCAGCGCGCGGTGGATGGTGCGGATCGATTCGTCCTCGTCGGCGTCGCCGTAGAACTCGGACATCCCCATGCACCCGAGTCCGAGAGCGGACACCTCGAGGTCGCGAAGTCTGTGGTGCTCCATGTCGCCTACGGTACGACGATGCCGGCGTACGTCATCGCCTCCGTGACCGAGGCCCGCGATCAGGAGAAGCTCGTCGAGTACCGCGAACGCAACACGGACGCCGTGACACGGCACGGTGGGCGCTTCATCGCCCGCGGCGGGCACCACGAGACGCTCGAGGGAACTGGGCGCCCGTCCGCTTGGTGATCATGGAGTTCCCGGACCTCGAGGCCGCGCGCGGCTGGTACGAGTCGGACGACTATGCGCCGCTGCGGGAGCTGCGCCGGAGCGCGTCGGACACCGACATCGTGGTCGTCGAGGGCGTCGGCTAGAGGACGCCGAGGATGAGCAGCAGGATCAGCGTGAGGCTAGACGGCTGAGAGCGGGCGCTCGGGCTCGCCGACGTACCGCGCGGTCGGCCGGATGAGCCGGCCCTCGCGCTTCTGCTCGAGGATGTGGGCCGACCAGCCTGCCGTGCGGGCGCAGGTGAACAGCGGCGTGAAGAGCTCGGACGGGACCTGCGCGTGGTCGAGGATCACGGCGGACCAGAACTCGACGTTGGTGGCCAGCACGCGATCGGGCTTGCGGGCGCGCAGCTCCTCGAGCGCGGCCGCCACGTCCGCCCCCGTCGACGCCGCGGTAGCGCAGCGCGCCGCCGTCACGGTCGGGCTCGGCGATCGAGGTGTCGAAGGCGACAATGCCCTCGAGGCCACTCATCGCGCGCGCTCCCTGAAGCGACGGGCCTTGTTCTGGTTGCCGCACAACGCCATCGAGCACCAGCGCCGGCGGGCGGCGGGAGAGCGGTCGTAGAAGCGCGCGGAGCACGTCGCCGAGCCGCAGATGCGCACCCGCGCCCGCTCGGCGGGCAGGCCGAGCATGCGCGCGGCGTCGTAGGCGACCATGCCGAGCGCGCGCCGGGGCGAGACCACCGCTGAGCGCTCCGAGAGCCGCGCACGGCCGTCGGGGCCGGTGACCAGCGCCGGGCGCGAGCCTGCCAGCGTGAGCCAGTCGTCGATCAGCGTCACGGCGGCGCCGTCGACGCGCGTCCCGCCCACGGCAGCGCGCACGCCGAGGTCGATCGCCTCCCGCAGCTCCCGCGCCTCGCCGAGCACGGATGCGAGCGCCCGCATGGGCTGCGGCAGCAGGCGGGCGCGCACGAGCCACTCCACCACCTCGTCGACCGACAGCAGGCATTCGACGTCCCGCCGCCAGCGCTCTCGACGGGTGTTGACGAAGTCGAGCGCCGGGCGGCCGCCGAGCCAGTACCAGTACGGAGCGCCGGTGACCGGAGGCCCGAACGGCAGGTCGCGATGCATAACCGGATGATCCATGCTCAACTGGTTACACGCGATTCGGAAAGAACCCTTCACCAATCGTTTTCCCGTAGGCTGCCGCCGGCCGAGATGAGCGCAACGGATCTGATGCTCAAGCCGGTCAACGAGGTCGCCGCGCTCGTCAGAGGCGGAGAGCTGTCCGCGCGGGAGGTGGTCACGTCTGCCCTCTCGCGGATCGAGGACCTCGACGACCGCATCAACGCCTTCGTAGAGGTGGACGCCGAGCGCGCGCTCGAGGCGGCGGACGCCATCGAGCCCGGCGATGAGCGCCCGTTCGCCGGCGTGCCGATCGCCGTCAAGGCCAACATGCCGGTGGCCGGGCTGTGCATGAACTTCGGCTCGAAGTTCCTCGCCGGCCACCGCCCCGAGCACAGCGCCTACCTCGTGCGCCGGCTGCGCGACGCCGGCTTCGTGGTCGTGGGCGTCACGAACATGCCCGAGTTCGGGATCCTGCCGACGACCGAGCCGCGCCACACGGGTGCCACGCACAACCCGTGGAACCTCGACCGCACGCCGGGCGGCTCGTCCGGCGGCGCCGCCGCCGCCGTGGCCTCGGGCATGCTGCCGGTCGCCCACGGCAATGATGGGGGCGGCTCCATCCGCATCCCGGCCGCCTGCTGCGGCCTCGTCGGCCTCAAGCCCAGCCGCGGGCGCGTGTCGCGCGGGCCCGACCTCGGCGACTCGTTCCTGGCGAGCGACGGCGTGCTCACCCGCTCGGTGGTGGAGACCGCCCACGTGCTCGACGTGCTCGCCGGCTACGAGGTCGGCGACGCCACGTGGGCGCCGCGACCGGCCGAGCCGTACTCCACGAGCATCCGCCGCAGCCCTGGGCGGCTGCGCATCGCGATGACCGCCAACAACCCGCTGGGCGTCGACGTCGACCCCGAGTGCGTGCGCGGCATGCACGCGGCCGGCGAGCTGCTGGCGAGCCTCGGGCACGAGGTGGAGTCCGCCTCGCCGGCCTTCCCCGGTGCCAACGCGATCGACCTCTTCGAGGAGGTCTTCGGGCCGCCGGTGAGCCTCGGGATCATGTACGGGTCGCTGCTCGCCGGGCGCGAGCCGGAGGACGACGAGATCGAGCCGCTGTCCCGCGCGCTGTACGAGCGCGCGAAGCGCCTCTCGTCGGTCGCGTACCTCGGCGCCGTCGCGCAGCTGCAGGCCGTCGCCCGCGGCATCGTGGCGTTCTTCGCCGACTACGACGTGCTGCTCACTCCCGCGCTCGCCGAACGGCCGGCGCCGATCGGCGCCATCCACGGTTGCGGCGACGACCCGCTGGCCGACCTCCATCGCTCCGGCCAGTTCACGCCGTTCACGTCGCTGTTCAACGTCACCGGCCAGCCGGCCATCAGCGTGCCGGTCGGCCTCGGCGACGACGGGCTGCCCACCAACGCGCAGCTCGTGGCCAAGCCGCTCGGGGAGGACACGCTGCTGCAGGTCGCGGCGCAGATCGAGGCGACGCTCGAGCGCCCGCTGCCGATGCCGCAGCTGTAGCGCATCGCCCGTCAGCCTATGATCCGGGTCGCTCCCTGACGTTCGAGCCCCCTGAAGGAACCCATGGCCTACGTGATCGCTGAACCCTGCATCGGCACCAAGGACAACTCGTGCGTCGAGGTCTGCCCCGTCGATTGCATCCACCCGACCCCGGAAGAGCCCGACTATGACAAGGTCGAGATGCTGTACATCGATCCGGAGGAATGCATCGACTGCGACGCCTGCGTCGAGGCCTGCCCGGTCGACGCCTGCTTCGCCGAGGACCAGCTGCCCGAGGAGTGGCAGCAGTACACGCAGATGAACGCGGACTACTACGCCGGCCGGTAGGCGCTACTCCCCGCAGCGGGGCACGACGACGACCGGGCACGCGGCACGCCGCATGAGGCGGCTCGAGACCCCGCCGAGCAGCACGCGCCGCATCGGGCCGTGGCCGCGCGAGCCGCCGCCCGTCCTGCCCGACTCCACAGCCATCCCGCTCTCCCCTCGGCCTCGGCGCCGCGAGCGCGAATCGCCCCCGGTCGCGCCCGGCGGAAGCTAGCGTCGGGGAGAGCGCCGCGCCGCTAGGCCATCGGGAGGCTCATGCCGAGCGGCTGCGGGGGCACCGGATCGGCCATGATCGGCAGCTCGACGGGTGTGATCGCCACCAGCCCGCGGGCGGCCTGGCGCACGGCCTGCGCCGCCGGATCGTCCGGGTTGGCCTCGATCAGCGGTACGCCGGCGTCGGCGGTTTCGCGCAGCGGCATCGTGAGCGGCACCTTGCCGAGCAGCGGCACCTCGAGCTCGTCGGCCAGCGCCTGCCCGCCGCCCTCCCCGAAGATCGGGAACCGCTCGCCCGCCGGCGTCGTGAAGCCGGACATGTTCTCGATCACGCCGCCGATCTCGAGCTTGACCTTGTCCGCCATCTCGGCCGAGCGCCGCGCCACCTTCTGGGCGGCCGCCTGCGGCGTCGTGACGATCACGAACTTCGCCATCGGCAGCAGCTGTGCGAGCGTCATCGAGACGTCGCCGGTGCCGGGGGGCAGGTCGATGAGCAGGAAGTCGAGCTCGCCCCACGCCACGTCCTCGAGGAACTGCGTGAGCGCCTTGTGGAGCATCGGGCCGCGCCACACGACGGCCTCGTCCTCAGCGATGAAGAAGCCGATCGACATCACCTTGATGCCGTGCGCCTCGAGCGGCAGGATCTTGCGCTCGCCCGAGACCTTGGGGCGCTGACCGCCGACCCCGAGCATGCGCGGGATCGAGTACCCCCAGACGTCGGCGTCGAGCACGCCGACCTTCTTGCCCTCGGCCACCAGCGCGGCGGCGAGGTTCACGGTGAGCGAGGACTTGCCGACGCCGCCCTTGCCGGAGCCGACGCAGATCACGTTGGCGACCTGGGCGAGCGCGCCCTCCGGGAGGCCGTTCGGGCGCCCCAGCTTGCGCTGCAGGACGCCCTTCTCCTGGTCGCTCAGCACGTCGAAGCCGACGTTCACGCGAGCGACGCCGTCGAGCCCGTTGACCGCCTTGGTGACAGCCGTCTGGAAGTGACCCTTGATCGGGCAGCCGGGCGTGGTCAGCGAGACGGTGACGTCGACGACGCCGCCGTCCTTGATGTCGATCGCCCGCACCATCTCGAGCTCGACGATGTCCTTGCGGAGCTCGGGGTCGATGACGGACTTCAGCGCTTCGGTGATCTGCTCTCGAGTCGGCATGCTGTGCCCATTGTGGCAGCTACCCCTGGCCACGCCGGAAGCGGACGAGCTCCTCTCGCCCGGCTCCGCTCGAGATGCCGAGGGAGAGGACGGGGCCGACCCCGCGGGCATACAGCTTGTATTCGTTGACCCGCGGCTCGAGCGGGTTCGTGTCGCGCGTGAGCAGCGCGTTCTTGAAGCGCCCGAAGGGCACCTGGACCTGCTCGTCGCGGCTCAGCACACGGGCCTCGTCTTCGGCCACGCCGGGCGCGCGCTCCTGCCTGTACTCGCGGCCGACGCGCGGGTGGGCGAGCATGACGATGCCGCACCGAGCGCCGTTCGCGCCGTCCTCGAACGACCCGGCGGTCGACACCGGCCTGCCGTTCTCGTACTCCGTGGTGTCCTCGCCGAGGTACCAGACGTTGCCGCGGCGGTCCTGGGCGAACCAGTCGAAGGTGTCCTCGACGAGCTCGCCCTTCTCGGTCACCCTGTCGCGCACCACGCGGCCCACGACGCCCGACGTCACGCGCTTGGTCCGGTGCGTGACCTTCACGACGACCTTCTGCACCGCACCGTCCGAGTCGGTCTCCCGGTACACCCAGCGGGTGCCGGGCCGCATCGGCCAGTACGGGTTGTCGATCGCCGTCGTGAAGTCCCCCGGCCCGGCCAGCGCGGCCGCAGCCGCGCCGGCCGCGAGCAGGCCGATCATCCGTCGTTCTCGCTGTCGGCCTTGCCGCCCACGACGTTGAAGTCGCGGTCGAGCTGCACGTCGACCTGGCTCCCGTCGTCGCGGGTGACCTCGACCTCGTAGTAGCTCTCCTCGTCGCCCACCTCGGTCTCGGTGACCTTGCCGGGCGTGTTGGCGAGCGCTGCGGCCTTGGCGCGGTCGAGGGCGCTTCCGGTGATGGCCCGCTCGGTCGCGTCGTCGTCGCCACTCGCGCCGGCGACGGCGGCGGCTCCTGCGGCGGCGACGGCGACCGTCGCGGCGATGATGAGTGTGCGTCTCATGACACCGGATCGTGCACGGCGCCGCTGAGACGCCCCTGAGACGGCAACCAGAGGCGCACGCCGGCACCCTCGATCGTCGCCTTGCCGCCGTGCGCCTCGGCGATCGCCCGCACGATGGCCAGCCCCAGGCCGCTGCCGCCGCGCGTGCGCGCCGCGTCGCCGCGGGTGAAGCGCTCGAACGCGCGGCCGGCGATCTCGGGGCCGAAACCGGGCCCCTCGTCACCCACCTCGAGGACCACGCCGCCGTCTGCCGCGCGGCCGGCGATCGTGATGTCGCCCGCCCCGTGGCGCAGCGCGTTGTCGACGAGGTTGCCGAGCGCCTGTCGCAGCCGGAGCGGATCGGCCGTCACCTGGGCACCGTCGACCGCGAGGTGGATGCCGCGCCCGCGCTCGTGGGCGCGGTCCGTGAAGCGATCGCGGACGCCCGCGAGCAGCTCGTCGACCGCGATGCGCTCGGGCCGGACCGGCAACCGGCCCTCGCTCGAGCGGGCGATGACCAGGAGATCCTCGGCCAGCTGCGCCAGGTGGTCGCACTCCTCCACCGCCGCGACGAGCGCCGTGCGCACCTCCGGAGCATGGCCGCCGGCCCGCAGCGCGCCCTCGAGCTCGGTCTTGAGCACGGCGACCGGCGTGCGCAGCTCGTGGCTGGCGTCGGCCACGAAGCGCCGCTCGCGCTCGAATGAGCGGCTCAGCCGGTCGAGCATGTCGTTGAGCGTCTCGCCGAGGCGCCGGATCTCGTCGTGTGCGGCCGGCAGCGGGAGCCGGTCGTCACCGGGTGCGAGCGAGACCTCGGCCGCGCGGGCGCGCATCGCCTCCACCGGGCGGAGCGCCACACCCGCCAGCGCATAGCCGAGCAGCGAGGCGACGAGCACCGCCAGCGGGCTGCCGACGGCGAAGGCGGTCACGAGGCCGGCGAGGACGTCGTTGCGGTCGTCAGCCGCCAGCACCTGCTCGCCGAGCTCGTCACGCACCTCGGTGTAGACGAGCATCCCGGCGCCCGCGAGCACGAGCAGCGTCGCGGCGGCGAACGCCAGCGTCAGGCGGAGGCGGATCGGGAGCCGGCTCAGCCTCCGCCGTCCTTGCGCAGTCGGTAGCCGACGCCGCGAACCGTCTCGAGCGAGACGACACCGAACGGGCGGTCGATCTTCTCGCGCAGGTAGCGGACGTAGACCTCCACCACGTTCGAGCGCTGCTCGTAGCCGAGGTCCCAGGCCGCCTCGAGCAGCTGCATCTGGCTGAGCACCTGGCCCGAGCGCCGCATGAACGTCTCGAGCAGCGCGAACTCGCGGGCCGAGAGCGCGATCTCGGTCTCGCCCCGCCAGACCTGCCGCGTGGCGGGGTCGAGGCGCAGGCTGCCGGCCTGGAACACCGTCGGCCGCTCGACCGGCCCGCGCCGCACGAGGGCGCGCACGCGCGCGAGCAGCTCGGCGAGGGAGAACGGCTTGGTCAGGTAGTCGTCGGCGCCCTGGTCGAGCCCGCGGATGCGGTCCTCCACAGCGTCGCGGGCGGTGAGCATCATGATCGGCGCCCACATGCCCTCCTCGCGCAGCCGGCGGCAGGTCTCGAAGCCGTCGAGGTCCGGGAGCATGACGTCGAGCACCACGGCGTCGTACTGCGTGGCCCGCGCCATGCCGAGCGCCTGCGCCCCGCCGGTCGCCACGTCGGCGACCACGCCCTCGTAGCGCAGGCCGCGCAGCAGCGCCGCCGCCATCCGGACGTCGTCCTCGACCACGAGCAGCCGCATACGCAGATCATCCCCGCTTCGCTGAGAAGCGGCTGAGAACGCGTCTTTAACGACCGACGACCCGCCACGAGGGCGGGCCGACGGTTGAGGGAGGAGAGGGTGCTACATCCGCCGGCCAGATATGGGGCCGGCGAATCCCGCCGGCGAGGTATGAGGCCGGCAGGCTTACCCGGATGCCGCTCCTCCGCGGCACCGGGGGAAACTGGGAGCTAGACGAGCGTGCTCACTCGGTCCTTCGCGACCGAGGCGATGCGCGAGCCGGTGGCGACACCGAACTGCGCCGCGTCCTCCACGCGGTTCGACACGTTCGCGATCCGCTCACTGACGATGTTAGTGCGTCGGTCGGCCTGACGCTCCGCGGCCCCGACCTCGCGCTGCACGGTGCGCTGGTTGCGGCGCACGAGGCGCTCGACCCGGTTGCGGGCCTTCTTGACGTCGCGCTCGCCGCGGCGCTCGAACTTCTTGATCTCGCGCTCCGCAGCGGGACGCGAGCCGAAGCGGCCGACGAGGTCGAGCACGCGGTCACGCGCCTCGAGCGTGGCGCCGACGTACGTCAGCGCGACGCGCTCGGCGACGTTGCGCCCCTGGGCAGCGGTCGTGCGGGCGGCACGGACCTGCGCCTGGGCGGCCTCGCGCGTCTCGTTGCGCGCCGTCGTGCGGGCGCGACGACCGGTCGACTTGCTCGGCGACTTCGCAGCGGTACTGCGCCGCGCCGTCGAACGCGAGCGGGTCGACGTGCCCTTGCGGGCGCTCTTGCGCTCCGTGCTGTTACGAGCGGCAGCCGGCTTGCGGGTGGACCCGCTGGTGGCGTCCGTGGTGCTGTTGGTGGTGGTGGTGGTGGTCTCGGCCATAGCCGGAATCAGCCCCTTCTGGGTTGGCCTTCTCAAGGTCGGTTCTCAGTCTGCTCGCCTCAGACCCTACCAGCGAACACCTGTTTGTACACGTCGTTCCCCGGATCGTTACGGGACGAACACGGGTTCGTGTGACGTGTCGCACACGTCGTCAGGCGGCGCCACGGCCCAGCTGGCGCTGCTCGGTCCGGGCGAGCCAGCCGGCGGGATCGTCGAGCTCGGCGAACGTCGGCAGCGCGTCGGGGCTGGCCCAGGCCCGGTTGAGCGCCTCGATGCCGCCGCGCTCCACGACCGCGTCGCAGAACGCCTTTCCCTGCTCGTACTGGCGCAGCTTGAGGTCGAGCCCGATCAGCTTCTCGAGCACCCGCAGCAGCCCGGAGCGCTCGGTGCGGCGCCGCGTCATCGCCGCGCGCATCGTGTCGAGGTCGGCCAGCACGCCGGCGCCGACCGCGTCCATCACGTGCTCCGCGTAGCCCTCGAGCAGGGCCATGAAGGCCTGGGCGCCTTCCAGCAGGTGCCGGCGCTCGGGGCCGACAGCGAGGAAGGCGAGCCCATCCCGGCGCACGCGCTCGACCAGGGCCCTGAGGTCGGTCGGGTCGCGCGGCAGCCGCAGGAGGCCGCCGGGATCGACGTCGAGCGCGGACAGCATCTCCCCGATCATGTCCGCGAGGTGCTCCCGCAGCCAGGGGACGGCACCGAACTGCAGCGCGTGCGTCGTCTCGTGCAGCGCGACCCAGCTCAGGAGCTGGTCGGCGTCCGCCTCCAGCGTCTTCACCGCGTGCCCGAGGTTGGGCGCCACGAACAGGAGCCGGGCCGGGCCGGTGGGGTCGAGCGGCGAGAACTCGTACTGGCCGAGCACGCGGCCAGCGAGGAAGCCCGAGATCGCGCCGGCCTCGAGGGCCAGCAGCCTGCCGGCGGCGCCGCCGACCGGACCGAGCCGCGAGCCGAGGCGGCCGGCCACCGGATCGAGCACGCCCTGAAGGGAGCCGAGGTTCGCCTCGATCCACTCGCTGCGGCCCACCGCCTCGGGCGGCGGGAGCGGCGAGGTGGGCACCAGGCCGGTGTAGGCGGTGATGAGGCGCTCGCTCTCGGCGGTCGGCCCGGCCACGGCCTCGAACGGCGCGCCGTCGCCGGCGGGCTGCAGGCCCGCCATGCCGCGGGCCACCTGACCGGCAAGGCTCCAGTCGATCACTCCTCCCATGGTGGCAGGGTCACATCACCGGGACGGCGGCCAGCTCCCGCAGCGCCGCCTCGGTGCGGGCGGCGACGATCGGTGAGTGCGGCAGCAGGTCGAGCGGGGCGCCCAGCGGGTCGGAGAACGCGGTGAACGCGACGAGCCCTCCGGCCTCGCGCACGATCAGCTGCGCCGCGGCGGCGTCGACCGCCCGGCAGCCCTTGAGCGTCAGCATCCCGTCGAAGCGACCGGCGGCGACCTGGCACATCGCCGCGGCGATCGTGCCGATCGCCCGCAGCCGGTGGGCCACGCCGACCAGCGCCTCGGCCGACTGCAGCACCCAGCGCGGGTCGGCCGACTCGAAGCCGACGACCTCGAGCAGCCCGTCGCGCGCCCACCGGCGCTCGCCCACGCTCGGGTCGAGCGGCCGGCCGTTGAGCGTCGCTCCGCGGCCGCGCCAGGCGACCCACTCCTCCTCGGGGCCGAAGTCCTGCACGAAGCCGAACGTGACGTCGGCCATCGTCGGCCCCTCGGCCACGGCGATCGAGACGCAGTGGTGCGGCAGCCCGCGCTTGGCGTTGAGCGAGCCGTCGATCGGGTCGACGACCACGAGCACCTCCTCGCCGCCGAAGTCGACCGTACCGCGCTCCTCGCTGAGCACGGTGAAGCGCGCGCCCGCCCGGTGGAGGACTTCGAGCTCGTCGAGCACGGCCGCTTCGGCCAGCGCGTCGATCTCCAGCGTACGGTCGCCGCCCTCGCCGCGCGTGCCCGTCTCGACGACCCGCTCCGCGATCGTCTCCCGCTCCGCCAGCATGACCCGGAGCGCCGCGGCAGACCGCCGCGCCGCGCCCAGCCAGTCAGGGCTCGAAGCGGGGCTCATCCCCGGCGTATCCTACGAAGGTGTCCTCGCTGAGCCCGGCGCAGCGTGCCGCCGTGGAGCACTCCGGCGGCCCGCTCCTCGTCCTCGGGGGCGCCGGCACCGGCAAGACCACCGTGCTCGAGGAGCGCTTCGTCCGCCTGGCGGGCGACTCGCCCGACTCGCTGCTCGTGCTGTGCCTCGACGCTCCGGCGGCGAACGCGATGCGCGAGCGGCTCGAGGACCGCCTCACGGGCGCCTACGACGAGCTCGCGGTCACCACGTTCCAGAGCTTCTGCGCGCGGCTGCTGCGCGACGAGGCGCTCGAGGCCGGCCTCGACCCGTTCGCCGCGCCGGTCAGCGCCGGCGACCGCCTCGCGATGCTGCTCGAGCACATGGACGAGCTGCCCCTGCGCCACCACGACCTGCGCGGCAACCCGAGCGCCGCGCTCGGCGCGATCGTGGGCCGGATCGACCGCCTCAAGGACGAGCTGATCTCGGCCGAGGACTACGCCGCCTGGGCGGACACGCTCCCGGAGAGCGAGCTGCGCGAGCGGGAGTTCGCGCGCCTGTACGGTGAGCACGACCGGCTGCTCACGGAATCCGGCTCGCTCGACGCCGGCGACCTCGTGCTGCACGCGTTCCGCGTCCTGCGCACGCGGCCGCAGGTCCGCGAGCGTCTCGCGCGACGGCACCGCCACGCGCTGGTGGACGAGCTGCAGGACGCGAGCTTCGCCCAGGGCCTGCTGCTGCGCCTGCTGGTCGCCGGTCACGGCGGCGTCACGGCCGCGGCCGACGACGACGGCTCGATCCGCCGCTTCCGCGGCGCCGCCACCAAGAACGTGCAGGACTTCCGCGCCGAATGGCCGTCGACCACCATCGTGCGGCTCGAGGCGTCGTTCCGCTCGGGGGAGCGGATCCTGCGCGCCGTGCGGGCGGTGGCCGAGCCCGCGCCCGGGCGGCTCGAGAAGGCGTTAGAAGGTCCGCCCGGCGGCGAGGTCGGCTTCTGGCGCTGCGCCTCCGAGCGCGCCCAGGCTCAGGCCGTGGCGGCGGAGGTCGAGCGCCTGATCGCCCGCGAGGATGTCGCGCCGGCCGATGTCTGCGTGCTCGTGCGCTCCGTGCGCGGCGAGGGCCAGGCCGTGGCGGTGGCGTTCGAGGAGCGCGCCGTGCCCTACCGGCTGTCGGGCGCCGCCGCGTTCTTCCAGCGCGCCGAAGTTCGCGACCTGCTCGCATGGCTGCGGCTGCTCGTCGATCCCGGCGACGCGGGCGCGGTGGTGCGCGCGCTCGCGCGGCCGCCCGTCGAGCTGCGGGCGATCGACCTCGCGCGCGTCACCCAGATCGCGCGGCGGCGCAAGCTCGACATGGTGGCGGCGCTCGGGGCCGCGCTTGAGTCGCCGCAGATCCCGCCCGAGGCGCGCGAGCGCATCAGCCATTTTCTCAAGCTCCATCGCGCAGCCGCGGACGCCATCGACTCCACGCGACCGGACCTCTACGTGCACCGCCTGGTGGAGCGCCTCGGCCTGCGCCGGCAGCTGCTGTTCGCCGCCTCGACCGAGGTCGTCGAGCGCCTACAGAACCTCGCGCGGTTCGCCGGGCTCGCGGCCGACTACGTGCGGCGCACGCCGCAGGCGACGGCGCGCGACTTCGCGCGGGCGATCGCGGCGGTTGCCGAAGCCGGGTTGCGCGAGGAGGAGGCCGAGGGCCCCGACCGCAGCCACGGCGTCCGCGTGATGTCGATGCAGGCGGCCAAGGGGCTCGAGTTCGACCACGTATACGTGCTCGGGCTGATGGCGGCGCGCATGCCCGGCCCGCGGCGCCGCACGCTCGAGCCGATCCCCGACCCGCTGATCAAGGAGTCCGTGCCGCCCGACAGCAAGGCGGTGCACGTGGCCGAGATGCGTCGCCTGCTGTACGTGGCCATGACGCGCGCGCGGCGGCGGCTCGTGATCGCCTACCCGGCGCAGTCCGAGCGCGGCGGGCTGCAGCAGCCGTCGCCGTTCGCGGAGGAGGCACGGGCGGCGGTGGGCGGCGAGTGGGAGGACCTCGAGGAGGAGCTGTTCGGGCCGGCCGAGACGCTCCAGTCGACGTTCCGGATGCTGCGCGACGAGCTGCTCACCACGGTCGCGCAGGTCGGCGGGCGCCTGGGCGAGCTGCGCTTCGACACCGACCTCGACGTCTCGCACGCGGTGGTCCGCTACCTCGAGCTCGTCAAGCTCGCCGCCCTGCTCGAGCGCACCCGCGCGGGGGAGCAGGACGTCGGCGACGTCCTGCCCGAGGTCAACGCGCGGCTCCTGCAGGCGGCGACTGCCGAGCAGCGGGAGATCTTCGAGACATCGGCGCTCGACGAGTACCTGCTCGACGCCGAGCGCGACGAGAAGCTGCGGGCGCGGGCGGTCGCACAGCGCACCGAGCCGTCACTGGAGTCGTTCCTCCCGCGGCGCGGCGAGGGACTCGCCTTGAGCGCCTCCGACATCGAGACGTATCGCACCTGCCCGCTCAAGTACAAGTTCGCGCGGGTCTTCCGGATCCCCAGCGAGCCGACCATGAACCAGCGGTTCGGGATCCTCGTTCACCAGGTGCTCGAGCGCTACCACGCGGCCGAGCAGGCCGGTCTCCCGGTGCTGCTCAACCTGCTCGACGCGGGCTGGCGGCGCGGCGGGTTCGGCGACTCCGAGGAGGAGCGCCAGTTCCGCGCCAAGGCGACGCAGGCGCTCGTGCGCTACCACGACCGCTTCCGCGACGAGGACTCCGAGCCCGTGTGGTTCGAGCGCTCGTTCGCGTTTCGGATCGGTCCCCACCTGCTGCGCGGGCGCGTGGACCGGGTGGACAAGCTCCCGGCCGGCGGCTACGAGCTGATCGACTACAAGACGGGCCGCCCCAAGAGCCCCGCCCAGCTCCGGGATGACGTACAGCTGTCGCTGTACGCCGTGGGCGCGCACGAGGCGTGGGAGCTCGAAGCCGCCCAGCAGGCCTACTACTACGTGCTCGACGACGAAAAGGTGCCGGTGCCGCGCTCCGAGGAGGACCGGGACTGGATCACGGAGACGGTCTTCGAGGTCGCCGACGGCATCCTCTCGCAGGGCTTCGAGCCGACGCCGAGCTACGCGGCGTGCTCGATGTGCGACTACCGGATCGCCTGCCCGGCCGCTGAGCGCTAGCGGTCGCCGCGCTGCTTGAGGAAGCGCTGGAACTCGCGGGCCAGGACGTCGCCCGACGGGATCTGGGAGAGGTCGGTGGGGCCCTCCTCGGCGTCGGCGGCACGCTCGAGACGCTCGACGAACGCCTGCACCTCGGGGTCGAGCTCGACGGCGCGCGAGACCTGGCGCTCGTAGTCGACCGCCGCGGTCTCGAGGTCGCTGGCGTCGACGGTCACGCCGACCAGGCTCTCGAGCCGGCGCAGGATGGCCAGCGCGCCCTTTGGGTTGGGGGCCACGGCGACGTAGTGCGGCACGGCGGCCCACAGCGAGGCGGCCGGCATCCCGGCGTCCGCACAGGCCGACTGGAGGACGCCGACGATCCCTGTCGGCCCCTCGTACGAGGGCGCCTGCAGGCTGAGCCGCTCGACGAGCGCCGGATCTGACGCGTAGGCGCTCACGGAGACCGGCCGGGAGTGCGGCACGTCGGCCAGGAGCGCGCCCAGCGTGACCACGAGCTGGACGCCGAGGGCCTCGGCGAGCTCGACCACCCGGCCGCAGAAGTCGCGCCAGCGGTAGGACGGCTCGGGGCCGGTGAGGATCACGAGATCGCGCGGCGCGAGCGGCACGCGCGCCTCGTAGACCTCCCACTCGGGCCACTCGATGCGCCGGGTGCGGCCCTCCACGAGCTTCACGAGCGGGCGCGTGGCCTGGAAGTCGACGTACTCCTCGGCGTCGATCGTCGCGAAGCGCGCGGCGTCGAGCCCGGCGCCCATGAAGGCGACGGCCGAGGTGGCGGCCTCTCCCGCGTCGTTCCAGCCCTTGAACGCGCAGACGAGGGCGGGGGCGCGAAGACCGTCCGGACGGCGTTCCCAGCGCAGAGGCTGCATCGATCCACCGTAGCGAGTTGCCCGTCCGAGGTGGAGGCCATCATCGGGGGGTGCTGAGCGCCGAGGCGCCCACGATCGCGACGCTGCGAGCCGGCGACGACGTCGACGGCGTGTTCGCGTGCTCGCGCAAGGACCGGCTGCAGGCGCGCTCCGGGTTGCCGTACCTGGCGGTCGAGCTGCGCGACCGATCGGGGGCGATCCAGGGGCGCGCGTTCCGGGACGCCGACCTGCTGGCCGGGCGGTTCGAGCGAGGCGACCTCGTGCACGTCCGCGGGCGGGTCGATCGGTTCCGGGATGCGCTCCAGGTCGAGGTGTCGGAGATCTCGCGCGCGGCGGCGGCCGATCCGGCCGCCTTCCTTCCGGTCGCCTACCGGGACCTCGACGAGCTGGACGGCTTCCTCGAGCATCTCGCGCGCGAGGTCCACGACCCGGGCTACGCGGCGCTGCTGGAGCGGCTGCTCGGCGACGCGGCGCTGCGCGCGGAGTGGCGGCGGGCGCCGTGCACGCGCGGCGGGCACCACGCCTACCTCGGCGGGCTGCTCGAGCACACGGTCGCCGTGGGCACCCTGGCGCTGGAGGCCGCGCAGCTGCACCCGCGGCTGAACTCCGACCTGCTGCTGTGCGCTGCTTTGGTTCACGACCTCGGCAAGACGCGCGAGTTCGTGTATGGCGCGGCGATCGAGCTGTCCGATCCCGGCCGGTTGCTCGGTCACCTCGTGCTCGGCCAGCAGCTGCTCGAGGAGCACATGGCCGGGCTCGACGCCGAGCGCCGGCTCGCGCTCTTGCACTCCGTGCTGTGCCATCACGGGCCTGAAGGCACGCCGGGGCGGCGGTTCGGGTCGGCTGAGGCGCTGGCGCTGTATCGATTGAATGCGCTCGACGCGAGCGTCAAGGGCGCTCTCGAGCACGGCCTGCCGTAACGGTCTCCGCCGCCGAACGTCAACGGCGGCATTGAGGGAAGGATGCGGGGTGTCGAAACCCTTACATCCCCCACCCTCCCTACCCAGCCGCCCTTGACGTTCACATCGGGAACACCGCGCGGATCGTGGTGCCGCCGCGGTCGACGACCGCCAGCGTCCCGTCGAGCGCCTCGACGCGATGGCGCAGGCCGGTCAGGCCGCTGCCGGCGGCGTTCGCCCCGCCGTGGCCGTCGTCGGCGATCTCGACGACGAGCCGGCCGTCGCCGTCCTGCACCAGCACGTGGGCCCGCGCTCCGTTGCCGGCGTGCTTGGCGGCGTTGGTGAGGGACTCGGCGACCACGAAATAGGCGGCGGTCTCGACGACCGGGGGCGGGCGGCGGCTCACCGCGGCGTCAACCGTCGTGCGGATCGGCGCGCGGGCGCCGAGCGCCTCGACGGCCGCGGGCAGCCCGCGGTCCGCGAGCACGGGCGGGGCGATTCCCCGGGCGAGGTCGCGCAGCTCGGCGATCGCGGCGCTCGCCTCGCCGCGCGCCTCACGCACGAGCTCGGCGGCCTCCGGGTGCTCGTCGAGGCGCGCCTCGGCCCGCCCCAGCTGCATGGTCAGAGCGACGAGTCGCGCCTGCGCCCCGTCGTGCAGGTCGCGCTCGATCCGGCGTAGCTCATGCGCTTGCACGTCGAGCGCGCCGCGGCGCGTGCGTGTGAGCTCGTCGACCCGCTCGGTCAGCGCGCCGTGGTCCGGCCGCAGGGCCACGATCACCGCGTGGAGGCCGAGCAGCATCGCGAGGCAGAGGACCGGGATGCGCGGCCAGAACTCGTCGCTGCCGGCCATCGCCCAGGTGGCGATCAGCGTCGCCGTCACCCAGCCGGTCAGCGCGCCGTGGATCGCGACCGGGCGCCAGCGGCCGCGGGGCGCGCGGTCGGCGAGCCGCAGGACGCCGTGCAGGGCGAGCGGGATCGCGAGGCCGTACCAGACCCAGATCGGCCAGAAGGCCCCGCCCGTCAGCGCCCACAGCGCCGTGACCGCGACGGCCACGAACCCCGACAGTGCGGCGTGCATCGCCAGGGCCCGGCTTCCTCGCATCGCCGAGACATCTTGTCACGCTTGATGGAAAGCGCGCTTGACATCACGCCGATGTCAAGCTAACTTTACTTGTGCGAATGCAGAACGAAGTGCGGAACCTGCGAACGGCCATGGGCCTCTCCCAGCAGCAGCTCGGCGAGGCGATGGACGTGTCGCGGCAAACGATCAACTCGATCGAGAAGGAGCGCTACACACCGTCGCTCCCGCTCGCGATCGCGCTGGCCCGCTACTTCGGCCGAAGCGTCGAGGAGGTCTTCCATGCGAGCGGCCACGAGTAGACCCATCTATCGGAGCCGCTGGTGGATGCCGGCGTTCTCCTTCTCCATCGGACTCGTCATGCTGGCGGCGTTCTGGATCGGGGGCAGCCCGGGCGACGGCCTCGCCGCGCTGGGAGTCATGACCGCCGTGGCCGCCCTGTTCCTGTTCGGCCGCCGCAGCGAGACGCTGCAGGGCATCGGCGGCCCGGACGCGACGAGCGGTGGGCGATGATCGACGTCCACGCCACCGCGTTGACCGGGCTGGTCCTCATCCTCGCGATCATCGGCGCGTGGCTTGTGGAGGTCGCCCAGGGCGATGACGGCAGCCCCTACGCGGCGCTCGGTGCGGTCGGCGGCGTCGCCTACATCGTGTCCGTGCTCGTGCTGCGCCGCCGCGGCTGACTCATCCTCAAGGACGACATCGCCTAGTCCGCCAGACGGGTGGAAGATCGTCCCACCGACGTCCGGAAGATCGCTCCGGCGGCCGACGACAGACGAGGCCGCGGGAGCGAGTCTCCCGGCCATGGCTTACACCGGACCGATCATCCATAACCCCGTCAGCGGCGAGCGCATCACGTTCCTGCAGACGTCCCGCGACACCAACGGCGAGAAGCTCGAGATCGAGCTCTCCCCCGACGGCCACGTCCCGGCGCCCACGTGCACCCGGAGCAGGAGGAGCGCTTCCATGTCCGCGAGGGCCAGATGAAGTTCCGCCTCGGACTGCGGCGCATCGTCGCCGGCCCGGGCGAGAAGCCCCCCGCCGCCGACGTCATCGGCTTCACGGTCGCCGTCGCCGTGGCCGTCGCGACCGCGGTCGTCGTGTGGCGCTACCTGCCCAGGGAGCGCAAGCCGGTCGGCGCCGAGCTCCCGCCCCGGCGGCAGCGTAGGCGATGCCGGTCCGGCACGGGTGGCCCGGCGCCACCAGCGATCGAGGTGGGCGGGCGGCGCAGCTAGACTGGCCGCCCGCCATGAGCACGTTTGCCCGAAAGGCTCGGAGCGGGGCGCGAAGGGCTCGCCGCAGGCTCGCGCGGTGGGCTGCCGCCGACGAGCTGCGCGAGCTCGAGACCGTGCGGATGAAGCTTCGCCGCACCCGCGCCCAGCTCCGCGAGGCCCGCAGCCAGCTGGCCGACGCGACGTACGACCTCCCGCCCGAGGTGGAGGAGGCGATCGAGCGCGCGCGGCGCGAGCACCTGACGTACCTGCGCAAGAACGACCTGCGCGAGCTGGCGACGATCGTCGCCGACGCGGACGCCAACCGCCTGCCCGGCCTGATCGTCGAGGCCGGCACGGCGCGCGGCGGCTCGGCGATCGTGATGGCCGCCGCCAAGGCGCCGGAGCGCCCGATGAAGGTGTACGACGTCTTCGGGATGATCCCCGCGCCGTCCGAGCACGACGGCCCGGACGTCCACCGCCGCTACGAGACGATCACCGGCGGCGCGGCGAAGGGACCCGGCGGCGAGACCTACTACGGCTACCGCGACGACCTCCTGAGTGAGGTGCGGGAGTCGTTCAGCCGCCTCGGCGTGCCGGCCGACGAGCGCAACGTCGAGCTCGTCCAAGGCCTGTTCGAGGACACCATCGACATCGACGAGCCGGTCGCGTTCGCCCACCTCGACGGCGACTGGTACGAGTCGACCCTGACCTGCCTGCAGCGGATCGCCCCGCACCTCGTGCCCGGGGGCCGCATCGTGCTCGACGACTACGACCACTGGTCGGGCTGTCGGATGGCCGTCGACGAGTTCTTCGAGGACCGCCCGGGCTTCCGGCGCGAGCACAAGGCGAAGCTGCACGTCATCCGCGAACCCTGACCGTCATGCCCAGCGCCGCTCGTCGACTCGCCTGGAACTACCGCCGGGCCCGCCGCCATCTGCCGAACGTGGTGCGCCGTGCGGTGCTCGCGGCACGGGATGGGAAGCCCACCTCGCCCCGCGCCGCCGGCCCCCAGGCCGCTCCGGAGTCCGCCGCCACCCCGTCCACCGACAACGGGCCGGACCGCGCGGCGCTCGTGCGCGCGCTCACGCGCGGCAGCAGCGTCGAGCACGCGGTGCTCACCCAGGTGCGCGCGCTGCTCGCCGCCGAGGAGTGGGACACGGTCCAGTCGCTCGCCGAGTCGCTGCGCCGCCACTCCGAGACCGCGACGCTCGGCCACCTCGCGGGCGGCATGGCCGCCTTCCGGCGCGGCTACACGGAGCTGGCGTGGGACCACCTGCGCGGCGTGCCGCGCGAGGCATGGGCCCCGGTCGCCGCGGCCGAGTACGTGCGCTCCGGCCTCGCGATCGCACCCGACGAAGCACTCGAGGAGGTCCGGCGGCTGGTGGCCGACGACCCCGACAGCGTTCGCGCCCGGCGCTGGTTCGAGATCCTCGCGCCCGTCTACGGGTTCGGCGCCGAGGAGCTGGCCCGCGACGTGTTCGCGATCTTCGACCGCCACGTCCGCGAGGACCCCAACGGGTGGTCAAGGGCCGCGGTGCACCGCGACTGGCTCCGCCCCTGGGTGGCCGCCTCGGCCAGCTCGCCCAGCGCGCCGCGGCCGGTGAACGGGCGTCCGGCGTTCGCGGTCATGGACTACGGGCATCCGTCGGCCCGCAAGGCCTCGGCCAACATCGGCGACCACATCCAGACGATCGCCGCGCTCGGCCACCTCGTCCGCCACCAGAACGTGCGCCTGCACGGCCGCGAGGACCTCGTCGACCTGCTGCGCCAGCTCCAGGCGCGGACGCGGCCAGAGCTCCAGCGCACCGACGTCGACGCCGACCTCGAGGTCCTCACCGTCCACCGCGACGCGTCGATGTACGAGGAGATCCCCGAGGGCACGTGGGTCCTGTGCTTCGGCTGGTTCATGCACGCGCTGTTCAAGATGCGCCACGGCTTCCCGCTGCATCGGAACCTGCGCCCGATCTTCGTCTCGTTCCACTGCAACAAGCGCGAGCTGCTCACGCCCGACGCGGTCGAGTACCTCAAGCGCTACGGCCCGGTCGGCTGCCGCGACTGGACGACCGTGCACCTGCTCCTCTCGCTCGGCGTGCCGGCGTTCTTCTCCGGCTGCCTGACGACGACGATCAACACGGTCTTCCCCGACCTCCCGGGTGGCCCGGGGAGCGACGCGCCGGTCGCCTACGTCGACGCGCTGGCCGACGTGCCGGAGGACGCCATCACCTACCGGCACAGCGACGGGGAGGTGCGCCGCCGCTCGTTCGTGGCCAACGTCTACGAGGGGATCGAGCTGCTCGAGACGTACCGCCGCCGGCACAGCGGCGTCGTGACCTCGCGGCTGCACTGCTACCTGCCGACGCGCTCGATCGGCATGAACGTCGACTTCCGGCCCAAGAACCGCGCCGACGTGCGCTTCGACGGCCTGATCGACATCTCGGACGGCGAGTTCGACGCGATCCGGAAAGGGCTGGTCGACAAGCTCGGGCAGGTGTCCACGGCGATCCTCAGCGGCCGCTCGGAGGACGAGGTCTACGCACTGTGGCGGGAGGTCACCGCCGACGACGTGGCGCGGGCGGAGGAGTACCGCCGGCGCGAGATCCGGCTGCCCCCGGTGGCCGCGGACATCGACGGCCAGGTCGCCCAGGCGATCGAGGCGAGCGTGCGGCGCGAGCCGGCCGAGCCGCCGGCCCCCGACGAGCCCGTGCATGTGGGGGTCGTCCTCCCCCGCGGCGGGGGAGTCGCCCTCTCGGCGCTCGTCTCCTCGCTGCTCGAGCACAGCTCCCGGCCGCTCGACCTGTCCGTCCTCGCGCTGCCCGGCACGGGCGGGATGAAGCGGCGGCTGGCCGAGCGGTTCCCGCAGATCGCGTACCGCTACGTCCCGATCGGCGGGCTCGCGGTCGACCTGCGCACGCCGCAGGGCACCGCGTCGCGGCCGCGGGCGATGGCACGGCTGCTGCTCGCCGACCTGCTGCCCGACGTCCACCGCCTGGTCCTGCTGCCGCTGCCGGCGATCGCCACGGCCGACGTGGCGGCGCTGGCCGACCTCGCCCTCGAGGGCCAGCTGCTCGCCGCGCCCGACCGGCCGGGCTCCGCGAACAGCGGGTTCGGCGTCATCCACGGCGCCGCCGCCCGGCTCAGCTTCCGCACGCAGGCGGCGGCCGCGCTGCGCCGCACCGCCCACGCCCGGCATGCGTTCGACTTCGACGCCTTCTCGACCGACGTCATGGTCCTCGACCTCGCGCGCATGCGGGAGGAGGGCTTCATCCGGCAGGCGCTCCCGCTCGTGGAGGAGTTCGGGCTCACCGACGTCGAGGCGCTGCACTACCTCGTCGGCCCGAACCGCGCGACGATCCCGCCGGAATGGGCCGTGGTGCCGACCCGCACCCCGCTTCGCGGGCCCGGCCTGATCCACTGGGCCGACCGCGTGAAGCCGTGGCAGCCGGAGCTGACGCCCGAGCGCGACCGCTGGCGCCGGCACGCGGCGTCCTTCCGCCGGTCGGCGGCCGCGCGAGCCTGACGCCTCCGCCGCGCGTCGGGCGGCGCGGAAGTGGGAACCTCGGAAGCATGGGCGTCCAGGCAGCCGCCGACCTCGCCGTCGCGCTCGAGCGCCTGAGCGAGCGCCTGCGCGCCCTCGGGCTGCGCCTCTCCGTGCCCGATGCCGAACGGGCGCGGCACGCGCGCGGCGAGCTGGTCGACCAGATCGACGACTATCTGCTGCCGCGGCTGCGCCGGATGGAGGCGCCGCTGCTGATGGTCGTCGGCGGCTCGACCGGCGCCGGCAAGTCGACCCTCGTGAACAGCCTCGTGGGCGGCGAGGTCAGCCCCGCGGGCGTACTGCGCCCCACCACGCGCGCACCCGTGCTCGCCTGCCATCCCGACGACGTGCCGTGGTTCGAGGACGACCGCGTGCTCGGCGGCATGCCGCGGACGACCGGCGGTCCGGCGGGCCCGGGCGGCCTGCAGCTGGTGCCCACGCCTGCGCTGCCTCCTGGGCTCGCCCTGCTCGACTCGCCCGACATCGACTCGGTCGTCGAGCGCAACCGCGCGCTGGCGCGTCAGCTGCTGGCGGCGGCCGACGCATGGCTGTTCATCACCACGGCCGCGCGCTACGCCGATGCCGTGCCGTGGGAGCTGCTCCACGCGGCACGCGACCGCGGCACCGCGCTATCGCTCGTCCTCGATCGGGTGCCGCCCGAGGGCGCCGGGGAGGTCGCCTCGCACCTGCGGGAGATGATGGTCGAGCACGGCCTGGACGGCGCGGAGCTGCTCGTCGTGCCGGAGACGCCGCTCGAGGAGGGGTTCCTCCCGGCAGCCGCGCTCGCGCCCGTGCGCGAGTGGCTCGACGCCCTGGCGGCCGACGCCCAGGCGCGGGCCGGGCTTGTGCGGCGCACGCTGACGGGCGCGCTCGACAGCCTGCCCGCCCGCGTGGGAGGGGTGCGCGACGTCGTCGCCGACCAGGAGGCCGAGGCGGGGCGGCTGCGCGCCGACGTCGACGGCGCGTACGAGCGCGGCCTCGAGGAGATCGACGAGGCGGTCCGCAGCGGCGCGCTGCTGCGCGGCGAGGTGCTCGCCCGCTGGCACGACGTCGTGGGCACCGGCGATCTCATGCGCGCACTGGAGTCGCGGCTCGGGCGGCTGCGTGACCGCGTGCGGGTGCTCGTCACGGGCGCCCCTCCGGCCGACGCCGAGCTGCGCGCGGCGGTGCAGTCGAGCGTCGACGCGGTCGTGCACGCGGCCGCGGACCGGGCCGCCGAACGTGCGGCAGCCGCGTGGCGCGGCACGCCGGCCGGGCGGGCGCTGCTCGAGGACGCGGCGCGGCTGGACTCCGCGTCCGCCGACCTCCTCGAACGCACGCGCGACCAGGTGCGCGCCTGGCAGGGGGAGGTCTTCGACCTCGTCAGCCGCGAGGCGGCCGGCAAGCGCACGACCGCCCGCGTCGCCTCGCTCGGCGTCAACGGCGCCGGGCTCGTCGTCATGCTCGCCGTGTTCGCGCAGACGGGCGGGCTGACCGGGGCCGAGGTCGCGGTGGCCGGCGGCACGAGCGCGGTCGGCCAGCGCGTCCTCGAGGCTCTGCTCGGCGACCAGGCCGTGCGGACGCTGGCCGACAAGGCACGCGAGAACCTCCTCACCCGCTCCCGCAAGCTGCTCGACACCGAGGCCGCCCGCTTCCACGACCGCCTCGCGGGCGCCGCGCCGGGGCCCGAGGAACTCCGCGTGCTCGATGACGCCGTGGCCGCCCTCGAGGGCGCGCGATGAGCCTCGCGGGCGGCCTCGACGCTCGCCTCTCGGCGCTCGGCGAGGCAGCGCGACTGGCCGACGGACGGCTGGACACGGCCCTCGTGGATGAGGCGGAGGGGGTGGTGCGACGCGCCGGTGAGCGGCTCGGGCACGGCCTGGAGGCGACCGTCGTCGCGCTCGCAGGCCCGACCGGCGCGGGGAAGTCGACGCTGTTCAACGCGCTCGCCGGGCGGGATCTCGTCGCGGTCGGGGTGCGGCGGCCCACGACGTCGGCGACGACCGCGGCCGTGTGGGGCTTCGCGCCCGAACTGCTCGACTGGCTCGAGATCCACGGCCGCCACGCCGTCGCCGGCGACCCCGAGGGGCTCGTGCTGCTCGACCTGCCGGACTTCGACTCGGTCGAGACCTCGCACCGCCTGGAGGTCGAGCGACTCGTGCCGCTCGTGGATCTCCTCGTGTGGGTGGTGGACCCGCAGAAGTACGCGGATGCGGCGCTGCACGAGCGCTACCTGCACCCGCTGCGCAGCCACGCCGGATCAATGCTCGTGGTGCTCAACCAGGCGGACCGTCTCGGCGACGGGATCGGCGCGGCCGCCGGCGATCTACGAAGCGTGCTGGCGGCGGATGGCCTCGGCGAAGTCCCGGTCCTCCCGCTCTCGGCCCGCACGGGCGAGGGCATGCCGGAGCTGCGGCAGGCGATCGAGGAGCGCGTCGAGCGCCGCGAGGCGGCCGTCGCGCGGCTCGCCGCCGACGTGGACGACAGCGCGACTCGCCTGCGCGCCGCGGCGGGCGACGGGCACGGCGGCGAGGTCGACCGCCGGCAGCGCGAGCAGCTCGCCGCGTCGCTGGCCGAGGCGGCCGGCGTCCCGGCCGTGGTGGCTGCCGTGGGCCGCGCGCATCGCCGGCGTGGCGCCCTCGCCACCGGCGTCCCGTGGGTGGCCTGGGTGCGACGGCTGCGGCCCGACCCGCTGCGGCGGCTCGGCCTCGGCGACGCCCCGCAGGAGGACGTCCGCACGTCGCTACCGCGCGCGACGCCCGTGCAGCGCGCGCACGTCGACTCGGCGGTCCGCCGCCTGGCCGGCGAGGTGGCGAGCGACCTGCCGGCGGAGTGGCTCGGGCTCGCGCGCCGGGCCGCCACCGCGCGCGAGGAGGAGCTGGCCGACCGCCTCGACCGGGCGATCGCCGGCGCCGAGCTCGGCTTGACGCGACCTCGCTGGTGGACGGCCGCGCGCTGGCTCCAGCGCCTGCTGGCCGTTGTCGCCGCGGCCGGAGCACTGTGGCTGCTGGCGCTCGCCGTGCTCGGGTTCGTGCAGCTCGGCGACGTCGTCCCGACGCCCGAGTACAACGGCTTCCCGGTACCCACCCTGCTGCTCCTCGTCGGACTCGGCGGCGCCCTGCTCGTCGCCTTCGTCGCCGGCCGTCTGAACGGGGTCGGCGCCCGCCGGCGAGCCCGCCGCGCCGAACGGGCCCTGCGGGAGCGGGTCGGCGCGGTCGCCGACGAGCTGGTCATCGCCCCGCTGACCGCTGAGCTCGGCGCCCGCGACGAACTGCTGAACGCCCTCGACGCCGCCCAGCCGCGCGAGCGCGGCGGTCTCACCGGCCGCCTGCGACGCTCCGCCCGCCCGCGTGAGCGCGCCGTGCAGGCCGGGTAGGCGCGCTGCGCTTCCCGTCTAGGACGGTACGCCGACCCGGTAGCTTTGAGGGAGAACGATGACCGCGCTGCGCACCACTCCCGATCTCGGCCTGACACGCCGCGAGCGCGCCGCGCGCACGGTCGCCGCCGCTCTCCGTGGCGGCGTGATCGGGACGGTTGCCGCGGGGCTCGCCTGGCTGATGGCCAGCACGCTGGCCGGCACCGCGTTCGCGATCCTTGTCGTGGCGACGATCGCCGCCGTGGCCATCCTCGCCTGGCGCGGCGACCTCGCGACGTGGGTCTGGCTCGCGCTGGCCGTCGCCTGGGGGGCCCTGCTGCTCGAGCGGGCGATCGTGCAGGCGAACGGCGGCCTCTGGGTCGCGCTCGCCGGCTGGATCGGCGTGATCCTCGGTGCCCGCCGGGCCGGCATCTCCAAGTGGGCGCTGCCGCTGCTCGCCTACCCTCTGCTCTCCCTGGTCATCGTGCTGCTGGCCGGCGAGGACGTGCTCGATCCGTGGGGCACCTCATGGCTGTGGCTGCTCGCCGTCCTCGGCCCGATCGCCGGCGTCCGCACGCTGCTGCGGCCGCACGAGAAGCCGCGCTAGCGAGCGAGGTCGAGCTCGATGGCCAGGCGCGCGAGCGGCGCGCCCCAGTCCTCGATCGACGGCGGGTTGGGAATCCCGTAGCCGTCGCCGGCGATCGACACGCGCCCGCCGAGCGCCCACTTGGCGAACGTCTCGGCGAACCGCTCCTCGACGGCCGGGGTGCCGAGGCGCGGAATCGGCGCGTCCATGCGCCCCCGCAGCTCGTCGTCGACGAGCACGAAGTCCACGATATGGCCGATCTCGTGCAGCACCGAGACGCTGCGGTCGACCGCGCGCTCCCCGTTCAGCAGCCGCGCGTCGAGGCTGACCGTCGCCTCCCCGCCCTTCATCTGAGCCATCCCGATCGCGTCCGCCGACGACAGGTCGGTGCGCACCTCGATCAGCCCGTCGACCTCGTCGATCAGCCGCCGAGCCTCCGGCCGCGCGCCGGCCACGGCGGCGAGAATCCAGGCGCGGTCCTGCGCCGCGACGGTCGGCGCGAACCGCAGCGTCGCCGCGCGCTGCTCGGCGGAGACGCCGTCGACGGCAGCGTCGGCCTGGCGGCGGTGGAAGCCGAAGGCGGCGAGCGCGCAGACCGCGAGCAGGATGAGCGCGGTGCGCGTCATGCCCCGTCTTCATCGGCGGGGCACCCGCCCGAGCTTGAGCGTCACCCGCGGCCGGCCGGCTCGCGCTCCCCCTTCGGCTCCTGCCGGTAGGGCGCCTTGAGATCCTCCTCCGCCCCTGGCACGCCGGCCTCGATCTCCCGGCTGCGCTCGGTCTCCGCGTTCAGCTCGGCGCCCAGCAGGATCGCGATGTTCGTGATCCACAGCCAGACCAGGAACACGATCACGCCGCCCAGCGCGCCGTAGGTCTTGTTGTAGGACGCGAAGTTCGCCGCGTAGAACGCGAAGCCGATCGACGCGATGACCCACCCGATGACTGCGACGATGCTGCCGGGCGACACCCAGCGGAAGCCGGCGGGCTTGGCGTTGGGGGCCGACCAGTAGAGCACCGCGAGCATGAACATGACGACGACCAGCATGACCGGCCACTTGGCGATCTGCCAGACGGTGACCGCGGTGTCGCCCAGGCCCACCGCGCTCCCCACGGCCTCGGCGACCGGGCCGGAGACGATCAGCGCGACGACGACGAGCGCCGCCAGCAGCACGAGGACCAGCGTCACGACCAGCTGGAGCGGCTTGAGCTTCCAGAACGGCCGCCCCTCCTCGCGCTCGTACACGGCGTTCGACGCGCGCATGAACGCGCCGACGTAGTTCGACGCCGTCCAGATCGCGATCGCGACGCCGACGATCAGGCCGAAAAACGCCGTCGACTGGTTCTGGGACACCTGCTCGAGCGGCGTGACGAACGTGTCGACCGCCGACTGCGGGCCGAGCTGGGACACGGTGTCGGAGATCACGCGCGTGATCGTCGCCTGGTCCACGGCCAGGCCGAGGATCGACATCATCGCGATCAGGGCGGGGAAGATCGAGAGGACCGCGTAGTAGGTCAAGGCCGCGGCCCAGTCCGTCAGGTTGTCGTCGCGGAACTCGGAGACCGTGCGCTTGAGCGTCCAGAACCAGGAGCGCTTCGAGAGGTCGGTCGGCGAGTCCGGCGCGTTGCGCTGGGAGGCCATGTCAACGGGTTGCCCGCGCGGGCGCCCGCTTAGTCCGGCCGGTGTGTACCTTCGCGCCATGACACCGGCCGTGCACGTCGCGCCCGAGCGCGATCCGGAGGTCGAGGGAGCGGTCGAGGCCGCGGGCGGCCGCGTGGCGCCGCTCGACGAGGCCGACGCGCTCGTGTGGCTCGACTGGACGCGCTTCCCCGATCGCGTCCCCGACGGAATCCAGTGGGTGCAGCTCCCGTCCGCCGGCGTCGAGCGCTGGCTCGGGCGCATCGACTCCGCCCGCGTGTGGACGTCGGCCGCCGGGGCGTTCGCGCACCCCGTGGCCGAGCACACCCTCGCCCTCATGCTCGCCGGCACCCGCAAGCTCCACGAGTGCGCCCGCGCCGACCACTGGACCGAGCCGGCGGTCATCGGGCTGCACCGTGCGACGGTGGCGATCGTCGGCGCCGGCGGCATCGGCCGCGCGCTGATCGCCCTGCTGGAGCCGCACGAGACCGAGGTGCTGGCGGTGACGCGCCGCGGCCGGCCGGTCCCCGGCGCCGCCGAGACGCTGCCCGCCGACCGCCTGGACGAGGTGTGGCCGCAAGCCCGCTTCGTCGTCATCGCCGCACCCGCCACCGACCGGACGCAGCACCTGGTCGGAGCCGCCGAGCTCGAGGTGATGCGCGACGACGCGTGGCTCGTCAACGTCGCCCGCGGCTCATTGGTCGACACCGACGCGGTCGTCGCGGCGCTGGCGCGCGGCGCGATCGGCGGCGCCGCGCTCGACGTCACGGACCCCGAACCGCTGCCGGCCGGCCACCCGCTGTGGTCCGAGCCGCGGGCCCTGATCACGCCCCACGTGGCGAACCCCAGCGCGACCCTCCGTCACTACCTCGCCGACCACGTCGGCCAGAATGTGCGCCGCTTTGGGGCCGGTCAGCCGCTGCTCGCGCAGATCGACCTGGCCGCCGGTTACTAGCCGCCGCCACACCACCGATTCGAGGGAGGCCCGGATGATCAAGGAGTTCCGCGAGTTCCTGCTGCGTGGCAACGTCATCGACCTGGCGGTGGCGGTGATCCTCGGCGCGGCCTTCGGCGCCGTCGTCACGTCGTTTGTCGAGGACCTGCTCACGCCGCTGATCGCCGCCGTCGGCGGCAAGCCGGACTTCGCGGGGCTGACCGTCACGGTCAACGAGTCGCGGTTCCGCTACGGCGAGTTCATCAACGCGATCGTCTCGTTCCTGATCATCGGCGCCTCGGTCTTCTTCCTCGTCGTCAAGCCCGTCAACGCGCTGATGGCGCGCCGTAAGGCGGGCGAGGAGCCCGAGCCCGAGGCCGTGCCCGAGAACGTCGTGCTGCTCGGCGAGATCCGCGACCTGCTGAAGGCACGCCCCTAGGGCGGCGGCCGACCGTCGCGACCGACGTAGCCGCCCTGGCCGCCCACGCAGAAGTACATCGCCTCGTCGGTGTCCGACGTGTTGCGCAGCGAGCGCACGGTCGGCGGGTCGACGCGCGCCAGGCCGCCCGGTCCGAGCGTGTGACGTTCGTCGCCGAGCTCGAACTCGATCTCGCCCTGCAGCACCAGGTAGAGCTCCTGCTGGCGCTCGTGGAAGTGGCGGCGGCTCGTGAAGCCCGGCGGGAGCACGACGGCGTTGACACCGAACTCGGTCACGCCGAGCGGAACGCGCACCTTTCGGAAGCCGGGCCCCTCGCCCAGGTCGTCGAGCATGGCGATCGTCCAGCCGTCGCCTCTCACAGGGTCGGCCATCGGCCGCCATACTAATCGGGGTGGCCACGGGAACCCTCGAGGAGCTCCTCCGCCCGCTCAAGGCCGAGCCTCAGCGGTCCGGCGTCCTGCTGGACGTCGACGGGGTCCTGGCTCCGATCGTCCAGCACCCCGACGACGCGCACATGCCCGAGACCACGCGGCGGCCGCTGATCGAGGTCGCACGCCGCTACGGCGTGGTCGCCTGCGTCTCGGGCCGGCGGGCGCCCGACGCGCGGCGAATCGTGTCGCTCGGCTCGATCGCCTACCTCGGCTCGCACGGCTCCGAGGTGCTGATGCCGGGCTCGACCGCCCCGCAGCTCGACCGCGAGCTCCAGGCCTGGACCCGCCGCGTCCAGAACTTCACCGAGGATGCGTTCGACGAGCGGCTACGCCGCCTGCGCGTGCGGCTCGAGGACAAGGAGGCGATCGCGGCGCTGCACTGGCGCGGCGTGCCCGACGAGGAGGAGGCGCAGGCGGCGGTCGAGGATGTCGCCGCGCGCGCCGAGCAGGCCGGTTTCACGGTCCACTGGGGTCGCAAGGTGCTCGAGATCCGCCCGCCGGTGCGGATCGACAAGGGCGCGGGCGTCGTCTCCCTCCTGCGCGACAAGAACCTGGCCGCCGCGCTCTACGTCGGGGACGACACCACCGACCTCGACGCGTTCCGCGGGCTGACCGAGCTGGTGGAGGCCGGCCGGCTGGGCGCGGCCGTGCGCGTCGGCGTGCGCTCGGACGAAGGCCCGACGGAGCTCGCCAAGGAGGCCGACGTGATGGTCGACGGCACGGACGGCGTGCGCGAGCTGCTGCAGGCGCTGCTCGACTGACCGGTGCGCTTCGGCGACTTCCTCAAGGCGACCGTGCTCCTGAGTGCAGGCTCGGCGACGCTGCTCGCCGCGATCACGGTGATCGGCCTCTCGCGCGAGCCCGACCGGACGCTGCTGGTGTTCTGCGCCGTGTGGTGGGGCGGCTCGATCGTGATCGGGG
The DNA here is from genome assembly GCA_036257565.1 of Solirubrobacteraceae bacterium. GTDB lineage: Bacteria > Actinomycetota > Thermoleophilia > Solirubrobacterales > Solirubrobacteraceae > DASSUW01. The sequence continues at coordinate 53,514 of DATAFH010000074.1, read as the reverse complement.
CGTGGCTGGGGCGCCGGTCGAGCACGTCGCCCGCGATCGCGCGGCTGCTCGCGTCGGCGCGCACCCAGACGACGCTGCCCGAGCTGCGGCCGGGGCGCACGCTCGTCAACCGCCTGTGGCCCCTGCTGCTCTACACGCTCGTGTTCTCCGCCCTGGGCATCATCCGCCCGCCGGTCGCCGCGGTCGCGGCGGGCGGCGCGCTCATCTGGGCGCTCGCGTGGCGCCGCCAGGACGCCGCCGTGCAGGCGATCGAGGAGCGCGACGCGGCACGCTTCTACGTCGACGCCACGTCGCCGACCCAACCGATCCGGCTCGTGCGCACGCCGGGCTTCGGCGGCGCGTTCCTGCAAGAGGTCTAGCTCCGGGCGGTCCGCTTGCGCAGCGGCGCGAACTCGGCCCAGGGGCGGGTGTTGGCCACGTCGGCGGCGGTCAGCCAGGCGCGCCGCGCCGTGGCGATCCCGTACCGCGGGAGCTCGAGCTCGCGGATCGAGTGCGCGTCGGAGTCGATGATGATGCGGACGCCGGCGCGGGCCGCCTCCCGCGCGTGGATGTCATTGAGGTCGCGCCGGTCGGGCGACGAGTTGATCTCGATCATCGTCCCGGTGCGCGCCGCCGCCTCGATCACCCGCTCCATGTCGAGCTCGTAGGGCGGGCGCGTTTCGATCTTGCGCCCGGTCGGATGCCCGATGGCGTCCACGTGGGGATGCTCGATGGCCGCCACCATCCTGTCGGTCATCTCCTTGCGGCCCATCGCGAACGACGTGTGCACCGAGGCGATCACCCAGTCCAGCTCGGCCAGGAGGTCGTCCGGGTAGTCGGGCGAGCCGTCCGGCAGGATGTTGGACTCCGTGCCGATCAGCAGCTCGATGCCCTGGAGCCGCTCGTTGAGGGCGCGGATCTCCTCGATGCGCGCCCACAGCTCGTCGGCCGTGACATTGTCGCCGAAGCCGTGCGAGGCCGAGTGGTCGGTGATCGCTAGGTACTCGCGGCCGCGCTCGCGGGCGGCGAGCGCCATCTCCTCGGCGGTATGACGGCCGTCGGAGGTCGTCGTGTGGCAGTGCAGATCGCCGCGGAGGTCGCCCAGCTCGATCAGCTGCGGCAGCTCACCGCGCGCGCCCGCCTCGAGCTCGCCGCGGCCCTCGCGCAGCTCCGGCGGGATCCACTCGAGCCCCAGCGCCGCGTAGACCTCCTCTTCGGTCGCGCACCGCAGCGTCTCGCCGGTCGCGTCGTCGAGGATCCCGTACTCGGAGACGTGCAGGCCGCGGCGCACGGCCGCCTCGCGCAGCGCGACGTTGTGCGCCTTGGAGCCGGTGAAGTGCTGCAGGACGTTGCCGAACTGGTCGGGCTCGACGACCTTGAGGTCGATCTTCATGCCCTGGTGGGTGCTGACCCGCGCGCCGGCCTCGCCCGTGTTCTGGACCGCCTCGACGATCGGCAGCTCGCCGAGCGAGCCGGCCAGGGCCGCCGGGTCGGAGGCGGTGGCGATGATGTCGATGTCCTTCACCGCGTCGGTCAGGCGGCGCAGCGAGCCCGCGACCTCGACGCGGTCGGCCGCCGGGTGCCCGCGCAGCGCGCCCACCACCTGGTCGGCGACCGGGAGCGCCCGCGAGAGCAGGATGCGGGGCGCCGGGCCGTCGTCCCCCTGCTCGGAGAGCGCGCGCTTGAGGTTCTCCTCGGCCTTCGGGCCGAACCCGCGCAAGCCGCGGATGCGCCCGGCCTCGGCGGCCGCGCGCAGCGCGTCGAGCGAGTCCACGCCCAGCTCGTCGTAGAGCCGCCGGGCCCGCCGGGCCCCGAAGCCGGGCAGGTGCATGACCGACACGAGGCCGACCGGGATCTTCGCGCGCAGCTTCTGGGCGGACGGGATGTCGCCCGTCTGCTCGAGCGCGAGCAGCTTGTCCTCGAGCGTGTTGCCGATGTTCGGCAACTCGGTCACACGGCCCTCGCGTGCGAGCTGGGCGACGGACACCGAGGAGTCGCGCACCGTGCGGGCCGCGTTGCGGTACGCGATCACCCGGTACTGCACCGCCCCGTCGAGCTCGTAGAGGTCCGCCAGCTCCTCGAAGGCGGCGGCGATCTGGGCGTTCGTGAGGTCTGCCACGCGGAGACCTAGGGTACGTGGAACGCCGCGGCCCCTAGCTATACTTTCTGAAGCAAAGTGTTCGAGAGGAGCCCTGAAACGTCTATGGCCGGCAGCGTAATCAGCGTCACCGACACCACCTTCCAGGCCGAGGTCATCGAGTCCGAGACCCCGGTGCTCGTCGACTTCTGGGCGCCGTGGTGCGGACCCTGCCGGCTCGTCTCCCCGATCCTCGAGGAGATCGACGCCGAACGCGAGGACCTGCGCGTCGTGAAGCTCAACATCGACGAGAACATGGAGACCGCCGCGAACTACGGCATCCTCGCGATCCCCACGATGGTGCTGTTCCGCGACGGCGCCGAGGCCGCCCGCATCCAGGGCGCCCAGCCGCGCAAGCGCCTCGAGGCGCAGCTCGAGCCGGCGCTCGCCTAGGCGCGCCGCACCGCGATGTGCAGGGGGCGGCCCTTGATGGTCGCCTCCTCGCCCGCGACGCCGTCGTAGCTCACGCGCACCGCGAGCGTCTCGCCCGCGAGGTGCGGCTCGAACGCGCGCGCCGCGGCCAGCAGCTCCTCGTCGCCCCCGAGCGTGAGCTCGATCCGGTCGGCGACCTCGAGCCCCGCGGTCTTGCGCGCGTTCTGGACGGCGTGCACGATCTCGCGCGCCAGCCCTTCGCGCACCAGCTCGTCGTCGAGCTCGAGCTCGAGCGCCACCGCGTGCGAGCCCTCGCGCTCGAGCTGGTAGCCCTCGAGCGGGCTGATCGCGAGCAGCAGGTCGTCCGCCCCGAGCTCGTGGTCGTGCCCGTCGACGCTGATGCCCACCGCGCGGTCCCCGCGCAGCGACTCGGCCACCCTCGCCGGCTCGAGCGCGGCCACCGCGGCGGCGACCTGCGGCATGTGCTTGCCGAAGCGCGGACCGAGCGCCCGGTAGTTCGGCTTGACGTCGTAGGAGCCCAGCTCGTCGGCCTGCGAGACGTAGCGCAGCTCCTTCACGTTGAGCTCGGCGCGCACGATCTCCTCGAGCCGCTCGATCGCGGCCCGCTCGCCGCCGGCGGCCACGACGACCGCCGCCCGCAGCGGCTGGCGGACCCCGAGCCTGGCCTGCCCGCGCGCGGCGAGGCCGAGCCGCACGGTCTCCCGCACGACGCCCATCGCGACCTCGAGCTCGAGGTCCCGCGGGCCGACCTCGGGGAAGTCGCACAAGTGCACGCTGGGCTCGGCGCCGTCGAGGTTGTCGTAGATCTCGTCGGCCAGGAACGGGGAGAAGGGGGCGAGCAGGTGGGCGACGCCGACCAGGCACGTCCGCAGCGTCCCGAAGGCCGCGGGGTCGCCGTCCCAGAACCGTGCGCGCGAGCGCCGCACGTACCAGTTCGAGAGCTCGTCCACGAACGTCGCGATCGCGTGGCCGGCGCGCGTGGCGTCGTAGTGGTCGAGCCGGTCGCGGACCACCGCGGTCGTCGAGTGCAGGCGGGAGAGCGCCCAGCGGTCGAGCTGGGTCTCCGGCTCCCCGTACTCGGTCACGTCGTTGACGTTCGCGTAGAGGACGAGGAACGAGTACGTGTTCCACAGCTGCAGCAGGAACTGGCGCACGGACTCGCCCACCGTGTCGACCGAGAACAGGTAGCCGTCCCATGGCTGCTTGCTCGTGAGGTAGTACCAGCGGAACGCGTCCGCGCCGTGGCGGTCGATGACCTCCCACGGCACGACGATGTTCCCGAGCGACTTGGACATCTTCTTGCCCTCGGCGTCGGCGATGTGACCGAGGCACAGGCACGTCCGGTACGGCGACTGGTCGAACAGGAGCGTCGACACGGCGAGCAGCGAGTAGAACCAGCCGCGCGTCTGGTCGATCGCCTCGCAGATGTAGTCGGCCGGGAAGCGCTCCCGGAAGTGGTCCTCGTTCTCGCGCGGCGCGTGCCACTGGGCGAACGGCATGGCGCCGGAGTCGAACCACACGTCGATGACCTCGGGCACGCGGCGCAGCGGCTCGCCGCCCGTCGGCGACGGGATCTCGACCTCGTCGACGTACGGCCGGTGCGGATCCTCGAGCCGCACGCCGCTGAGCCGCTCGAGCTCGTCGAACGAGCCGATGGCGATCGTCTCGCCGGCGTCGTTGCGCCACACCGGCAGCGGCGTGCCCCAGTAGCGCTCGCGCGAGATCGCCCAGTCGACGTTGTTCTCGAGCCACTTGCCGAAGCGCCCGTGCTTGATGTGCTCGGGGTGCCATTCGATCGTCTCGTTGGCCGCCAGCAGGCGGTCGCGCAGGGCCGACGTGCGGATGTACCACGACGGCTTCGCGTAGTAGAGGAGCGGCGTGCCGCAGCGCCAGCAGTGCGGGTAGGAGTGCAGAAAGCGCTCGGAGCTCAGCAGCCGCCCGCTCTCGCGCAGCGCCTCGACGATGTCGGGGTCGGCGTCCTTCACCCAGCGCCCGGCGAACGGGCCCATCCGGTCCTCGAACGTGCCGTCGAGCCGCACCGGGTTGACGACCGGGATGCCCTGCTCGAGCCCGATCCGGAAGTCGTCCTCGCCGAACGAGATCGAGGTGTGTACGACGCCCGTGCCGTCCTCGGCGCTGACGAAGTCGCCGGGCACGATCGTGTGGCCCTTGGGCCCGAACTCCTCGGTGGCGATGAACGGGAAGGGCGGCTCGTAGCCGGCGCCCAGCATGTCGCGCCCGTGGAAGCGGTCGGTGACCTCGACGCCCTCGCCCAGCACCGCTCCGGCGCGCGCCTCGGCCAGCACGTGGCCGTCGGCGGTGCGCACGTACGCGAGGTCGGGGGCGACGGCGAGCGCGGCGTTGGAGAGCAGCGTCCACGGCGTGGTCGTCCACGCGAGCACGTTGTCGCCCTCGCGCAGCGCGCCGGCCGAACGGGTGATCGGGAAGCGCACGTAGACGCTGGGGTCCTCGACGTCCCGGTAGCCCTGCGCGACCTCGTGTGAGGACAGCGCGGTGCCGCAGCGCACGCAGTACGGCACGACCTTGTGACCCTCGTAGAGCAGGTCGCGGTCCCACATCGTCTTCAGCGCCCACCAGACCGACTCGATGTACGGCGGGTCGAGCGTGCGGTACGCGTCGTCGAGGTCGACCCAGTAGCCGATCCGCTCGGTCAGCGCGTTCCAGTCCTCGAGGAACTCGAACACCGACGCGCGGCACTCCGCGTTGAACTCCGCGATGCCGTAGCGCTCGATGTCCTCCTTCGACTTGAAGCCGAGCTTCTGCTCGACCGCGATCTCCACCGGCAGGCCGTGGCAGTCCCAGCCGCCCTTGCGCTCGACGTAACGGCCGCGCATCGTCTGGTAGCGCGGGAAGATGTCCTTGAACACTCGCGAGAGGACGTGGTGGGAGCCCGGGCGCCCGTTGGCGGTCGGCGGCCCCTCGTAGAAGACGAACGGCTCCGCGCCCTGGCGACGCCGCACCGACTCGTGGAAGACGTCGCGGTCGCGCCAGCGCTGCAGGACCTCCTCCTCGAGCTTCGGGAAGTCGGGCCTGGCGGGCAATGGGCGCAGCGGCGTCACGGGACCGGCCATTCTAGGTGGGATGACGCGCGCTCTGGTGGTCGTGGGGACGGTGCTCGCGCTGCTGATCGGCGGGCTGTCGCTGGCGGTCGTCCGCGGCAGCGACGAAGACGACATCGCGGTCGACAACGTGCTCTCGGAGAACCTCACGCGCGCGATCGCGCTGGCCGAGCGCGAGAGCGGCGGACGGGTGGACCTCGTCCGTCTCGTCCCCGGCGAGTGGGACGTCGTCCTCATCGTCGCCCGCGGGGCGCCGCGCGAGGCGATCTCGGCGCGACTCGGCTACGAGTGGACGGGCGACGACTTCCCGACCGGCGAGCAGTTCATCTTCCTGCGCGGGGACCGCGTCATGCGGTTCGCGGACTACCGGGGCTTGGGCGTCTTCGAAGGCTTCGCCACGCCGGTCGACGTCGTGCCGCGTGACCTGGCCGTCCTGCGAGTGCGCGATCTGGTGATATCCCCGCATAGTGGAACGACTCGATGAGCTCGACCTGTCGCTCAAGCTGAGCCGCGAGGAGGAGGCGGCGCGGCTCGACGCCGCGCAGACGCGGCTGCTGCAGCTGCGGCTCGTGCTCGGCGGCCTGATCGACGACGGGCAGATCGGCCCGCCGCTGTGCGTGCTCTTCGAGGGCTGGGACGCGTCCGGCAAGGGCGGGGCGATCAAGCGCCTCGTAGCGCCGCTCGACCCCCGCCACGTACGCGTCAAGCAGTTCGCGGCCCCCACCTACGACGAGAAGCGCCACCACTGGCTGTGGCGCTTCTGGCCGCCGCTCCCGGGCTGGGGCGGAATGGCGGTGCTCGACCGCTCCTGGTACGGCCGCGTGCTCGTGGAACGCGTCGAGGGTTTCGCCTCGCGGGACGCCTGGGGGCGAGCATACGGCGAGATCGTCGAGTTCGAGCGCATGCTGGTCGACGAGGGGATGCTGCTCGTCAAGTTCTGGCTCCACGTCTCCTCGAAGGAGCAGAAGAAGCGCTTCGAGCAGCGCGCGAAGGACCCGCTCAAGAGCTGGAAGCTGACCGACGAGGACTGGCGCAACCGCAAGAAGCGGCGTGCGTACTCGCAGGCGATCGAGGACATGCTCGAGCGCACGAGCACGGACTTCGCGCCGTGGACGCTCGTCGAGGCCGAGTCGAAGCGCTACGCCCGCGTCAAGGTCGTCGAGACCATGGTCGCAGTGATCGAGGACGGTATGCGCCGGCACGGCATGACGCCGCCCCCGCTGGTGTAGAAGTTTGGGGGCCCGCCCCTAGCGATTCCGCCTGCGGGCGCTGCGCTGCGCCTTGCCGCGCGCGCGGGCCTTGGCCTTCGCCTGGCGCTTGTGCTTGTGCGGGCCCTCGTCGCGCAGGCGATGGCTGTCGGGCCGGTGGTGGGTCGGGAGGGAGCGGCGGGCGTCGCGCGAGATGAACATGCCGATCGCGACGAAGGCCACGAGCAGCGCGCCGGCGATGATGTAGAGCGTGGCGCTCCCGCCGATCTGGTTGTTGAGGCCGAGGAAGCCGTCGTCCTCCTCGGGCGGCGGCGCGGCCGTCGGCTGTTGCTGCGGCTGCTGCGGGTTCAGCGGGAACGGGTCCTGGCCGCCGCCCTGACCCTGGGCGAGCGCCGCCGGCGGCGCGAGCACGAGGAGCACGAGGACGAGGGTGGCGAGGCGGCGGAGCATCCGGGGCGCGCAGGGTAACAATCTGGGGGCCGCCCAACGGGACATTCCGTGTGGAGCGATGTCCCGTCGGGCACGCCCTACGCGGGCGCGCCGGTGAGAACCCACCGGCGGCCGAGGAAGCGCAGCCCGCAGGTGAGCGCGCGCATGCCGATCAGGCCGGCGAGGCCCCACCACACACCGGTGATCCCCCACCCCTGGTCGAGTGAGAGCAGCGCCACCGGCACATAGACGGCTGCCGACGCGAGCATCCCCCACATCAGGAAGCGGGTGTCGCCGGCGCCGATGAGGATCCCGTCGAGCGCGAACACCGCGCCGTTGAGCGGCATGAGCACAGCGAACAGCCACCAGATCTCGTGCGCCTGCTCGACGACCCGCTCGTCGCCGGTGAACGCGTGCGGGATCACGTCGCCGAGCGCGAGCAGGAGCGCGCCGAAGCCGGCGCCGAGCACCGCCGACCACAGGATCACGCGCCGGGCCGCCGCGCGGGCGAGCGCCGCGTCGCCGGCGCCCAAGGCCCGGCCGACCAGCACCTGCGCCGCGATGGCCAGCGCGTCGAGCACCAGCGCGAGGAAGACGAACAGCTGGAACGCGATCTGGTGGGCGGCGAGCGACGCCGCGGAGACACGGGCGAGCACCGCGGAGGCCACGAGGAAGGAGGCGAGCAGTGCGCTCGTGCGGACCGCGATCTCCGTGCCTATGCGAATCAGCGGCCGCATGCGGGCGAGCAGCGGCGGCTCGAGCCCTGCGCGACGCTGGACCTCGAAGAACGCGAGGCCCATCCCCGCCTGCGCGATCACCGTGCCCCACGCCGAGCCGGCCAGGCCCCAGCCGAAGCCGTAGACGAACAGCACCTCGAGCACGACGTTCACCGCGTGGGCGGCGACGAGGATGACGAGCGGCGTCCGCAGGTCGCCCATCCCGCGCAGGAAGCCCTGCCCCGAAGCGGCGAGCATGAAGAACGGCGCACCGAGCGCGGCGATCCGCAGATACGTCGTCGCGCCGTCGGCCACCTCCCCCTCGCCGCCCATGAGCTGCACGGCGGCCGGCGCGCCGGCCACCGTCAGCGCGAGCAGGACGGCCCCGATCCCGATTCCCAGCCACAGCGCCTGGGAGCCGAGCGCCGCCGCCTCCTCGTCGCGACCGGCACCGTGGAGCCGCGCGACCTGCGCCGTCGTCCCGTACGTGAGGAAGTTGAAGACCGTGAAGGCGGTGGAAAGCACGGTCGCCGCGATCGCCAGCGCCGCGAGCTGGACGGTGCCGAGGTGGCCGACGATCGCAGTGTCCACGAGCACGTACAGCGGCTCGGCCGCCAGCGCGCCGAGCGCGGGGATCGCGAGCGCGAACACCTGGCGGTCCAGAGGGCGCAACACTCCAACATTGTTGCCCGGGCCTTCGTCCGGCCGGCCACTTGATGGCGCCGGCCGCCATCCTTGGCGTCCGATGAAATTGCGCCTCTACCACCACAGCGACGGGGCACGCGTCGCCTACCGCGAGGCGGGCACGGGCAGGCCGCTCGTGCTCCTGCATTCCAAGGGCCTCTCCCACCGTGAGTGGGAGCCGGTGGTGGACGAGCTCGCCTACCGCTACCGGCTCGTGCTGCCGGACCTGCCGCTGCACGGCGACTCCGAGGACCGGCCGCGGCACCCCTACACGCCGGAATGGCTCGCCGAGGTCGTGGCCGGTTTCGTGCGCGACACCTGCGGCCCTCGCCCGCTGGCCGGCGGCCACGAGCTGGGGGCGCAGGTCCTGCTCAAGGCGGTCGCCAGCCGCCAGCTCACCCCCGGCCGCCTCGTGGTCATGCCCAGCCCGCTGCACAGGCAGCCCGAGCGCGACCGGCTCGAGCGCACCATCGCGCTCGCCGTGCGAGCCGGCGCCGTGCCGGGACTCGACCGGGTGGTGAGCCACGGCGCGCGGCTCGCGTTCCGGCCCGCGGCGGGCGAACGGCTGACGGCGCGCGGCAACCCGGCCGCGCGCGACCTCGTGCGCCACGCGCTCGGCGGCCTGGCGGGCAACGCGAACCGCGCGCGCTCATGGGCACGCGCCGCCCGCCGCTGGCCCGCGGGCGCCCAGGTCGACCTGCTCGACGCCTACCACCTGATCGACGTCCCGACGCTCCTGCTGTGGGCCGACGAGGACCCGATGCACCCGCTCGCGATCGCCGAGGAGGCGCTCGAGCTGCTGCCCGACGCGCAGCTCCGCGTGCTCGAGGGAACCGGCTATCTCATGGCCTACGACGACCCGGTCGGATTGGCCAGGGAGATCGCGGCGTTCTGCGGCTGACGCGCTACCGTCCCTGCCATGTACGAGCTGGAGCGGCCGCCCATCTGCTCGATCGGCCGCGCGATGGAGATCCTCGGCGAGCGCTGGACGATGCTCATCATGCGCGAGACCTTCTACGGGGTCCGCCGCTTCTCGGACATGCAGCGCAACCTCGGCATCGCGCGCAACATCCTCTCGACCCGGCTGCAGGCGCTCGTGCGCGCCGGCATCCTCGAGCGCCGCCGCTACCAGGAGGAGCCCGAGCGCTTCGAGTACCGGCTCACGAAGGCCGGCCGCGACCTCTACCCGGCGGTGATCGCGATCATGCGCTGGGGAGACGAGCACCTCGCGGGCGAGACCGGCGCGCCGGTCGTGCTGCGGCACACGTGCGGCGCGGAGGCGGACCCCGTGCTCGTGTGCGGACACTGCCACGAGCCGCTGCACCCGCACGACGTCACGCCCGAGCCAGGCCCGGGCGCGACGCTGGCGGTCTGACGGCTACTCGACGGGCTGCGGGAAGGTGACCGGGCTGCGGTTGCCGTCGCTGTCGATCGCGCGCACGCCGAACAGGAAGTTGTCCTTCGTGATGCCCTTGACCGTGTGGCTGGTGACGTTGCCGACCTTGATGGTGTGCGTCCAGTACGGCTGCACCGTCTCCCGGTAGACGATCTCGTACCCGGCGAGATCGGGCTCGACGTTGGCGTCCCACTCGAGGGCGGTGTCGACGGACAGCTGGCCGGTGTGCACCACAACGCCGCTCGGTGCGGCGGGAGCGCTGGCAAGGCCGGCGAGCGTCGCGCCGTTCACGCGTGCCACGCGGGTCGTGTAGTCGAAGTCGACGAAGTCGGTCAGGTCGCCGAACTGCACGCCGTCCTCCACGCGGACGTCCTGGTGCTGGTGGCGGTAGTCCTCGTTGACCTCGGTGAAGCGCGCCGCCGGGAAGCGCCGCTCGAGGAACGGGATGTGGTCGCCGCCGCGCAGGTAGCGGTCGCGGCGGTAGATGATCCGCACCCGCATGTCGGTGGCGGTCGTCTCGGCGACCGACTTGGCGTAGCGGGCGAGCTGCCGCGCCGGCGAGTCGTTCTCGCTGCCGGTCGTGCGGCGGACGACGGCTTCCTCGGGCGTCTCGTTCGCGGGCGGCCCTTCAGCGAACAGCCGCACGGTGTTCGGGTCGCGGAAGCCGTTCTGGCCGAGCGAGCTGCCCACGATGTCGTTCGTGATCATGCCGGCGATGTTCCAGCCCTGCTGCCTGGCCAGCTCGGCGTAGTGGGTGGAGCCGAAGAGGCCCTGCTCCTCGCCGGCCACGGCCATGAACGATCCGGCGCGATCACTACGGCGGCCCCCGCCGCCACGAGAACGGCGCACGCCCCTGCGAACAGCCACGGTCGAACGCTCTGCATCACGACTCCCCCTGTTGAGCCTTTGACCCGGGTGCCCCTCCCGGCCCGTTGTGACCGTGCAGCGCTAGCGTTGTCAGTTCGGCTACGAAAGAGGTTCCAGTGAGCGTTGAGACGACCGAAGAGCTGTGGGGCGGGGAGACCCGCAAGGCGGTGGCGAACTTTCCAGTGTCGGGTGAGCGGGTGCCGGTGGCGGTCGTCCGCTGGCTGGGCCGGATCAAGGGCGCTGCCGCGCGCGTGAACGCCGAGCTCGGGCTGCTCGAGGGTCCCTTGGCCGAGCGCATCGGCGCCGCGGCCGACGAGATCGCCGAGGGTCGTCACGACGCGCAGTTCCCGATCGACGTGTTCCAGACCGGCTCGGGGACGTCGTCGAACATGAACGCCAACGAGGTGATCGCCACACTGGCCGGCGAGGCAGCGCACGCGAACGACCACGTGAACATGGGGCAGTCGTCGAACGACGTGTTCCCGAGCGCCGTGCACCTGGCCGCGCTCGACGAGGCGACGAACCGCCTGCTGCCCGCGCTCGAGCGGCTCGAGCGCGCGTTCGCCGGCAAGGCGGAGGCGTTCAAGGACATCGTGAAGTCCGGCCGCACGCACCTGATGGACGCCGTGCCGGTCACGCTCGGGCAGGAGTTCGCGGGCTACGCGGCGCAGATCCGGCTCGGTCGCGAGCGGGTGCAGGCCGCGCTCCCGCACGTCGCTCAGATCCCGCTCGGCGGCACGGCGACGGGCACCGGTCTCAACACCCACCGCGACTTCGCCGGCAAGGTCCGCGAGCGGCTGGCGGCCGACACCGGGCTCGAGATCCGCCCGCCCGAGGACCCGTTCGAGGCGCAGGGCAACCGCGACGCGCTGGTCGAGCTGTCCGGCGCGCTGAAGGTGATCGCCGTCTCGCTGACCAAGATCGCCAACGACCTCGCGCTGATGGGCTCCGGCCCGCGCGCCGGCATCGGCGAGATCGTTCTGCCTGAGCTGCAGAAGGGCTCGTCGATCATGCCCGGCAAGGTCAACCCGGTGCTGCCCGAGGTCGTGCTCCAGGTGAGCGCCCAGGTCATCGGCAACGACACGGCGATCACCGTCGCCGGCCTGCAGGGGCAGTTCGAGCTCAACGTGCGGATCCCGCTGATGGCTCGCAACCTGCTGCAGTCGATCCACCTGCTGAGCACCACGAGCGAGCTGTTCGCGAAGAAGTGCGTCGAGGGAATCGAGGCCAACCTCGAGGGCTGCGAGCGCTCGGCCGAGGCCACGCTCGCCGTGGCCACTGCCCTCAACCCGTACATCGGCTACGACAAGGCGGCGGAGATCGTCAAGGAGGCGGCGGCCAGCGGGCGGACGCTGCGCGAGGTTGCGCGCCAGCACGGCGTGGAGGAGTCGACGCTCGACGAGGCGCTCGACCTGCGCAAGATCGCGGCGGGCTCATCGGCGTAGTCGAGGCCCGTGTCAAGCTGATCGGGTGACCCGCACGCTCACGCGGCGGCCGGCCGCCGTCGCGGTCGCGGGCGCCCTCACGATCGCCTTCTCCGCGATCCTCGTCGATCTTTCCGACGTGTCGCCCTCGACGGCGGCGATCTTCCGCTGCGCCTACGCGCTCCCCGTCCTCGGGCTGCTCGCCTGGCTCGAGGACCGCCGCCACGGCTCCCGTCCGGTGCGCGAGCGGCTGCTCGCCGTCCCCGCCGGCGTCTTCTTCGCCGCCGACCTGATCTTCTGGCACCACGCGATCGAGGACGTCGGCGCCGGCCTCTCCACCGTGCTGGGGAATCTGCAGGTGGTGGTCGTCCCGTTCGTGGCCTGGGCGGTGCTCGGCGAGCGCGTCCAGACCCGGATCCTGCTCGTCCTGCCGCTCGTGTGCAGCGGGGTGCTGCTCATCTCCGGCGTGCTCGAGTCGGGCGCCTACGGGACGAACCCGACGCGGGGCGTGATGTACGGCCTGCTCACGGGTCTCACCTACGCGGGCTTCATCCTCGTGCTGCGGCAGGCCGGCTCGGACCTGCGGCGCACGGCCGGCCCGCTGTCCGACACCACGTTCGTCGCCACCGTGGTAGCGGTGATCGCAGGGGTGGCGCTCGGTGAGGCGGACCTCCTCCCGTCCTGGCCCGCCCACGGCTGGCTCGTCCTGCTCGCCCTCAGCTCGCAGGTGCTCGGCTGGCTGCTGATCGCCTCGTCGCTGCCGCGGCTGCCGGCCGCATTGACGTCGGTGACGCTCACCATCCAACCCGTCGGCTCGGTGCTGCTCGGCATGGTGCTCCTGGGTGAGGACCCGAGCGCGCTCCAGCTCGTCGGCGTGGCGTGCATCCTCGCCGGGCTCGTCTCCGTCGCGCTGCGCCGCGCGCCGCAGCGCGCGCGGGCTGTTGCCTGAGCGCCAACCAGCCGATAACCAGCAGCAAGGTGCTGCCCCATCCCCTCCGAGCGATGCCCGTCGCCCTGCGCGCATTCGTCGCGCTGCTCGCCGTGGCGCTGGCCGTGCAGGCCGTGATGCTGTTCACCCCGCTACTCGGCGACGGCGTCACCTTCGCATCGGAGGCGAGCTACGACTTCCTCATGCTCGGCGCCGCCGTACTGTGCGGCGCACGCGCCGTGCTCGTGCGCCGCGAGCGCGTTGCCTGGGCGCTGATGGCGACCGGCCTCGCGTCGTACAGCCTGGGCAACGTGAGCTGGTCGATCCTCTTCGCGGGCATGGAGTCGCCGCCGTTCCCGTCCGTGTCCGACGCGCTGTGGCTGGCGCTGTACCCGTTCGCCTATGCGGCGATCGTGCTGCTCGTGCGCTCCCGCATGCCGCACCTGGACTCGCGGCTGTGGCTCGACGGCGCGATCGCCGTGCTCACCGTCTCCGCGCTCAGCGCCGCGGTGGTGTTCGACGCGGTCCAGGAGGCCACGGGCGGCGACCGCGCCGCAGTCATCACCAACCTCGCGTACCCGATCGGCGACATGCTCCTGGCGGGCCTCGTGATCGGCGTGATGGCGGCCGGACGCGGGAGGCTCGACCTGACGTGGGTCGTGTTCGCGGTGGGCGCTCTCGTCTTCGCGGCCGCCGACGGCATCTACGCGTACACGGTCGCCAAGGGCACCTACGTGGAGGGCGGCCCGCTCGACATCCTGTGGCCGATCGGGGCGCTGACGATCGGCCTCGCCGCCTGGCAGCCGCGGTGGCGCCGGCAGCGCATGGGCGACGAGCTGCCCAGCATCGCCGTGCCGGTCGCCCTGGCGCTCACCGGGCTGTCGCTGCTCGTCTTCAACCAGTCCGAGGACATGAACGAGCTCGCGCTCGCGCTCGACACCGCCGCGATGCTCGCGGTCGTCTGGCGCTTCGCGATGACGCACAGCGACAGCAAGGCGAACCTGATCATCTCCCGCAGGCAGGCCCGCACCGACGCACTGACCGGGCTCGGCAACCGGTTCCTGCTCATGCGCGACGGCGCGGCCGCGCTCGCCGATGACGAGGACGTCGAGCCGCACCTGCTGCTGCTCTTCGACCTCGACGGGTTCAAGAACTACAACGACTCCTACGGCCATCCGGCCGGCGACGCCCTTCTGTGCCGGCTCGGCGCCAGGCTCGCCGCCGCGGTCGGCGAGGACGGGACCACCTATCGCATGGGCGGCGACGAGTTCTGCGTGCTGGTGCGGTGGGCGCCCGGGCGCGACCACGCCCCGGTCGTCGTCGCCTGCCGCTCCGCGCTGTCCGAGGAGGGCGACGGCTTCCGCGTCGGCGCCTCGTGCGGACACGCCATGCTCCCGGGCGACGGCGCCGACATCTCGGAGGCCCTGCGCGTGGCCGACCGCCGCCTCTACGCCGAGAAGCACAGCGGTCGCGTCCCGGCCGGCGAGCAGAGCGCGGGAGTGCTGCGCCGGGCGCTCGACGAGTGGGACGCCGACCTCGGGTCCCACGGCCGCACGGTCGCCGTGCTCGCGGGGGCCGTGGCGTGCCGCCTCGGGCTCGACGACGAGGCTGTCGGGCGCGTGGTCGCCGCCGCGGAGCTGCACGACGTCGGCAAGATCGCCCTCCCGCGCGACATCCTGGGCAAGCCGGGTCCGCTCGACGACGAGGAGTGGGCGTATGTGCGTCGCCACACGCTGATCGGCGAGCGGATCGTCCAGGCCGCGCCCGCGCTCGTCGGAGTCGGCCGCCTGATCCGCTCGAGCCACGAGCGCTGGGACGGCGCCGGCTACCCGGACGGGCTCGCGGGCGACGAGATCCCGCTCGGCTCCCAGATCGTCTTCATCTGCGACGCGTTCTCCGCGATGACCAGCGACCGCCCCTACCGGCGGGCCATGTCCGAGGAGGCCGCCGCGGCCGAGCTGCGGCGCACCGCGGGAGCCCATTTCGCGCCGGCGGTCGTGGAAGCGTTCCTCGCAGCGCGCGCCGCCGCGTTGGTTCCCGCCTGACACGTTCCCGCGGAACGTCTCGCCGGCCTCCCGCCACGTCACAGCCGGTACGGCTAGCCGTACCGCACGCCACCGGTTGACTCGCTGGGCAGCCCGCGCGGATTCAGGGACATTGCGGCGGTCGTTGACCGTGCAACCAACTCGAGGAGCGACGTGCCAGCCACCCTGACCGCCCCCGCCCGGATGCTGCACCGCCCCGCCCGCGAGGGCAACCTGTTCTACGGCCCCGGCGATCTGTACCGGTTCCTGATCACCGGCACCGAGACGGACGGCGCCTACTTCGCGATGGAGGCCATCGTGCCGCCCGGCGGTGGCCCGCCGCCGCACATCCACCGCAACGAAGACGAGACGTTCTATGTCCTCGAGGGGCGGTGCGCCTTCCGGCTCGGCGACGAGACGATCACCGCCACGGCCGGCGACTTCGTCAACGTGCCGCGCGGGCACGTCCACTGCTTCCACAACGCGAGCGACGCCCCCGCCCGCCTGATCCTCACCTTCACGCCCGCGGGCATCGAGCGGTTCTTCGAAGAGACGCTCGAGCGCGCGCTCGATCCGACGCTCCCGCCGCCCGACAACATCGGCGAGGTCGCCGCGCGCTACGCCGCGGCCGCGCCGCGCTACGGGCTCGAGTTCCTCGTGCCTACCCTCCAGCGACTGGAGACATGATCATCCCCGCATGACCCTGGCGCCCGCCCGGCGCGCCTAGCGGGTACAAGCGACACGTGCCGCCGTTCGACGTCCACTTCGAGCAGTTCGTACACCTGGCAGGGCTGGCGCACGACGAGGCGCTGATCGCCTGGGGCGGCTTCTACTTCCGGCGCGGCGACTCGCCGTACGGGGACTGGCGCATCGTGGACGACGAAGAGCTCGCGGCGGTCGCCTCCGAGCCGCGTACTGAGACGATCGGTGCCGGCTCGGAGCCGTTCGGGCCGGCCACCGTCGAGGTCGAGCGCGATGGGCGCGTGGTCGCCAGGGCCCACACCGACGAACACAACCACGTGCGCGTGACCGGCCTCGAGCCGGATACGGAGTACCGGTACCGCGTGCTCGTCGAGGGTCGGCCGTGGGGTGAGGGCGAGCTGCACGACTGGAGCGTCGAGCAGGGGACGCTGGTCCGGGCGGGTGGTCGCTACGACAACCGCATTCGCACGTTCCCATCCCCCGACTCAGCGACGCCCGTCACGTTCGCCGTGCTCGGCGACTTTGGCGTCGGAATCGTGGACGGCCGCCTCGAGGGCACGCGCCAGCTGCTGATCGCGCGAGCACTCGAGCGCGCTGTCGACCGGTACGACGTGCGGCTCGTCATCACCACCGGCGACAACATCTACCTGGGGCATCAGGACACCGCCGGCACCGGGAACGAGGACGACGAGTGGTACTCGAGCTTCTACCAGCCCTACCGGTACGTGCTCAACCGTGTCCCGTTCTTCCCGACCGTCGGCAATCACGACGCGGGCGACAGCGAGAGCTCGGACGACCGCGACCAGCTCGCCGACAACCTCTTCCTCGACCACCGGTTCGGCCCGCAGGTCGAGGCGGGATCGGCGTCGCTGGGTCCGGGCCTCTTCTACCGCTTCCAGGTGGGCGCCGATCTCGAGTTCGTCTGCATCGACACCTCGATCGCGACCGGCACGGACACGGAGCACTACTTCGACGACCCGGCGCACAGCCGGTGGGTCCGAGAGTCGCTCCACCGGCAGGGTCCGCGCTGGCAAATCCCCTTCTCCCATCACCCGCCGTTCTGCGCCGGACCCGAGCACATGAACACGGCGGGCATGGTCGAGCGCCTGGTCCCGCTGTTCGAAGAGGCCGGCGTGCGGCTCGTGCTCAGTGGCCACGAGCACAACTTCCAGCACGCGATCGTCAACGACGTCCACTACGTCGTCAGCGGCGCCGCCGGCAAGCTGAGGACCGAACCGCCGCGCCACTTCGAGCAAGCCGGAACGAGAGCGTGGGCGCCGGCGGGGCACTTCCTGCTCGGTCGCGCCGACGACTCCACGATCGTCCTCCATGCCCTCGCCGACGTCCACGCCGACGGCACCCTCGAGCCGATCGACACCGTAGACCCGCGGGGTCGGCCCACCCCCGCGACGCTGGAGATCCGCCGGTAGCCAGCTGAGGTCAGCTGTGGAGCCGCTCGACGTAGGCCGCGTCGCGTTCGTAGATGGCGACGTCACCGCGCGCCTGGACGGCCTGCTGGGCCGGATCGCCGGCGGCCGCCTCGCGCTCGATGAAGGCGACGAGCTCGCGCAGCTTCGCCACGGCATGCGCCATGTCCCACACGCGTGGTCCCGGTGAGGCGAGGGCCGAGGTCGATGACGCCGGTCAGCCGGCCGTCCTCGAACATGAGGTTGCACGGGGCGACGTCGTCGTGGCAGATGACCTCGGCGGCTCGTGGGACCGCCACTGCCACCGAGCATCCTCGGGGGCGGTGAGGCCGAGGCTCGCCTCGTGGAAGGCGCGCAGGGTCCGTGCCACGACCGTGAGCGTCGCATCGGTCCACGCGAACTGCGGAAGCGGGTAGGTGGCCGGGTACCCGCCACCAGCGAGATGATCTCGCGGCCGCGGTCGTCGATGCCCAGCGGCTCCGGGACGAGGTCGAAGCCCGACGCGCGCAGGTGGCGGATGAAGGCGTGGACGGTGGGCGTCCACGGCCCGGCGGCGCGGCGTACCGTGTCGCCGACGCGCACCACGGCGGTCACGTTGCCACCGGCGAGCACGACCTCCTCGTCCGCTTCGCGCTCGTGCGTCATGCGACCCCATCGTCTCATCCGGGAGCCGCTCAGGGCGAGAGGCGCTCGGCGCGCCAGGATCCGTCGCGCGCGCGCTGGAACTGCTCGCGGTCGTGAAGGCGGTCCGCGCGGCCCTGCCAGAGCTCGATCGACTCGGGGAGCAGCCGGTAGCCGCCCCAGAATTCGGGCCGCGGCACGTCGTCCGGGAAGCGCTCGTCGACCACCCGCACGCGCTCTTCGAGCTCCTCGCGGTCGCGCAGCACGGTCCCCTGGGCGGAGGCCCAGGCGCCGACCCGGGCGCCGCGCGCGCGGGTCGCGAAGTAGGCGTCGGACTCCTCGGGCTGGAGCCGCTCGACGGGGCCCTCGAGCCGCACGGCGCGGTGCAGCGGCAGCCAGTACAGGGTCGCCGCCGCTCGCGGGTTCGCCTCCAGCTCGCGCGCCTTGCGCGAGCCGTAGTTGGTGAAGAAGCGGATGCCGTCCTCGTCGATGCCCTTCAGGAGCACGAAGCGCACGGACGGCCGCCCGTCGGGCGTGGCCGTCGCGAGCGCCATCGCGTCCGCCTCCGGCAACCCGGCGGCGACCGCGTCGTCGTACCAGTCGCGGACCTGCCCGAGCGGGTCCACGCTTACATCGCCATCGCGACGTACTTGGTCTCGAGGTACTCCTCGATGCCCTCGGGACCGCCCTCGCGGCCGAAGCCGGACGCTTTGACGCCGCCGAACGGCGCCGCGGCGTTGGAGACCATCCCCTGGTTGAGCCCGACCATGCCGGTCTCGAGCTTCTCGATGACGCGGAAGGCGCGCTTGATGTCGCTCGTGTAGACGTAGGCGACGAGCCCGTACTCGGTGTCGTTGGCAGCGGCGATCGCCTCGTCCTCGTCGTCGAAGCCGACGACCGGCGCGACGGGACCGAAGATCTCCTCGTCGAGCAGGCGCGAGTCCTTCGGCACGTCGCCGAGCACGGTGGGCTCGTAGAAGTAGCCGGCGCCCTCGCGCTCGCGGCCGCCGACCAGCACCTGCGCGCCGCGCCCCGCCGCATCCTGGACGAGCTCGGACACCTTGGCGCGCTGCTTGCCGTCGATCAGCGGACCGACCTTGACGTCCTCCTCGGTGCCGCGCCCGACCGGCATCGCCGCGAGCTTGGCGGCGAGCTTGGAGGCGAACTCGTCCGCCACCGAGCCCGCGACGTGGAAGCGGTTGGCCGCCGTGCACGCCTCGCCGATGTTGCGCATCTTGGCGATCACCGCGCCCTCGACCGCCGCGTCGACGTCCGCGTCCGGGAACACGAGGAAGGGAGCGTTGCCGCCCAGCTCCATCGACATCCGCAGCAGCCCCGGAGCCGCCTGCTCGACGAGCTTGCGCCCGACCTCGGTCGAGCCCGTGAAGGTCAACTTGCGCAGCCGCGGGTCTGAGAGGATCGGCGCCGACACGTCGGCCGACGCCGACGAGGTCACGACGTTGAGCACGCCGGCGGGCAACCCCGCCTCCTGCAGGATCTGGGCCAGCGCGAGCATCGAGAGCGGCGTCTGCTGGGCCGGCTTGACGGCCATCGTGCAGCCGGCGGCGATCGCCGGCCCGATCTTGCGCGTGCCCATGGCCATGGGGAAGTTCCACGGCGTGATCGCGTAGCACGGCCCCACCGGCTGCTTCATCGTGATCAGGCGGCCCTGGCCGTTCGGCGCCGTGGCGAAGCGGCCCTCGATCCGCACCGCCTGCTCTGAGAACCAGCGCAGGAACTCGGCGGCATAGACGATCTCGGCCTTCGACTCGGCCAAGGGCTTGCCCATCTCGAGCGTCATCAGCAGCGCCAGGTCGTCGGTGCGCTCGATGATCCGCTCGAACGCCCGCCGCAGGATCTCGCCGCGCTCACGCGGCGGATGCGCCGCCCACTCGTCCTTGACGTCGACCGCCGCGTCCAGTGCCGCCGTCGCGTCGTCGGGCGTCGCGTCGGCCACCTCGACCAGCGTCTCCCCGGTCGAGGGGTCCTCGACCGCCAGCGTCTCACCGCCGGACGCATCCCGCCACTCGCCGCTGATGAACAGCTGGTTCGGCGCCGACTCGACGACCGTGCTCTCCCTATCTGCCGTGATGCTCATGCGACCTCCGCTCCGCGTGCGTACTCCACCGCGAGTGCCTGTATCGACCCCAGCGCGTTCACGCCGCCACTGTCTCGGTTCCGAGTTCCTCTGAGATTGCCACGTCGATCGAGTAGTCGATCGGGACCACGATCAGCGAGGGGAGCTCCAGCGTGAGGGCGTGGCGCAGCCGGGCGCCGACGTCGTCCACCGACTCGCAGCGCCACGCCGGCATGCCGAACGCCTCCGCCAGGCGCACGAAGTCGGGGTTCGTGAAGTCGGTTCCGAAGTGCCGCCCGAAGCGCTTCTCCTGCTTCCACACGATCGAGCCGTACTGGCGGTTCTCCCAGATCACGTTCACCACCGCGGTGCGCAGCCGCACCGCGGTCTCCAGCTCCTGCACGTTCATGAGAAAGCCGCCGTCGCCGCTCACGGTCACGACCTTGCGGTCGGGGTGGACAAGCTTGGCGGCGATCGCCGTCGGCAGCGCGATGCCCATGCCGGCCAGGCCGTTGGCGATGAACACGGTGTCCGGCTCGTGGGCCGGGAACATGCGGGCGATCCACAGCTTGTGCAGCCCGACGTCCGAGATCAGGATGTCGTGCCGGCCCAGCGCCTGGCGGATCTCCCACAGCGCGCGCGGTGGCTGGACGGGGAAGGCTTCGTCGTCCTTGGCCGCCTCGAAGCGGCCGAGCACGATGTCGTTGAGCCGCGAGGACGGCGGCTCGTGCTTGCCGCCGCGCAGCTGCTCGGCAAGAGCCGTGAGGATGTGGGCGAGGTCGCCGATCAGGTCGGCCTCGGTGATGAAGTGCTCGTCGACGTCCGGGGACATCGTGTCGATGCAGACGATGCGCTTGTCGCGCCGCGGGTTCCAGTTCGACGGCGCGTGCTCGACGAGGTCGTAGCCGACGGTGATGACCACGTCGGCATCCTCGAAGCCGGCCAGGGCGTAGTCGCGCGACTGCAGCCCCACGGTGCCGAGCGCGTGCGGGTCCTCGAAGTCGAGCATCCCCTTGCCCATGAACGTCTCCGCCACGCCGATGCCCGTGGCGGCGGCGAACTCGCGCAGCGCTGCAGCCGCGCCGGTGCGGGCGACGCCGTTGCCGGCCAGCACGATCGGCCGCTCGGCCGAGCGGATGAGCTCGATCGCGGCCAGCAGCTCCTCGCCGCTCGGCTCCGGCCTGCGCCGCGCGAGGCGCACGGGAAGCGGGTCGGCGTCCACCGTCGCCGCCATCACGTCCTCGGGCAGCTCGATGTGCGTCGGGCCGGGCTTCTGCGCCTGCGCGACCTTGAACGCCTTGCGCACGACCTCGGGGATCACCCGCGCCGAGTTCAGCCGCGCGTTGAACTTCGTCACGGGCCGCAGCATGTCGACGACGTCGATGTACTGGTGCGACTCCTTGTGCATGCGCTCGAGGTCCGCCTGCCCGGTGAGGGCGACCATCGGCGAGCGATCGAGCAGCGCGTCGGCGACGCCGGTCACGAGGTTCGTCGCGCCCGGGCCGAGCGTGCCCAGGCAGACTCCGGCGCGGCGGGTCAGGCGGCCGTACATGTCGGCCATGTAGGCACCGCCCTGTTCGTGGCGAACGGGCACGAACGTGATCGACGACGCATCGAGCGACGCATTGAGATCCAGCGTCTCTTCGCCCGGGATGCCGAAGACATAGGTGACGCCCTCGGCCTCGAGGCATTCCACGAACAGATCTGACGCCTTGCGCTCGCTCACCCCACCAGTCTTCCGCATCACGACGTCTGGCTACCCTGACCCCTTCGCCATGCTCCGTCTCGGCTGTCTGACCCTGCTCGCCTGCCTGCTCGCCGTCTCCCCGGCGTACGGGGCCGGCAAGTCGCGCTTCACGATCCGCGGCGCGGGCTTCGGCCACGGCGTGGGGATGAGCCAGTACGGCGCCTACGGGTTCGCCCTGCACGGCGCGCGCTACGACGCGATCCTGCGCCACTACTACCGCGGGACGGAGCTCGGTTCTTCCGACCCGCAGACGGTGCGCGTGCTCCTGCAGTCCACCGGGACTGCCAGCTTCAGCGGCGCCTCGCGCGCCGGCTCGCGCACGATCAACCCGTCGCGGACCTACCTCGTCCGCCGCCGCACCGCCTCACAGGTCGACCTCCTGAGCGCAGGCGGGAGCCGGATCGCCACGTACGCCGCGCCCCTGCAGGTGACCGGCGACGTCGTGCAGCTCGGTGGCTCCGGCAGCTACCGCGGCCTGATGGAGTTCCGGCCCGGCGCGTCGAGCGGCGTCAACGCGATCAACGCCGTCTCGCTCGAGGACTACGTGGCCGGAGTGGTCGCGCGCGAGTCGCCCTCCTCGTGGCCGGCCGAGGCGCTCAAGGCCCAGGCCGTCGCGGCGCGCACCTACGCGATCACCACGTCCAAGGCCGGCGCCGGCTTCGACCACTACGCCGACACGCGCTCGCAGGTCTACGGCGGCGTCGGCGCCGAGACGGCCTCCACGAACGCGGCCGTCGCCGCCACCCGCGGGCAGGTCGTCACGTACGAGGGACAGCCGGTCGTCACGTTCTTCTTCTCCACCTCCGGCGGGCGCACCGAGAACGTCGAGAACACGAACGTCGGCGCCGGCCCGCAGCCGTGGCTGGAGTCGGTAGCCGACCCGTACGACAACGTGTCCCCGAAGCACCGCTGGAAGCCGGCGCGCCTCAAGCTCGGCGAGGCCGGCACCAAGCTGGCCGGGCTCGTCAAGGGCAGCTTCCGCGGCATCGAGGTGCTCGAGCGCGGCCGCTCGCCGCGCATCGTCTCGGCCGACATCGTGGGCACGGGCGGCCGTACGCGGGTCGACGGCGCCACGCTCCGCGCCCGCCTCGGCCTGCTCGACACGTGGGCGTACTTCACGACGATCCGGACGCGCACGGTCGCCGCCACGCACACGGCGAGCGGCCCGCGGGCGCGCGCGACGGTGACCGGCAGCGTGGTGCCGGCGCGCGTGGGCGCCGAGGTCCAGATCCAGCTCCGCAGCGGCCGGCGGTGGAAGAACGTCGCGTCCACGATCGTGCGCCGCGGCGGCACCTACCGCGCCGGCGTGGCGAAGGCGGGCGTCTACCGCGCGGTGTTCGCCGGCGAGGGCGGCCCGGCCATCCGCGTCCGCTGACCCGGCTCCGTCAGCTCGGGTCCACCCGGACGGGAAGGCACGCGAGTCGCGCTCGCCGAGCGACGAGTAGATCCGCTCGACGGGGCCCGCGAGCTCAACGCCCTCGACTCGCGAGAGACGATCGAGCACGGCGACCGCCGTCAGCCGCGCCAAGAGCGCGCCGACCGTGGCTGCCTCGGTCGACGCACGTTGAGTGATTCAATCACTCTGCATGAACTGGCAAGCTACGCGCTATAGGCGCGCACGAGCGACTGGGCGACGCAGACCGGCTTGTCGCCGCCCTCCTCCTCGAACGTCAGTCCGAGCATGATCTGCGCGCCGCCGGGCACGTCGTCCACGTCGGCGACCTCGACGGTGACCCGGACGCGCGCGCCGACGGGGAGCGGCGCCGGGAAGCGCACGCGGTTCAGCCCGTAGTTGATCGCGAACGCGAAGCCCTCGAACCGCACGACCTGCGCCGTGAGCATGGGCGCCAGCGACAGCGTGTAGTAGCCGTGGGCAATCGTGCCGCCGAACGGGGTGTGCTTCGCGCGCTCGGGGTCGACGTGGATCCACTGGTGGTCGCCCGTCACGTCGGCGAACGCGTCGATCGCCTCCTGTGTGACGTCGTGCCAGCCCGACGTCCCCAGCGTCTCGCCCTTCGCCTCGCGCAGCTCGTCCAGCCCCGTGATCGTCCGCATCGGCGGCACCATATCCTCACCCCCGTGAGCCAACCCCTGCTTGTCATCGACGGCCCGGCCGTGCTCTACCGCGCCTTCTTCGCGCTGCCGGACTCGATCACCGACGCCGACGGGCATCCCGTCAACGCGCTGCTCGGGTCCGTGAACCAGGCGCTGTGGTGTGTGGAGAAGTACCACCCGCGCGCGGTCGTGTGGTGCTTTGGCGCCGAGGCGGGCGAGTACCGGGTCGAGGCGTTCCCCGCCTACCACGCCGACCGCCCGCCGATGCCCGACCCGCTCGAATGGCAGTGGCAGCGCGCTCCCGCGTTCTACGCGGCGCTCGGCTGGAGTCTCGCCGCGACGGACGACCTCGAGGCCGACGACCTCCTGCACTCGCTGTCGGAGGTCGAGACCGCGGCCGGCGGCCACACGCTGATCCTCACCGGCGACCGCGACATGTTCCAGTGCGCGAGCGACTCGGTCACCGTCCTGATGCAGCGCACGGGCGGCGAGGGCCCCGAGGAAGTCGGGCCGGACGGGGTGCGCGAGCGCTACGGGATCGACCCCGAGCAGGTGCCCGACTTCATCGCGCTGCGCGGCGACCCGTCGGACGGCCTGCCGGGTGCCAAGGGGATCGGCCCGAAGACCGCGGCCGAGCTGCTGCGCCGCAAGGGCGACCTCGAGCACGTGATCCTCGGCGCCATCCGCGAGAAGCCGTCCGTCCGCCGCGCGCTGATCGAGCAGGCCGACGAGCTGCGCGCGTTCAAGGACATCGCGACTCTACGCACGATCCCGGTCGAGCGACCGCCGGACGCATCCACGGACTTCGCGCGCGGGGCTCCGGCGGCAGCCGAGCTCGGGATGGGCCGGCTGTCGAAGCGGCTCGAGGACCTGGCTCAGGCTGGCTGATTGAGGTCCGCTTCGAGCGCCCGGCCCGCGCGCTCGAGCAGATCCTCGGCGAGGTCGCCGCCCCAGTGGGCGGCGCCGACGCCGGCGCCCGTGGCGACGCGCACGCGATCGGCCACCGCGGCCGCTCCCGGGCGATCGGTGTCCGGCAGCAGCGCGAGCAGGTCGCCGCCGTCCCAGTGGGCGAACAGGTCGGCCCCGCGCAGCACGGGCGCGAGGCCTTTGGCGTCCGCGCCGCGGACGAGAAGCACGCTGAAGTCGTGGCCATAGCGGACGCCGCCGGCGACCATGCGGCGCAGCATCCAGCGGCCGAGCGGAGCCGGCAGCGGGCCGATCAGATCATCGAGGTCCATATGTCGAACAACGGCACCGCCCCCTGAAACTTGACGGCCTCAGCGATCGTCCGAGTGGGCCGCTCAGGGCGTGAACTTGACGGTGATGACGTCGCCGTCCGCCATCACGTAGTCGCGGCCCTCGAGGCGGAGCGTGCCGCGGTCGCGAGCGGGCGCGTAGCCGCCCGCCTGGACGAGCGCTTCCCAGCCGATGACCTCCGCGCGCACGAAGCCGCGCTGGATGTCCGAGTGGACCTCCCCGGCCGCGTGCCAGGCGGTCAGCCCGCGCCTCAGGTGCCACGACTGCGCGGGTTTGTCCTCGCCGGCGGTGAAGAAGGCGAGCAGGTCGAGCAGCCCGAAGGCGCCGCGCACGACGCGCACGAGGCCGGGCTCGCCGGCGCCCATCTCGGCGCGCATCGTCGCAGCCTCCTCGTCGTCGAGCTCTGAAAGCTCGGCCTCGATCCGCGCGGACACCGCCACCGCCGCGGCGCCCTGGGCCGCCGCCACGTCCGCCACCACGGCGGGCACGGCGTCGTCGCCTTCGTCGACGTTGGCGATGTACAGCACCGGCTTGCCGGTCAGCGGCGAGAGGTCGCGCAGGGCGTTCGGGGCAAGGTCGGGGACCGGCACCGTCCGCGCCGGCTGCCCGGACTGCAGCGCGGTGATGACCCGCTCGAGCCAGGCCTGCTCGGCGATCGCCGCCTTGTCGCCGCTGCGTGCGGTGCGCACCACGCGGGCGTGGCGCCGCTCGGCCTGCTCAAGGTCGGCGTAGATGAGCTCGGTCTCGATCGTCTCGATGTCGGCCGCCGGGTCGACGCGGCCGTCGGGGTGGATCACGTTCGCGTCGCCGTGCGCGCGCACCACGTGCAGCAGGGCGTCGGTCTCGCGGATGTTGGCCAGGAACTGGTTGCCGAGACCCTCGCCCCGGTGCGCCCCCGCCACCAGCCCGGCGATGTCGTGGAACTGGATTGTGTCGGGCACCACGCTCGACGCGCCGACGATCTCGGCCACCGCGTCGAGCCGCTCGTCGGCCACCGGCACCACGGCGACGTTCGGCTCGATCGTCGTGAACGGGTAGTTGGCCGCCTCGGCCCCCGCGCGCGAGAGGGCGTTGAAGAGCGACGACTTGCCGGCGTTGGGCATCCCGACGATGCCGACCTTCATCGCCCGAGGCTCCCCACCACGGTGCCGAGCGCGGCGCCGGCGGCGACGTCGGACGGGTAGTGCACGCCGAGGTACAGCCGCGAGAACGCCATCGCTCCCGCCGCGGCGACCAGCGGCGTGCGCGGCAGCAGGCGCCCGAAGGCCTGCGCGGCGGCGAACGAGGACGTCGAGTGCGAGGACGGGAACGAGAGGCCGGTCGGCGTGGCCATCAGATGCGGGAGGTCCTCGATCACCGGCCGGCGGCGGCCGATCGCGACCTTGATGGAGGTCGAGAGCACGTACGCGCCGCCCACGGCCGCCGTCGCCCGCATCCAGCGCGCCCGCCGCTCCCCGTCGGTCCCCACGCCGAACGCGCCCACCACCAGCCAGACCGCGCCGTGCTCCCCCAGCCGCGAGTAGCGCCGGACCCAGCGGACGGTCTCGGGCGTATGGGCGAGCGACCGCACGCGCTTGTAGAGCGCGAGGTCGACTTTGTTGAAGGCGACGCGGAGCGCGTGCAACCTAGAAGCCGACGCGGTGCTCGCCGGACTCAACGCGGAGGTACGTCACCTGACCGAGGTCGACGAGCACGGCGCCGTCGGTGGCCTCGACCTCGTACCAGCGCTCGCGGCCCTCTTGCAGCGCCCGCCGCAGGGCGGCGAGCTGATCCTCGGAGATGCGGAGGGAGAGCACCTGCGAGCTCCCGGAGAAGCCGAGCGCCGCCCGGCGCGCGCTCGGTGGCGCCTTGGTTGGATCACTCATGGCGATGCAGAGTGGCAGGTTGGACGATCTCGGTCAGCACGCCGGCGGCCGAGGACGGGTGCAGGAACGCGACGCGCGAGCCTCGGATGCCGATGCGTGGCGCGTCGTCGATCAGCCGCACGCCGGCCGCTCGCAGCCCGTCGAGCGCCGCGGCCACGTCGTCCACGCGGTAGGCGACGTGGTGCAGGCCCGGCCCGCGGCGCGCCAGGAAGCGGCCCACCGGCGTCTCGTCGCCCAGGGGTGCGAGCAGCTCGACATGTGAGTCGCCGACGTCGAGCAGCGCGGCCTCCACCCCCTGATCGCCGATCGTCTCGCGGTGCACCAGCGGCATTCCGAACGTGTCGCGGTGGACGGCGATCGCCGCGTCGAGGTCCTCCACGGCGATCCCGATGTGGTCCAGGCTCGCGAACACCGGCGCGAGTGTAGCCTCAGCGCGGTGCGGATCGCCCTCGCCGCCAACCGCGCCTCCGGCGGCGGGCTCGACCCCGAGCCGCTGGCCGCCGCCATGCGCGAGCACGGCGCCGAGGTGGAGCTGCACTCGTGCCGTGCCGAGGACCTCGAGCGGATCGCGGCGAGCCGTCCCGACCGGGTGGCGGTGGCGGGCGGCGACGGCACGATCGGGCCGGTGGCCGAGGTGGCGGGCCGCCTCGGCGTGCCGCTGGGCGTGATCCCGACAGGCACCGCCAACGACTTCGCGCGTGCATACGGACTGCCGGACGACCCGCGCGAGGCGGCCGTGCTGGCCGTCGCCGGCGAGCGCACGCGGCCGCTCGAGCTCGGCCGCCTGTCCGACGGCCGGCCGTTCGTCAACGTGGCCAGCGCCGGCCTCGCGTCGGTCGCCGCCCGCAACGCCCAGCCGCTCAAGCCGCGGCTCGGGCCGCTGGCCTACGGCGTCGGCGCGGCGCGCGCGGCGGCCACCGAGGCGCCGCTGGAGGCGACCGTCCGCGTCGACGGCCGCACGGTGTTCGAGGGCGGCAGCTGGCAGGTGATCGTCGCCGTCAGCGGGGCGTTCGGCGGCGGCTCGGGCGTCGCGGAGGCCGACCCGGACGACGGCGTGCTCGACGTCATCGTGCTGCCCGCCGGCTCCCGGCTCGGGCTCGCACGCCGCGCCTGGGGACTGCGCACGCAGACGATCGCCCGCCAGCGTGCCGTCGAGCACCACCGCGGGCATCTCGTCGAGGTCGACCTGCGCGAAGGGAGCGAGCTCAACGTCGACGGCGAGATCCGCGACGGCGGGCTCGAACGCGTGACGGTCGAGCCACGGGCGTTCAGCTTGGTGGTGAAGGGCGAAGCCCGGTTACGGACGCCACGGATGCGTCCGTCTCAGTCAGAACGCCGGCTGGATGCCGGCGGGGCAACAACCACGCCGTCGCGGCCGCGGCGCTTGACCTCGTAGAGCGCGGCGTCGGCGCGCGCCACCACCGCCTCGTCGGGCTCGCCGTGCTCGCCGAGCGCGAGGCCGACCGACACGGTCGAGCCGAGCCGCTCGCGGGCCTGGGTGCGCAGCTGCCAGCCGACCTCCTCGGCCTCCGCCGGGCCCTCGCACGCGAACACGAGCGCGAACTCATCGCCGCCGATCCGGAACGCGCGCCCGCCGCTCGGCGCCGCCGCCCGCAGCAGCCCGGCCATCGCGCGCAGCACCTCGTCGCCGGCGGCGTGGCCGCGAGTGTCGTTGATGCCCTTGAAGCCGTCGACGTCGGCGAGCAGGACCGCGCACCGGCGGCGCCCGCCGCGCAGGCTCGGGAGCACGTCGTAGAAGGTGGCGTGATGGCCCAGGCCGGTGAGCGGGTCGCGCGCCGCGCGCTCGCGCAGCTCGAGCACGGCATGGGCCATCCGGAGCCCGCTTGACGACTGGAAGGCGAGCAGCTCGAGCAGCTCCACGTGCTCGGTCGACAGCCGGTGGGTCGTGCGGTCGGCGAGGACCAGCACGCCGATCCGCTCCCCCGCCGCGGCCAGCGGCAGCACGAGCAGCGAGGCTGCGCCGGCCCGGCGCAGCGGCTCGTGGCCGGCGAAGCCGCGCCCCGACGCCTCGTCGACCGTGTAGGAGGACG
Source organism: Solirubrobacteraceae bacterium (assembly GCA_036257565.1). GTDB lineage: Bacteria > Actinomycetota > Thermoleophilia > Solirubrobacterales > Solirubrobacteraceae > DASSUW01. Next base: position 24,447 of record DATAFH010000074.1, on the reverse strand, counting down.
TCCCGTGGTCGACCCAGCGAGCGATGGCGCCCAGGTCGAGCGTCTCGAGCGCCGAGAACGCGACCGCGAACGGCCCTTCGGCGTGGTGCACGTAGAGCTGGCCCGAGCCGGCCTCGAGCGCGACCATCGCCGACTCGAAGCCGGAGACCTGCAGTGCGGCGCGCGCCGTCTCGCGGACGAGGTCCTCGGGATCGTCGAGTGCCGCGAGCCGCGCCACGGCGCGCGCCAGGCGCTGCGCGGGCTGGACGCTCGCCTCCGGCCCGCCCAGCTCATGGATGCGGCGGCCGAGCAGCTCGGCGCACCGCTCGAGCTCCCGGCGGGTGTCCGCGCCGAGCATGGTCGGCGACTCGACGTTCAGTGCGCCCACCACCCGCCCGCCGGCGCGCACGGGCACGCATAGCTCGGCGACGACCGACGGCACGGACGGCAGGAAGTCCGGATGCACCGCGGTGTCGGCCACCTCGGTCACCTCGCCGGTCCGGAACGTGCGGCCGATGACGCCGGCCGAGGGCGGCATGCCGTCGTAGATCTGCCAATAGCCGCGCACCGCCTGGCAGCGCAGGCGACCGCCCTGCTCGACGTAGACGCTCGGCATGAGCCCCGAGCGGGCGAGGTGGTCGACGATGAGCGTCGACGCGTCGCGGACGCTCGCCGCCGCGGCCACCGTGCGCTCGCGCCGCCCGCCGGCGGGCACCGCGACCATGGAGTGCCCACCCGCCCGCGGCTCGGGCGGCCACGGCTCGCCCGGGCGGCCGAACAGCCACCCCTGCCCGAAGTCGACCTCCGCGGCGCGCAGGACCTCGAGCTCCTCGGCCCGCTCGACGCCCTCGGCCACGACGCGGGCACCGACCTCGCGAGCGAAGGCGACGGTGGCCCGCAGTACCGCCTGGCGGGAGCCGTCGAGGTCGACGCCGGTGACGAGCCCGCGGCAGAGCTTGAGAAAGTCGGGGCGGATCTCGGCCACGTACTCGAGCGACGTGAAGCCGGCCCCGGCGTCGTCGACGGCAACCAGCGCGCCGCGGCCGATCCACGGGCGCAGCCGCTCGCGGATGCGCTTGACGTCCTGCACGGCGTCCTGCTCGGTGAGCTCGATGACCAGCCGCGAGGGCAGGCGCGCGGCGAGCCGCTCGAGCCCCGGGTGGCCGAGCGCCTGGGGCGCGACGTTCACGAACAGCAGCCGCCCGTGGGGCGGCGCCCCGGCCTCCCCGATCGCGGCCCAGCAGGCAACCTCGAGGTCCTGGCGCAGCCCGCTGCGCGCGGCGGCGGCGAGCGTGACGTCGGGCGGCAGCGCGACCAGGCCGGGCGGCGTCGGGAAGCGGGCCAGCCCTTCGTAGCCGATCGGCTGGAGGTCGCTCAGCCGGACGATCGGCTGGTAGACCGCCCGGATGGCGCCCGGCGCGAGCAGGCCGCGGAAGTCGTCAGCCCTCGGGTTCACTCCCACGGGATCGGCAGTCGGCCGACCCCGCTGAACTCAACGTTCGTCCGCCCGGCGGGCGGCCACGACGCGCAGCCGCGGCACTCCCTCCATGATGCGGTCGATGTCGGCGCGCTCGAGCACCTCGTTGCGCAGCAGCGCACCGGCGAGGCTGTCGAGCTTGTCGCGGTGCTCGGTGATGAGGCGCGCGGCAGCCCGCATCGCCTGGTCGGTGAGGTGCTGCTGCTCCTCGTCGCGAAGCTGGCGGGTGCGGTCGGACACCGCGCCGCCCTCGGACGCGACGCGGCGGGACATGATCGACGTGCCCATCGCGTACTCGTGCACCATCTCGCGCGAGATGTCCGCGACCCGGCGCAGGTCGTCGGCCGCCCCCGTGGTGATCGCCCCGAAGACGATCTCCTCCGCCGCGCGCCCGCCGAGCAGCACGGTCATGTAGTCGATCAGCTCCTCGCGGGTCTTCAGGTAGCGGTCCTCCTCCGGGAGGTTGAGCGTGTAGCCGAGCGCCCGGCCGCGAGGGACGATCGAGATCTTGTGCACGCGATCGACGCCCGGCAGCAGCTCGGCGCACAGCGCGTGGCCAGCCTCGTGGAAGGCCACCACGCGGCGCTCGTGGTCGTTCAGCGCGCGGCGCGACTGCAGGCCGGCCACCACGCGTTCGACCGCATTGTCGAAGTCTCCGTGCTCGAGCGACGGCCGGCGGGCACGGGCCGCGAAGATCGCCGCCTCGTTGCAGATGTTGGCCAGGTCGGCGCCCGTGAAGCCGGCGCTCTGACGGGCGATGGTTGCGAGGTCGCAGTCGACGGACAGCGGCTTGTCGCGCGTGTGGACGCGGAGAATGGCCTCGCGGCCGGCGACGTCGGGCGGGGACACGAACACCTGGCGGTCGAAGCGACCGGGGCGCAGGAGCGCCGGGTCGAGCTTCTCCAGCAGGTTCGACGCGGCGATCACGACGAGGTCGCCGCTGCTGCTGAAGCCGTCCATCTCCACCAGGAGCTGGTTGAGCGTCTGCTCGCGCTCGCCGTTGTTGTCGGATCCGCGCTCGCCGCCCACCGCGTCGATCTCGTCGATGAAGATGATCGCCGGGCGGTGCTCGCGAGCGGTCTGGAACAGCCGCCGGATGCGGGCGGCGCCGAGGCCGGCGAACATCTCGACGAACGCGGCCGCGCTCTGGGAGAAGAAGTGCGCGCCGGACTCGTGCGCGACGGCCTTGGCGAGCAGCGTCTTGCCGGTGCCGGGCGGGCCGTGCAGGAGGATGCCCTTCGGGACCTTGGCGCCGAGCCGGCGGAACCGCTCTGGGTCCTGCAGGAACTCGACGACCTCACGCAGCTCGGCCTTGGCCTCCTCGACCCCGGCCACGTCGTCCCACGGCACCGAGTCGTTGGACGCGGGCTCGATCTGCTGCGGCTTGGTGCGCGGCATCAGCTTCGTCGTCTTCCAGATGAAGAAGACGAGGAGCCCCATGAAGATGATCGGGGCCCACGTGACGATCCAGCTCTCAATCTGATACCACGCGAGTGCCATGGCGTGAGTATGCCCCTCAGGCAGGAATCCGGACTAGGGTCGCGACCCTATCCCTCCGGATGGGGCTCCACGCGCAGGATCTCGGCCAGGGCTGCGCGGCCGACGTCGAGCTGCCGCTCGTCGGGCTCGCGGGTGCCGACCGCGCGCTGGAGCTCGAACCCCGGCCGGCGCAACGCACGGGCGAGCGGCGTGCTCGCGTGGCGCTCGCACCAGGCGAAGACCTCGACGGCCGCGGCGGTCGACGCGACCGCCACACCGGCGCCGGCCACCGCGCCCGGCTTCTCGAGCACGCGCCGCACGAGCAGCGCGCCGGCCACGTTGGCGGCCAGCATCGGCGTCACGAGGTGCGAGCCGCAGCGGTCGTGCTCCTTGGCGGCGTCGGCCGCGTCGCCGGCGTCGGACTCGTACGCGGCGATCGCCTTGTGCTCGACGCCGTGGTAGGCGGCGAGCTCGCCGCCGCGCAGGGCGAGCACCGCCGGGGCGATCGAGAGCACCGCGGCGGCGGCCTCGGCACCCACGCCGCCGAGCCGGCGGCGCAGGATCGCGCCGGTCAGCGAGGCGCCGGTGGCGACCGCCAGCACGGACGGGTTCTCGAACGGGAGCTTGGCCTGCGGGAGCGCGCGCTTGACGAGCGGGATGACCACGAACGCCTCGCCGAGGCGCACCACCCCGCGCACCCCGGGCAGGTTGTCGACGGCCGTCAGGCGGGGCTTGCGGCCGGAGGCGGTGCGGATCACGCCGGCGTCGTCGCGGACGGATGCCGCCCAGTGCGTCGGCCCGTGGACGAGCAGGCCGTTGCGCAGGGCCATGCCTCCGAGCCGCAGCTTTCCTTCCTTGACGGGGCTCATGCGGACAGCAGTCTCCTCGGGAGGTCGGTGAAGAAGTCAGCCGCGAACGCGAGGTCGCGCAGGTCGATGCGCTCGTCGTTGGAGTGCATGAGCGGCCAGGTGTCGTACCAGGTCTGGTGGCGCTGGGGGAAGAAGCCGTAGGCGACGCAATCGGGGAACGCCGCGCGGAACCAGCGCGAGTCCGTGAAGGCGGGAAGCACGGTGGGCACGGCCTCGGCGGCCGGCTCGCGGTCCGCGAGCCAGCCACGGATCGCGTCCATCAGCGGCGAGTCGATGGCAGACCGGTTGCCCATCACCTGCTCGGTGAACTCGAGCTCGAGCCCGTTTGTCGTGCCGAGCATCTCCTCGAGCCGGCGCGTGGCCACGTCGGCGCCCATGCCGGGCGGAACGCGGCAGTCGACCTGCAGCGCGGCGTGGGCCGGGATCACGTTGATCTTCTCGGACGCGGAGATGCGCGTGGGGACGGCGGTCACGCGCATGGTCGCCTCGACCATCGGCGCCAGGCGGGGCTCGGTGGCGCGGATGCGGTCGAGGACCGCCTCGGGATCGAGATCGCCGTGCAGCGCCGCGAGCAGCGCGCGCGGCTCCTCCGCGATGTCGAAGCCGGGCTGGCAGGTGCCCAGGCGCTCGATCACGGGCGCGAGCTTGAGCAGCGCGTTGTCGCCCACGCCGGGCACCGAGGCGTGGGCGGCTCGGCCGCGGGCGTGGACGGTGACACGGAACGTGCCCTTCTCCGCACAGCCGACGCCGTACAGGCGACGATCGCCGTACGGCATCACCGCGCCGCCGCCCTCGTTGATCAGCCAGTCCACGCGAGCGGCATCCGGGTGCTGCTCGGTGAGCCACTGGGCGCCGAGCCGGCCACCGACCTCCTCGTCGACGACGCTGATGACCTTCAGCTCTCCTCGGGCCGGGCGCCAGCCGCCTCGGGCGAGCGTGGCGGCGGCGACGATCTCGGCGGCCGTCTGCGACTTCATGTCGATCGCCCCACGACCCCACAGGAACCCCTCCGAGATGTCGCCAGACCAGGGGTCGTGCGTCCAGTCGTCGCGGTCGGCGAGCACGGTGTCGACGTGCGACAGGTAGCCGAGGGTGGGGCCCGGCTCGTCGCCTCGCAGGCGGGCGATGAGGTTCGGGCGGTCCGGCTCGGCACCGAGCAGCTCGACGGTCAGGCCCGCGTCTTCGAGATACGCGGCGATCCACTCCTGGCACGCGCGCTCGTTCCCCGGCGGGTTGACCGTGTCGAACCGGATGAGCCGCGTGAGAACGTCGGCCGTCTCGTCTGGCATCGCGGGGTGATGCTAGTGAGCGTTCGACAACGTCAAGGGACCGCCAACCCGGCAAGCGCCGCCACCAGCCCGGCCGAAGCACCCCCCGCTAGAGCCCAGATCGCCGGCCGCCGCGCGACGACGAGCAGCGCCGCTCCTCCCAGCACCGCGTACTGCCATCCCTCTTCCAGCGCCCCGAACAGCGGCACGGCCACACCGAGGATCGCGCCGGCCGCCGCCGGCCCCGCACCGTCCAGGAACGCCCGCGCGGCGCCCGACCCCCGCAGCCGCTCGAACCGCTCGCCGGTGAGCGCGATCACGAGGAAGGAGGGCGCGAACGCGACGACCGAGGCGAGCAGGGCGCCGGGGAGGCCGGCCGCCGCCCACCCGACCATCGCCACCGTCTGCACGACCGGCCCGGGCGTGAGCTGGCCGAAGGCGACGGCGTCGGCGAACTCGCCCCGGGTCATCCACCCGTAGGTGTCGACCGCGTCGCCCTGCATGAGCGGGATGATCACGAACCCGCCCCCGTAGGACAGGGCGCCGACCTTGAACGCCGTCCAAGCGAGCGCGGGGATCGCTGCGGCGCCCGTGGCGCCGAACAGCACGAGCGCGACGGGCCAGGCGTGGAGCGCGGCTCCCGAGCGACGGCGCCAGGTCAGCTCCACGAGACCACAGGCAAGCAGCGCGATCACGAGCCCAGGGCCGGCCGCGATCGCGGCTGCCCCGCCGACCGCCAGATAGAGCAGCGAGCGCACGCGGGCGGCGCCCTCACGGCCGGCGAGGCTGGCCCGCGCGAAGTCGAGTCCCACACCGAGCACGACGGCGACCACGGCCGCGGCCGCTCCGGCCCCCACGCCCTCGATCCAGGTGGGCGGCGACTCGCCCAGCGCCACCGCCGAGATCGCGAGGATGATGAGCAGCCCGGGCAGGATGAACGCGACGCCGCCGGCGATGGCTGCGGCGGTTCCGCCCACGCGCTGCGCGCAGTAGATCGCGAGCTGAGTCGAGCCCGGGCCGGGGATGAGCTGAGTGGCGGCGTTCGCGTCCTCGAACTCGCGCGCGTCGATCCACCGGCGCCGCTCGACGGTCAGCTCCCGCAGCAGCGCGACCTGGGCGGGCGGGCCGCCGAAGCTCAGCGCGCCGAGCCGCGCCCACTCGCGCACGACAGTGCCTACGGAAACGGTCCGCCGCATCGACGTCATGTAATCAAGGCGCTGGCGCGAGCTTGCGAGTGCGAGTAAGCCGCATACTGATTCCTATGGAGCGGCTGTTCGACCCGCCCGAGAAGCGCCCAGATCACCGGTTGCCGCCGGACGGGCCGCTCGCTGCCCGCATGCGGCCGCGGACGCTCGACGAGTTCGTCGGGCAGGAGCACCTGCTCGGGGCGGAGTCGGCGCTGCGCCAGGCGCTCGAGTCCGGCCGGCCGCACTCGATGGTCCTCTACGGGCCGCCGGGGACCGGGAAGACGACGCTCGCGCGGCTCGCCGCCGAGCAGGCCGACGCGGCGTTCGAGGAGCTCTCGGCCGTGCAGGCAGGCCGGGCCGAGGTGCGGGAGGTGATCGCCCGCGCGAGCGAGCGCCGGCGGGGCGGCCGGGCGACGATCTTCTTCCTCGACGAGATCCATCGTTTCAACAAGGCCCAGCAGGACGCGCTCCTGCCCGCCGTCGAGGACGGCCTCATCACGCTGATCGGGGCGACAACCGAGAACCCGTACTTTGAGGTCAACAGCGCGTTGCTCTCGCGGACGCAGATCTACGAGCTCCAGCTGCTCACGGCCGAGCAGGTCGAGGGCCTGCTGCGGCGGGCGATCGATCGCGGCGAGTGCCCGAAGGTGGGCGTGGGCGACGAGGTGATCGCGTTCCTCGCCGCCCGCGCGGGCGGCGACGCCCGGGCGGCGCTCAACGCGCTCGAGCTCGCCTGCTCGACGGCGACGGGCGCCGAGGTCACGCTGGCCGACGCCGAAGACGCCATGCAGCGCAAGGCGGTGCTCTACGACAAGGGCGGCGACCAGCACTACGACTACATCTCGGCCTGGATCAAGGCCACCCGCGGGTCGGATCCCGACGCGTCGCTCTACTACCTGGCGGCGATGCTCGAGGGCGGAGAGGATCCCCGCTTCATCGCGCGGCGCATGATCATCCTCGCGTCCGAGGACGTGGGCAACGCGGATCCGCAGGCGCTGCCGATGGCGGTCGCCGCCGCGCACGCGGTCGAGCACGTGGGGCTGCCCGAGGGCCAGTTCGCGCTCGCGCAGGCCGCGATCTACCTCTCGCTGGCGCCGAAGTCCGACGCGGTGAAGCGCGCGATCGGGCAGGCGCGAGGCCACATCCGCGAGGACGGGGCGGCCCGGCCGCCGGCCGCCCTGCAGTCGGCCGCGTACCCGGGCGCCGCCGAGCTCGGCCGCGGGGTCGACTACGACTACCCGCACGACCACCCGGGCCACGTCAACGACCAGGAGCACCTTCCGCGCGGCCGCGAGGACCTGCGCTTCTACCGGCCGGACGATGCGGAAGGCAAGCTGCGCGAGCGGCTCGAGCAGATCCGCCGCGCTCGCGGCCGCGACTAGACCTCGCGGCGGAGGACGGTGATGACGTCGTGGTACGGGTCGAGGCCGTAGCGGCCCCCGGACCAGTGGCGGATCTGGTCGGTGACCTCGAGGCCGCGGTCGCGGGCGAGAGCGGCGAACAGCGTGGCGGTCATCGGTGCTCGCCAGCCGAGGCGGCTGGGCGCCCGGCCGCGGTTGCGGCCGTCCGCATGGTGGACGGCGGCCACGCCGTCCGGGCGGAGCACGCGCGCGATCTCGGCCAGGTAGGCGGCCTGGTCGGCGGGCGCGACGTAGACGAAGACGTCGAACGACCAGACGGCGTCGGCTGCGGCGTCGCCGACCCCGGTCAGCGACGCGCCGTCGCTGAGCAGGCACTCGAGGTTGTCCGCTCCCGCCAGCCGGTCGACGACCGCGTCGAGCGGCGCCCGGGCGACGTCGACCACGATCAGGCGGTCGCAGCGGGCGGCCAGGAAGACGCTCCAGCGGCCGGCGCCGGGCCCGATCTCGACGACGGTGCCGCCGGCCGGCATGACGCGCAGCAGCACGTCGTCGACGAGCCCCTGCTTCCACTCCTCCGACTCCGTCCACTCCTCACCGAGCGCCGACCAGTCCCACTCGTCCCAGCGGCGCCGATTCGCCTCGGACGAGTTGTCGCTCCACCCGAGGTGCGCGGGTCCGAGCACCCCGCGCTCGCCCTCGATCTCGAGCATCGCGTCCTCCGCCCGGTGCCCGATCCGCAGCGCCGCGCGATGCGCGGCGTGCGCGACCGCGTACCGCGGCCCGAACGCGTTCGCGCGGGCACGAAGCGCCTCGAGGCGTGAGCGGGCCGACACCGCGCGAACGCTAGCTGGGCGAGAAGCGGTCAGCGTCGAAAGGCACCAGGTCGACCGCGACCGGCTCGCCGCAGTACGACTGCGCGACGACGCGTCCGGTGATCGGGCCGAGGGCGACGCCCGCTCCCTCGTGGCCGGTCGCCAGCCACAGGCCTTCGACCGCCTGCGACGGTCCGATCGCCGGCAGATGGTCCGGGAGCCACGGCCGCAGGCCCGCCCAGGCGGCGACGCGCCGGCGGCCCGCGAGGCCGGGGAAGAGCCGCGCCGCGCGTGCGACCATCGCCTCACTCACCGCGTCGTCGACCGTCGTGTCGAAGCCGCGCCGCTCGCGGCTCGATCCCACGAGCACATCGCCCTCCCACGTGGTCTCGACCACCGTGGTGACCTGAAGGCCCGCCGCGTCGCTGCGCACCGACGCGAGATAGGAGCCGTCCACGACCTTGTGGCGCACGTGCGCCGGCCCGGCGAGGCGCACGAGCTGGCCCTTGCGCGGCTCGACCGGCAGGTGCAGACCCGCGGAGGCGGCGAGCGCGGCGCTCCACGGCCCGGCCGCGACGACGACCACGCCCGCCGCGATCCGCTCCCCGCCTTCGAGCTCGACTCCCGTGACGCGACCCGACCCGACCACGACCCGCGTCACCCGGGTGTGGGTGCGGACATCCGGGACCTCGCGAGCGAGAGCGAGGGCGATGGCCCGGGGGTCGCACTGGAGGTCGTCGGGGAAGAAGGAGGCGCCGTGTAGCGGCCCCGTGAGGGCCGGCTCGAGCTCCACGACCTCGTCGGGCGCGACCGGCCTGCCGTCGACGCCGGCCGCGTGCAGGCGCGCCACGCGCGTCCCCTCGGCTGCCCACGTCCCCTCGTCCGGATGCACGACGAGCGCCCCCTTGCACCGGATCCTCGCCTCCTCGCCCAGCTCGTCGAAGAGCGCGCGACCGGCGACGCAGAGATCGAGCTCCGGTCCGACGTCCTTGTCCGAGCACAGGACGTTGCCCTCCCCGAGGCCGGTGGTGCCGCTCGAGACGTCGCCCGCGTCGAGCAGCAGCACGTCGACGCCCCGCACGGCCAGCTCTCGGGCCACCGCGGCGCCGACGATCCCCGCGCCCACGACGACGACCTCGCGCGCCGCGGTCACAGGGCGAAGCCGGCGGGGAACGGGTCCTCGGCGTCGAGCAGGTACTGGCCCATCCCGGTGACCCACGCGCGGCCCGTGATCTCCGGGACCACGGCGGGCAGGTCGCCGACGCGCGTCTCCTCCACGAGCCGGCCGGTGAAGCGCGTGCCGATCAGCGACTCGTTGACGAACGGCTGCCCGATCGCCAGTGAGCCGTCCGCGTGCAGGGCGGCCAGCCGCGCCGACGTCCCCGTCCCGCAGGGCGAGCGGTCGAGCCAGCCCGGGTGGATCGCGGTCGCGTTGCGGGCGTCCGCGCCGTCGCGGCCCGGCGCGTGGAAGATGACGTGGCGGCAGCCGCCGATGCGCGGGTCCTCCGGATGCACGGGCGGGTCTTCGTTGACGGCCGCCATGATCTCGAGGCCTCTGCGGATGTAGTCATCCGACTCCAGCGCGTTCACGTCGTCGACCGGCATGAGCGCGTAGAAGTTGCCGCCGAACGCGATGTCGCACACCACGTCGCCGGCTCGGCGGGCGCGCTCGTAGAGGAACGACGGCACGTTGCGCAGCGTGACCGAGCGGGCGCGGCCGCCCTCGACCGCCACCCGGGCCACCACCAGCCCGGCCGGCGTCTCCAGGCGCACGACGGTCTCCGGCTCGCGCACCTCGACCATGCCGGTCTCGACGAGCACGGTGGCCACCCCGATCGTGCCGTGCCCGCACATCGGCAGGCACCCCGAGACCTCGATGAAGAGCACTCCCCAGTCGGCGTCGTCGCGCGTCGGCGGCTGGAGGATCGCTCCCGACATCGCCGAGTGCCCGCGCGGCTCCCGCATGAGCAGGAGCCGCAGGTCGTCCATCTCGCGCTCGAAGTGGAGCTTGCGGTCGAGCATCGAGTCGCCCGGGATCGGCCCCACGCCGCCGGTGACCACGCGCGTGGGCATCCCCTCCGTGTGGGAGTCGACCGCCGCGAGGTACCGCGCCGCCCTCACGACCGGACGGGGGTCCCCAGCACCGCCATCGCGTCGGCCAGCGCGCCGCGCTCGTCGTCGGCGAGCGCGAGCCGCGGCGGACGGCAGGGGCCGCCGGCGAGGCCGACCTCGTCCATCGCCGCCTTGAAGTACTGCACGAGCTTGGGCGTCATGTCGAAGCGGGCGAGCGGCAGCAGGCGCGTGTGGACGGCGCGGGCCGCCTCGAGGTTGCCGGCCTGGCACGCCTCGTACAGCGCGACGCACTCGCGCGGCGCCACGTCGGCGACCCCGCTCACCCATCCGCTCGCGCCGGCGCAGAAGCCCTCGAGCGCCCAGTCGTCGCCGCCGACCAGCACCTCGAGCTCCGGCGCGGCGGCGATGATCGCGGGGATGCGCCGGGCGTCGCCGGAGCACTCCTTGACCGCCACGACCGCGTCGATCTCCTCGAACAGCCGGGCGATCAGGTCCGGCCCCATGTCGGTGCCGCTCGCCTCCGGGTTGTTGTAGGCCATGAGCGGCAGCCCGGCCGCCTCACCGACCGCGCGGTAGTGGGCGACGATCTCGTCCGCGTCGCCGCGGTAGCCGAGCGGCGGGAGCATCATCAGCGCGCCGGCGCCGGCCTCCGCCGCGTCGGCGGCCAGCGCGATCGCCGCCGAGGCCGTTCCCGCAGAGACGCCGGCGATCACCGGCACGCGGCCGTCGGCCGCCGCGGCGACCGCCGCCACCACCTCGCGCCGCTCGGCGATGGACAGGCTGCCGGCCTCGCCCATGGTGCCCGTGGCGACCACGCCGTGGACCCCGGTGTCGAGCAGCGCGGCGAGGTTGGCGTCAAGGCCGGCGCGATCGATCGCGCCCGCGGCGTCGAAGGGGGTGGTGACTGCGGGGATGATGCCGGGAAAGCGCACGGTGGCCTTTCTAGTCGAGAGTCATGTACTTGCGGACGCGGCGGATGTGCTGGAGCGCGTGGAGCTCGGCGGCGTCGGCGTCGCCCTCGGCGATCGCCTCGTAGATCATCCGGTGCTCCGCGAGGTGCAGGCTCATACGGCCGGCGACGGCGATCGAGTCGTCGCGCAGGCGTTGCCATAGCGGCTCGTCCATTACCGTGGCGATGTGCTCGGCAAGCTCGAGCACGACCGGGTTGCCCGTCAGCGCGGCGATCCGCCGGTGGAAGCGCCGGTCGCAGTCGTTCCAGCCCGCGAGGTCGCCCTCGTCGGCCGCGATCTCCATCGCCGCGATCAGCGCCTCGGCCTCCTCGTCGGGCAGCCCGCTGAGGGCGGCCAGCCGGGCGACCGCCGGCTCGAGCATCGCGCGCGCCTCGAGCAGGTCGGACGGGCTGGCATCGTGTGCCTCGCGGCTGCGCTCGGCAGCGCCCGCCGCCACGAAGGAACCGGAGCCGGGTCGGGTCTCCAGCATCCCGGCCACCTGGAGCGCGGCGATGGCCTCTCGCACGGACGCGCGGCCGACCTCGAGCCGCCGCGCGAGGTCGCGCTCGGAGGGCAGTCGCTCGCCCGGGACCAGACGCCCCGCGCGGATGTCGGCCGCGATCCGGTCGGCCACCTGCTCGTAGCGCTGCCGGAGGCGGATCGGGGAGAGGGTGGTCTGCTGGAATGACTGCATTGGTCCTGTGGTCGAACCAGCGGTAAGGTACAGGCCATGGCGCTCACTTTCAACTCCGTCGACCCGCGCACAGGCGAGCCGGGGCCCAGCTACCAGGAGGCGACGCGCGAGGACGTGCGCGCCGCCGTGGCCGCGGCCGCCGACGTTCACCGCTCGGGCGCGCTGCGCGACCGCGCCCGGCGCGCCGCCCTCCTGCGGGGTGCGGCCGACCGGCTGCGGGGCGTCGGCGACGAGATCGTCACCCTCTGCGAGACCGAGACCGGGCTGCCGGAGGCGCGCCTTCGCTCCGAGCTCGAGCGCACGGCCGGCCAGCTCGAGGCGTTCGCGGCGATCGTGGACGCGGGCGATGACGCCGAGGCCATCGTCGACCACCCGGATCCCGACGCCACGCCGATCCCGAAGCCCGACGTGCGCCGCATGCGCGTCCCGCTCGGCCCCGTGGCGGTGTTCGGCGCCTCCAACTTCCCGCTCGCGTTCTCGACGGCCGGCGGAGACACGGCCTCGGCCCTCGCCGCGGGCTGCCCCGTGATCGTCAAGGGCCACCCGTCGCACCCGGGCACGGGCGAGCTCGTGGCCCGCGAGCTGCGGGCGGCGGTGGCCGACGCCGGGGTGCCCGAGGCGACCTTCACCCACCTGCTGGCCGCCGGCGTCGAGGTCGGCGAGGCGCTCGTCGACGCTCCCGGGATCGCCGCCGTCGGCTTCACCGGCTCGTTCAACGGCGGCAAGGCGATCTTCGATCGCGCCGCCCGCCGCGACGTGCCGATCCCCGTGTACGCGGAGATGGGCTCGATCAACCCGATCGTCGTCACCGAGGGCGCGCTGCGCGCGCGGGCGGACCGGATCGCCGAGGGACTGACGGCCTCGGTGGCGAACTTCGGCGGCCAGCTGTGCACGAAGCCGGGCGTGGTGTTCGTGCCCGCCGGGGCGGACGGCGACGCGTTCGCGGCCGACCTCGCCGCGCGGCTCGACGCGGTCGAGCCCACGGTGCTGCTCAACGAGCGCCTGCACGACGCGCTGGACGATGCGGTCGGTCGGCTCGCCGCGCGGCCGGAGGTCCGGGCGCTCGGCGACGCCGCGCCCGCCGGCGGCCCCGGATTCCGCCACCAGCCCGCGGCCTACGAGGCGCCCGCGAGCGCCACCGGCGACGAGCTGCTCGAGGAGCACTTCGGGCCGGTGGTGCTGCTCCTGCGCCACGGCTCGCGCGAGGAGCTGCTGGCCGCGCTCGAGCGGATCGAGGGCCAGCTCACGGGCTCCGTCCACGCCGAGCCCGACGAGGACGTCGGCGACGTCGTCGCCGCGCTCGGCGAGCGGGCCGGGCGCGTGATCTTCAACGGCTTCCCGACCGGCGTGGCGGTCACGTTCGGCATGCACCACGGCGGCCCGTTCCCGGCCACTACGAGCCCACTCCACACGTCCGTGGGCATGACCGCCGTGCACCGCTTCACCCGCCCCGTGGCGTTCCAGGACGCACCAGTGTCCGCCCTCCCGCCCGAGCTGCGCGAGGACAACCCGCTCGGGATCAGGCGGCGGATCGACGGGGTGCCGACCGGCTGAGCGGAATCATCCGGAAGCGGTCGGGGAGGACGGGGACCACCACCCGGCGGACGTACTCGGCGCCGCCGTGCAGGGCGACGGAGCGCACCGGGTCCCACGAGAAGCCGTACTGGCGGCGGATGCCGGGCGGTAGGAGCCCGACCGTGATCTGGTTGACGAGCTCGCGCACCGGACGCAGCGCGAGCGGGACCGGAGGGTTCAGCACGATGTCGATCGCCAGCTCGCGCGCCGCGTCGGTGACGTAGAGCTCGTCGCTCGCGTACATGCGCGCCATGTAGGCGGTGAACGCGTCCGCGTCGGGCGGCATGTCGCGGCGGCGCAGGCCGAACAGCCGGCCGACGGTCCGGTAGTCGGCCCACAGCGCGTCGCGCTCGGAGGCCGTCAGGCGGCGCACGTACTTGTCGTAGACGAGCATCGCCGACTCGGCGAGCGCGGCGAGGATCCACAACAGGAGCTCGGGGTCGTCCGCACGGTACGGCGTCCCGGCCGGGAAGGGGCCGGCGGGAGCGTCCAGGCTCCCCGTCACCCGCCGGTGCATGACGCGCACGCGCCGGGTCGCACGATCGGCCTCCTCGCGCGTGCCGAAGGCGACCGCGTTCATCACCCGCGCCGTGCGCTCGAGCCGCGCGTACGGATCGTCGAGCGCGCCGGTGTGCGCGAAGAACCCGGCGAAGGCGACCGGGTGCGCGGCCATGACCAGCAACGCGCGTGGCCCGGAGAGGGCGGTCAGCCGATCGCCGACGACGGTGGGAAGCAGCGAGCGCTCGTCGAAGTACCCCATGCCCGGTTGTACGGTGTACCGGGCATGCCCGCTCAAGCGTATGCCGGCAAGGAGTGCGTCTGCCAATTCCGCAGGGGGATCTGCGACCAGACGTGCGTGCAGGGCATGCTCGAGACGCCGTTCTACATCGCGTGCCTGAAGCTCACGGCGCGGCGGTGCCTCGTGGTGGGTGGCGGCGAGATCGGGCTCGAGAAGGTCGAAGGGCTGCTCGCCTGCGACGGCCGGGTCGTGCTCGTGGCGCCCGACGCCGTGCCCGAGCTGCGCGCGCTCGCCGAGGAGGGGTCGATCGAGTGGCTCCGGCGCGAGTACGAGCCGGGCGACCTCGAGGCCACGTTCATCGCGATCGCCGCGACCGACGACACGGACGTGAACATCCGCGTGTACGAGGACGCCGAGCGGCGGGCGATGCTCGTCAACATCGTCGACGTGCCGCCGCTGTGCAACTTCATCCTGCCCGCGATCGTGCGCACCGGCCCGCTCGCGATCGCCATCTCCACGGCGGGGGCGTCGCCCGCACTGGCCAAGCGGATCAAGCGCCAGATCGCCGACGAGTTCGGCGAGCCCTACGCGCGCCTGGCCGTGCTGCTCAACGACGCCCGCGGGTGGGCGAAGGGCACGCTCCCGACGTACCAGGACCGCAAGGCGTTCTTCGAGGGCATCGTCAACGGCGAGCCCGATCCGATCGAGCTGCTGCGGGCGGGCGACGAGGCCGCCGTGCTGGACCTCATCGCCGCCGCCCAGCGCGAGCACGGCGCGGCCCCGGCCTGAGGCGGGACTCTAAGCTCCGCGCCATCCGCACCGCCATCCTCACGATCTCGACGTCCGTCTCGCGCCGGGAGGCGGAGGATCTCTCCGGGCCGCGGCTGGCCGAGGCGGCCGAGCGGGCCGGGTGCGAGGTCGTCGCCATGGAGGTCGTGCCGGACGACTTCGCGCTGATCGAGGACCGGCTGCACCACTACGTCGACGGCGGCTGCGACCTCATCTTCACGACCGGCGGGACGGGGCTGACGCCCGACGACGTGACGCCCGAGGCGACGCGGGCGGTGATCGAGCGGGACGCGCCCGGCTTTGCGGAGGCGATGCGCGCCGAGGGCGCCAAGTACACGCCGCTCGGTATCCTCACGCGCGGGGTGTCGGGCGTCGCGTCGCAGACGCTGATCGTCAACTTCCCCGGGTCGCCGAAGGCGATCGACCAGCTGTTCGGGGTGCTCGAGCCCACGCTCACGCACGTCGTGCAGACGCTTCGCGGCGACTCGTCGCACCATGGCCGGCACTGAGCCTGCTGTCGCACTGCGCGACGTGCGCCGCGCGTACGGGGAGCGGGTGGCGCTGACGGGGGTTTCTCTGACGCTCGCGCAAGGCGCGACGCTGGCGGTCTTCGGGGCCAACGGGGCGGGCAAGACGACACTGCTGCGGATCCTCGCGACGCTGCTGCGCCCGCACGGGGGATCGGCGATCGTGCTCGGCCGCACGCTCCCGCGGGAGGGGTGGGCGGTGCGCGGGCGGGTCGGCCTGCTCGCCCACGAGCCGCTGCTCTACCGCGACCTGTCGGCGCGCGAGAACCTGCGCTTCCACGCGCGGCTGCACGGGGTGGCGGCGACGGGCCGGGTCGGCGAGCTGCTGGAGGCGGTCGGGATGACGCGGCGGGCGGACGAGCCCATGCGCGCGCTGTCGCGGGGGATGGCCCAGCGGGTGGCGATCTGCCGCGCGGTGCTGCACGAGCCCGAGCTGCTGCTGCTCGACGAGCCGCTGGCCAACCTCGATCCGGGCGCGGCGGGCGCGGTGGCGCCGCTGATCGGCCGGGAGAGCGGCGCGGCGCGCGTGCTCATCTCGCACGACGTCGAGCAGGGGCTGTCGGAGGCCGACGTGGTGCTCGGCCTGCGGGCGGGGCGGCCCCAGGTGCTCGCGCCGGCCGGCGACGTGGGCCCCGAGGACCTGCGAGGGCTGTACCGGTGAGACGGGCGGTGGGCGCGGTGGTGCGCAAGGACCTGCGGGTCGAGCTGCGGACCGGCGAGGCGGTGCCGGCGATGCTGCTGTTCAGCGTCTCGACGTTCGTGCTCTTCCACTTCGCGCTCGACCGGGCATCGGTGGAGGGCGACCTCGCCGCAGGCGTGCTGTGGGTAACGCTGCTGTTCGCCGCCGTGCTCGGGATGAGCCGGCTGTTCGTCGCCGAGCGCGAGCAGGGCGGCTTCGACGGCTTCCTGCTCGCCCCGGTGGACCGCACGTCGCTGTTCGTGGCGAAGGCGACCGTGTTGTTCTCCTTCCTGGCGGCCGTCGAGCTGGCCGCCGTGCCCGCCTTCGCGATCCTGCTGCTCGGCCCGTCGCCGTGGCCGGCCGTGCCCGAGCTCCTGCTCGTGCTCCTGCTCGCCAACCTGGGGATCGCGGTGATCGGGACGCTCGTCGGTGCGCTCGGGATCCAGACCCGGGCGCGAGAGCTGATCGTGCCGATCCTCGCGCTGCCGCTGATGATCCCGCTGGCGATCGCGGCCGCGCGCGCCACGTCGCCGCTCCTGCTCGAGGCGGGCGCCGAGGCGCTTCCCGGGCGCTGGCTGTTGGTGCTCGGCCTCTATGATCTCGTGTTCGGACTGGTCGCCTTCGCGGTCTTCGATTTCCTCCTGGAGGATTAGCCAGACGTGTTCGCCCGAGGGCTCAAGCCGCTCTCCATCGCCTCAGTCGCCCTGATCATCGGTGCGTTCACGCTGGTCTTCTTCTATGCGCCGAACGACGCCGACCAGGGCTTCGTCCAGAAGATCTTCTACCTGCACGTGCCGGTGGCGATCGTGGCCCTGTGCGGGTTCGTAGCCGGCGGCGTGTTCGGGATCCGATACCTGCGCACGGGCGACCGCGCGCACGACTTGCGGTCCTACGTGGCGATCCACCTGTCGCTGATCCTCGCCGTCGCCGCGCTGGTGACCGGGTCGATCTGGGCGCGGGCCGCGTGGGGCCAGTGGTGGGTGTGGGACGAGCCGACGCTGGTCTCCTTCCTGATCGTGTTCCTGCTCTACGCCTGCTACCAGCCGCTGCGGTTCTCGATCGACGACCCGGAGCGCCAGGCGCGCACGGCCGCCGTGTTTGCGATCGTGGCGGGTGCCTTCGTGCCGCTGAACTTCATGGCGGTGCGGCTCGCCGAGTCGCTCGTGCACCCGCGCGTGCTGAGTGCGACCGGCGGCTCGATGCCGGGCGCGATGCGACTCACCTTCCTCGTGTCGCTGGCCGGCATGGCGCTGCTGTTCGTGACGCTGTGGAAGTACGAGCTCACGTCCAAGCAGGCGTCGATGCAGCTGCGGGCGCTCAAGCGGCGGCTGGCGGACGACGACGACCCCTGGGTCCCGACCCGGCGCAGCGCAGCGCCGCAGCAGCTCTGATGCCGGCGCTGCCGCTGGACGACGCCGGCCCCTACGTGGCCGCCGCCTACCTCGTCTTCCTGGCGCTGATCCTCGTCTACGTCGCGATCATGGCGGCCAAGCTGTCGCGGATCGCGCGGGAGCTCGGGGAGCTGACCGAGATCGTCGACCGGCGGGACGCTGCGCGGCGCGAGCGCGCGGACGAGGAGGAGGCCGTGCCGCGGTGAGCGAGCTGCTGGCGCTCGGCGCCTCGCACAAGACCGCTCCACTCGCGGTCCGCGAGCGGATCGCGCTCACCGAGGGCGGGGCCGAGCCGCTGCTGCACGAGCTGACGGGGCACGAGGCGATCGGCGAGGCCGTCGCCCTCTCGACCTGCAACCGCACCGAGCTGTACCTGATGGTGCGCGACCCGGTCGAGGCCGAGTCCGCGGTGCTCGCGCTGCTGGCGCGGCGCGCGGGCATCCGCCCGACGGAGCTGCTCGACGGCATCTACTCCCTCCGCAACTGCGACGCCGCCCGGCACCTGTACCGGGTGTCGAGCGGGCTGGAGTCGATGATCGTGGGCGAGGCCGAGGTGCAGGGCCAGGTCAAGCGCGCGTACGAGGCGGCCCTCGCCGCCCGGACGACGGGGCCGATGACGAACAAGCTGTTCCGGGCCGCGCTGGTGACGGGCAAGCGGGTGCGGACGGAGACGGGGATCTCGGCGGGCCGCGCGAGCGTCGCGTCGGTCGCAGTGGATGCGGCGCGGGAGGCCTTGGGCGACCTCCACGCGCGACACGTGGTGATCATCGGGGCCGGCGAGACCGCCGAGCTCACCGCGCAGGCGCTCCACGACCACGGTGTGACGACGATGTTCATCGCCAACCGCCGCCGCGACCGGGCGATCGCGCTGGCACAGCGCTTCGGGGGCGCGTCGGGGTCGTTCGACGCGCTGCCGTCCGAGCTCGGGCGGGCGGACATCGTCATCGCCTCAACGTCGTCGCCGCATGCGCTGCTGGGGGCCGAGGAGCTCGCGGTGGTCGTCGGCGAGCGGCGGGGGCGGCCGCTCCTGCTCGTGGACCTCGCGGTGCCGCGGGACATCGAGCCAGCCGCCGGCGAGCTGGCCGGCGTGACCCTGCTCGACATCGACGGGCTGCAGGCGCAGGTGGCCGGCCACATCTCCGTGCGCCGGGCCGAGGCGCGGCTGGCCGAGGGCATCGTCGAGGAGGAGATCCAGTCGTTCGCGGGCTGGCTCGGGTCGCTCGAGGTCATGCCGACCGTGACCGCCCTGCGCGCCCGCGCCGATGACGTCGTCGCCCAGGTGCTGAGCGAGAACGAGGGCCGCTGGGAGGGCATGACCGAGCGCGATCGCCGGCGCGTCGAGGCGCTCGCCCGGGCCGTCGCCAAGCGTTTGCTGCACGAGCCGACGCTGCACGTCAAGGGCCTCGACGGCGGCCAGCGCCACGCGCGGCTGCAGCTCCTGCGCGAGCTGTTCGGCCTCGACGAGGCTGCCGACGAGAGCGCCGCCGCCCAGCCCGCGGAGGTCCGCGAGCTGCGCCGGCGGTGAGCGCCGGGCGCGCCGTGCCCACCTCCGGACCGCACAAGCGCGCCTCCGAACCGTCCGCGCGCGCGGCCGCCGGACGCGTCGCGGACAACACGGATCGTCCGCTGCGGATCGGCACCCGTGGGAGCACGCTGGCGCTCGCCCAGGCGCGCGCCGTCGCGCACGACCTGGGCGTCCCGACAGAGCTCGTCACGATCACGACGGCCGGCGACGTGGACCGGGCGCTGGGGGACAAGTCTCGCTGGGTGGGAGCGCTCGAGACCGCGCTCCTGGACGGCGACATCGACCTCGCGGTGCACTCGGCCAAGGACGTGCCGGGCGAGCTTGCCCCCGGGACGGCGATCGTCGCAACCCCGCGGCGGGCCGACCCGCTCGACGTGCTCGTGGGGGAGAACCGGCTCGTCGATGTCCGGGAGGCCGCGCGTGTGGGGACCAGCGCGCTGCGCCGCCGGGCGCAGCTGCTGGCCGTGCGGCCCGACCTCGTCATCACCGAGCTGCGCGGAAACGTCGACACGCGGCTGCGCAAGCGCACAGCCGGCGAGGTCGACGTGCTGGTGCTCGCCGCCGCCGGGCTCGACCGCCTCGACCGCCGCCGCGAGGCCGGCGGCGCGCTGGCCGGCGAGGTCTTCGTACCGGCCCCCGGGCAGGGCGTGATCGCGGTCCAGGCCCGCCTGGACTCTCCCGCCGCCGACATCGCCGCCGCCGCCTGCCATGTCCGCACCTTGGCATGCCTGAACGCCGAACGGACCGCCGTGCGTGAATTGTCTGCAAGTTGTCACACCCCTGTGGGAATTCACGCGGCGGACGCGCGCGTTCGCGGCTTCGTCGGCCTCCCCGACGGGTTCGCGTGGCTGGTCGACGAGGTCACCGTCGCCGCGCCGCACGGCGCGGCGGACCGGTCGGGCGCGCCGGAGGCGGCGGACCGGTCGGGTGCGCCGGAGGCGGCGGCCGCGCTCGCGGCGTCGTTCGAGGCCGCCGCCCGGGAGCTGGCGCGCCGGATGCTCGCCGCCGGCGCGGCCGACCTCCTCCGGGCATCCGAGGCGATGGCGGCGCGGTGAGCGGGATCGTCCATCTCGTGGGCGCCGGTCCCGGCGACCCAGGGCTCCTCACCGTGCGCGCGGTCGAGGTCATCGCGGCCGCCGACGTGATCCTCTACGACCGGCTGATCCCGCCGGAGGCGCTCGCCCACGCGCGCCCCGGCGCCGAACTTGTATACGTCGGCAAGCAGGGCGAGGGGCCGCAGTTCCCGCAGGAGGACACGCACCGGCTGCTGCTCGAGCACGCGCGCGCGGGCCGGCGGGTCGTGCGGCTCAAGGGTGGCGACCCGTTCGTGTTCGGGCGCGGCGGCGAGGAGGCGCTCGCGCTGCGGGAGGCCGGCATCCTGTTCGAGATGGTGCCGGGCGTGACCGCCGGCATCGCCGCTCCCGCCTACGCGGGCATCCCCGTCACGCACCGCGACGTGGCGAGCGGCGTCGCCTTCGTCACCGGCCACGAGGACCCGGACAAGACCGGGTCGGCGATCGACTGGGCGGCGCTCGCCGCGTTCCCCGGCACCCTCGTCTTCTACATGGGCGTGCGCAGCTTGCCGCGCATCGCCGAGCGGCTCGTGGCCTCCGGGCGCGCGCCCACCGAGCCGGCCGCCGTGATCGAGCGTGGGACACTTCCCGGTCAGCGGACCGTGCTCGCCACGCTCGCCGACGTGGCCACGCGCGCGCGGGAGATGAGCATCCGCGCGCCCGCGATCACCGTGGTCGGACGCGCCGCCGCGCTGCGCGAGCAGCTCGCGTGGCTCGAGGAGCGGCCGCTGCACGGCCGGACCGTCGCGGTCACGCGTGCGCGGGCCCAGGCGAGCGCGCTCGCCGCGCGGCTGCGCTCGCTCGGCGCGACGGTCATCGAGGCGCCGGCGATCCGCATCGAGCCGCTCGACACGCCGCTTCCCGTGCTCGACGGCTACGACCTCGTCTGCGTCACCTCCCCGAACGGCGCCGATCTGCTGCTCGACCGGCTGCGCGACGCCCGCGCGCTCGCCGGCCGCACGGTCGCCGCGATCGGCCCGGGGACCGCCGCTGCCCTGCGCGCCCGCGGCGTAGAGCCGGACGTCGTGCCGGAGCGCGCCGTCGCGGAAGCGCTGGTGGAGGCGCTTGCCGACGTGCCGGCCGAGCGGGTGCTCGTCGCCCGGGCCGCGGAGGGCCGCGACGTGCTTCCCGACGCGCTGCGAGAGCGCGGCGCCCACGTCGACACGCTGCCGCTCTACCGGACGGTGGCCGAGCCGCTCGACGAGGCGACCCGCACGGCCGCCGTCGCCGCCGACTACCTCCTCTTCACCTCCGCCTCCTCGGTGCGCTTCTTCACCCAAGCCGCGGGCGCCGACGCGCTCGACGGTCCCCGGCTCGCGAGCATCGGTCCCGCGACGAGCGCCGCGCTGCGCGAGCGCGGAGCGGAGCCGCACCTCGAGGCCGATCCCCACACGCCCGACGGCCTCGTCGACGCGCTCCTCGCCGACCGATGACCCGGCCGATCACGTTCCTCTCCGACTACGGGCTCGCCGACGAGTTCGTCGGCGTCGTCCACGGCGTGATCGCGCGGCTGTCCCCGGAGGCGCGGGTGATCGATCTCGGGCACGGGGTGCCGCGGCAGGACGTGCAGGCGGGTGCGCGGATGCTGGAGCGGGCGCTGCCGTACACGCCCGCCGGCGTGCACCTCGCCGTCGTCGATCCGGAGGTCGGAGCCGCACGGCGCGCGGTAGCGGTGCGGACGCAGGAGGAGGACCGGCTGCTGGTCGGGCCCGACAACGGCCTGCTCCTGCCGGCGGCCGAGCGGTTCGGCGGCGTCGTCGAGGCGGTGGAGATCTCCGCCTCGGCGTGGCGACTCGAGCCCGTGTCGGCGACGTTCCACGGCCGTGACGTGTTCGCGCCCGTCACCGCGCGGCTGGCCGCCGGTGAGCCGCTGGCGGGCGCCGGGGCGCCGCTCGAGGCCGGCGAGCTGGTCGCCGTCGAGCGCTCGCGGCCGCGGCTGGAGGGTGAGGCGCTGGTGGCGCACGTCGTGGCGGCGGACACGTATGGGAACGCGATCCTCGACGCCACGCACGCCGAGATGGTCGAGAGCGGGCTCCGGCTCGGCGATGCCGTGACGGCGCGCACCGGCGGGCGACGCGTGCGCGGCGTGGTGGCGCGCACCTTCTCCGACGTCGCCCGCGGCTCGCTGCTGCTCTACGAGGACGCGGGCGGCTCGCTGGCGCTGGCCGTCAACGGCGGCGATGCGGCGGCGCTGCTCGGCGTGCGGGCCGGCGACGAGGTCCGCCTGGAGGCCGCGTGAAGCTCGGACGCCCGCGGCTGCATCTGCGCGAGACAACGTCGACGAACGACCGCGCACGCGAGCTGGCGATCGCCGGCGTGCCGCACGGGACGCTCGTCACGGCCGGCGCGCAGACCGCCGGCCGCGGCCGTCAGGGTCGTACCTGGATCGCACCGCCCGGCTCGGCGCTGCTGCTGTCGCTCGTGCTCCGCGAGCTCGACCCGCTGCTGTCGCTGCGCGCCGGGCTCGCGGTCGCCGACGTGGCGGGTCCGGCGGCGCGGGTCAAGTGGCCCAACGACGTCCTCGTCGAGGGTCGCAAGGTCGCCGGGGTCCTGGCCGAGGGCCGGCCGCAGGAAGGGTGGGCAGTGCTGGGCATCGGCGTGAACGTGGCGGTTGAGCCGGGCGAGCTGGTTGCGGGAGCGGGCACGCTGGGCCGTGACCGGAGCCAGTTGGAGGCGGCGCTGGGCGAGCTGCTGCAGGCCCTCGAGCACCGGCTCGCCGAGCCCGCCGACGCCTGCCTCGCGGCGCTGCGGGACCGCGACGCCCTGCTCGGGCAGCCGCTGTCATGGGCGGGTGGCCGCGGGGCCGGGGCGGGGATCGACGAGCGTGGCGCGCTGCGGGTACACCTCGAGGGGGGCGGCGAGGCGCTGCTCCACGCCGGGGAGGTGCACCTCGGCCGCGCGTCTTGAGTGCGGCTGTCAGGCTGCTTCGTCGCCCGACGCCTCGCGGACGGCGGCGCGGACCGCCTCGCTGGCGGCCTCGAGCGAGCTGGGAGCCGGCGCAGCCGCGCGCCGGCGGGAACGGGGCTTGGGCGCCTCTTCATCCGCAGACGACGCGTCGGCCGCGGGCTTGGCGCGGCGCGAGCGCGGCTTGGGTGCCTCGTCGGTCGCGGCCTTGGTGCGACGCGACCGCGGCTTGGGTGCCTCGTCGGTCGCGGCCTTCGCGCGGCGGCGACGTGGCTTCGGCTCCTCGGCCGGCTCGCCCTCGGCTGACGGCAGAGCGGCGGGCTCGGGTGCCGGCTCGCCGTCGTCGGCGGAGACGCGGCGGCGACGCGAGCGGCGTGGCTTCGGCGCGCTTTCGGCCGCCTCGTCGCCTGTCTTGGACTCGTCGCCGGTGGTGACCGCCGCTGCCTCGGAAGCCACGACCTCCGGCGCCGCGGCCTCGCCCGCCGCGCCGCCCTTGCGTTTGCGGCGCCGCTTGGAGCGCCCCTTGCCCTTCGGGAAGTTGCGCAGCAGCTCCCGCGCCAGCGCCGCCGGCTTGCGGGACATGCGGGTGCGGGCGCCGTTGACGACCTCTCCCGCCTCGGCCGTGTGCGGCAGCGCCGCCGCGAGCAGCGCGGCGGCAAGCCGGCGATCCTGCTGGCGCGCCGCGTGGACGAGCCGGCGGGCGTTGCGGGCGTGGGCGCCCCCCGACGAGTTCACGAGCAGGCCCAACAGCCGCTTGGTCTCGGGCCACCGCTGCACGGCGTACTCCTCGTGCACCTCGCGCGTCATGTTCGCGCAGCGCCAGATCCAGTTGTTGGCCTGGTCGCGCCGTCCGATCTTCTTCTCGGCCAGCGCCTGGAGGACGAGCTTCACGCCCTCCCGCTTGTCGTCTCGCGGCCAGGTCTCGACGAAGTCCAGCGCGCGGTCGAAGGCCTCCGCGTCCTTGCCGGAGGCGATCTCCTGCAGCGCCTTCAGCCGCAGCTGCGGGTTCTTGTTGCGCTCGACGGCGGTCGTCAGGAACGTGCGCTTGAGCTCGCCGCCCTGGTCGAAGTGGAGCATGGCGCGCGCTCGGCGCCAG
>DATAFH010000073.1:0-6019 GCA_036257565.1 Solirubrobacteraceae bacterium | reverse complement strand
ACCTAGCACGACGCGTCTGGCACCTACTCCAAACCACACAAACCCAGCACCTCGCCATCAACCGTTTGACATAGGAGCAGCGAAAGCGAAAGCGATGCTCGGCGTTACGGCGAGTGTCGCGTCGCATGGATACGAGCAGTCTGTGCGCCAGTGCTCCCCTTCCACGGATGCAGCAGCGAGGCGGAGGCCGACCCGCACGCCAGGGGACGGTCGCTGATCGTCCAAGGCGGCAATGAGATCAGCGACGCCGCTGGCTACTGCTCGCAGAGGGAGAGCAGGCGTCGCCACCTCCGCGCAGCGTACCCGGAACCGAGCTAGCCGATTGGGGGCGCGGGCCAGCGGCGCGCTCCCAGCTCGCGCGACACGCCGCGCGCCGCCTCGGCCACCGCGGCGGCGATTCCGCGTGCGGGGCCGCGCGGGAGTATCCGATCGGTGTCGCCGACGACTCCGATGCTTCCCACCGCGTGGCCGGAGTGGTCGAAGATCGCGCCGGCCATGCTCGACTCGCCCAGCACGGCCTCGTCGCGCTCGCGTGCGATGCCGCTCTCGCGCGAGGAGGCAAGCTCCTTGCGGAGTCCGGCGGGGGTGAGTGTCCGGCTTGTGAGCTTCGGCGGCGCGTCGGCGAGCAGGTCGTCGACCAGCTCGCCCGGGGCGAAGGCCAGCATCGCCTTGCCGAGCGCGCTCGCGTGCACCGGCAGCTCGGCGCCGACCTCGAGGATCTGAAGGGTCGTGTCCGGCCGGAAGACGTGATGGACCACGACCACCGTAGCGCCGTGCATCACGCCGACCCGGACCGCGGCGTCGGCTCGCTCCGCCAGGCGCTCCGCGTGCACGATCGAGCGGCCGCGGAGCTCGTTGAGGTCGAGGTAGGAGTTCCCGAGCTGGAGCAGCCCCGCGCCGAGCTGGTACTTGTCCGAGTCCCGGTCCTGCTCGACGAACCCGTGGGCGAGCAGCGTCTGGAGGAGGCCGTGGACGGTGGGGCGGGAGAGCTCAAGCCTGTCTGCCAGCTCGCTGACACCGAGCCGCCGGGGGCCGGCTGCGAGCGCCTTCAGGATGCGCGCCGCGCGGTCGACCGACTGGATCGTCCCTCGTTTCGGCGCCCGTCGCCCGGCGCCGCTGCCTGCCCCGCCCGCTGCGTTTCTTTCAGGGGATCGATTCGATATTGTCGAATCCACTTCGATAGTGTAGATTACCCCGGTGACGGACGAAGGAGGAGAGGGCCGTGGTCGGGATCGTAGTCGTATCGCACAGCGTGGACCTTGCGGAGGGCCTGGCAGCCCTTGCGTCGCAGATGGCTGGTCCCGAGGTGCGCATCGCGCCCGCCGGCGGCCTGCCGGACGGCGGCCTCGGCACCGACGAGGACCGTGTCCGCGCCGCCATTCGCGCGGCTGACCAGGGGTCCGGTGTCGTGGTCCTCGGCGACCTCGGCAGCGCGATCCTGACCGTCCGTCACGTGCTCGAGCGGCACGGCAACGGCCACGTCCGGCTGGCGGACGCCCCGATCGTCGAGGGCGCGATCGCCGCAGCGGTCACGGCGTCCGCGAACATGCCGCTCGACGACGTAGTCCGATCCGCGGAGGATGCGCGTGGCGCAGGCAAGCTCTGAGCAGGCCGCCAACTCCGCGACGGCGGTGGTGACGCTGCCCGACGGCGTGGACCTCCACGCCCGCCCGGCCGCAGACTTCGTGCGAACCGCCATGGGCTTCGCCGCCGGGATCCAGGTGGGCGCCAACGGTCGCGAGGCCGACGCGAAGAGCCTGCTCACGGTGCTGGCCCTGGGCGCCAAGGGCGGAACCGAGCTGCGCCTGACGGCTGAGGGCGAGGACGCCGGCACCGCGCTGGATGCGCTGCGCGACTGCGTGAGGGGCCTGGCCTGAGCAACTGTCCTGCCCAGGGGTCCATATAGGGCCCCTATCCAGGACGGTCACGTAAATCAACCAACCGGCGCGAGCGGTCGCGCGATCCTGTCCACCGCAGCGGCGTCGCCTGCCGTCAGAGCCTCTAGCGCGAGCTCCGCCGCTTCCTCGTAGTTCAGGCCCCGGATCCACGCGCGCACGGTGCCCACCCGGGCAGCGCCCACGCTGAGCTCGTCCGCGCCCAGGCCCACCAGGAGCGGCACCGTGAGCGGGTCGGAGGCGGCCTCTCCGCAGACCTCGAGCGGGATTCCGGCCTCCTTCGCGGCGCGCGCCGCCGCGGCGATGTGGCGGAGCACGCGCGGGTCGTGCGCGGGGGCCTCGCCGTGGGCGAAGCGGTCCGTTCCGAGGGTCGCGTGCGTCAAGTCGTTGGTGCCGACGCTCAGGAAGTCACACTCGGCAGCGATCTCGTGGGCCGCTTCGGCCGCCTCGGGCAGCTCGATCATCGCCCCGAGGCTCACCCGGAGCCCCAGGCTGGCGAGGATCGCCCTCGTGACGCTCACGTCGCGAACGCCGCGCACCAGGGGGAGAAGGACGCGCAGCTCGGCGAACTCCGAGGCGGCGCCACCCGCGGGGACGCCGGCGGCCGCGTCGCCGATCGCCGCCAGCTGCGCGCGCAACGTGCCCGGGTGGGCCAGGAGAAGGTCGATCCCGCGGCGCGGGTCGCCGCGCAGGAACGGTGGCAGCTTGTCGCCGCCGAAGTCGAGCACGCGGACGGTTGCGGTGGAGCCGTGCAGGCCGGCCAGCAGCGGGCGCAGCAAGCGCACGTGATCCGCTCGCGATGGCCACGCCGAGGCGTCCAGGAAGGCCAGCTCCGTCCGGATCAGCCCGGCTCCCTCGGCTCCCGCCGCCAGTCCGGCCGCCACCTCGGCGGGCGTGGCCGCGTTCACGAGCACGCTCACGCGGCGACCGTCGGTCGTCACGGCCGGCAGCGCGCTGTCGGCGCGCTCCTTCGCGCGCGCGTGCGCGCGTGCGCGTGAAGCCGACTCGGCGAGCCGAAGCCGCTCCGGCGATGCGCCCACCACCACCTCGCCCTCGCCTCCGTCGACGACGAGGGCCGCACCCGCGTCGACGCCGAGCAGCTCCTCGCCGGCCTCCACCGTCATCGGGATCCCGAGCGAGCGCGCCACGATCGCGGCGTGCGCGGTGACCGCCCCCGCGGAGAGCGCGATACCCGCCACCTGGTCGCCGTGCTCGGCAACGTCAGCCGGCCCGAGGTCCTCCGCGACGAGGATGAACGCCGAGCCGTTCTGTCGAGCCTCGTCCGCTGCACCGGCTGCGATCCGGGCGGCGCGGCGCCCGAGCGAGCGCACGTCCCCGGCGCGCGCTGCGAGCATGGCGTCGGGCAGCGACTCGATCACCTGGGCGTGCTCGTCTATGGCCGCGAGCAGCGCGGCCGGCGCGGACGCGCGTCCTTCCAGCACGGCGGCGCGCACGGCCGCCTCGAGCACCGGGTCGGCGGCCATGAGCGCGCCGGTCTCGACGATCTCGGCCTCCTCGCCCCGTCCGCTGTCGCGCAGCCGGGCGGCGATTCGCTCGAGCTCCGACGCGGCCTGGGCGAGGGCGTCGCGCGCGCGCTCTGCCTCGGCCTCGAGCTCGGCCTCCGGGACGGGCTGACGCGCGGATGCCCCGAAGAGATGGTGGAGCACCCGCGCGTGCCCGGCCGCGAGCCCGGGCGACGCGGGAGCGCCGCGCAGGACCCGCTCGCTCATCAGCTCTCCTGCTCGACCGCCCGCTGAAGCGCGGCCATCACGAGGGCTGCCGAGGTCGCGCCTGGATCCTGATGCCCGATCGAGCGCTCGCCGAGGTAGGAGGCGCGGCCCTTGCGTGCCTGGAGCGGCACGGTGGCGCGCGCCCCGTCCTCCGCCGCCGCGCTGGCCGCCGCGAGCGCCCTCTCGAGCGGCTCGCCCGCGTCGAGCGAGTCGGCCAGGGCGTCGATGGCGGGCCCGAGAGCGTCGACCATCGTCTTGTCGCCGGGCTGGGCGGCGCCGAGCTCCACCACGCCTTCGAGCGCGGCACGGAGGGCGGCGAGCAGGTCGCGCCCGTCGAACTCCTCGGCATTACCGAGCGAGCGGCCCGCTCGGCGGAAGGCCGTCCCCCACAGCGGGCCGCTGGCGCCGCCGACGGTCGACACGAGCGTCTTGCCGGCGAGGGTGAGGAGCTTCCCGGGAGGGACCGCCCCGTTCTGCGCCGCCAGCGCCTTGGCGACCGCGTCGAACCCGCGGTCCATGTTCACGCCGTGGTCGCCGTCCCCGATCGCGGCGTCCAGCTGGGTCAGGTAGTCACGCCGATCCTTCACGGACTCCGCGATCGTGGTCATCCAGGCGTGGATCGTGGTCGTATGCACCGCGGCTCCTGCGATCACCTGTTCACGCCCCCCAGCGGAGCGCGGGGGTGTGGACGGGAGCATCCCACAGGGCGGTCAGCTCGTCATCCAGCTCGAGCAGGGTGAGCGAGGCGCCCGCCATCTCGAGCGAGGTGATGTAGCTGCCGACCAGCCGGCGCTCCGAACGCAGGCCCCGCTCCCTGAGCCGCCGCTCGATTTCCCCGTAGAGCACGTAGAGCTCGAGCTGCGGAGTGCCGCCCATGCCGTTGACGAAGGGCAGCACGGCCGCCCCGTCCGCGGGCGCGAGGTCGCTCACCACGGCCTCGATCATGAGCTCGGCGATCTCACCGGCGCTCCCCAGCGGCCGGCGCTCGCGCCCCGGCTCGCCGTGGATCCCGATCCCGACCTCCATCTCGCCGTCCGGCAGGTCGAAGATCGGCGACCCGGACGCGGGCGGGATGCACGAGGACAGGGCCACGCCGTAGGAGCGCGCCCTCTCGTTCACGCGCCGCGCGATGCCGGCCACCGACGCGAGGTCGTCCCCGCGCTCGGCCGCCGCCCCGGCGATCTTCTCGGCAAGCACGGTCGCGCCCACGCCGCGGCGACCCGCGGTGTAGAGCGAGTCCTGCACCGCCACGTCGTCGTCGATCAGCACGGACTCGACCTGGATGCCCTCATCCTCCGCGTCCTCGGCCGCGAGCTTGAAGTTCATCACGTCGCCCGTGTAGTTCTTGACGATGTGCACGACCCCCTTGCCGGCGTCCACTGCGTTGGTCGCGGCGAGCATCTGCTCGGGCACCGGCGAGGTGAAGACCTCGCCGGGACACGCGGCGTCGAGCATCCCGACGCCCACGAACCCGCCGTGCATCGGCTCGTGGCCCGAGCCGCCGCCCGACACGAGGCCGACCTTGGCGGCCGGGGCGCCGGCGCGGACCAGGATCTGAGCCTCGGCGTCGTAGCGGACCAGGTCGCCGTGCGCGGCGGCCAGCCCGGCGAGCGATTCCTTCACCACCTCCGCCGGGTCGTTCAGGAGCTTCTTCATCGGTGTCGCGACGGTAGCCATTCCTGCTCCTCTCTACTTGGCGACGGCGACGTCGACCGGGTCGGGATGGGTGACGGCTTCCTTGATCGGCCGCGCGACCTTGCGGGGCGTGGCCAGGAAGTCGTATGCGAACGCCGCCGCGGCGGCGCCGGCGAGGCCGGGCAGCACGTAGACGGGGATGATCTGATTCCAGTGAGTCGTGCCGCCGCCGATCGCCAGGACGAGTTCGGGGCCGAACGCGCGCGCGGGGTTGAGCGACGCGGCCGTAATCGGGCCCACCACCATGATGATCGCGACGACAACGCCGCCGATCACGATGCCTGCGAAGTCGCCAGGCGAGCGCGCGTCGACGATTCCGAGGATCGCGAACATGAGGATCCCGGTCCCGATGAACTCGGCGAATATCGCCGAGCCCCAGGAGTAGGTGTCCTCGTTGAAGGACGCCGCGCCGAGGCCCATGTCGATGCCGGTCTGCGTGAACAGCGCCCAGATGCCGAGCGCGCCGAGCGTGCCGCCGACGAGCTGCGCGCCCCAGTAGTGAGGCACCTCGCGCCACGGGAAGCGCTTCGTCGCCGCGAGCGCGAAGGTCACGGCCGGGTTGATGTGACAGCCAGAGATCTTCCCGATCGCGTAGACGAGCGCGGTGATGACGAGCCCGAACGCGAACGAGATGCCGAGCAGGTCGGAACCGTCGATCGCGGGGACCTTGTCGCCGGCCAGGACGAGCGTCGCGACGAC
>DATAFH010000072.1:0-8837 GCA_036257565.1 Solirubrobacteraceae bacterium | reverse complement strand
GCACGACGTGCTGCGCCGCGTCGGCGACCTCACGCGCGACGAGGCGAAGCAGCGCGGCTCCGACGCAGAAGCCTGGCTCGAGCAGCTCGCCGCCGAGCGCCGTGCCGTGCGCCTGCGGGTGGGCGGCGAGCCGCGCTGGATTGCGGCCGAGGACGCCGGCCTGTACCGCGACGCGCTGGGCGCCGTGCCGCCGTCCGGGCTCCCCGAGGTCTTCCTCGACGACGTGCCGGACGCCATGGAGCGCCTCGTGCGGCGCTTCGCGCGCACCCATGGTCCGTTCGAGGGCGACACGCTGAAGGCTCGCTACGGCCTCGACCTCACGCCCGTGCTGGCCGGCCTCGAGCGGGGCGGCGAGCTCGTGCGCGGCGAGCTGCGCCCCGGCGGCACCCGCCGCGAGTGGTGCGACCCCGAGGTACTGCGCCGCCTGCGGCGTGCCTCGCTCGCGGTCCTGCGCAAGGAGATCGAGCCGGCCGACCAGCGCGCGCTCGCGCGCTTCATGCCGAGCTGGCAGGGCGTCGACCGCCACCCGCCGTCCGGCGCCGGCATCGACCGCCTGCGTGACGTGCTCGTGCCCCTGCAGGGCCTCGCCCTACCCGTCGACGTGTGGGAGCGCGACGTGCTGCCGCGCCGCGTCGGCGCCTACTCGCCCTCGTGGCTCGACCAGCTGTGCGCCGCCGGCGAGCTCGTCTGGGTCGGCGCCGGGTCGATCGGCCGCCGCTCCGGGCGGGTCGCACTGTACTTCCGCGAGGACGCCGCGCTGCTCGGCGCGCCGCCCGCTCCTCCCGCCCCCGAGGGCGCCGTGCACGATGCGCTGCGCGCCCGGCTGGCCCAGGGAGCCTGCTTCTTCACCGACCTGCTCACGAGCGTCCCTGGCAGTCCCACGGAGGAGCTGGTCGAGGCGCTGTGGGACCTCGTGTGGGCCGGCGAGGTCACCAACGACGCGTGGGCGCCGCTGCGCTCGCCGAAGCTGACGGCCGCCGCCCCCTGGAGCCAGAAGGCGCGCGCCGAGCGTCGCCGCTCGTTCTCCGCCCGCCGCCGCGGCGCGCAGCCGACCGTCCAAGGCCGGTGGTCGCTCACCGAGGCGCTGTTCCGCACCGACGATCCGGCGGCCCGCCGTCGCGCCCAGGCCGAGCTGCTGCTCGAGCGCTACGGCATCGTCACGCGCGAGCAGGTGCTCGCAGAGGGCATCCCCGGCGGCTTCTCGTCGCTCTACGACTCGCTCGCCTCGCTCGAGACGATCGGCGTCGCCCGCCGCGGCTACTTCATCGAAGGCCTGGGCGGCGCGCAGTTCGCGCTCCCCGGCGCGGTCGAGCGCCTGCGCTCGCAGCGAGACGACGACGAGGCGCCGCCGATCGTGCTTGCCGCCACCGACCCGGCGCAGCCCTACGGCGCCGTGCTCAAGTGGCCGAAGACCGAGAACCGGACGCCGCAGCGGACTGCCGGCGCGTACGTCGTGCTGGCCGGCTCGGAGCCCGTGGTGTACGTCGAGCGCGGCGGTCGCGGCCTGCAACTCCTCGTGCGGGAGGACGACCCGCGG
This sequence comes from Solirubrobacteraceae bacterium, assembly GCA_036257565.1. Lineage (GTDB taxonomy): Bacteria > Actinomycetota > Thermoleophilia > Solirubrobacterales > Solirubrobacteraceae > DASSUW01. The sequence continues at coordinate 7,300 of DATAFH010000072.1, read as the reverse complement.
ATCGCCCCCAGCCTCGACGCGCTGGTCGAGGCCGTGCACCGCGGCCGCGTACGGCGGCTGGCCGTCGAGCGCGTCAACGGCGAGCCGGTCGTCGGCTCGCCCTACGAGAGCGCGCTGCTCGAGCTCGGGTTCCGTGCCGGCCCGCGCAGGCTCACGCTCACCGCCTGATCGCGCAGCCAGGGCAGCAGGCGCTCGGCCGGCAGCGGGCGTGACACGTGGAAGCCCTGGGCGGTGTCGCAGGAGAGGTCGGCCAGGCCGCGCATGACCTCCGCCGTCTCCACCCCCTCCGCCACCACGGCGAGCCCGAGGTTGCGCGCGAGATCGATCGTCGAGCGCACGATCACCGCGTCGTTCTCGTCCTCGGCCATGCCGGCCACGAACGAGCGGTCGATCTTGACCTCGTCGAGCGGAAGCCGCTTGAGGTAGGCGAGCGAGGAGTGGCCCGTCCCGAAGTCGTCGAGCGAGAGGCGCACGCCGAGCCGCCGCAGCCGGACGAGCACCTCCGTGGCACGCAGCGGATCCCCCATCACGGTGTGCTCGGAGATCTCGCACTCGAGGCGGTCCCCGCTCACCTCGTGCCTGGCGAGCAGCTCGGCGATCCGCTCCGGGAGCGTGAGGTCGACGATGTTGGCCGCGGCGAGGTTGACGGCGACGGGGAGGTCGACGCCCTGGTCGCGCCAGCTGCGGTGCTGGGCGAGCGCCGTGTCGACGACCCAGCGCGTGAGGTCGGCGACCGCGCCCGTGCGCTCGGCGAGCGGCACGAACTCATCGGGCGGCAGCAGCCCGCGCGTCGGGTGCTGCCAGCGCACCAGCGCCTCGACTCCAGTCACCTCGCCGGACGCGAGGTCGACCTTGGGCTGGTAGTGCAGGACCAGCTCGCCGTGCTCGAGCGCGCGCCGCAGCTCGGCGAGCAGGCCCAGCCGGTCGGCCGAGTACGGATCGCGCTCCTCGACATAGGTCGCGACGCCGCGGCGGCCGCGCTTGGCGTCGTACATGGCGACGTCGGCACGCTGCAGGAGCACTCCCACGGTCGTGCCGTGCTCGGGATACAGGGCGATGCCCACGCTCGCCTCGAGCTCGACGGCCACGTCGCGGAGCGCGAACGGCCGGCGCAGCGCGTCCTGCAACCGGGCGGCGAGCTCGACGACCGCGACGCGGTCCGGCACTCCGTCGAGCAGCACCGCGAACTCGTCGCCGCCGAGGCGGGCGAGCGTATCGCCGCGCCGTAGGGCTCCCTGCAGCCGCGCGGCGACCTCGACGAGCAGCTCGTCGCCGTGGTCGTGGCCGAGCGTGTCGTTGACCTCCTTGAAGCGATCGAGGTCGATCAGCAGCATCGCCCCGAGCCCGTCGCCACGCAGCGCGCGCTCGGCGCGGCGGTGCAACAGCGTGCGGTTGGGGAGATCGGTGAGCGCGTCGTGGAGCGCCTGGTGACGCAGCTGCCGCGACGCGCCGGCGACGATCCGGAAGAGCGTGGCGAACAGGATCACGAGCCCGCCGCCGAGGAGCAGGTAGACGACGAGGAGGTCGGTGCGGATGTCCCGGGCGACCGGGTCGTAGGACAGGTAGAGCTCGAGCACGCCCGCTGGCGTGCCGCCGGGCGCAAGCCGCACCGGCGCGTAGACCTCCAGCACCCGCTCCCCGGAGCCGTCGTCTTCGGTGCCCTGCTCGAGGTCGCGGATCAGCTCACCGTCGAGCGCCCTGTAGACGTTGCCGCCCTCGAACGCGTGGTCGCCGATGATCGTGCGGTCGTTCGAGTACACGAGCCGCCCGTTGCGGTTGAAGAGCTTGACCGTGAGGATCCCATTCTCGGCGAAGAAGCGCGTGCCGACTTCATCGTCGAGCTGCTCGAGGCGCTCCAGCGGCACCGGGTAGCGGAGGTCCGTCGTCCCCAGGTGCGGCTGGAAGCCGAGGTGCGTGAGCATCTGGGCGTGGCTGACCGCGCGGTCGAGCGCGCGCTGCTCGATCTGGTGCTTGAGCACCCAGCCGATCGCCAGGCCCAGCGCGGCCAGCACGACGAGCCCCATGGCGGTGAACCGCCCGAGCAGGCTGACGCGCGAAGCCCATGAGGCCATGGACCGGTAATCGGCCTGAGCCGCCGTAGCATGAAGTGCGTGCCCGAAGGCGACACCATTCACTTCGCCGCTCGGCGCATCCGCCCGGTGCTGGAGGGCCACGTCCCCGACGAGATCCTCACCCCGCATCCGCGCTTCGGGCGCGACCGCTGGCCCGAACGGCTCGCGGGCCGCGCCGTGCGCTCGGTCGACGCGCACGGCAAGCACCTGTTCCTGCGCTTCGAGGGCGGCCTCGTCATCCACTCCCACCTGCGGATGACCGGCGGCTGGCGGGTGCGCGACGCCGGGCGCCCGGTCCCAGGCACGGCGTGGCTCGTCCTGCGCCGAGACGGACGGGAGATCGTGCAGCTGCGTGGCCCGGTGCTCGAGCTGATGACCGAGTCGCGCACGCGGTTCGACCAGCGGCTCGCCGGCCTCGGTCCCGACATCCTCGCGCCCGAGTTCGACGAAGCTGCGTTCCTGCGTCGCCTGCGCCACGACGACCCGACGCGCGCGATCGGGGACGCCCTGCTTGACCAGCGGACGATCGCCGGCATCGGCAACCTGTGGAAGGTCGAGGGCTGCTTCGCGGCGGGAGTGGACCCGTGGCGACCGGTCGGCCGCGTCAGCAATGAGGAGGCGGTCGCCATCATCGGCGAGACGCGCCCCCGCATGCAGGCGTCGGCCACCGACGGCATGCAGGACATGTGGCGGCAGATCTACTCCGCCGCGGGCCGCCCCTGCCCGCGCTGCGGGCCTCCCGCGCTCATCAAGGCGCGCCGGCAGGGTGACGATAACCGGATCACGTTCTGGTGTCCGAGCTGTCAACACTGAGGCGAATTGGCCACAAGGGGGCCGACCACATCGCGCCTGGCAACACGGCGGCGTCGTTCGACGCCGCGCTCGCGCACGGGGTCGACATGATCGAGTTCGACGTGCTGCCGGAGGACTGGCGGCGGCCGTCCGAGGGCCGCCTACTGCTCTCGCACGACTACGAGCACGACCTCTCGCAGGCGCTGACGCTCGAGGAGGGGCTCGCGCACCTGGCATCGACGCGGTTCACGGGCGTCGAGCTGGACGTCGACCTCAAGATCCCCGGCTACGAGGCGCGGGTGGTGGAGGCGCTCCGTCATCACGGGCTCGTCGAGCGTACGCTCGTGTCGACGCAGTACATGCGCAGCCTGGTGACGATCCGGGAGCTCGAGCCACGGCTGCGGCTCGGCTGGTCGGTGCCGCGGGTCAAGCGCGACTACGCGGCCTCGCCGCTGTGGGCCGTGCCGGCCTGGGCGCTGCTGCTGCGCATGCGCCGGCGGCTGCCGAGCGCGGCACGCGCACACCTCGAGGCGGGGCGCTGCGACGCGCTGATGTCGCACTGGCGGCTCGTGACCGAGAGGCTCGTCCGCACGGTGCGCGACGCAGGCGGCGAGCTGTACGTGTGGACGGTCGACGACCCAGCGCGCATCCGGCGGCTCGAGGCGCTCGGCGTGACCGGAGTCATCACCAACGATCCCCGTCTGTTCGACTGAGCCGGGGGCGGCGCACCACCCGGTGCGCGGTGTTCGTGATGAAGTGGCGCCATGCGCCGTAGTAGCGGCGTGAACTCGGCGATGACGGTTCCCGCTCCGGCCCGGATCGCGCTCGACCTCGACGCGCTCTACCGTGCGACCCGCGACGACGTGTTCGCCTACGTCGCCACCCTCCTGCGCGACCGGGGCGCCGCGGAGGACGTCACGGCGCTCGCGTTCGAGCGCGCGTTCAGCCGCCGCGCGAAGTTCGACGCCCGGCGATGCGTTCGACGACGCGCTGCGCGTGCTCGAGGTGGCCGCCGGGGTCGTCGTGATCGCGGTCGCGCTGGCGCTCCCGCTCCTGGCTCTGTGGCTGCTCGCCTGGCTCGCCCGGCGCACGGTCACGCGGCACCGCCGCGAGCGCTCGCTGGACCTCGCCTGACTGTGGCATCCTGCGGGCGAGATGCCCGCCAGCGCTGAGCAGACGGCCGCACTGCTTGGCCGGGTGCCCGTGTTCGACGAGCTCATGGACGACGACCTGATCCGCGTCGCCGAGGTCACCGTGCCGCGGCGGTTCTCGGCCGGCGAGGCCGTGTTCCGCGAGGGCGACGACTCGGACACGTGCTACATCGTCCGCTCGGGCCACGCGCGGGCCATCCGCGAGCACCCCGACGGCCGCCAGATCACGCTCGCGACGTTCGGGCCCGGAGACATCTTCGGCGAGCTGGCGATGTTCGACGACGAGCGCCGCTCGGCAACCGTCGAGGCGACGGACGACCTCGAGGTGCTCGGCATCCTCGGCGGCGACATGCGCCGCCTGCTGCGCCGCCACCCCGACATGGCGGTCAAGCTCGTGATCTCGCTCGGCCGGCGCCTGCGGGCCGCCAACGAGCGGCTCGCCAGCCAGTCGTTCCAGACCGTGCAGAGCCGGGTCGCTGCGGTCCTCGGGCAGCTCGTCGAGCAGGCGAAAGCCGAGGGCGCGACCGACCGCGACGTCCGCGTCGTCGCCACGCAGGCCGACGTCGCGAAGCTGGCGGGCTCCTCGCGCGAGTCCGCGTCGCGCTTCCTGGCGGTGCTCGAGCGCGCCGGGGTGATCTCACAGGGACGCGGGCGCCTCACCGTCCACGATCCCGCCGCGCTCGACGGCTATGTCTACTGACCGCCACCACATCCGCGAGACCTCGTTCGGGGGCGTCGTGCTGCGCGACGGCGAGGTGCTCGTCATCACGCCCGCCGGCAAGCGGCGCGTGACCGGCCTGCCGAAGGGCGGCCCCAACCCCGGCGAGAGCGGCGAGGAGACGGCCGCGCGCGAGGTGCGCGAGGAGACGGGGATCACCGCCGCCGTGCGCGAGCCGCTGGGCGACGTCACGTACTGGTACCGGCGCGGCGGCCGCCGCGTGCTCAAGACCGTGCACTTCTACCTGTTCGACTACGTCTCCGGCTCGACGCGCGACCACGACCACGAGGTCGAGGACGCCCGCTGGATCCCGCTTACCGAGGCCCGCACGGCGCTCAGCTACCCCGGCGAACGGGCGCTGATCGAGCGGGCGCTGTCCAAGTCCACGCCGGGCCGCTAGTCTGCCCGCCGGTGCAGGTCCTCAACTTCTACTCGTCGGTCTTCGCCGATCAGATGAAGCGCGGCCGCAAGACCGCGACGATCCGGTTGGGCGACAAGCGGCACAAGTACCGCAAGAACCAGCTCGTGCTCGTCACCGTCGGCTACCAGTACTCGCCGCGCGAGAGGCTCTTCCACGCGGTGATCGACGCCGTCGAGGTCAAGCGCGTGAGGGACCTCTCGCCGCGCGACATCGAGCACGACAACCCCGAGTTCCGCCGCACGGAGGAGCTCGTCCACTTCCTCGAGCAGATCTACGGCCGCGAGGTGTCGCTCGAGGACACGGTGACCGTCGTCCGCTTCTCGCAGGTCGTCGAGAACCCGCCGGACTTCCAGGACCGCCTGCGCGGCGTCGGCGGCGCCCAGAACTAGCGACGCAGCGGGGCCGCGGCGACCGCGGCGCCGGAGACGACCGCCACGGCGGCGGCCAGCGCGGCGATGAACACGCCGTGGCGCGGCTCGAGCGCGGCGTTCGGGCCGGGTGAGTCGAACAGCTTCCAGGCGGCGATCGCCAGGCAGCCAAGGCTCGCGAATCGCAGCGCCTCGCGGGCGACGCCCTGCAGCCCCGGGACGAGGCACCCGCAGGCGGCGATCCCCGTGACCGCGGCCAGTGCGGCGAGCGCCGTGCCCCAGGTGCCGAGCGCGTCCCAGCCGGTCGTGCCCGTCGTCTCCCCCAGCCAGCGGCGGACCGTCTCGGACAGCGTGTACAGCGGGCCGAGATCGCCCGTCTCGGTGACGGGGTTCGTGCGGGCGTACCACGGACGCGCGAGGGCGGCGACCACGCCGGCGGCCGCGGCCAGCGCGAGGAGGACGTGGGTGCGGAAGCCGAGCGTGCGCATTGGCACACATCTCGACCGCAAGCGCCGATTCCTGGAGGAACGGCTGTCCGGCCTGGACGCCCAGGCGCTTGGCACTCTTGTTACGAGAGTGCCAACTTTCGCTTGACTTCGGCCTCCAGCGTCCTAGAATCATCGGCCGTTGGCACTCCCTGGGTGGGAGTGCCAGGATTTCTCTCGTTCTTCGAGATCTCAGTGGAGGTCACTCAGATGAATCTCAAGCCCCTCGGCGATCGGCTGATCGTCAAGGCGGTCGAGGAGGAGTCGACGACGTCTTCGGGCATCGTCCTCCCCGACACCGCGAAGGAGAAGCCCCAGAAGGGCAAGGTCCTCGCCGTCGGCGACGGCAAGCTCGACGACGACGGCAAGCGGATCCCGCTCGACGTCGCGGAGGGTGACGAGGTCCTCTACTCCAAGTACGGCGGCACGGAGATCGTGGTGGACGGCGACGACCTGCTCGTCCTCCGCGAGTCCGACGTGCTGGCCAAGGTCCAGTCCTAGGAAGAGAGACCCAGCACATGGCACACAAGGAACTCAAGTACGACGTCGACGCTCGTCAGGCCCTGGAGGCCGGCGTCGACGCGGTCGCCAACGCCGTCAAGGTGACGCTCGGCCCGCGCGGCCGCTACGTCGTCCTCGACAAGAAGTTCGGCGCCCCCACCATCACCAACGACGGCGTGACGATCGCTCGTGAGATCGAGGTCGAGAACGTCTTCGAGAACCAGGGCGCTCAGCTCGTGCGCGAGGTCGCCACGGCGACGAACGACGTCGCCGGCGACGGCACCACGACGGCGACCGTGCTCGCCCAGGCGATCGTCCGCCAGGGCCTGAAGAACGTCGCTGCAGGCGCCAACCCGCTCGGCCTCAAGCGCGGCATCGAGATCGCGGTCGACCAGGTCGTCGACTTCATCAAGTCCCAGGCCAAGGAGATCTCCGGCAAGGACCAGATCGCCCGCGTGGCGACGATCTCGGCCGGCGACGAGGAGATCGGCGACGTGATCGCCGACGCGATCGAGAAGGTCGGCAAGGACGGCGTGGTCAACGTCGAGGAGGGCCAGACCTTCGGCATGGACCTCGAGTTCACCGAGGGCATGCAGTTCGACAAGGGCTACATCTCGCCCTACATGGTCACCGACCAGGAGCGCATGGAGGCGGTCCTCGAGGATCCCTACATCCTCATCGCCAATCAGAAGATCGGCTCCGTCCGCGACCTGCTGCCGGTGCTCGAGCAGGTCATCCAGTCCGGCCGCCCGCTGCTCATCATCGCCGAGGACGTCGAGGGCGAGGCCCTCG
>DATAFH010000071.1:0-16080 GCA_036257565.1 Solirubrobacteraceae bacterium | reverse complement strand
ACGGTGCTCGGTCCGGTGATGCGCGACGCGATCACCGGACCGTATGCGCCGCTACCGTAGGTAGGTCATGGCGAATGTGCTGGACATCGGGGAAGCCATCCTCCTCCTGGAGATCGAGCCGCCGTTCGGCAAGCGCGACATCCAGCTGGCGCGCCGCCGGCTGGCGAAGGTCTGGCACCCCGACATCGCCCCACCCGGTCGCCAGCTCGAGCACGAGCGCCACCTGAAGGCCATAAACGAGGCCGCCGACCAGCTGGAGCGGCTCGCTGAGGACTCGCGCGGGGGACGGGTGACGCGCAACGCGGTCAAGGTGAGCGCCGCCGCCGCGCGCCGCCGCCGGGCCGAGGAGGGGCAACGGGCGTACGAGGAGGAGCAGCGCCGCCGCGAGCAGGCGGCGGACCGCGAGAAGCACGACCCGTTTGCGTCTCAGGTCCCCGACCACTCCGTTGTGCACCGGTACGCGCGCTGTCTCTCGTATCCCGAGTGGGGAGTCGGGACCGTCAACGGCATCTACTTCACGGGCGACGGGGACGACATCCAGCAGTGGGCGCGCGTGAGCTTCCATCTCGGCGTGCGCACGGTGCCCGCCGGTTCGCTGCAGTTCGTCGACTTCTCCAAACCCGACCCGGGAGCCGACCGGGTCGAGCGCTTCATGACCGCGGCCAAGCACGCGCTCGCCGAGGGGGACTTCAAGCTCGCCGCGCGCCGGCTGGTCTTCGCCCGCGACGCCGACCCGCGCAACACGGCGGTCCTGCGGCTGATGACGCTCGCGTTCTGGCAGGCCGGCGACCACTCGGCGGCCGCCCGCGCCGTGCGCGACTGGGCGCGCGAAGATCCGGCGCGGCCGGCGCCGTTCCGCTACGCCGCTCGCATCTACGAGGACATGGGCTCCCTCTCGCAGGCCGTCGACGCCGCCCAGCACGAGGTGGCCAACGGGCCGGGCGACCCGTCGGCCTGGGCGCGCCTCGGCCGGCTGCGGCTCCGCACCTTCGATCGCGCGGGCGCGCGCGAGGCGCTCGAGCGCGCACGCGAGGTGGGGCCGAGCGAGCAGGGCCTGCTCGACCTCGCGCTCGTCGCGAACCTGATGGGCGACGTCGGCGCCGAGGTGACCGCGTGCGAGCAGGCCACGGCGCTGGCGCCCGACTCGCCAACCGCGTGGGCGCGGTACGCGCACGCGCTGGCGCGCACCGACCGCGTCTCGGACTGCCTGGCCGCGTGCGAGCGCGCGCTGAGCCTGGAGCCGGACCCGGAGGTGCGCGACCTGCGCGAACGGGTCCTCGCCACGGCGCCGCGCGAGCTCACCGAAGCGGCGTGACGAGCCCGGCCTCGTAGGCCAGCACTACCGCCTGCACGCGTTCGCGCAGGCCGAGCTTGAGCAGGATCCGGCTCACGTGCGTCTTCACCGTCGGCACGCCAGGGGCGCGTCCTTGAGCAGGAACCCGCTGGCGCCCACGCAGCGCCTCGAACACGTACTCGTCGAGGTCGAACGTGGTGAGGACGAGCACGCGGGGACCGTCGTCGGGTGGGCCCTCGACCAGCTCGCGGGTGGCCGCGATCCCGTCGAGCACCGGCATGCGATGTCCATCAGCACGACGTCGGGCCGCAGGCGGCGCGCCTCGTGCACGGCGGCGCGGCCGTCGCCGGCCTCGCCCAGGACCTCGAGCCCGCAGCGCTCGAGGATCGTGGGCGCGCCGCTGTACGCCGACGACCTGTCCGACGCGACGGGCACCGGTCGCTTCGCCCTGGCCGCCGGGACCTCGCTGGCCGTGCTGCTCCTGCTCGTGCTCACGCTGCTCGAGGTGCACGCGCGGCAGGCGCCGGGGGTCGGGCGGCTCGGCGCGCAAGCGTCGTGGTCGCGCTGCTCGGCACGGTGCTGGCGGGGGGCGGCGCCCGGGACTCCGCGTTCGCGGTGCCGTTCCTGGCCGACAAGGCGCCCGCCACGCTCGACGCCGGGTCGGCAGGCTCGCTGCTCGCCAGCTACCTGCTCTCCTCCCTCGCGTTCGCGGCCGGCTGGGGCTGTACGCGGTCGCCACGCTGCGCGCGCGGGTGCTGTCGCGCGCCGGCGCGTGGGTGGTCCTGTCGGGCGCCGTGTGCGCGATCATGCCCTCGCCCACCGCGTCCTCCCGCTCGCCGTCGGCGCCGCCCTGCTCGTCACGCGGCCTGCTCCTCGACCGCGACCTTGAGCTTCGGGCCGGCGGTCCGCTTCTGGTCGCGCACCTCGAGCCTGGTCATCGCCGCGCTTCGCTTCGACACCTCCGGTCACGGCGAGGGCCGGCGCCCGCGGCTGGAGCGCAGGAGCGCGCGCGGCTACACGAAGCGCCATCCGCCCGGCCTTCAGCCCGCGCGTGTGCCTATCCCTCGGCCGCGGCCTCGATGCCGATGACGGCCCTGCCTTCCCGGCGCATCCGTGACTCGAGGTAGGTCGCGAGCCGCGAGAGGCTGTAGTTGATGATGATGAAGATCGCCGCCAGGACAATGCCGACAGCGAGCGGGTTGTTGTACTGCGGCGCGATGTAGATCCGCTCCGCGTCCCGAACGATTCCCGGAGCGCCGATGATGAAGCCGAGCGCGGTGTCTTTGAGCGCGACGACGCACTGGCTGATGATCGCGGGCAGCATCGAACGCACCGCCTGCGGGGCGAGGATCAGCCGCATCACCTGTGACTTGCGCATCCCGATGGCGTAGCCGGCCTCGCTCTGTCCGCGGGGCACCGACAGAATTCCGGCTCGGAAGATCTCCGCCAGGACGGATCCGTTGTAGAGCATGAGGCCCAGCACCAGCGCCCAGAAGGTCCCGAGAGGTCCGCCGAACCCGAGGAAGAGGAAGAAGATCAGCAGCAGGAGCGGCACGGCGCGGAAGAACTCGATGACGACGATGCTCGGCCAGCGCAGCACGGCATGGTCTGACAGCCGACCTGATGCGAAGAGCGCACCGAACGCGACGGCGAGTGCGATGGCGACCGCGGCGGCGGTGAGCGTGTCGATGAGACCCTCGTAGAGAAGCTCGACGATGTTGGGCTCGAGGAACGGCTCCCACTGCTCCGGGGTGATCTGCTCCTTGTCCCACAGGACCCACAGGACCCACCCCGTTAAGGCGGCCAACGCCAACCCGGCGACAACCGTCCCGATGACGTAGCGGCGACGCGCCCTCGGACCAGGTACGTCGAACAGCACTGCGGTCATCGCCCCACCGCCACTCGCCGCTCCAGCCGGTTGGCCGTGCCGGAAATGACCGCGACGATCACGATGTAGCCGAGCGCGATCCCGAGGAAGCTGAGATACAGCTCGTCGGGGAAGTCCCGGTTGAGGTTGCTCAGCTGGTAGGTCGCCTCGGTGACCCCGAAGGCGCCGGCCACGGACGTGTTCTTGGCAAGCGCGATGTAGACGCTGGCCAGTGGCGGGATCACGGCCCGGAAGGCTTGCGGGAGGATGACGATGCGAAGCGACTTGCCGAACGTCATGCCGATCGACCGCGCGGCCTCGGCCTGGCCCGGATCGACCGTGTTGATGCCGGAGCGCAAGGACTCGCACACGAACGCCGCCGTGTAGACCGAAAGGGCCGCCACCGCTCGCGAGAAGAAGCTGCCCTGCAGGACGCCGACCGCGGGCAGGCCCACCACGGCTATCAGGAAGAGCACGACCAGCGGCGTGTTGCGGAACACGTTCACATACGACGTGCCGAAGGCCCGCAGCGGCGCGATCGGGGACACGCGCATCGCCGCCAGCACGGTGCCGATCGCCGTGGCGAGCAGTCCCGACAAGGCAAGCAGCCGAAGCGTAACGAGAAAGCCGTCCAGCAGCCGGTCGGCCAACTCGGGCAGGTAGTCAGGCACGGCGGGTGGATCCTCCCACGGAGTGCGCAGGCGGCACCCGGCTACCTCATCGTCGAGATCGCCGGGTGCCGCTCGGGCTTACTTGCACTCGTCGAGCTTCGGCGGCTCGGGTGTCTCTACGCCGGACTGGCCCAGCGTCGCTTCGAAGGCCTTGGCCCACTCACCGTCGTCGATCGCCGTCTGCAAGGTGTCGGTGATGAACGTGCACATCTCGTCGTCGCCCTTCTTGTAGCCCACGCCGTAGCGCTCCTCGCTGAACGCCTCGCCTACCACCTTGAGCTCGTCCGGCGCCTGAGCGGCGTAACCGAGCAGGATCGCGCCGTCGGTCGTCACTGCGTCGACCGAGCCATTCTGCAGCTGCGTCACGCAGTCGGAGTAGGTGTCGAACGGGACGGGCTTCGCGTCGTACTCTTTGGTCACCGTCTCGATCGAGGTCGAGCCGGTGACCGAGCAGACCTTGACCCCGTCGAGATCGTTCGGTCCGGTGATCTTCTCCGCATCCTCGGTGCGCACCAGCAGCTGCTGGCCCGTGACGTAGTACGGCCCGGCTTGCCCGACGACGTTGCGTCGCTCGTCGGTGATCGAGTAGGACGCGAGGACCATGTCGACGGTGCCGTTCTGCAGGAACGGCTCGCGGTTGTCCGACACCGTCTCCTTCCACGCGATGTCCTCGGGCGCGATGCCGAGCTCGGCCGCGATGATCTTGGCGATCTCGATGTCCAAGCCGCTCGGCTCGTCCGCACCGGGCTCGAGAAAGCCGATGCCGGGCTGGTCGTACTTCACGCCGATGGTCACCTTGCCCGCCTCGCTGAGCTTGGCCATCGTCGTGCCCGCCGCGAACTCGGGCTGTTCCGCCACCTCGACTTCGGCACCGTCGTCGTCGTCGCCGCCGCACGCGGCCAGGGAGAGCGCGAGCAGCAAGATCACTGCCAGCGCCTGAGCCTTGGTGAACCTCATCGTTTCCCCCTCAATGCTTGAGGATCTTGCCGAGGAAGTCCTTGGCTCGATCCGACTCCGGATTGGTGAAGAACTCATCGGGCGTGGCTTCCTCCACGATCCGACCCTCGTCCATGAAGATGACACGGTTCGCGGCAGTCCGGGCGAAGCCCATCTCGTGCGTCACGACGATCATGGTCATGCCACCCTTGGCGAGGTCGACCATGACGTCGAGCACCTCCTTGATCATCTCGGGGTCGAGCGCCGAGGTCGGCTCGTCGAAGAGCATCACCTTGGGATCCATCGCCAGCGCGCGGGCAATCGCGACGCGCTGCTGCTGACCACCCGAGAGCTGGGCCGGGTATTTGTTGGCCTGGTCGGCGACGCCGACTCGGCGGAGCAGCTCCTCGGCCCTCGTCCTGGCGTCGGAGGTCTTGTGCCCGCGCACCTTGATCGGACCGAGCGTCACGTTGTCGAGGACGGTCTTGTGGGCGAACAGGTTGAACGACTGGAACACCATCCCGACATCGGCGCGGAGATCCGCCAGTTCCTTGCCCTCGGCAGGCAACAGCTTGTCGTCGAGCCGGATCTCGCCCTCCCCAATCGTCTCTAGGCGGTTGATGGCCCGGCAGAGCGTGGACTTGCCGGAGCCGGAGGGTCCGATGACGACCACGACCTCGCCGCGATCGATCGCCAGGTTGATGTCCTGCAGCACGTGCAGGTCGCCGAACCACTTGTTGACCCCGTCGAGCACGACGAGGGGACCACTCGATCCCGCGGTCGATTCACGGGCCAATGCCGCTTCGGACATGCACGAAAACGTACTGGTCGCTCCGGCACCCGCGCAGCCATGCGCGCACCGTCCGGTACGCGCTCGACGGGCTCGTCACTTTCCGATCCGACGGTTGCATTCCGGTCGATCGGAAGCAGACTCCAATCGGCGATGCCGCGTGTCCGCGTGCTCCACTTGCTCGTCGTTTTGCTGGTGGTGGGGACGGCGGCCCCTGCCTACGGGCAGCCGTTGCCGGACGTGAAGCCGAGCGCACCTTCCAACGTGCGAGTGGTGCAGCGGGAGGGGCGCTGGTTTCTCGGATTCGCCGTGGAGGCGAACAACGTCGGGGCGGGAGCCCTGCGGAACCGAGGGATGGGCGACGGCTCGGGAGCCATGACCGCACAGCAGCTCAGCGAGGACGGAGCCCAGGTCCTCAATCCGAGCGTCAAGACTCTGCGCTACGTCGCGGCCGCGACCCACCAGCACTGGCACGACATGGACTTCATGCGTTACGAGCTTCGCGGGATCGATCACCCGAGTCTGCGTGCGACCAGAAGCAGGGCTTCTGCCTCAGCGATGCGCCGTTCGTGTCCGGCTGGTGCTCGAGGAACGAGCCCGGGCTGATGGCGGAGCTGGGCCTGCGACCTGGGGGCCGTGACTTCTACGCGGCCAACATCGAGGGCCAGGAGATAGCCATCGACCCCGCTGCCGCTCCCGCCGGGCGCTACGTGGTGAGGGCACGGATAGGGCCGACGGGTGTGCTCCGGGAGGCGCGAACCGACAACAACGTCGCCTTGTCGGTGATCCAGCTCACGTGGCCAACCGGTGCCCCGCAGCCCCAGCCGCGGCCGGTCCGGACGATCTATTCGTGCGTCGGGAGCCGATGCAGGAAGACCCTGCCCGCCCGGAATGCGGCCGTCGCGCCCCCCCTCGCACGAAAGGCGCTACGGCGGACGCTCGGCCGGAAGAACGCTCGGGGTGCCCATATGAGATGCAGGGTCCGACGTAACCGCGTGCACGCGTGCCGGGTAGGCGTGCGGCACGCACAGGTGAGCTTCCTCGGCAGCGTTCGGGTCTGGTACGTGATAGCGCAGTCCGCTCGCGCTGGCACTACACCGTCGACGTCGTCCGCCGGGTGAGGGGGTGCGGGGATCCCTGCACGAGGAGGATCCGCCGGATCGGGCGCCGGGGCGGCAAGGTGGCCGCGGCATCGCACACCCGGGCAAGCGCGACGTCGCTCTTCTGCCGGCTCTGACATCCGCTACTGGCCGTACTGTGACGCGTCCGATGCGTCTGATCGTCGCCCGCTGCTCCGTCGAGTACTCCGGCCGCCTGTCTGCGCGGCTGCCCGAGAACCTGCGGCTCGTGATGCTCAAGGCGGACGGGTCGGTGCTCGTGCACGCGGATGCCGGGGGCTACAAGCCGCTGAACTGGATGACGCCGCCGACCGTCGTCGATGAGGAGGACGGCCGGATCGTCGTGCGCAAGCTCAAGGGCGAGGACCGGCTAGACATCGAGCTCGTCGAGGTGCTCTCGGACGTGACGCACGCGATGGACTTCGACGCCGCGCAGCTCGAGAAGGACGGCGTGGAGGCGGACCTGCAGGTGCTGCTGGCGGAGGCGCCGTCGTGGTGCGGCGAGGGGTTCCGGCTCGTGCGCCGCGAGTGGCCGACGGACATCGGCCCCGTGGACCTGATGTGTCGCGACGACGACGACGGCTGGATCGCGGTCGAGATCAAGCGGGTGGGCACGATCGATGCCGTCGAGCAGCTGTGCCGCTACCTGGAGCGGATCCGGCTCGACCCGGCGATGGCCGGCTGCCGCGGCGTGCTGGCGGCGCAGGTGGTCAAGCCGCAGGCGCGGGTGCTGGCCGAGGCCCGCGGGCTGGCGTGGGTCGAGGTCGACCTCGCCGAGCTGCGCGGCGAGCGCGTGCCGGCGCTGACGCTCTTCGGCTAGTCGTCGCCCGGGTCCACGACAACGACGGACCCGCCGCCGCTCACGGCGCAGAGAACGTCGCCGGCGGGGACGAGCGCGACGGGCCGGTGGATGCCGATCGCGACACTCGCGGTGGTCTCGCCGGTGGCCGGATCGAGGCGGGAGAGGCGGTACGGCCCGCGCGGCTCGGGCCGCGACGCGATCCAGACGCCGCGGAAGGCGGCCGTCACCACCGGGAGCGCCTGCGGATCGACGGGAATGCGCTTCGTGGCCTCGCCGTCCTCGACGCGCACGAGCAGCGCCCGCACACCCATCCCGGAGGCGAGCACCCACGCGCCGCGGTCGTCGGCGACGATCGAGTTCTCGTTGTCCACGTCCGGGTTCGACACGGCCAGCTGCGGCCAGCGCTGCTGGACCCGTCCGGTCGTCGCGTCGGCCTGGACCACCGTCCCGTCGCCCATGAGCGCCCACAGCGCGCCGGCGGTCGCCGCGAGCCCGTACACGTGCGGGACGCGGACGAGGCGCGTGCGCTCGGCCGTCCTCGCGTCGATGCCGTCGATGCCCTCGGGTGGCACCTCCGTCTTGGCCGCCCACACCGTGTCCGGGCCTACGGCGATCGACCACCCGAAGCCGGTGGTGACGCGGGCCACGACCCGCTCGCTGCCCGAGTCGATGTGTGACACGTCGGTGCGCCGGTCTCCGCCGGACCGCCAGGTGCGCACCCACAGGCCGCCGCCACCGGCCGCGATCGCGCCCGGCTCGCCGCGGAGGCGGATCCGCGACTGGATGCGCCGCCGAACCGGATCGAGCCGCACGATCGCGTCGTCGCGGAAGTCCGCGACCCACAGCGAGCCGTCGTGGAACGCGCCGTCGACAGGGTTGCCCCCGAGGTCGACGACGCCGAGCACGCGCGGGCCTCCGGTCGGCTCCGGCGCGCGGAGCGCCCGCACGCCGACGACGAGCGCGAGCAGCGCCAGCGCCGCCGCGGCGGCGCCGAGCAGCGGCCCGGGCCGCCACAGGCCCCGCACGGCTCGCCGCAGCCGGCTTCGCCGCCGGTGGGCGGTGTGCGCGCCCACCACCTCGCGCCGCAGTTCGGTGAGGAAGTCGCTCACGACATCCCTCCGAGCCTGCGCCGCAGCGTCGCCAGTCCGCGGGAGACGCGCTGACGGACGGCGGCCTCGGTCGTGTGCAGCTCGTCGGCCAGCTCGGCGTAGCCACGGTCGTCGATGACGTGGGCGGCGACGGCCTCGCGCTGGTCGGCCGGCAGGACCGCGAGCAGCGTGCCGGCCGCGTCCTCGCCGAGCAGCCGGATCATCGCCGCGTCCTCCTCGCTGAGGCGCGGCGTGCGCATCGCCAGCGCCCGCCGCATCCGCCGGTCGACCACGCCCCGGCGCTGGTAGTCCGCGAGCCGGCGCGCGGCGATCGTGTACAGCCACGCCACCGCGGGCGCCCCGGTGGGCTCGTAACGGTCCTGCGCCGAGATCGCCGAGGCGAACGTCTCGGCGGTCAGGTCGGCCGCCGCCTGCGGATCGCCCGTCCTCCGCGCGAAGTACCCCAGCAGCGTGCGGGAGTGGCGGTCGTAGAAGACCGCGAACGCCTCGGTCTCGCGCGAGGCGAGCAGGTCCTCGTCGGTGGGAGACGACCCGACGTTCACGCAGCCATCATCGCGCCGGGGCGCCGGTTTGTGACCGTGTCACAGAACGGGCTGGCGCAGCGATATGGGTGGCGAACGAAAGGAGCCCCATGAAGCTCGCCATGGCCCTCACCGCCGTCCTGCTCGTCGCTCTCGTCGCGCCGCCGCGCGCCGCCGCGATCGACAACGGCGTCCCCGACGGAAGCCGCCATCCGAACGTGGGCCTGCTCGCGTTCGATCTCGACGGGCCCGGTGGCGACCCTCCAGCCTTTCTCTGCAGCGGCTCGGTGCTGTCGGACCGGGTGTTCCTGACGGCGGCGCACTGCATCGCCGTCTTCCCGGAGGCGGAGTGGTCGGTGTCGCTCGAGGCCGGCTCGCCGGCGAGCCCGGTCGCCACCCCCGGGCTGGTGTTCGACGACTTCCCGTTCGCCGTCACGGTGCCGACGACGCCGGCCGTCCAGGTCGCCGTCCACCCGAAGTTCGACCCCGAGACGCGCGCGCACGACCTCGCCGTGCTCGTGATGCCGAAGCGCGCGTTCGCCGGCGTGAAGCCCGTGCGTCTCGCGCCGCCGGGAGTCGTCCGCCATCTCGTACGACGCGCGACGAAGCTCACGCTCGTGGGCTACGGAGCCGACCCGGACTTCTCCGGGCCGGCCCCGAGGTTCGTCCTCGAGGGCTTCCGTCAGCTCGCGGCGGCGCCGGTCGCGGGGATCACTCACCGGTGGGTCGAGTTGGACAACGGCTCGCCGCTGGGTGGGGTCTGCCTGGGGGACTCCGGGTCACCGCAGCTCATCCGTGGCACGAGCATCGCCGTGTCCCACGTCTCCACCGACGGCCCGCCCGAGGCGCCGTGCACCGGGACCGCGCTCGCCCATCGGCTGGACAGGCCGGCCGACCGGCGGTTCCTCGCCCGCTATCTCCACTAGGCGCCGGTCAGCGTGACAAGCAGCGAACGAGAGCCGCCGCGGTCGCGATGCTCGCACAGGTAGACGCCCTGCCAGGTCCCGAGGGCCAGGCGGCCGTCCCGGACGGGAAGCTGGAGGGCCGGGCCCAGCAGCGAAGCCTTGATGTGGGCCGGCATGTCGTCCGGCCCTTCGAGCGTGTGGGTCCAGTAGGACGCGTCCTCGGCCACGGCGGCGTCGAACCAGCTCTCGAAGTCGCGTCTGACGTCGGGCGACGCGTTCTCGTTGAGCGTGAGCGAGGCCGAGGTGTGGCGGAGGAACAGGTGGGCCAGGCCGACGGTGATCTCGCGCAGCTCCGGGATGCCGCTCACGATCTCGTCGGTGATCAGATGGAAGCCGCGAGGTCGCGGCCGCAACGTGATCTCCCGCTGAGCCCACACGCGCGACAGGCTACGCGGGCAGCCGCGCGACCCGCATGTCGACCCGGTCGCCCTTGAACGGCACGCCTTCCGCTTCAAGCAGCGCGCGCTGCCTGTCGCCCTTGGCGAGCGACCCGTCCGCACGCACGATCCGGTGCCACGGGAGCGTGGGGTCGTCGGTGCCGGCGAGCACCGTTCCCGCATAGCGGGGCGCTCCGGGCGACACGTCGCCGTAGGCGCGGACGAAGCCGGGAGGTGTGTCGCGGATGCGGGCCAGGATCGCGTCGGCTCGGGTTGGCATCGTCCGCAGTTTGGCGCCGCCGGCACCACCGTCACGTCCGGATATCCTCGCCCGCCGTGCGCCACGGGACATACTCGATCGTCGCCCGCGACCCGACCACAGGCGAGCTGGGCGCGGCGGTTCAGTCGCACTGGTTCTCGGTCGGCTCGCTGTGCGCCTGGGCGCGGCCGGGGGTCGGTGCGGTGGCGACGCAGTCGGTGGTCGAACCGGCGTACGGCCCGCGAGCGCTCGACCTGCTGGAACGAGGGGCGAGGGCGGCCGAAGCCGTCGCGGCCCTCCTCGGCGACGATCCACTCGCCGCGATGCGGCAGCTCGCCGTGGTCGACACGAGAAGCGTCGCGGTCCATACGGGCCCCGAGTGCATCCCCTGCGCGGGCGACGCGACCGGCCCGCACTGGTCGTGCCAGGCGAACATGATGACCCGGGACACCGTGCCTGCGGCCATGTCCGCGGCGTTCGAGAGCGCGACGGGCGACCTCGCCGACCGGCTGCTGGCGGCGCTCGAGGCCGCCGAGGGAGAGGGCGGGGACGTGCGCGGCCGTCAGTCCGCCGCGCTGCTGGTCGTCCCCGCCACGGGCGAGGCGTGGACCGCCCGCGTCGACCTGCGCGTCGAGGATCACACGGAGCCGCTCCACGAGCTCCGGCGCCTGCTCGGCCTTCAGCGCGCCTACGAGCTGGCCGGCCAGGCCGACGAGCTGATGGCCGCGGACCGGGCCGACGAGGCCGGCGCGCTGTACCGCCGCGCCGCCGAGCTCGCCCCGGAGTCCGACGAGCTCCTCTTCTGGGCCGGCCTCGCCATCGCCCACACGGGCGACCTCGAGGCCGGCGTCGACGCCGTGCAACGAGCGGTCGCGGTCCACGCCGGCTGGGCCACGCTCCTCGACCGCCTCCCACCCACGTTCGCCCCGGCCGCCGCCGAAGTCCGCCGCACGCTCGGCCGCGGCTAGAAGGCGCCCCGCCGCGCTCGGCTAGACCGCAAGTGGCTCGCGGAGCCGGCGGCGGAGGAGCTTGCCGCTCGGTGTGCGGGGGGAGGGCGTCGATGGTGTGGAGCTCGCGGAGGCGCTTGTACGGCGCGACGCGCTCGTTCACCCACGCCGTCACCGCCTCGATGTCGATCTCGCCGCGCGGGACGACGAGGGCGATGGGAACCTCGCCCCGCGCCGGGTCGGGCGCCGGGACCACGCGGCGTCGGCGACCTGCGGGTGAGTGGCGAGCAGCGCCTCGAGCTCGGCCGGCGCGACCTGGAGGCCGCCGACCTTGATCAGCTCCTTGAGGCGGTCGACGATCCACACGTCGCCGTCGGCGTCGACATGGCCGAGGTCGCCGGTGTGCAGCCAGCCGTCGGCGTCGATCAGCGCGGCGGTGGCGTCCGGGTCGCCGCGGTAGCCCGGCGGCGCGCCCCCCGACACCACCAGCTCGACCGGGGACACGTCGAAGCGATCGACCGCCGGGTGGTGGGCGAGGGCGCCCATCACCGGCGGCGGCACGACCAGCACGGTCACCCGGTGCCGCTCGACGACCGCCAGCAGGCCTCGAGGTCGAACCGCGCCATCGTCACCACGGTCGCCCCGGCCGCCAGCGGCAGCGCGCAGGTGACCACGAACCCCATCACGTGCGAGAAGGGCGCGAGCGCCAGCGCGACGTCACGCCGCGTCGGGCGCAGGTGCCGCCCGAGCTGTCGGACCGACGTCACCAGGTTCGCATGCGTGAGCACTACGCCCTTCGGCAGCCCCGTGGTCCCGCTCGAGTACGGCAGCAGCGCGATCGCCTCCGGGTCCACCGCGGGAGCCGCGCCGAGGCCCCTCGGGGGAGTGCGTGGCGGCGTGTCGTCGAGGACCAAGACCTCGCGGAGCCCCGGGAGCGTGCGCGCTCGGGGTGCGAGGTCGCTGGTGGTTGCGAGGATCGTCGTCCGTGCGTCGGTGATCTGGGTGGCCGCCTCGCGGTCGGTCGCGAGCGGGTTGATGCCGGTGACCAGCCACCGGCGGCCATCGCGCCGAGGGGCGAAACAGGCCCAGGCCGGCTGGTTGGGCGCCCAGACGGCGAGACCGTCGCCGGGGCGGAAGCCGCGCGCCGCGAGACCGGCGGCCACGGAGTCCACGCGCGCGGCGAGATCCGCGTACGAGACGGTGCGGGAGGAGGTGCCGTCGACGAGGGCCGGCCGCTCGTCCGCATGGGCTGAGACGAGCGCCGGCAGCGTCGTCCCGTCCACCTCGACCGGTTCGTACGGGCTCAGCCACAACTTTGACACGTGTCAAACTCTACTCTCCGCTTTGACACGCGTCAAACTCCCAGCCGTGACGACCACCGGCGACGACACCCGCTCGCAGATCCTCGACGCGGCCTGGACGCTCATCCAGCGGGGGGGGACGGCGGACGTGACGGTCGCGCGCATCGCCGCCCAGGCCGGCGTCTCGAGGCAGCTCGTCTACTTCCACTTCACGAACCGCGCCGGGCTGCTGACCGCGATGGCGCGCCGCCGCGACCAGACGAGCCCCTTCGCCGCCGCCGCTCGGGACTCCCGCGCGATGGACCCCGACGCCGGCTTCGAGCACCTCCTGCGCGCGTGGTGCGACTACGTCCCGGAGATCCTCCCCGTGGCCCGCGCGCTCGAAACCGCGCTCGTCACCAGCGACGACGGCGGCAGCGCCTGGCGCGACCGCATGGGCGAGCTGCACGACATCCTCCACGAGGCGGTCGGCCGGCTCGCCCTGGCCGACGGCTGGAGCGTCGACACCGCCACGGACTGGGTCTGGGCCCGCATCCAGCCGAGCACGTACCAGCACCTCGTCAACGAGCGCGGCTGGCCGGCGCAGCGCTACACCGAGCGCACGGTCGAGTCGCTGAAGAGCGAGCTCACCGCTCGCCCGGCAGCTTCTCCGGGTTGACCGACACCGGCTGCGAGAGGTCGAGCGCGGTGCGGATGATCCGCGTCTGCTCGACGGTGTGGGCGGCCGGATACCCCTCGCCCGGCGACGCCCGCTCGGGACGTCCCACGTAGCCGAACTCGAGCGGCGGCGGGAGGATGTGCAGCAGCCGCGGCGACATGTGCGCGCGGGCGCCCATGTTGCGCGGCTCCTCCTGCACCCACACGACCTCGCGCAGGTTCGGGTAGCGGGCGACCTCGTCGAGGATCTGCTGCTGCGGGAACGGGTACAGCAGCTCGACCCGCGAGATCGCCACGCCCTCGTTGTTCTCGCGCGTCGCGTGGCCCTTCAGGTCGTAGTAGATCTTGCCGGTGCAGAGGACGAGGCGCTGGACCTTCTCCTCGTCGATCCGCGGCTCGGCCAGCACCGGGAAGAAGCGGGACTCGGCGAGGTGCGCGATCCGCGACGTCGCCTGCGGGAGCCGCAGCAGCGACTTGGGGGTCATGATCACCAGCGGCCGCTGCTTGGCCACCCGCGCCTGCCGCCGCAGCAGGTGGAAGTACTGCGCCGGGGTCGTCAGGTTGGCCACCCGGATGTTGCCCTCGGCCGCCAGGATCAGGAAGCGCTCCAGCCGCGCCGAGGAGTGCTCCGGCCCCGAGCCCTCGTAGCCGTGCGGGAGCAGGAGCGTCAGGCGCGTGGTCTGCCCCCACTTCGAGAGCGCGGAGATGATGAACTGGTCGATGATGACCTGGGCGGAGTTCACGAAGTCGCCGAACTGCGCCTCCCACGCCACGAGGGTCTCCGGCGCCTCCATCGAGTAGCCGTACTCGAACCCGAGGCACGCGACCTCGCTGAGCGGCGAGTTGTGCAGCTCCATCGGCGCCTTCGCGCCCGGCAGGCTCTGGATCGGCGAGATCCGCTGGCCCGTCTTGGCGTCGTGCAGCACGAGGTGTCGCTGGGAGAAGGTCCCGCGCTCGGAGTCCTGGCCCGTGAGCCGGACCGGGGTGCCCTCCTCGAGCAGCGCCGCCCATGCGAGCGCCTCGGCCTGGGCCCAGTCGATGCCGCCGTCCGCACCCAGCGTCTCGCGCCGCCGCTCGAGCTGCTTGATGAGCTTCGGGTGGACGGTGAAGCCGTCGGGGATCTTCAGCAGGGCGTCGTTGAGCGCGCGCAGCTTGTCGGCCTCGACCGCCGTGCGCACCTCCGGCGAAGGCGAGCGGTCGAGCTCGTAGCCGCCCGTCGGCTGCTCGGCGCCTGCGCTCGTGAGCTCCTCCTTGAGCGCCTTGTGCCGCCGGGCCAGCGAGTCCCAGATCTCGGTCTGGAGCGCGTCGGCCTCCTCCTGGCTGAGCACGCCCTGCTCGACGAGGTGCGCGGCGAAGAGGTCGCGGACCGGCGTCTTGCCCTTGATGATCGTCGCCATCTCCGGCTGCGTGTACGCCGGCTCGTCCGCCTCGTTGTGCCCGAAGCGCCGGTAGCCGATCAGGTCGATCACCACGTCGTGGCCGAACTCCTGGCGGAACGCGAACGCGAGCCGCACGGCCGAGACGCACGCCTCCACGTCGTCGGCGTTCACGTGGATGATCGGCACGTCGAAGCCCTTGGCGAGGTCCGAGGCCCAGCGCGTGGAACGCGAGTCGTCCGGGTCGGTGGTGAAGCCGACCTGGTTGTTCTGGATGATGTGCAGCGTGCCGCCGACCGTATAGCCGTCGAGCGCCTGCAGGTTCAGCGTCTCCGCGACGACCCCCTGGCCGGGCATCGCGGCGTCGCCGTGCAGGATGATCGGGATCGCCGCGTTCGTGTCGAGCGAGGCGTGCGGCCCCTTGCGCGACGTCTGCACTGCGCGCGTGGCGCCCTCGACCACCGGCGAGACGTACTCGAGGTGGCTCGGGTTGGACTCGAGCCGCACGATGATCGAGCCGTCGCCGTCGAGCTGGTAGGTGCCCTGGGCGCCGTGGTGGTACTTGACGTCGCCCGTCCCGCCCTGCGGGATCGTCGTCACGGCCTCGATCGAGGAGGCGCCCTCGAACTCGCGGAAGATCGTCTCGTACGCGCGGCCGAGGCAGTGCGCGAGCACGTTGAGCCGCCCGCGGTGCGCCATGCCGATCACGACCTCGCGCGCGCCGTTGGCGGCCGCGAGCTGGATCATCTCGTCGAGCATCGGGACCGTCATGTCCAGGCCCTCGATCGAGAACTGCTTCTGGCCCAGGTAGGCCTTGTGCATGAAGCGCTCGAGCGAGTCGACCTGGGTGAGGCGCCGCAGCAGCGCCTTGGACTCCTCGTTGGTGAGTGGCTTGCGGAAGGTCCCGGACTCGATCTTCTCGCGCAGCCAAGTGCGCTGGCGGTGCGAGGCGATGTGCTCGATCTCGTAGGCGATCGTGCCGCAGTAGGTCTCGCGCAGGTGCGGGAGCGCGTCGGCGAGCGTCGCGCCCGGCACGTGCGTGCGCAGGTTCTTCGCCGGGATCCGCGCCATCAGCTCGGGCGTCAGGCCG
>DATAFH010000070.1:0-2675 GCA_036257565.1 Solirubrobacteraceae bacterium | reverse complement strand
CGAGCGGCGGGTGCCCGAGCTCGCCGTCGCCGAAGCGGAACACCTCCGTCGCCCGCCCCCTGCGATCGACGAGGCTCACCACCGGCGCGACCTGCGCCGCTCGCATGACCTCGCGGTCCACGCCGGCGGCCTGGAAGATGCGCATGACCTCGTCGTCCACGACGGCCGCGCGCGGCAGGTCGTAGGGCTCGCTCGCCTTATCGAAGGCGATCACCGACACCCCGAGGTCGTCGAGCAGCAGCGCGAGCAGCTGGCCGACCGGGCCGAGGCCGCAGATCAGCACGTCGCAGTCGGCCATCACACGGGCACCGCGGTCGGGCTGATCCGGTTGGTGAGCGTGCCGATCCCGTCGACCTCGAGCTCGACCGTCTGTCCCGGCTGGATCCAGCGGTCGAGCTCGAGCCCGCAGCAGCCGGGCATCGTGCCCGTCGAGATCACATCGCCCGCGGCGAGCTTCTCGCCGGCGGACGCGTAGGCGAGCATCGCGCCGAGCGTGTGCTGCGGGTTCGCTGTCGTGCCCTCGCACCAGAGCTCGCCGTCGACGCGCACGCGGCCGCGCATCGCCGTCCAGTCGGGAACCGCGTCGGCGGTCACGACGTCAAAGCCAATCGAATTGGCGAACGTCTTGGCCTTGACGACGGGGCCGAAGATGTTGCGTCGCGCGTCGTCCGCCTGAATGTCGCGGGCGCTCCAGTCGTTCAGGATGAACCAGCCGCCGACCGCGTCGATCGCCTCCTCCGGCGTCGCGTCGACGAGCGGCTTCGCGAGCACGCAGGCGAGCTCGAGCTCGAAGTCGAGGTACTTCGTGTGCGACGGCCACCACATGTCCTGCCCGTCGGCGAGCACCGACGTGTGGTTCGCGACGTAGAAGGTCGGCGCCTCGCGGAAGCGGTCGTTCGGCTTAAGCTTCGGGAACGGCTTCCCCGTCACCCGCTCGAACCCCAGCACGAGCTTTGCCATCGGTGCCGGGAAAAAATTCTTGACGAGCATTCGGCTCGAGTCGATCACGTGCTGCTCCCACAGCATGAACGCCCGCATCGAGCGCGGCCGGAACGGCAGCACCGCCTCGGCCGGGTCGGCGGCTTCAGCGCCTTCGACGGCCTGCGCGGCGCGAGCGACCGCCTCGCGCCCCCCCGCGAGGAACGACAGCAGATCGCCATCGTGGGAAAGCCGCACCCACCGGTCGCGCTCAGCGTCCTCGCAGATCAGTCCTCGGGCTGTCATGCGCAGCTTCACGGGCGTTCTCCCTCGATCACAGCTTCCTGAGCGCCGGCTTGTCGATCTTGCCGATCGGGTTTTTGGGCAGCTCGGCGAGGATCTCGATCGCTGCCGGCCGCTTGTACTTGGCCAGCTGCTCGGCGCACAGCGCCTCGAGCTCCTCGACCGTGACAGCCGCCCGGGGGCGCACGACGACGTAGGCGACGACGACCTCGCCGAGGACGTCGTCGGGCCGTCCGACGACGGCGGCCTCGAGCACGCCATCGTGGCTGTAGAGGGCCGTTTCGATCTCCTTGGGGTAGATGTTCTCGCCGCCGCGGATGATCATGTCCTTGATGCGGTCGACGATCCGCAGGTAGCCGTCCTCATCGAAGATGCCGACGTCGCCGGTGTGCAGCCAGCCATTGACGATCGTCTTGGCGGTGTCCTCGGGCCGGTTGAGGTAGCCGCGCATCACGTTGGCGCCGCGGATGACGATCTCGCCGCGCTCTCCCTGGGGGACGGGGTTGCCGAGCTGGTCGACGACGCGCACCTCCTGGCCGGGCAGCGGCAGGCCGACGGTGCCGGGCTTGCGGACGCCGTCGAAGGGGTTGAGCGTAGAGGCGCAAGAACCCTCGGAGAGCCCGTAGCCTTCGACGAGCGCGACGCCGAGGACGTCCTCGACGCGGGCGATCAGCTCGGCCGGCATCGGGGCCGCGCCGCACACGACGAGGCGCAGCGATGACGTGTCGGCCGTCTCGGCCTCGGGCAACGAGGTCAGCATCGCGTAGATCGCCGGCACGGCCGAGAAGTACGTCGGCCGGATCCGCTCGACGAGCCCGAAGAAGGTCTTCGGGCTGAAGCGGCCCGCGACCGCCACCCGGCCACCGGCGAGCAACGGCGCCAGCGTGCCGACGACGATGCCGTTGACGTGGAACAGCGGCAGGATCAGCAGGCTGTGATCGGCGGCCGTGATGCCGAGACCCGCACGCGTCATGTCGCACATCGCGGCGATGTTGGCGTGGTCGAGCATCACGCCCTTCGGCTTGCCGGTCGTCCCGCTGGTGTAGATCAGCAACGCCAGCGCGGCGGGCTGGGGCTCCACGGGGGCGCGGTGAATGGACGGCTCCGCCGCGAGCGCGTCAACGTCGACGACGGTGGCGTCGAGCTCGAGGCCGTCTCCGATCACCACCTTGGCGCCCGCGTCGTCCACCTGGTACTGCATCTCGGTCGAAGTCAGCGCGGGGTTGACGGGCGTCGCCGCGGCGCCCAGACGCCAGGCCGCGAAGAGGGCGATGATCAGCTCGATGCGGTTCGGCAGGGCGACCGCGACGACATCGCCGGCGCCAACGCCGAGGCGGTCCAACAGCGCGGCCGCGCGGGCCACGCGGTCGGCGAACGCCGCGTTGTCGAGCGTGACAGCCTCGTCGGCGAGCGCGGGCGCGTCCGGCGCGGCGGCGGCGCGCGCCTCCGGCAGC